>CAMTMP010000007.1 GCA_947073545.1 uncultured bacterium
CCTTTGTAGATATTATATCAGATATCGGGGCACAAATCAGTAAAATCAAGCGTTGTAGAATTAATCAGCAGACACTATATAATGAAAATTGGGCAGGAAAGATTTTCTCCCTGCCCGACGCGCGGCCCGCATGTTTTGAAACAGCAAACTTCCATATGCGGGTCTGCGCAATTATCCCATTTTAAATTCCCCGGAACGTAAAGCAAAACTCCATCTTCCCGCTCACATCCAGATGATACTCCGGATGCACCGGTGCGCCCCAGCTATCGTCGCCGCCGACGCCCATCTGCCCCTTCGCCACGCGCACCACCGTGTAATGCACGGGCGGCAGTTCGTAAGGATGCCTTGCATTTTCAATCTCATGCGGTGTGTAAGGCAGAGCCGAAAAACTTAAATCTTCCCCGCTAAAGAGCATACCGCGCCCCCGCATGTCGGTCACCTTCGCCCAGCGCACCTTTGTCTTGTTCCCGCATTCCTGCGGCACAAGGTAGGCCGCCATATTGTCCGCCACCCGGTTGCGGTAAACACCAAGTTTCGCCCCCCGCTCCCTGTCCGCGTAGGTCTCCTCAGGACCGTTGCCGTACCACTCCAGACGGTCATAATCCGCGTTCAATTTGAACAGTACGCCAAACTCCGGCATATCGGACAGCCCTTCCACCGGATCATAGGTAAGGGTAGTCTGCACGGCGCCGTCCCCGTACACCTTATAATTTAACTGACAGAAAGCCTCCGGTGTCGTCTGCAGGTTATAGAGATAGGTCACGCTGACATGGTCTGCCTCCTCTTTCACAACAGGATTCTCAAAAGCCCTCCCCGGCACATCCAGCTTCCGTCCCATTCCTTTGCCGGTGGCATAAAGGCTTGCCAGCTTCCACTGACCCTGTCTGCCCGTCATGTTATTGCCCTCATCATTGTCCGTGGGCGCGCGCCAGAAATTCGGTCTGGGAACTGTCTCGATCAGCTCCTTGCCCGCATACCGGTAGGACACAAGCCCAAAGGCTGACGATGCACCCGCCGGTTCCGCAAACAGAATATCAAAACTTTCACCCCGCACGCCGATGTTATCATTGCCCCGAATGACCGTGAACGGTTTTTTCTTTTCCTCCGCAGACCCGTCCACTTTTCCGATCACCGCCTGTCCAAAGGCCACCTCATAACCCGCTTCTGCCCACAGCGTATCCTCCTTTAAGAGGAATGATACCGTCACCGCATACTCGCCCGGCTCGTCGGGTAAGGCAAACGGCGCGGAATAATCCCTTCTGCTCTCCGGCCCGACACAGATTCCCGCAAGCTCCCTGCGTTCCATCCTGATCCCGTTCCGCAAAAGCTCCGCCACACACCGGAAACTGTCCGTGGAAACAAAGAGGTTTTTATTCCACACCTCAAAGCCTTCTTTTTTCACCGTCACGGCGATATTCTGATAGTTAAATTTCACCGCCTGCATCTTGGGCGAGGCTTCCCGCTCACCGCCGTAAACAATACCGTTGCCGCTGAAATTATAGTCTGTCGGCCGCTCGCCGAAATCCCCGCCGTAAGCCTGAAACCACTTTCCAAAGCGGTTCTTTTTGTAAATACTCTGGTCGATATAGTCCCAGATAAAACCGCCCTGATAAGCGGAGTTTTCCCGATCCGCAAGCTCTGTGTATTTGTACATCGCGCCGCAGGAATTACCCATAGCGTGCGTGTATTCACAGCAGATAAAGGGCTTTCCGTCACCGTTCTCCAGATATTCCTCTATGTCCGCCACCTTCGCGTACATACGGCTTTCCATATCGGAGGAATCGTTGTACCGCCTGTCGTTGAACACGCCCTCGTAGTGCACCAGCCTCGTGTCGTCCAGCTTTCGGAACAGCTCCGACATCTCATAGATCGTCTCGCCGCCGTAGGATTCATTCCCCACAGACCAGATCAGCACCGCCGGATGATTTTTGTCCCGATGATAGCAGGAACGGATGCGGTCGTACATCATTTCCTTCCACTCCGCCTTATCGTCAGGCACCACATAGGACATGTCCTTTTTCCCTTTCAGATAGGCGTCCCATGTGCCGTGGGATTCCAGATTGCTCTCCGCAATCAGATACAGCCCGTAACGGTCACACAGCTCGTAAAGCCTCTCATCGTCAGGATAATGGGAGGTGCGGATGGCATTGATATTGCTGCGCTTCATGATCACCACGTCCTTAACCAGCTCTTCATAGGAGACATGTCTGCCCGACACGGAACTGAAATCATGGCGGTTCGTTCCCTTAAATACAATGCGCTTGCCGTTCAAGCGCATTCTGCCGTCTTTCATTTCGAACTTGCGGAAGCCGACCGGCTGTGACGCATACTCTGTCATCTCGCCGTTCTCTTTGCAGCATCGGATCTCCAGTTGATATAAATACGGATTCTCCGCGCTCCAGAGTACAGGATTCCCGATTATTTCCTCAAAAACAAACGCACTGTCCGCTCCCGATTGTACCCTCTGCTCCTTTTCAACCAATGTCTCAGCGCCGTCTTTTAAACAGAATTTATATACGCCGTTTCCTTTTGTCCTACAGCTTACAGACAGCTTCGCCCTCTCAAACCTATCGTCCTCAAAGACCGTCTTCACTGTCAGATCCTCCACATGCACGGAAGGCACCACATACAGGTACACGCTCCGGTAGATGCCGGAGAAGCGGTAAAAATCCTGATCCTCACACCAGCTCGAGGAAGTCCATTTATAAACCTGAACCGCCAGCTTGTTTTCCCCATCCTTCAAAAAAGCGGTGAGCTCAAATTCAGAAGGCGTAAAGCTGTCCTCGCTGTAGCCTACATAAGCGCCGTTACACCAGAGCGCCATTCCGCTCTCCACGCCCTCAAACACAATACGGATTTCCTTTCCCTTCATGTGCGCCGGAACTTCAAAATATTTCACATAGCTTGCCACGGGATTAAACCGCTCCGGAATTTCTCCCGGCAGGATTTCCTCCCTGCCGTCCCACGGGTATTGTGTGTTGGCATACTGCGGGATATCATACCCCTCCATCTGGATATGCGCCGGTACCCGGATGTCCGCCCACGGCCTGCAATCATAAGATTCCTGATCGAACCCTTTCACCGCCGAAGCGATATTCACCGCATAAGAAAATTTCCAGATACCGTCCAGAGACTGTTTCAGGCTGCTTTTCTCCTGCGCCGCCTCCTTTTCATTGGCATACAGATTAACGGCGGCGTGTGCCGGGAGCACATTCTCCTTAAAAAATTTCGGATCTTTCACTTTGTTATAATCAGACTGCGTCATATTCTACTCTCCTTTCCTACTTCGTTATTTTACAACAAAGGTGCCAAAAGCACCACAAATATCCGGATGTTTTTGACACCTTATTATCTGAAAATTAAGTAACATGCCATGCACGGAATCGCTGCCTCGCAGCCATCCCCTCACTCATTTTCCGGGCTTTCGCCCTGAGGAAATACACGACCCGGTGCTTACGTTACTTCACCGCACCTGTAATACCTTCTGTATCCATGATGGTTTTGATCAGTGCCAGGTCTACTCCACATCCTGCAGCGCGTCGAAATCTTCCTCGCCGGTGCGGATTTTTACAACCTTATCCACGTTGTAGACGAAAATCTTTCCGTCTCCGATATGACCCGTATACAACGCTCTCTTAGCCGCTTCCACCACCGTATCCACAGGAATTTTGCTGACAACCACTTCAACTTTTACTTTCGGCAGCAAGGTAGCATCCATCTCCACGCCCCTGTATTTTTCACCCGCGCCCTTCTGAATGCCGCAGCCCATCACCTGTGTCACTGTCATGCCTGTCACACCAAGATCGTTCATGGCTTTGCGCAGCTTATCGTATCTGGACAGCTTCGCAATGATCGCCACTTTATAGATACCCGTAGCCGACGCCGTCGGTACCTGCGCCACCTTCACCGCCGCATCCTTCTGTATCTGGGATGCCGCATCGTACTCCTCCACGCCGAGGCTTGTATTTTCATTCACATCCATAACCATTGCTCCCGACACATCCATAATACTGAAACCGGAGTATGCGGAAGCCAGCCCATGCTCCGCAGTGTCCAGACCTACGATTTCCTCCTCCTGAGAAGCGCGCAGACCCACTGTCGCCTTAATCACCAGAAATACAATCGTAATGGTCACAAGCGTCCACGCCGCCACCGAAGCAAAACCGACCAGCTGTAGTCCCATCAGTTTCAGGCCGCCGCCGTAAAACAGACCCGTAAGCTCCGTGCCGGAAGCGTCTGCTATAGAGTAACCCGGCGCACTATTGGTCGCAAAAAGGCCTACTGCAAGAGTTCCCCAGATACCGTTCATCATATGTACCGCCACTGCGCCCACGGGATCATCGATCCGCAGCTTATAATCCAGCAGCCAGACCCCGAATACCACCAGCAGGCCTGCTACCGCCCCGATTACAATGGCTCCAAAAGCGTCCGTCACATCGCAAGGCGCAGTGATCGCCACAAGACCCGCAAGGGACGCGTTCAGGCACATGGAGACATCGGGCTTTCCGTACCTGACCCATGTAAATACCATACACACTACTGTTGCAACCGCAGGCGCGATCGTCGTCGTCACAAAAATGGAGCCGAGCTGTTCCACGCTCACCGCCGCCGCGCCGTTAAAGCCGTACCAGCCAAGCCAGAGGATAAACACACCAAGCGCGCCAAGGGGAAGGCTGTGTCCGGGGAAAGCATTTACCTTAGTAACCCTGCCGTTCTTATCCGTATTGAATTTGCCGATACGGGGTCCCAAAATCTTCGCTCCTACCAGCGCGGAAATGCCGCCTACCATATGAATCGCACAAGAACCTGCAAAGTCATGGAACCCGATCTGCGAAAGCCAGCCGCCGCCCCAGATCCAGTGCGCCTCAATCGGATAGATCAATGCGGATATCACGCCGGAGTAAATACAGTAGCTCAGAAATTTTGTACGCTCCGCCATCGCCCCGGAAACAATTGTCGCCGTGGTCGCGCAGAACACCAGATTGAATACGAAGTTCGACCAGTCAAAACTCTCATAGGCCGTGAAAATGTCGAATCCGGGCCTGCCGATCAGTCCGGCCAGATCCTCACCGAGCAGAAGGCCGAAGCCGATCAGAATAAACATTACCGTACCGATACAGAAATCCATCAAGTTTTTCATAATGATGTTTCCCGCATTCTTCGCTCTGGTAAATCCCGTCTCGACCATCGCAAATCCGGCCTGCATCCAGAACACCAGCGCGGCGCCGATTAGAAACCAGACACCGAAAATCTGTCCGTTTAAAACCTCCATCATCTCTTCCATAATTTTTCCTCCTCTTCAAAACAATTTGATGCCATGACATGTAGCAGCGCATAAAAGTAAAGGCGCCTTGAGTTTCCTCAAAGCGCCTTTGCTCTTATGTCTTGGATTGTAGCACTGGCAGTTTACTATGTCAAGCATTTTTTTGTATTTGTGTATAAATGTATTTTTGTATACGACGTGAAGGCTTACTCCTTCAGACTACTTTGAATTTGCTGTCCGTCTTTCCAGGATTTCCTTTCCAGATCTATTTTCTACAGTGTTAAATCCTCAATATTGACACCAAGACTGGACAGCTTGGCTACAAGCCCCCTCAACTGATAGTCCAGTTCCTTATTGACTGTGTCTCCATTCGCCTGCTTAATACGCTGTAGATTCATATAATTATCAATAGTTACTGTAATTAATTCCTTCTCTGTCATCTCCTGTACCATCCTTTCACCGTCCTTTTTAATGATGATTTTTATGTGATACACTTTCATTATAATAGATGGCCAAAAAAGTGTAAAGCCCGTCTCATTTCATGATTCCGCCTGCTGTTTCCCGAATTGCATCTGCGCAAAAATCACCGCAGTAAACACCAGCACGCACCCCAGAATTTCCCGGCCGGTCATGGTCTCGTGCAGAATCAGCATGCCCGCCAGCACGGAGAAAACCGATTCCAGACTCATCAGCAGGGACGCGATGGCCGGATTGATCCCGTTCTGTCCCACGATCTGCAGCGTATAGCCCACACCGCAGGACATGACACCCGCATATAACAGCGGAATCCACACATCAATACTCCCGAGAGACTGCATCCACGCCGCCGCACCCATCTGGCGCATCTCCACAGCAATCATCGGAAACATCCCCCACGCGCCACACACAAAAAACTGGATACACGCCATGCGTACCCCGTCCACCAGCGGGGAGAAATGGTCTATCACCATAATATGTACGGAAAAACAGACCGCGCACAGAAGCACCAGCACATCACTGAACTGAAAGGAAAATCCGTCTGTCAGGCAGAGAAAATAAAGTCCCACCACGGCCACCAGAATACCGATCCAGACATTCCAGCCGCATTTTTTTCTGAAAAAAATACCAAGCACCGGCACCAGAAGAATATAACATGCCGTCAGGAATCCGGCCTTACCAGCCGTGGTGCCGTAATACATGCCCATCTGCTGAAAGGTGCTTGCCACAAACAGCACCAGCCCGCATAGGGCGCCGCCAAGCGACAATCTGCGTCTGTCCTGCGCCGACTGCGGTTTCTTACCCGCCGTGTATCTGTCCAGAAAAGGAATCACCGGCAGGAGCACTATCCCGCCCAAAAAGGAGCGGATGCAGTTAAAAGTGTAGGGGCCGGCCGACGCGCCGCCCTGCCTCTGCGCCACGAAAGCCACACCCCACACGAGGGCGGTAAGGAGCAGGAGCATGGAATTGCGGGCTTTTAAATTTATTATTGGTTTCTTCATAAACATCTCCATTCCGTAACCATACGTTTTAAGCCCGCGGGCTTTCTACGATACGCTTTGCGGACACTCAAAACAGTTTACCCCTTCCCAAATGCTTTCGTCAATACTGACTTTTTATGAAAATCAAATTGCAGTTACAATTTCTTCACCAGAAGAAGATATCTCTCTCCGTCCGGTATCTGCTCCGGCTCCCCTGCCGCTACAAATCCCAGCTTTTCACACAGTCTCAATGACCTCTCGTTTCCCGGCCGCACAAGGGTCTGCACCCTTTTCATCAAAAGTTCTTCCCGGGCATAGACAAGAATCGCACGACACACCTCCCATGCATACCCCCGTCCCTGCCACGGCACGCCGAACACGAACCCAAGCTCAGGCAGTTGATACCCTTCCCGCCATGTAATACCGGCCCTGCCAACCACCTCTCCACTCTCCTTTTCCAGTACCGTCCACATACCGTAACCGTAAAAGGCATATACCTTCTCTATATAATCTTTTGTGTAAGCAATCTCCTCGTCTCTGTCCGCCAAAAGATTTTCCATATATTCGGTAATCGACGGTTCCGCATATATCCGATAAAAGCTGTCCACATCCTCCACCGTTGTCTCCCGAACGATTAAGCGCTCTGTGGCAAGAATCTCCCAAGGCAGCCCTGCAAGACGCCGGTACGCCAGATCATAGGATTTCCTGTCCATCTCCTCCGGATTTTCCACCGCGTAGAACGCGCCTGGAAAAGATTCTCCACGGTTGTTTTCGTTAAGACAGGGCAACACATAGCAGCCCTGCTTACGCAAAGCGGCGTAAACCTCCGCCCGGTCTGTGACATATAAAGGCTGTTTCCATGATGGATCACATATTTTTTTTAACATAAGACCGCCCCTTCCGTCTCCCTCCCGCCTATAGAAACTTTTGATTTGTCTGCATTTCTATGGTATTATGATGTAGTAGAATTTTAGTTTACTATTAAATCAACAAAGAGGAAAGGAATTTTTATATGGCACAAAATCCAATCGTAACTTTCACTATGGCAAGCGGCGACATCATCAGGGCGGAATTGTACCCCGAAACCGCCCCCATTTCCGTCAACAACTTTATCAGCCTGATTAAGAAAAATTTTTATGACGGTCTGATCTTCCACCGGGTAATCAAAGGCTTTATGATTCAGGGCGGCGACCCGGAAGGCACAGGCATGGGCGGCCCAGGCTACTCGATCAAGGGAGAGTTCAGGCAGAACGGCTTTGATAATGACTTGAGGCATACAGAGGGCGTTCTCTCCATGGCGAGAAGTATGCAGCCCGACTCCGCAGGCAGCCAGTTTTTCATCATGCACAAGACAAGCCCGCACTTAGACGGTGCCTATGCGGCGTTTGGAAAGGTGATCGAGGGGTTGGAAAACGTGAATAAGATAGCTGAGACAGCCACCGATTATGAAGACAGGCCGTTAGAAGATCAGGTCATGCAGACGGTTACCGTCGATACTTTCGGCGTGGATTATCCGGAGCCGGAGAAGCTGTGAGCAGTTATCCACTATAGAAATGAGTGGGCTTGCCCGAAGGGCAATGACATATTTTAAAATTTGTATGCAAAAGCCAGTGATCCCATCCCGGGATCGCCGGCTTTTTTCTATTTGGTTTCATTAATTCCTAACTGTCTGGCTGGGAAATTTTGTTTCATTATTTCTGCATACTTAAGATAAGTCTGAGCACAAACACGCCGTTGTCGTTTTGGAAGTCATATTCCCCATTGTACTTTTTCACCGTCCTGATGATACTGGAAATGCCCACGCCTCCCTTAAATTCGCCTTTGGACTTTCCGTTCTTTAACGCTGTCTCCTTGCGGCATGTATTGCTGCAGGAAATAATCAGTTTATTCTTTTTCCGCTTCAGCATCAGATCGATAAAGCATTCCTGTTCCACCAACCTCTTTTTCACCTCTATACAGGCGTAAATGGCATTTTCATACGCATTGGCGAGTATTGCCACCAGATCGATGTCCGGTATTTCCGGATTCTTTCCAAGCTCCACATCCAGCTTCACCTTAATCTGCTCTCTCTCCGCCTTTCTCGTGTAAGCGCAGAGCATGTTGTTGACCGCCGTATTCGCACAGATCACCTGCTGCGTCCCACGGTCCATTTCCCGATCGTACTCCTGCAGATACCGCAGAACCTCTTCCGTCTGCCCCCTGCGCGCGCACTCCGCAATGACCGCATTGTGGTGTCTGATGTCATGACGGAGCCGTTTACCGGACTCCACCGACTCTTCCAGAATTTCCAACTGCCGCTCCAAGAGTCTGTAGTTCATTTGGATCAGCTGATTCTCCCTCTCGTACTCTTTTTCCTTTCCGACATGCAGATAAAAGCGGAAAATAAGAAATTGCAGTGTTCCCGTCAGGAAAAAGTTCATCAGGATCTGGTAAATTCTGTGAAACGTCATTTCCTTGTTCAGACTCGGGTTTAAAATGTAACCGATGCCAAGGAGAATACATATTATCATCACGGCAATGCTGAACTTATCCGCCTCACTCTCCACATAATCGCCAAAATCTTTCAACGTCTTCCTGACATACTTGCTGAGCAGGAAGACAATTACTCCGATCAGCCCAATGCGGGCAATGATATCCGCCCATACACTGCGGTCAAAAAACAGAATGGAGATTTCCAGCGCCCCGACCAGAAATACAGCGAGCAGATAAAATACCAGCACCAGTTTATATATGGACAGATACACGGAATCCCTGCTCATGAAAACGGCAAAAAAGGAAAAGCAAAGATACATGACAAAGGCCACCATCCGCGTACAGCTTTCCCAGTCCACAGCATACCACACGCATGCCAAAATAATGAGTACCGCGGAAAAACAGCTATAGCAGACCACCGTCTTCTTCCTGCCAAACCGAGACTCGGCAAGCAGAGAAAACATCACAATCGTCCCCGCAAGGCTGATTGCAAACCGAATAAATGCTATGTACACGGAACCACCTAACATGTCAATTCCTCTTTCCCTGCACGACCTGATTTCGGCAGATTTCCAGTTACTATAGCATTATTCTACATTATTTTTTTGTTGAAAAAAGGGTTATCGGGCGATTGTTACCTGACGTTTATCTTCGAGGGCAATTTCGAAGTGAAAAGAGCCGTCCGGCCCTTGTTTTCCTAAATCACTGTCTTTGCTCTGTAATGATCATTTATTCTGCCATCCCGCATACAGCGTCATAGACTCTGTCACCGCATCTTCTTCCATGTTCCACGGCATTGTCGCTCCGGGATCCAAAAACCATCCTTCAAACACAAATCCCTCTCGTGTCGGCGCCTCCGGCGCCTCCAGCAGTTCTCCGTACATCCTTGTCTGCATCTCCACGGCAGTTCCGCCCTGCGTATCAAAGGTGACACGGAAGCCCCCTTTCTTTATGCCGAAAGCCATACACCCGATCAGCAGAATGACCAGAACGACAATAATAATGTTTAGCGTCCTGACCGAAATGTTCACTTTACTGTAAAGCCCTCTCAACGGCGGCGTCCCACGCTGCTCTGTTTCCTGTTTAAATTCGTCCATCTTTTCCTCCATTCCGAACCGCTTTGTGCTGAGGACGCGAGCAGAATTTATTCAACCTTATCCCCTTCGTCCGTCCTGCTTTCTCTCGCAATCCGCCGCATAATACGAAGGGGGAGATAAAATATATTTATCTCCCCGCTATAAGCGTTTCGCATTTGAGCTGCAGCACCCTGACCTCTCATGCTTTATTTCTTCACCAGATATTTTCTCATGTCAATCGCACAGGCGATCAGAATGATCAGACCCTTGATGATGTACAGCATGTTAGCGTCAACCGCCAGGAAATTCAATCCTGCGAAGATAATCTGGAGAAGCAGAACGCCCACCACGATACCGCTGATACGTCCGATACCACCGACGAAAGATACACCACCGATAACGCAGGCAGCAATCGCGTCACACTCGTAATTCAAACCTGTATTCGCATTTGCCGACGCGATACGCGCGCCATCCAGAAAACCGGTAACCGCATACATCATGCCAGCCAGTACGAAAACCATCATGATGGTCTTTGATACATTGACACCGGATACGTTTGCCGCTTCCTCGTTGGAACCAACCGCAAACATATTCTTACCAAAGGTGGTCTTGTTCCAAATTACCCACATAACAACAACAAGAATAATGCTGTAAAGAACATACTTAGGCACTGCCACACTGCCTGTCGCGGTAGGGATGCTGAACAAGGTTCCTGTAATCAGGGAACGGTACCCTTCTGTCAGGCCGCTCAGTGTCTGGCCGTTGTTGGTTCCGTTCATCAGATACATCAGGATAATACCGTACACGATAAGCTGCGTGGACAATGTAACGATAAAGGGGTGCAGTTTGAACTTGGCTACGCTGAAACCATTCACCAGACCTACCAGACCGCCCACTACGAGAACCAGAAGCAGCACCACAATGATCGGGGGTGCGCTGGTCATGTTCGGAAATACCTTAAAGGTAGTTGTAAGCAGGGAGGCGGAGATACATGCCGTCAGACCGACTACACGCCCTGCAGAAATATCTGTACCCGTAAGTACAATACAGCCGCCTATCCCAAGCGCGATCGGCAGCTTTGCCGCCGTCAGCGAAATAACGTTTACAATGGAAGGAAGCTTAATAAATGCAGGTACTTTGATGGATATGTAAATAACTGCCAATACAATGATAATATACATCGCATTATTTAACAGTAGGTCAATTACTTTTTTTGATTTTTCTTTTGACGAAAGCTCATTGAAAGCCGCTCCCTTTGCTTTTAATTTATTCTCAGCCACTCTATCTCCCTCCTTACGCGTACTTCGCAGCCAGTGTCATGATTTCTTCCTGTGACGTTTCCTGCGCGCTGACCTCTCCCGATAAACGTCCGCCGGACATTACCAGAATACGGTCACACACACCTAACAGCTCCGGCATCTCCGAAGAGACCATTATCACGGTCTTCCCCTGTTTTGCCAAATCAAGAATCAACTGATAAATCTCATATTTAGCACCCACATCAATTCCTCTTGTAGGTTCGTCCAAAAGCAGTACCTCAGGCTCTGTCAAAAGCCATCTTGCCAGAATCACCTTCTGCTGGTTACCGCCGGACAATGACCGGATCTGTGTCTTCTGAGTGGGCGTCTTCGTTCTCATGGCCTTGATTCCCCACTCCGTCGACTCACTCAACAGCTTATCATTGAGAAGCAGTCCCTTCTTATATTTAGGCAGACTGGATATCGTTGTGTTCGCCTGTATATCGAGAATCCCGAAAATACCCGTAGCACGGCGTTCCTCTGTCAGCATGGCAAATTTATTCGCCAGCGACTCTCTGGCATTCCGGTTCATTACCTGTTTGCCGTGCAGATAGATTTCTCCCTCTTTTCGAGTGGCAATTCCGAAAATATTTTCCAAAAGTTCCGTCCGTCCGGAGCCGTCAAGTCCGGCCACCCCAAGCACTTCTCCCGCTTTCGCCTCAAAGGAAACATCCCTTAGCTGGGAATACTGCGCCGTCAGGTTTTTCACCTGCAAAATGGTGTCTCCCACCTTATTATCTTTCACCGGATAACGGTTCGTCAGTTCACGTCCCACCATCAGACGGATGATTTCATTCATCGTCAGCTCCTTGGCCGGGCGTGTCGCTACCCACTGACCGTCACGCATGATCGTTACGTCATCGGATATCCGCAGAATTTCTTCCATCTTATGTGAAATATAGATAATTCCGCATCCACGATCCCGAAGCATATTGATAATGCGGAACAGATGCTCTACTTCTTCCTCTGTCAGGGAAGACGTAGGCTCATCAAATACAATGACTTTGGAATGGAAAGATACTGCCTTGGCAATCTCCACCATCTGCCGCTGCGATACGGGCATCCTGCTCATGACCGTTTTTGGGTCCACATTGACTTCCAGTTCCTCAAACACTTCCTTTGTGGCATCATACATCTTCTTCTCACTCGTCAGCGGACACCACTTCGAAATTTTGGGAAACCGCCCAAGCCACATATTGTCCATCACGTTGCGTTTCAACGCCTGATTCAGCTCCTGATGCACCATAGCAACGCCATTTTCCAAAGCCTCTTTGGACGTTTTGAAATTAATTTCCTTCCCTTCCAGATAAATGTGCCCGCTGTCTTTGTTGTATACCCCAAACAAACACTTCATCAGCGTCGATTTCCCGGCTCCGTTTTCTCCCATCAGCGCATGAACTGTCCCTGCCCTCACGGTTAAAGATACGTTGTCAAGCGCTTTTACGCCCGGAAAATCTTTGCAGATACCTTCCATCTTCAGGAGCACATTTTTGCTGTCAGACGACGTTATCTGTTTCTCCAAATCATCTCACCCCCATTTTAAAGTTGTTTTATGTGATAAAAGAGTCCGGCAAGCCGGACTCTTTTTCAGTGGACACATACTGCGCACGTCCACAAAATTTTTGACTTTTTGGAAGATTCTATCCCTTATTCACCTGTGTATGTTGCGTAAGGAATATTTACACGCCATGTTCCAACAACGTTTGCGGAATCCACTTCTGCGAACTTGTCTGCACCGCCCATAAAGTTCTGGGAAATCTGAGAGATGGTATTAGCCATACCTTCTGCATCCTGCTTGATCGTACCGATCATGGTTCCCTTGTTGATTGCGTCTTTCGCTGCGTCTGTAGCATCTACGCCGAATACAGGAATAACCGTAGCGCTGCCGTCTTCCTTGTTGTAGCCGGCATTCTGTAATGCCGTGATCGCGCCGATTGCCATTTCATCATTGTTTGCGATAACAAGCTCGATCATGTTGTTGTTTGCTTCGCTGTACTGAGACAGGGCTGTCTGCAGATAATCAGTAGCCGCTGCTGCGGACCATGCGCCACCCTGGTCTACCAGATACTTGTTGCTGTTGTTGCTGTCATAGAAGGAAAGTGCCTCTTTGCCTGCATCTGCCAAAACCTTATTCGCATCTTCTACACCGTACTGAGTACGTGCGTCAGCTTCCGCATTACCTTCCTGACCCTTGAACATAACGTAGGAAATCACACCGTCGCCATTCAAATCAACTGCATCATAATTGTCAACCAAATACTGACCGATCAGTTCACCCTGCATATGGCCAGCCATCTCGTAATCGGTACCTACGAATACAGCCTTGTCATATGCGGTTACCACTTCCTCGCTTACGGAGCGGTTAAAGAATACAACCGGAATGCCTGCTGTGGTTGCCTTCTCGATGATGTTCTTGGTCGTATCGTCAGAACCCGTATCTACCTGGTTTACTACCAGAAGGGATGTACCCTGAGCGATTGCAGTGTCAATCTGCTCTGTCTGGGTCGTCTGGCTGTTGTTGCTGTCGTAGTCCTGATATGCAACGCCTGCACTGTCAAAAGCTGCGTCAAGCGCGGAACGTACACTGGAGATATAAGTATCACCGTATGTGTAGTAGAATACGGAAACGGTGCCGTCCACTGCCGCTGCAGGCGCTTCCTCTGCCGCGGGTGCCTCCTCCTCTGCAGGTGCTTCCTCCTCTGCAGGTGCCTCCTCAGCCGCGGGCGCTTCCTCTGCCGCGGGTGCTGTCGTCGCCGTCTCTCCTGCGCCGCCACAAGCCGCCAGGCTGGCTGCTGTCATTGTAGCAACCATCAATACCGCAATTTTTCTCTTCATTCTTTTTCCTCCCTGTTTCGCTCAGTTCGAGCATTTTTAATCGGCAGTAATATTCTGTGTAACATTTCATTACTACCGTCTTAGGCTATTATAATAAAGTTTACAAACATTTTCAACATTTTTTTAAATTTTAAGAATATTTTGCACAATTTTGTAGCAGGGAAAATTTTTCAGACAATTTTTTCTCCTTTTTATGTTATACTGATCTGTAAACCAAAATTTGCAGCTGTATAAAATTTGTAGACTGTGCGAAGGTGAGGTCTGATATGTATACCATTCTTCTGGTCGATGATGATCCGACAATTGTGAACGATAACAAGACGTATTTTGACTCAAAAGGATATGATGTGGTCTGCGCGTATACCGCAGAAAACGCGGAAAAGATCATTTTATCCAATGCGCTGGACTGCGTGATTTTGGACGTCGATCTACCCGACATGAGCGGCTTCGCGCTATGCGAAAAAATACGCGCAAAGACAGGCCTTCCCATTGTTTTTCTCTCCGGCTATACCGAGGAGGAAAACCGGGTCCGCGGACTGTCCATCGGCGGGGACGACTATGTGTGTAAGCCTTACAGTTTAAAAGAGCTGGAGCTGCGAGTACAGGCGCGCATCCGCTCCGGAAGAGCCGCCGAGCCGCCCAAAACGCTCACTTACGGCCCGCTCTCCATCTGCCCTTCCTCCTGCAGCGCCATTTATGAAACACATTCCGTAGATTTTTCTTCTTACGAATTTGATGTGTTGTATTTCCTTGCCAGACATCCTAACCAAATCTTTACGCCGGAACAAATTTACGATTCGGTATGGAAAGCCCCGATCAACAAGGGCCAAAAATCCCTGCAGGTTATTATGGGGCGCATCCGCAGAAAGCTCTATGCAATCTGCCCCGATCATGACTATATCCAGACCAAACGCTACAAAGGTTATCTGTTTGTCCCGGATCGGAAATAACGGGTGCGCGCATAAAAGCCCCCCATTCCGGCAATCGCCGCCAACAGAACAACCCCCGCCGCAATCACCATATGACCGATCCGGCGGTTATCCGCACACAAGGGCTGTGTCTGCGTGAGATCCGCGCCGTTTTCTCCGTATACGGATATAGCCTCGACAGCCTCCACATGATCCGGAGCGTCAAAATCACTTTTGGCAGTGCTTTCCGCATCCGTCCGGCCATATAACGCAGAGGCTTCACCGGATTCCATGGACCCGGCCTGTGACATCTGCTCTATTTTAGCGTTCTCCGCTTTCGTGCCGGACAGCCGGTCCACCTTAATATTTGAATGTTCCGCGCCGGACTGCCGTCTTGCATCCCCGTCTGTCTGCGCCCCATGTAACGCCTGTCCTGCGTTATCGTCTGCCTCGCCTGCCTCAGAGGGCGTCGCATTTTCCATCCGGCCCGCGGCTGCCTCCTCCGAATCGGCCTTGTCCGAATCCTCATCGCGGTCCGGCCTTTCCCCTTCCGAAGGTGTACCGTCGATCTCCTCCCGCGGCTCATCCGGCGGATTTGTGATGGAAGTGCCGCCGCCCCGGCTGCCCCCTATATCTTCCTCCTCGTCCAAGTTGTCCGCCGCATAGCACAACATATTTGAAAAATATTCGGCTCCGTTATTTTCACACCGTAAGCGGATATATATATAAGGATAAGCGGCCCTGTCGGGCTGCACATCGTCAGCAACGATAACAAAGTCTGCGTATGATGTATCATCCACCATCTTTTCATCGGATACCAGCCAGTTTTCCGCGTCGAAGGAATACTCCGATTTCAAGATATACGGGGATTCCCCTTCCGGCTTCGAATAAAAGCCCTTGAAGATATAACTGTTTTTGTACATCGACGCACGCACTTCCTTAAAGGTCATCGGATAGTCGTTATAGACAACCGTGCACCGCACCGGCTCCACAGATACCGCCTTTCGAAAGAAGCCTTGCGCCTGAAAGCGCAGTCTCTCTTCCTGCTGCCTCTTTGTGCCTTCCAAATTCCACGCCAAAGGAACCGAATCTTCGGAGCTTACCTCTCCCTGCCGGTTGACTCTGCAGCGAAGAGATTCCGGCAGAACATCATCAACCGTCTGTCCCTTCTCCACGACAACGCAGACGGGATCCGGGTCTATCACGAAAGGCGTCTTCGCATAATGGATGCTCCCCGTGGTCTGACAGCCGGAAACAACCAGCCCGGCTCCCTCCTCCTGCCACAGCGCGCCCGTTTCGCTCTCCACCGCAATACCCTGCATGGAAAGAAGCCCTTTTTCCTTCACATGGAAGATGCCTTTTCCATCCGGACGTCCCGAAAAGGCAAGCCTGTTATCGCTCGAAAGTCCAACCGTCCCTGTCACAGTGATGGTATAGCGTTCCGTATCAACCGTGATGGCAGGCATATGCGGCGCATTGGGATAAAAATCGTACGCCTCTTCCAGAACGATGTGGTCAGCCAGTTTAACCGTACCCCCGGTGTTCTTGTGCGATTCCAGCCAGTCTGTCAGTTCTCGTCCGGTGGACACGCTTTCTTCCGGTTCCTTCTTGTCAGCGCACTCCGAAGTCTGCACCACTGGTTCGGCCGTGAACCCGCCGGGTTCTTCCGGTTTCGGTTCGACAGATGCCTCATCGCCTTCTTCCGGCTCCGCATCGGCAGATGCCTCTCCGCCTTCTTCCGGCTCCGCATCGGCAGATACCTCTCCGCCTTCTTCCGGCTCCGCATCGGCAGATACCTCTCCGTCCTCTTCCGGCTCCGCATCGGCAGATACCTCTCCGTCCTCTTCCGGCTCCGCATCGGCAGATACCTCTCCGCCCTCTTCCGGTTCCGCATCGGCAGATGCCTCTCCGCCTTCTTCCGGTTCCGCATCGGCAGATGCCTCTCCGCCTTCTCCCGATTCCCGATCTACGGCAGATTCATCGCTCTGCTCCGCCGCCGAATCGGATATTTCTTCCACATTTTGCGGCGCGGCCATTGCGACAATGAAATCGGCTCTGTATAATAGACTCACAATTACAAAGCCGAGTATAAACAGGAAAGTATACCTACTCTTCATCATTTTCTCCATCGTCATTGAAACTTTTACTTTTCACTCTTCTATAATATTGGAAGGAATATATTTTATATTATGAAACAACATATTTTTACAAAATCCGCATGGCAGACCATTCTTGTAATCGCAGGCGCCGTAATAGTAAGCCTGACCGGATTGTCTGCCGTCACACAGTATGATAATAAATATATAGCAAAGGCTCTCCCTGCACAAGGCCAAATTTACATGATTCCAGAAAAAGGATACTGCGCCCTCGTGGATGGATGGGCGTTTTATCCGGACGCCTTGCTTTCTCCGGCGGACTTTTCACCCGGCACGCGTAATTATTACAACACATGGGCCGGCGAATATCCAAACCTCGCCATGTTCCATGAAGACAAAAACCCTTACGGAACCTCGACATGGCGTATGCGCCTGCAGGGAAGCGGAAGCGTCCTTCTCTATCTGCCGGAGCCGCTGTGCGCCGCCAGAGTCTTTGTGAACGGAATTTGTCTCGGTGAAACCGGCGATGTGTCCCCCGACAGTTATTCTCCCCTGATCAAAGACAATACTTATGCGTTTTTTCTTGACAGGGAGGCGGAACTGATTATCCAGACTGCCAACTATTCCCACTATTACGGCGGCATCTGGTACGCGCCCGTGATCGGGGATGCGGACAGTGTCAGCCGCCTCGTCGCCGCCCGGATGCTCCTCTATGGACTGCTGTTTTTCTCGTCGCTCACGCTCTCCCTGTTCTGCATCGTACTCTGGGAGCGAAGAGAAGGCGGCGACAGAACGTCTACATTCTATTTTGGCTTGTTAAGTCTGTCCTTTGCACTGCGGATCTGCTATCCGTTCCTAAGACTTGTCGGCGTGCCTTTCGTGCGCTCTCTCTATGCGGTGGAGGACACAGCCGCTATATCCGGCATTTACTTTTCCATGCAGATTGCTCTTCTGCTGCTTATGCCAAAACCGGGTGTCGGCACAGTTTCCCGGCGCCTGAAAAAAGGGCTTCGTGCGCTCGCTTTGGGAGCCTGTGTCGTTGTCGTCGCCGCTCCTGTGCTGGTATTTCCTGTAGTTCCCGGACTTGTGCAATGGTACGGGCCGCTCATTTCATGGTACAAAGCTATTATGGCGCTCTTTCTGATCAGCCTGTCGGTCTATGGCGGCCTTATGGGACTGCAATATTTTAAGATCGTGCTCGCCGCCGCTGCCGCAAACGGCGTCTGCCTGATTTACAGTGTCCTCTCCATCGGATACTATGAACCGTTTATCGGCGCGTATCCCGAAGAGTACGGTTCCTTTTGTATGGTAATCGCCTTCGCCTTTCTGATGGTACAGCGAAGCCGGGAAATGACCGCAGAAAACAGGCGGCTGAATCTGTGTCTGCAGGAAGAAGTGGCGGACAAAACGGAACATCTGCGCAGACTTCTCATGGAGAGGAGCCAGTTGATCTCAGAGCTTGGACATGATATGAAATCGCCTCTGACCTCCCTCTCAAACATGGCGCAGATCATACGACAAAACGATATTATGCTGGACGAAGCCACCCACGAAAGAATGCTTCATATAGAAGAGCAGTGCAATATTTTATCCGACCGCCTGAAATCCATTCAGGAGATTGCCTCCCGGACAAGCTCCCCCGCCAAGATGGAACTTTTGCTGCTCAATACCTTCCTCGCAGATTTCTGTCACAGCTGCCGTCCGATTATAGAGCTTTACGGGCCGAATGTTTTTGCGGACATTACGCCCCGCCCCTGCTATATCATGGCAAACCGCGAACAGCTCTTTCGTGCGCTGGAAAATCTTATATACAATGCCGCCGACTTCACGCCGCCGGAGGGCAGAATCACCCTCTCCCTTACGGCAGATGAAAGTACTGCCTACATCGCCGTTTCAGACACGGGCTGCGGCATCCCGGAAGAAGAGCTGCCTAACATCTTCCACCGCTCCTACACCACCCGCAGCGACAGGGGCGGTCAAGGGCTGGGGCTCGCCATCGCCCGCACGATTGTTTTGGAACATGCCGGGCGGATAGAGGCGGCATCCAAAGAAGGGGCGGGAACTACCTTTACAATCTGTATTCCGATGGCGTCATCCCGCAAACTTTCTTAAAATAGCGCGTAAAGTGGGGCAGGCTGTCAAAACCTGCCTGCGCGGCCGCCTGTGCCACCGGCAGTTTCTCTACCCGCAGCAGATACTTAGAGCGCTCCATGCGGGCATCCAGCAGTTCTGATTTGGGTGAGCGGTTAAAAAACATTTTATAATAGCTGTAAAACTGGCTTGTTCCCAGATTAGTCAGCGACGCCATGCTGTCCGCGTCCCACTTCCTGTCAATATGGGTCAAAATCTCAATCCTCGCCTTCTTAAACGCCTCAAAAAGGTCCGCCTGAAAATCCCTTCCTTCCGGAATTGCGTGAAGCTGTCTGGAAAAAAGAATAAAAAGCTGATGCATCAGTTTGTCGGTCTGCTCCTGATAATAATCCTGCTTTGTCACGCTCTCCACATAGACGGATTTGAACAGGGCATTCAAGGTGTCGGGATAGGGCGGATAGACTATCTTGTTGGCGGGAAGATCGTACGCCGCAAGAAACCCGTCGTCGTCGCAGGTGAAGTGCACGAAACTGTTTTTAAATTGTCCGACTGCCTGATAAATCTGCGCTTCTCCCGGCGTATACAGCAGGAATGCCCCTTCCTCCACCATCTGTGTCCTGCCGCCAAGCTGTACTTTCATGGGCGCCATAAAATAGAGGAAGAGATAATCGCCGCTTCCATCGGGTCGGTTGATGATATCGCAGTCCGGGTTGAACCGGTTGTAATCGCAGTAACCTGTGTGAAACATGAGGAGCCTCCTTTTCTCTATTTTAGTAGAACATCGTAAGAAAAGTCAAATATGGCGCAAGAAAAGGTATGGTTATTTTCATACTCTTTAAGTAGAATAAATTTATGCTATGAGATTGCGCAAATAACATAATCAACGCAGACACGCTTGCGCTCCGTTCCAAGCGTAACAGTGCTAAATTCGTAAAAAACCTCATTAAGCACTGACGCTTTCCAAAGGTCTGCTTATAATTATGTTATTTGCACAATAATCTACGAAATATATTCATCAATAATGAAAGGGAAGGGTCAAACATGAAAAAAGCGCAGGTAATCATCGACAAAGAATTTATTGTGAGTGAGATTGACAGACGGATCTATGGATCGTTTATTGAGCATCTGGGGCGGGCGGTTTATGAGGGGATTTATCAGCCCGAAAGCCCTTTTGCGGACGAGCAGGGATTCCGCAAGGATACGCTGGAACTGGTAAAGGCGTGCAATGTGCCGATCGTGCGCTATCCGGGCGGAAACTTCGTGTCGGGCTACCGCTGGGAGGACGGCGTCGGCCCGAAAGACAAACGACCCGCGCAGGTCGATCTTGCATGGCAGGTCGTGGAGTCCAACCAATTCGGTCTCAACGAGTTCGCGGATTGGTCAAAGAAAGCCGGAAGCGATATCATGATGGCTGTCAATCTGGGAACAAGAGGGCTGTACGAAGCGAAAGAGCTGTTGGAGTACTGTAACTTTAAAGGCGGCACGCTGATGAGTGATCTGCGCAGATCCCATGGGTACGAACAGCCCCACGCCATTAAGACATGGTGTCTGGGCAACGAGATGGACGGTCCGTGGCAGACCGGACATAAGACAGCCGGGGAGTACGCGAGAATCGCCAACGAGACAGGAAAAGCCATGAAAATCTTAGATCCCTCTATCGAGCTGGTGGCATGCGGCAGTTCCAATTCCCATATGCCTACCTTCGGCGATTGGGAAGCAACCGTACTGGACGAGTGCTACGACACGGTTGATTATGTTTCCATGCATCAGTACTACGGAAACAGAGATAACGATTCCGCAAACTTCCTTGCAAGCAGCGTGGATCTGGATCAGTTCATTTCGACGGTGGTGTCCATCTGCGATTTTGTAAAAGGCAAGCATCACGGCAAAAAGAACATTCACATTTCTCTGGATGAGTGGAATGTGTGGTTCCACTCCGAGGAGGCGGACAAGCAGCTTGAAAGGTGGGTACAGAAGCCGCACCAGCTCGAGGATATCTATAATTTTGAGGACGCACTGTTAGTGGGCAGTATGCTTATTACGATTCTGCGCCATGCGGACCGCGTGAAAATCGGCTGCCTTGCGCAGCTCGTAAACGTGATCGCGCCGATCATGACCTCCGATACCGGCGCATGGAGACAGACCATCTTTTATCCTTATATGCACGCGGCTACGCTTGGTCATGGTACGGTCTTAAACACGATTGTGAAATCTCCCGTCTATGAAGCGAAGCAGTACGGCGAGGCGCCCTATCTTGACTGCGTAGTGGTGGAGAATCCGGAAAAAGAGGAGCTTGTTATCTTTGCGGTTAACAAAGATCTGGAGGAAGATATGGAGGTAACCATAGATCTGCGTCAGTATGCAGACTACCGGGTGCTGGAACACATCGTTATGCAAAACGACGACCTGAAAGCCGTCAATACGGAAACAAACCCGGATAACGTTGTACCGAAAGCCGGCGGAAACGCCAAAGCAGACAGTGGAGTACTCACGGCTGTCCTCGGGAAAACGAGTTGGAATGTAATCCGCCTCTCCAAGTGACATGCCTCCGTTCATAATATGTTCATAATTAATTTTAAAAAATTTCATTTTATAATCATGATTCAGACATTTCTGCACCGTATACTAAGACCATAAGATACAACACAGCGAGCTGATCACAAAGTTAGCTGATTAATTAAAACTTTTTCATAATAAATGCCAAGTAGGGGAGACCTTACTTGGCATCCTCCCTTTTCTGGGGCTTTTCCGCATTTGCCTTTCGTCACAGTATCGCCGCATGAGTATATGCATGTATACAATTTTTCCTTGTCATATATTTTGTTTTATGGTATACTTGAATACCGTAAGAATCTTTATAATGTGAAAGTGTTCCATAATTGTCGACGTAGACATTTTGTTTGATGTCTGCGCCTTTTTTCCTTATAAGAGTTGGATACACTTGTGTAAAAGTAAGAGGAGGAAATGTGTCATGGTTGAAATGATTACAAATGTGAACAGCGCCGTCAACAGTTTCGTCTGGGGCATTCCCATGCTGGTGCTGCTCGTCGGTACGGGTATTCTGATGACCGCCCTTACCAAATTTTTCCAGTTGTCACACATCAAGCACTGGTTCAAAAATACCATCGGCGGTATTTTTCACGACAAACATATTACGAAGCACACGGACAAGGAAGACCAGTCCATCTCCCAGTTCCAGTCCCTATGCACCGCACTGGCCGCTACGATCGGCACGGGTAATATCGTAGGTGTCGCCAGCGCGCTGATTTCCGGAGGCCCCGGGGCAATCTTCTGGATGTGGATTGTGGCTTTCTTCGGCATGATGACCAACTATTCCGAAAATGTGCTGGGCATCTACTACCGCCGCAAAAACGAGCGGGACGAGTGGTGCGGCGGCGCGATGTACTACTTAAAGGACGGCCTTGGCTCCTACAAAGGCTTTCAGAAAATCGGTGCGGTGCTGGCCGTACTGTTCTCCGTTTTCTGTGTCATGGCCTCTTTCGGTATCGGTAACATGAGCCAGATCAACTCTATATCCGGCAACATGAAGTCCGCCTTCGGCGTTCCTACCTATGTAACCGGTATCGCACTCGTGATTCTCGCAGCGCTCGTGATCGTGGGCGGCCTGAAGCGCATTGCATCCGTCACGGAAAAACTGGTGCCCTTCATGGCTATTATCTATATCTTGGGCGCGCTGGTTCTCTTCTTTTTGAACATCGACCAGTGCGGCGCGATTTTCTCCGCCATTTTCAAAGGCGCATTCGGCCTGCGCGCGGTGGGCGGCGGTATTGTCGGCAGCGGCGTGAAAATGGCTGTCACATGGGGGATGAAGCGGGGTGTATTCTCCAACGAGGCCGGACTTGGCTCCTCCGTCATGGTACATTCCAGCTCCAACGTGAAAGAACCTGTGCGTCAGGGTATGTGGGGTATCTTTGAGGTGTTTGCCGACACGATGATCGTCTGCACGCTGACCGCGTTTGTGGTGCTCTCCTCCGGTCTGGTCGATCTGGAAACCGGCGTAGTGTTAAGCTCTTCCGAGGGTTCCGCACTGGTGGGCGAAGCCTTCGCCACTAAATTCGGCAGCGTAGGACCCATGTTTATCGCCATTGCGATCCTACTGTTCGCCTTCTCCACGGTACTCGGCTGGAGCCACTACGGCTCTAAGGCATGGGAATACCTCTTCGGCACGAAGTCCATGATCGCTTACAAAATCGTGTTCGTCCTGATGATTTATGTGGGCGCGACCATGAATCTGGGGCTGGCATGGGATCTCTCCGATACCTTTAACGGACTGATGGCGATCCCCAACCTGATCGGCGTCTTAAGCCTGTCCCCTATTGTCATGAAGATCACGAGAAATTACGTGGCAAGAGTGCTGAAAAAAGAGGACGTGAAACCGATGCTCTCCGCTTTTCCGGATATTGAGGATACACATGCGGCAGAGTTGAAGGAAATGTATAAATAAGTATTTATGGAAAACTCCACTATCACAAAAGTCCCGGCAGGCTTTCATAGCTTGCCGGGACTTTGATATGCAGTTCTGATTCTTTTAGAATGCCTTCGACATTCTCATAAACACAATTTAAGCCTTGCCGTCGGAACCAAGCACGTTCTTAATCTTGTGTGCTACCATATCCTTCACAGCCTGTCTTGCGGGCTTCAAATACTGTCTGGGATCAAAGTGATCCGGATGCTCCGCAAAGTACTGACGAATGTTACCTGTCATAGCCAGACGGATATCAGAGTCGATGTTGATCTTACATACGGCAAGCTCTGCTGCCTTACGAAGCTGCTCCTCGGGAATACCTACTGCATCGGGCATGTTTCCGCCGTATTGGTTCACCATCTTGACAAACTCCTGCGGAACGGAAGAAGAACCGTGAAGCACGATCGGGAAACCGGGCAGTCTCTTGATGCACTCCTCGAGCACGTCAAAACGAAGCGGAGGCGGAACAAGAATGCCTTCCTCGTTTCTCGTGCACTGTGCAGCCGTAAACTTGTATGCGCCGTGTGAAGTACCGATCGCGATAGCGAGGGAGTCACAGCCTGTCTTATCTACGAACTCCTCCACTTCCTCGGGACGAGTGTAAGACTCTTTACCAGCCTCTACAACGACCTCATCCTCAACGCCTGCCAGCGTACCAAGCTCAGCCTCAACCACTACGCCCTTGTCATGCGCGTACTCAACTACCTGCTTGGTCAGCGCGATGTTCTCCTCGAAAGACTTGGAGGAAGCGTCGATCATAACGGAGGTAAAACCGCCGTCGATACAGGACTTACAAAGCTCGAAAGTATCGCCGTGATCCAAGTGAAGCGCGATCGGGATCTGCGGATTCTCTGCCACAGCCGCCTCAACCAGCTTCACCAGATAGGTGTGGTTCGCATAAGCGCGTGCGCCCTTGGAAACCTGCAGGATCACAGGGCTGTTCAGCTCACCGGCAGCCTCGGTAATTCCCTGAACGATCTCCATGTTGTTTACGTTGAAAGCGCCGACTGCATAACCGCCGTCATAAGCCTTCTTAAACATTTCGGTTGTTGTTACTAATGCCATACTATTTTCTTCCTTTCTATTAAAATTTTTATTACTTTCCATCATCTGGAATCCAACTTTATTTTAACAGCCAGTCCCCAGAAAGTCAACAACTCCGCCGCGATGCGGACAGCTTTTACCAGACCTTTCGACCGCCCGGATATCCTCCCATTGAGACCGTCAGCCCATTTCCTGCGGTACCCTGATTGCAAGCGCCTGATGCCAGCTCTCAATCACCACCGCCTGATGCTCTCCGCCAAACTCTCCGTCCAGCGTCCATGCCACCGGGTCTTCTGACTCCACCTTCAACTTCCGGGTCGTAAAGGTGTAAATGTGTTCGGATTTTACGCGCTTATCCACAAGCGCGCGGATAATATTGTTGATATCCAGAGGATTGGTCGGCTTGCGGATCAGGGTCACCTCAAAAACCCCGTCATCCAGCGCCACATTCTGTCCTGTAATGCCGCGGAACCCGCCCACCGAATGGGAATTGGTGACCATCCCGTAGAGAAATTCTCCTTCGATCACCTCGTCGTTGCATGTAATTTTCAGCGGATAGGCCCGCACGGCAGGCAGACGCTTAACGCCCTCTATCAGATAAGCGGCATGTCCCAGTACATTCTTTGTGTCCTGAGGCGTCCCGTAGGACACATCCGTAAAAATACCGAACGCCGCCACATAAATGAAAATGCCGTTGTTAAATTTACCCACGTCGCAGGCAAAAGTCCTGCCGTTTACCACCACATCCGCCGCCAGCAGCATGTTCTTTGGGATCTTCAGACTATTGGCGAAATCGTTGGTACTGCCCGCCGGAACATAGCCCACAGGAAGCCGCTCCTCCGATTTCATCATACCCGTCACCACTTCGTCGAGCGTGCCGTCCCCGCCGCTGCACACCACCATATCGTAACCGGCGCGCCTCTCCTGCACGGCCTTGACCGCGTCGCCGGGCGCTTGGGTTGGATAGGCCGTCACTTCATAGCCGGCTTTCACAAAAATATCAATGATATCTAAAAGGTTACTTCTAATCTGCGCCTTGCCCGCTCTGGGGTTATAGACAAAAAGCATTTGTTTCGCCATAGGTTCCCTCCCGATTTTAGTTTCAATGCGCTTGATTTCCTGCTGACATAATAAAAAGCTGCCCAGAATCCCACCCGCATACCGCGTCACAGGATTCTGAACAGCCCACACATTATGCCTTATCAAATGTCAACCCTGTCACACCCATTCCTATCTGGTGGTCAGGAATTTCTCGATCTCCGCAACAGCCGTCTCCTCGTCGACTCCGTCCGCAGTAACCGTCACCTCTGCCCCGCTCTCGAGTCCCATGCTCATCATGCCCATGATACTCTTCGCATTTACCTTCTTGTTGTCGGAACCAAGATAGACAGTGCTCTCAAACTGACTGGCCACCTGAACAAGCATCGCCACCGGCCGCGCCTCAAGGCCCGTCTCCAGTTTGATCTGGATTGACTTCTGAATCATAATATTTTCCTCCTCTTTTTCTTTTCGAGACATCTCGTCTCTTATTATGATCTAATTTTGTCAGCAATTTCACTCAGCCTGCGTAACCTGTGATTCACCCCTGATTTCCCCACAACCGGTTCCAGATACCCGCCCAGCTCTTTCAGCGCTGCGTCCGGATATTCCAGCCGGATCTCCGCCATCTGCCGCAGATTATCCGGTAAATTTTCAAACCCATACCTGTCTCTGATCAGAAGAATGTCTTCAATCTGCCTGCCCGCCGCCGTCACCGTCTTGGATATGTTGGCCGTCTCGCAGTTTACCCTTCTGTTGATTGAATTTCGCATCTCTTTCAGGATTCTCATGTTTTCCAAATCCATCAGAGACACATGTGCTCCCATTACATTTAAAAGATCTACAATGCCTGTGCCCTCTTTCAGATAGACCACCTGATACTTCTTGCGTCCTATGATCCTTGCCTCAATCCGAAATTCCGAAAGCACGTCCTGAATTTGCAGCGCCTGCGCCTTCTCGTCACAGACAAACTCCAAATGATAGCTTTTTTTCGGATCGCTCATAGATCCGACGCTCAAAAAAGCACCGCGCAGCCATGCTCTCGCGCAACAGGAATTTTTAATCAGAAGGGCATTGACCGTTTTGGTTAATGCTATCTTTCCATCCTCTTCCCTTGCAAGATTTAACGCCTCTGTCACCCGGCGTTCCGCCTCATCGTCGGGAATCAGCCGCCTTCTGCACCGCATAACAGTTTCTATATTAAATGTTTTTTTTAGTAATGTAAAGCATTTTCTCGCAACTGCCTCATTTTCCGTATCCAGACAAAGATGCGCGCCATCGTCGCAAACGCCCCCATTATACAGCAGCAGCGCCGCAAGCTCCGCGAGCTGGCAATGTCTGGCAGAGCTTACATGGGCCGCAAGCTCCTCTTTTACCGTTCCCGAAAACGACATATTTCATCCTCTATTTTGTAACCGTCCGGCGTATGCCAAGCTGTTACTTATTTATCTACATCTCGATGATACAGCTTCACACCGTAAGTATCGTGAGCCTTGAACTCTGTGTAAAGCGCATTGGCAAGCGTCACGCTTCTGTGCTTGCCCCCGGTACAGCCGATGCCGATTACAAGCTGGTGTTTGCCCTCTTTCATATAATTGGGAATCAGAAAGTCCAGCATGTCCGTCAGCTTTTTCAAAAAAGTGCCGGCTTCCGGAAAAGACATGACATAATCCTGCACCTCTTTGTCATTGCCTGTCTTATATTTCAGCTCGTCTATATAGTAAGGATTTGGAAGGAACCGCACGTCAAAGACCAGATCGGCGTCCGCCGGAATCCCTTTCTTAAAGCCGAAGGACAGGATCGTAACGATCAGTGAATTATATTCCTTATTCCTCACAAAAATATCATCGATCTCTTCTTTGAGTTCTCTCGTCAGAAGGTGAGAGGTATCTATGATATAATCCGCCTTTTCCCGGATCTCCTTTAGGATTTCCCTCTCTCTGTGGATTCCCTCTTCCACCCTGCCTTCGGGAGAAAGCGGGTGCATCCGTCTTGTCTCTTTATACCGTTTCAGGAGAACGGCGTCACTCGCTTCCAGAAAAAGCATTTCAAAGAGATAACCGTTCTCCTTCAATTGATCCAGAATGCAGCGCACGCCGCTAAAAGGCTGATCTGCCCGTACATCAAGCCCAAGCGCCACCTTGTTGACCTCGCTTGTGGGCGTCGTAATCAGCTCTACAAACTTTTCAATCAACGCCACCGGCAGATTATCCACGCAGTAAAAGCCCAGATCCTCCAGCATTTTCATGGCGGTCCGTTTGCCCGAACCGCTCATCCCCGTCACAATTACAAATCTCATGTTAACTCTCTCTCTTCCGTAAAACCCGGTTCGGCCACGCTCATCCGCAAAATCGCGTCTTCGACGCTCTCCGCAGCTTCACTGCTCACTTTTGCTCATATAACGGATGTTCCCTCAGAGCATCAACTGCCTGTCGAATTCATGCAAGCATGATTTGCCTGTCAGTTTCGCTCTGGCTGAACTGTAATCAAAAATCTCCCAGAAAAATAACCTCAGGCTCCAGCCGGACATGAAAGCGATCTTTTACTCGCTCCCGCACTTCCTCGATCACTTCCCTGATATCTGCCGCAGACGCACCGCCCCTGTTGATTACAAAGCCGCAATGCTTCTCGGACACCTGCGCACCACCTATACGGTAGCCCCGAAGCCCTGCGTCCATAATGAGTTTTCCCGCGTAATACCCCTCCGGACGTTTAAAGGTGCTGCCCGCGCTCGGATATTCCAGCGGCTGTTTACTCTTCCTCTGCGTCATCAGTTCTTCCATTTTGGCAGTGATTTCTTCTTTATTGCCGGGCGTCAGTTTGAGCACTGCCCCAAGCACAATAAAGGGTCTGTCTCTGATAATGCTGGTGCGGTAGCCGAACTCCATGGTGTCATTGTCCAGCGTCAGGATTTCTCCCTCCTTATTTATCACGCGGACCATCTTCACAACCTGTTTCATTTCGCCGCCGTACGCACCTGCGTTCATCACAATCGCGCCGCCGATGCTGCCGGGAATCCCCGCCGCGAATTCCAGTCCGCTTAATCCCGCATCCTTTGCCGCATACGCCACCTTGGAAAGCAGCGCACCCGCGCCCACCGCAATATGATTTTTCTCCACACCAATCGCGCTAAGCCGTTTCCCCAGCTTTACGATAATGCCGCGATAGCCCTTATCTCCCACCAGAAGATTGCTGCCGTTTCCCAAAATAAAATATTCCTGCTCGATCCGTCCCAAATAGGAGACGAGCTGCGTCAGTTCCTCCTTTGTCTCCACAACGGCCATGCATTCCGCCTCGCCGCCTACCCGGAAAGTGGTATGTCTGCTCATAGGCTCGTGAAACAGCAATCTCTCCTCCGGTACAAACGTCCTGATATAGTCATACATTGATGCACTCAAAATTTACTCCCGCTCCAGTAACCTCTCCGTACCTTCTCAGTTACCTTTTTTATTCATTTATATAATATATCCTTTACAGCTTATACCCATTCGCGAAAGCTGCTTTGCCATGCACATTCGCAAAACCGCTGCTTCGCAGCTCCGTTTTACTCATTTACGGGCTTTCGCCCTATAACCTTATGCCGAGACATCCGTCCGAATGCAAGCATTTTTCCGTCTGTCCCAGATAAGGCTGCATGGCTCAATGCTTCACAAAAGCAGTCTCGCCGCGCCGTAGATGCCCGCATCATTGCCGAGAGTCGCCAACGCGAAAATCACGTTCTGGCAGCCGTGGAAAGCGGTTCGCTCAAAGGAAGGTTTGATATAGTCAAACAGCACCTCACCCGCCTTGGACACGCCGCCGCCGATCACGAAAATCTCCGGGTTAATGATACCTGCAATGATACCCAGACCCTTGCCCAGATACTCGCCGAACTGCTTTGCCACCTCTATGGCCAGCTCATCGCCGGACTTCACCGCGTCAAACACGGCTTTCGCAGACACCTCGCCCTTTCTCAGAACGCTGTCCTTATCGCTCGCCTGAAGCGCGCGGTTCGCAAGTCTGGTAATGCCCGTAGCTGACGCATACTCTTCCAGACAGCCGAAGTTGCCGCAGCCGCAGGCTTCCGTCTCGTTGTCCTCCACATGAATATGACCGATCTCGCCGCCAGCGCCTGTCGCACCCGTCATAATCTCGCCGTTTATGATTATGCCGCCGCCAACGCCTGTGCCGAGAGTGACCGCTACCAGATTCTTATATCCCTGTCCGCCGCCCTTCCACATTTCGCCCAGCGCCGCCACATTCGCATCGTTGCCGCCCTCCACGCGCATCCCGTCGAGCAGCGCGGTAAGTTCCTCTTTCAAATTCAGTTCTGCCCAGCCCAGATTGACGGCCTTATGCACAATACCGCTTTTCTCCACAGGGCCCGGCGTACCGATGCCGACGCCTTCCACGTCCTTCTTTGCAATGGACTTCTGCTCCATTTTCTCTTTAATGCTCGCCGCAATATCGGGAAGAATTTTTTCTCCGTGGTTTTCCGTCCTTGTTGGTATCTCCCACTTTTCCAGGACATTTCCTTCCTTGTCAAATAACCCCATTTTGACAGTGGTGCCGCCCACGTCTACCCCAAATATATAGTTTGCCATATGTTTTCTCTCCTTCTCTATACTACTCCTCATCTTCTCTGCCGTGTGCAAGGGAATTCTGCACACGTTTGTACAGCTCCTGCGCCGCATTGTAGCCCATCTTCTTCTGACGGTGGTTAACCGCAGCGGACTCGCAGATAATCGCCAGATTACGCCCCGGTCTGATCGGTATGCTGTGGCAGACCACGCGGTTTCCCAGATACTCCGTGTACTCCTCCTCAAGGCCAAGGCGATCGTACTCTTTATCTTTGTCCCAGTCTTCCAGACGAATAACCAGATCAATATTCTGGGTATCCCTTACGCTGGATGCCCCGAACAGCGCCTTTACATCCACGATGCCGATACCCCTTAGCTCAATAAAATGTTTCGTGATATCCGGCGCGGAACCGATCAGGGTATCCTCGCTGACACGTCTGATCTCCACCACGTCATCCGTCACCAGACGGTGCCCTCTCTTAATCAGCTCAAGCGCCGCCTCGGATTTACCGATGCCGCTCTCACCCGTGATCAGAACGCCCTCGCCGTAAACATCCACCAGTACGCCATGCACCGAAATACAGGGTGCAAGTTTTACGTTCAGCCAGCGGATCACTTCCGCCATACAAGCCGACGTAGCCTTCTTGCTCATCAAAAGCGGCACGCCATGTTTTACGGCAATCTCCCTGAAAATTTCATTCGGATACAACTCCCGGCAGAACAAAATGCCCGGCAGGGGATTATTCAGCAGTTTCTCAAAAATCTCCCGCTGCCTCTCCTCGTCCAAACCGTTCATGTAGGAGTATTCCACAAAGCCGACGATCTGTAGACGCGTCGTCTCGAAATGCTCAAAGTACCCGGCCAACTGCAGCGCCGGTCTGTTGATATCCGGCTGCGTCACCTTGACCTTTGAGGTGTCGATTTCCGGTGTCAGATTCTCCCACTTAAATTTTTCAATTACTTTGTTTAAATTGATGCTCGCCATAACTCCCTCCTCTATTATTGTATTGCGCGGATTTTCTCCTGCTTACTGCCTGCATATGTTTCCAATGGCCTCCTCTACCACTGCGTTTAAACTCTTTCCATGCTCAATTGCGTAAATGGCAATATTTCTATGGAGTTCCGGGCTGATCCTGACATTGAATGTTCCTTTGTACGGCTGCTCCGGCTCCACGTTACGCTCTTTGCAATCCTCCAGATATTCATCAATTACTTTTTTGAAATCCTGCTCTAATTCCCGAACGGAGTATCCCTCATAAGAAAGCTGCGATTTTATCCCGACAACCTTTCCGAACAGGCAGTCGTCTTCTTTGGAGTACTCTACGGTTCCATTGTAATTTTTATAAAACAGCAAATCGCTCATAAGAACATCCTTTCTCAGTTTTTCGATAGCCTGTTCCCATATATATCGTTTCCTGTACCATTCGGATACGGCTTATTTTTCCTTTTATTCATCGTTGTTTCTCTGTAGTATAGTGTATCATTTCAAAATCAAATATGCAACTAATAATAGTTGCTCACTCTTGCTTGTCTATCTCTCCTCCCGCCCGGAAATACGCATAAATCTGCTTCCCGATATGTTCCGGAATCTCGGGCACCTCGCAGAGCTTTTCAACCGATGCTTCCTTAATCTCATTGATGGAGCCGAAGTGCCGCATCAACGCCTTTCTCCTCGCCGGCCCTACGCCGGGAATCTCGTCGAGAGCCGATTTTACCTGTGCCTTAGAGCGCAGTGATCGATGGTACTCAATGGCAAAGCGGTGCGCCTCGTCCTGAATCCTTGTCACCAGCTTAAACCCTTCCGAGCGCGTGTCTATGGGAATCTCCACATTCTGATAATACAGCCCTCTTGTGCGGTGGTTGTCATCCTTCACCATACCGCATACGGGAATATCCAAATGCAGCTCGGAAAGCACCTGCAAGGCGATATTGACCTGCCCCTTGCCGCCGTCCATCAAAAGCAGATCCGGAAATTTGGTAAAACTTCCGAAGGTGTGCTCCATCTGCCTGCGGTCCAGCTCCTCCTTCTCCTCCATGCCGTGAACAAAACGTCTGGTCAGCACTTCCTTCATGCAAGCATAGTCATCCGGCCCCGACACGGACTGGATTCGGAATTTGCGGTAATCGCTGCGCTTCGCCTTTCCCTTCTCGAAAACCACCATGGAGCCCACATTGGCGAAGCCGCTTATATTGGAAATGTCAAAGGCTTCCATGCGGCTTACGTCCTCCAGATGAAGAAGCGCCGCAATCTCCTTCATGGCGCCGATCGTCCTTCCTTCCTCCCTGCGGATGCGCTCCTTGTCCTGGCTTAAGATCAGTTTCGCGTTCTGCGCCGCAAGCTCCACCAGCTTTTCCTTCGCGCCCTTTTTCGGCACACGGATATAGACCCGGCCGCCCTTTCTGGCGCTGAGCCATTTTTCCAGAATCTCCGTGTCCGCAATCTCCTCCTGCAGCATCAGCTCCTTCGGAATATAAGGCGTTCCCGCATAAAACTGTTTCACAAAATCAAGGAGAATCTGGGCGCTGTCACAGTCCTCCACATGAGTCATATAAAAATGATCCCTGCCGATCAGCTTGCCGTCGCGCACAAAAAACACCTGCACCACGGCATCATGCTCCTCAAGCGCCAGCGCGATGATATCTTTGTCCTCGCCGTTCGAATCTGTAATTTTCTGCTTCTGCGCCACGCTCTTTACGCTGTTGTACAAGTCCCGGTATCCCGCCGCCTCCTCAAACTCCATTTTTTCTGACGCTTCCGTCATTTTCTGTTCCAGTTCCCGGAGCATGGGTTTATAATTTCCGTTCAAAAAATCGAGCGCCTGATCGATTCTGGCCCGGTACTCCTCCTTGCTGATATAGCCCTGACAGGGAGCGGCGCACTGTTTGATATGATAGTTCAGGCAGGGGCGCTCCAGCCCGATATCCCGGGGCAGTTTGCGGTTACAGGTCTTTAACTGATACAGCTTATTCATCAGGTCGATCGTGTCCTTCACCGCCGCCGCGCTCGTGTAAGGCCCAAAATATCTCGACTTATCCTTCTTCATTTCGCGGGAAATAAATATGCGCGGGTATTCCTCCCCCACCGTCACCTTGATATAAGGATACGTCTTGTCATCCTTTAACATCGTGTTGTATTTCGGACTGTATTCTTTAATCAGATTATTCTCCAGAACAAGCGCCTCCAGCTCCGAGTCCGTGACAATATACTCAAACCGCGCAATCTGCTCCACCATCCGGTCAATCTGCGGCCCGCGGCCCACGATCTTGCGGAAATAGGAGCGCACGCGGTTATGCAGGTTTATGGCCTTTCCCACGTAGATAATCGTATCGCTGTCGTCATGCATCAGATATACGCCCGGAGAATTGGGCAGCTTTTTCAGTTCCTCATCGAAATCAAACATACACAGTTCCTCACCATTCTTCTCCCATTATTGTACAGGAGGCGGATAAAGAAAACAAGGCAAAGTCTTTCGCAGACTATGCCTTGTCTCTGTCTTACGCTGCTGTTCACTCCGTGACCAGTAACTATCTTACTATATACAGTCCGGAAAACCCGCTCTACTTTTCATCGGAAGTGTGTCCGGGATCCGGCGCTTGGGAAAACAGTCCCCGGGGGCCTGCCGACTGCAGGTTCTGCGGCTGCGCGCCTTCCTGTACCGCGTTCTCATCCGCGGCCTGCGGCTGTTCCTGCATCGGCGCACCGTTTGACTGGTCTGCGCCTGCCATCGGCGCTGCCTGAAAGCCCGCACTCTGTGGCTGCTCTGTGCCTGCCATCGGCGGTGCCTGAAAATTTGCGCCGTCCTGCTGCGCCGGATTCGCCGTATACTGCGGCTGCTCCTCCTTGTGCGGCGCCTTATCTTCCTTCGTTTCCTTGCTTTCTTCTTCCTCCGGCTCCGGAATGCCCTTCTCCTTGCGGTAAATCTTCATAAACTCTTTGCCCGTGATGGTCTCTTTCTCGATCAGATGGGCCGCCAGCTTATCCATGATCTCCCGGTTCTCTTTCAGGAGCTTTTTCGCCTTCTTATAACTCTCATGAAGCAGCTTCATCACCTCGGAGTCAATGTCCGCCGCCGTCACATCGGAGCAGGTCAAAGAAGCTCTGCCGTCCAGATATTGGCTTTCCACCGTGGCAAGACCCATCAGCCCGAATTTCTTGCTCATGCCAAACCGGGTGATCATATTTCTCGCAATGCTCGTCGCCTGCTCGATATCATTGGCCGCGCCCGTGGTAACCGTGTCAAATACAATCTCCTCCGCGGCGCGTCCGCCAAGCAGACTCACAAGCCTGTCGCGAAGCTCTGCCTCGGTGTCAAGATACTTTTCCTCCTCCGGCACATGCATGACATAGCCAAGCGCGCCCATGGTGCGGGGCACAATGGTAATCTTCTGCACCGGCTCCGAATTTTTCTGCAGCGCGCTCAAAAGGGCATGACCCACCTCGTGATAGGATACGATCTTGCGCTCCTCTTTGCTCATCACGCGGTCTTTCTTTTCCTTGCCTACAAGCACCTGTTCCACCGCGTCAAAGAGGTCTTTCTGACTCACATACTCTCTGCCCAGCTTCACGGCATTGATCGCTGCCTCGTTAATCATATTCGCCAGATCCGAGCCGACCGCTCCCGAGGTCGCCAGCGCGATCTCGTTTAAATCCACCGAATCGTCCATCAGCACATCCTTGGAATGTACCTTTAAAATCTCGACGCGCCCCTTCAAATCCGGCTTATCTACAATGATACGCCTGTCGAAACGGCCCGGACGAAGCAGCGCCTTATCCAGAATTTCCGGCCTGTTGGTGGCCGCCAGAATGATAATGCCCTTTTTTCCGTCGAAACCGTCCATCTCGGAGAGAAGCTGGTTGAGCGTCTGCTCCCGCTCCTCGTTGCCGCCGCCGTACTTGGAGTCACGGCTCCTGCCGATGGCGTCGATCTCGTCTATAAACACGATACAGGGCGCGTTCTTCTCCGCCTCCTTAAAAAGGTCACGCACTCTCGACGCGCCTACGCCCACATACAGTTCAATAAAGTCTGAACCGGACAGGGAAAAGAAGGGCACATGCGCCTCGCCCGCCACAGCCTTTGCTAAAAGCGTCTTACCCGTGCCGGGAGGACCCACAAGAAGCGCACCCTTGGGAAGTCTCGCGCCGATCTTGGAATATTTGCCCGGATTATGCAGGAAGTCTACCACTTCAACCAGAGACTCCTTCGCCTCGTCCTCTCCCGCCACATCCTGAAAGGTAATGCCCGTCTCCTTCTGTACATAGGCCTTTGCCGTGCTCTTGCCCACGCCCATAGGCCCGCCTTTACCACCCATGCGCCGGAACAGAAGACTCAACAGTCCCCACATCAAAAGCACAGGGAGAATATAATACAAAAGCACCGTCATAATCACACTGGAGCTGTCGGAAACTTCCTTCTTCATTTCCACATTATGCTTCAACAGCCGTTCCGCCAGCTTGTCATCATCCTCCATCTTACCTGTATAATAGGTACTCGCACCCATACCGTAAGCATAGAGGAACGCAGAATCCTTCTGTTCCGCTTTCGGATAGACCGTAATGCGGTCAGAACCCACCTGCACGCTTTTTACCTTTCCGTCCTCCACCATCTTCACAAATTCATTGTAAGAGATTTCCTGATTAGTGGCTCCCGTCAGCATCTTCATAAAGACACTGACACAAAGCAGAGTGATCAGCGCCGCCACCACCAGCATAATAAGACTCTGCTTTCGCGGGTCACTGCCGCTTCCTCCGGGGCCTCCGGTTCCGCCCGGACCGCCACCCTTTCCCGGACCGCCGGAACCCGGGCCGCCGCCGTTGTCGTATTGGTTTACGTTATCTGCCATGAGGCATCCTCACTTTCATCTTTTTCCGTTTCTCTACTAAATTATATAATATATAACGAGTACGCTCGAAAAGCCTTCGGCCCTCCTCGCTAACAGGCTTCGTCCTATGCGTCCATTCAGATAAGCGCCTCGGCAAGCTCCCCATTCACTTATCTTCCGCCTGCACACTGCCCATTGCCTCAATTAAGATTATATGCCAGTAAAAATCATAAATCAATGAGTGAATTATGAAATTATGAACACATGTGTAAAAGAATTATAAATTTTTTTACATTTTTTGACCTTTGGAGTAGATTTTTTCTGACTTTTCATTGTATAATGGACAGTGTATTGTTTTTGACGGCAGCTATTCAACACAGGTCAAAACATTTACTGTTTAAACCGTAAGAACATAATTAAAGAATGCAAAATTCCATCGTCAAAGACGGTTTTAATGAATTTTGCAAGGAACTGCGAAGGCACTAAGCAGTTCCTTTTCGTATTTTAGAAAGGAACAGACAGATGGCAGTAAAATATGTATTCGTCACAGGAGGAGTTGTTTCAGGTCTCGGCAAGGGCATCACGGCGGCATCTCTGGGAAGGCTTTTAAAAGCGCGCGGCTACAAGGTAACCATGCAGAAATTTGATCCCTATATCAATATCGACCCGGGAACCATGAATCCGATCCAGCACGGCGAAGTGTTCGTCACCGAGGACGGCACGGAGACAGATCTGGATCTGGGTCATTACGAGCGTTTCATCGATGAAAACCTGGACAAAAATTCCAACGTGACCACAGGTAAAGTCTATTGGTCCGTTTTGCAGAAGGAGCGTCGGGGCGATTACGGCGGCGGCACCGTTCAGGTAATCCCCCACATAACAAACGAAATAAAAAGCAGATTTTATCGCAACTTTACAGATCAGGAAACCCGTATTGCCATCATCGAGGTGGGCGGCACGGTGGGTGATATCGAGAGCCAGCCTTTCTTAGAGTCCATCCGCCAGTTCCAGCACGAGGTTGGCCGGGAAAACGCGATTCTGATTCATGTGACGCTGATTCCCTATTTAAGCGCTTCTCAGGAATTAAAGACCAAGCCGACGCAGGCAAGTGTCAAAGACCTGCAGGGTATGGGTATCCAGCCCGACATCATTGTGTGCCGCAGTGAGCAACCGCTCGATCAGGGCATAAAAGACAAGATCGCGCTGTTTTGTAATGTACCGAACAACCGCGTTTTACAAAATCTGGACGTGGAGCACCTGTATGAGGCGCCCCTCGCCATGGAAAAGGAGCATCTGGCACAGGTCGCATGTGAATGTCTGAAACTGGACTGCCCGGAGCCGGATCTGACCGACTGGAAAGCAATGGTGGAGTCCCTGCGGACGCCCACCGATTCCGTGACAGTTGCCCTTGTCGGCAAATACACGCAGCTTCACGACGCTTACATCAGCGTGGTGGAGGCCCTGAAACACGGCGGTATTTCCCACCGCTGCGTAGTCGACATCAAGTGGGTGGATTCCGAGACCGTCACCCGGGACAACGTAGATGACGTCCTTCACGGCGTAGACGGCATTCTGGTGCCCGGCGGCTTCGGCGACCGGGGCATCGAGGGCAAGATTGAAGCCATCACTTACGCAAGGGAACATCAAGTTCCTTTCCTCGGGCTTTGTCTGGGTATGCAGTTAGCTATTGTGGAGTTTGCCAGAAATGTGATCAGCTACAACGATGCTCACAGCATTGAGCTGGACCCCTCCACGACCCATCCTGTCATCGCGCTGATGCCCGACCAGAACGGCGTGGAAGATATCGGCGGCACGCTGCGGCTCGGCTCCTATCCCTGTGTTTTGGACAAGGCGTCGAAGGCGTATGCGCTGTACAACGAAGAAACCATTCACGAAAGACACAGACACCGCTACGAGGTCAACAACGATTACCGCGCGGTTCTCACCGAAAAAGGCATGCTGCTTTCCGGCCTTTCTCCCGACGGGCGCATCGTGGAAATGTGCGAACTGTCAAGCCACCCCTTCTTTGTGGCGACACAGGCACACCCGGAGTTGAAGTCCCGCCCGAACAGACCACACCCGCTCTTTAAGGGCTTTGTGGAGGCTGCGCTGCATTGTAAAAATAAGTAGGATATAAAAAATCTGTCAGAAAACAGACAGTGATAAACAGGGCGGGAAACGGCTCCCATGAGCCGGTTCCCGCCCTTTGTTTATTCCACACTTTCTGCCAGACGACGCCCAGGGAAGATTTAACCTTCCTCCAGCGCATTCAGCCGATCTACGATTTCCTGTATATCCGCCATATTCACTTTTCCGCCAAAGCTGACCGCACTCCGAAGAGGCGCAAACTCCGCCATCGCCGCATTCATTTCCGCCGTAATAGCCTCGTTTGCCACGCTACTCTCCGCTTTGTTCTGCGCCCCGCCAAAAATGTCAAACTTGAGAAGCTCCTCCACAATTTCACGGGCACGCGGGTCCTTAAGCACATCTCCCATCGCCGTGTCCGTTGTATACACAAAAGGAATCTTTACCGTGGATTCCACCGTAACCTCCTTTGTCAGCACGATGTCCCTGGAAGATCTGCCGATCATAATATCGAAAGCGCCAGTCTCCACATGCCAATCCTGAAGTTTCACGCTGTAGTAGGCAAACGCCCTCTTATCCAGCGTGAAGGTCACTGTCTTCGTCTCCCCCGGAGCAAGCTCCACTTTCTCAAAGCCTTTCAGCTCTTTCGCCGGGCGAATCACCGTGCTCTCCTGATCTGCCACATAGAGCTGCACAATTTCTTTGCCCGCCATATCGCCCGTATTCGTCACGTCCACAGATACCGTCATAACATCCGTATCCCGCATCTGCTCCTTGTCTACAGCCAGATTGGAATACGCAAACGTCGTGTAGGAAAGCCCATGTCCGAACGGGAACAGCACATCCATCTTCTTGGAATCATAATAGCGGTATCCCACAAAAATGCCCTCCCGGTACTCCACCTTATCCTTTTCTCCCAAGTAGAAAAGATAGGACGGATTATCCTCCAGCTTTAACGGGAAACTCTCCGGCAGTTTCGCGCTGGGATTCACCTTTCCGAACAGAATATCGCAGACTGCACCGCCTACTGCCTGCCCGCTAAGATACGCCTCCACAATGCCCTTCACCTCGTTCACCCACGGCATCTCCACGGGAGAACCGTTGTGCAGCACCACAATCGTATTCGGCTGCACCGCCGCCACCTTGGAAATCAGCTCATTCTGGCAATTCGGCATCCGCATATGCTTTCTGTCAAAGCCCTCCGACTCAAAGGCGTCCGGAAGTCCCGCAAAAATGACCGCAGCCTTAGCCTTTTTCGCCGCCTCAACAGCCTCCGCCAAAAGTTTTTCATCCGTTTTATCCTCTTTGTCATCAAAGCCCTGCGCATATGTCACGTTCGTCATACCTTCGACCGCGTCTAACGCCGAGGTAACTTTGTGACTGTTGATGTGGGAGCTGCCGCCGCCCTGATAACGGGGCGTCTTTGCGTACTTCCCGATAAAGGCGATCTCATCCTGCTCCGACAAAGGCAGCACGCCCTCGTTTTTCAGAAGGACAATCGTCTCCTGCGCCACCTTTCGCGCCATCTCGTGATCTTTGTCTCTGTCAAACACCGCATTTTTATCCCTGTTTTCCTCATACCGGAAAACAATATTTAAAATACGGGAAATCGCGGCATCCAGCACTTTTTCGGGAAGCTCACCGCTCTGCACCGCGCCCACGATCAGCCTGTCGTTAAATCCGTTCGAGGAAGGCATCTCCAGATCCAGCCCTGCCTGCAGATCCTTCACGCGGCTGTTGACCGCGCCCCAGTCGCTCATCACATACCCTTCAAACCCCCACTCGTCACGAAGCACTTCCGTCAGGTATTTGTGATTTTCCGCGGCATACGTGCCGTTAATTTTATTGTAGGAGCACATCACCGTCCACGGTTTCTCCTTCTTTATCGCACCCTCAAAGGCCGCCAGATAAATCTCATGAAGGGATCTTGGGCCGATTTGGGAATCGGATGTCATTCTTCTCGTCTCCTGGTTGTTCCCCAGAAAATGCTTGATGCTCGTGCCTACATTTTTGCTCTGCACACCGTGGATCAGCGCACCCGCCATCTCGCTCGCCACAAACGGGTCTTCGGAATAGTATTCAAAATTACGCCCGCAAAGAGGGGATCTCTTAATGTTCACCGCCGGGCCGAGAATCACGCTCACTCCCTCCGCCTGACACTCTTCTCCCAAAGTCTCCCCCATCTGCCGGATCAGCTCCCTGTTAAAAGAAGCCGCCGTACCGCAGCCTGCCGGAAAACATACCGCCTTGATACTGTCGTTGACCCCCAAGTGGTCGCCCTCCTGATCCTGCTTGCGCAGACCGTGCGGTCCGTCCGACACCATGCTGGCGGGAATCCCCAACCGCTCCACTGCCTCGGTGTGCCAGAAATCCGCACCCGAACACATAGATGCCTTTTCCTCCAGCGTCATCTGTGAAACGATCTCTTTGATTTTTTCTGCTGTCATGCTATCCTCCATTCTGCAGTCCGCTATTCCGGCTGCATACATTTATCGGAACGGTCCTGAAACCTTCTCCGCCACAGCACACACCCAAAGCGGGGTTCACATCCGGCCGCTATGATTCTGTGTAAACTGTAAAAACCGCCCCTGTCATGTCTTAGTGTAACATGACAAAGGGCGGCTTCCAATAGGTATTTTTCAAATGTACATCATAATTTTGCCGTACTCCTCCCTCTTATCCCTCATAAGTTCTAAGCCTTCCGTCAGTCTGTCCCCCGCAAATCTATGGGAAATCAACTCTCCAGGCTTGATCCGCCTATCCCGTAACCGTTCCAGTACATAATGCCAGTCGTCCCGCTCATCCTGCGAAAAGGAGGAATTCCACGTGCCCATAACCGTCAGTTGGTTCCGCAGGATCTTCCAGTAAACCGTCTTGGGAATCATGATGTCCGAGGCCGGATTCCCGACCATGATAACTTTTCCGGCAGGTGCGGTCAGATCAATCGCCCGCACCACAGTCTCATTTCTTCCCACACACTCAAAACAGATGTCCGCCCCTGCTTTGCCCATCCGTTCCCAAATCCACTGTGCCGCATTTTCCGCTTTGCTATCGCAGTATGCCTCCTCCTGCAGCCCCAGCTTCGCGGCAGTCCTTCTTTGAAACTCCTTGTTCCCCACAGCGAACAGATTTTTATACCCGGATTCTATCAGAAACATAAGTACAAGCAATCCAATCGTTCCAAGCCCCCATATCACGATCTGATCCGCCCTGCCTGCCGCTGCCCGCCTAATTGCGTGAACAGCCACGGCCATCGGCTCAAGCATAGCGGCTTCCTCGTAGGAAACCTCCTCCGGCAGCGCAATCAGATTCTTGGCAGGGACTGCCACATACTCTGCAAATCCACCATCCTGTCTCGAGCCAAGATACCCGTAACTTCTGCACATCTCATACCGTCCTGCCATGCACGGGCCACAGCTGTAACAGGGAATCAGCGGAAAAATTCCCACCCGTTTCCCTTTCCATTCGGGATCAACGTCTTCTCCTACTTCCTCCACCATCCCTGCAAATTCATGCCCCGGTATGGTCGGGAAATGATAAGTACCCGTCTGATAAATACGTGGAATATCCGATCCGCATATCCCCGCCGCCTTTACCCGCACCATCACCTCTCCCGCTTTTAACGACGGACGAGGCGTCTCCTCCAGTCGGAGTTCTCCTATGTCATGTAATCTATATGCCTTCATCAGCCATTAACTCCTGAAACCTTATTAGATCCTGCTGTGTCGTAATCTTGAAATTCCTCTCATCGCCGTCTATCATAGTCACATCCATGCCCGCCAATACCGCCGGCTCTGTGGAGCCCTTAATCATCCGTATCCTGTCCGGCAGCAAGCTTTGATTGGCGTCATAGTAAGGCCCGAGTACAAACGCCTCAGGCGCCTGTCCCGCAAAGATATTGTCTCGGTCCAGCAGACATGAAATGCTGCGCCCGTCCTCACTCTGATACACCGTATCCTTCATCGGCAGCACCGGCAGAACGCCCTCATGCCCCTGCATCGCCGCAAGACAAGCCGTGATAAATTGCTCCGTTATCATCGGTCTTGCCGCATCGTGGATCACAACCACGTCCTCCCTGCCCGCGTACATAAACATATCCTCTAGTCCGTTCAGAATGGAAAGTTGTCTGTTTTCTCCTGGTCTGGAAAACCCTCTCCATTTGCCATGGCATTTTTGTACCGTTTCTTTTCTTTCGCCCTGCCGGTTCGAACTTCGCCCCGTCTTATCTATGTATGTTAGAATAAGTTCCCGCCATCTGTCATCCGCAACCACCTGCACCGCATCAATGTCCGGATGGCGCAAAAAAACGTCCAGACAATAGCCGATCACCGGTCGTCCGCAAACCGTTATATATTGTTTAGGCATTTCACTGCGGACCCGCGTGCCAATACCGCCCGACAAAATCAATGCTATGTTCATATTAAAACTTCAACTCCCTGATATTCGCCAGCGTTTCCTTGTATGGCGCCGCTTTTCCGAACAGCAGCGTTGTTCCGAGCACAAACCCTCTCACACCCTTGGGCGCATACTCCCTGATTTTATCCGCGCTGCATGCCCCGTCCCAGTAAATCTCAAAATGCATCTCTTCTTTCATAGATAACAGCTTCGTATATTTTTTACCCACATAGGGGAGATACATCTGTCCCGCATTGCCCGGATTCACTGACATAACCAACACCTTTTTGACAATCCGGAGCATCTCCATGACTGTCTCGATACTGGTTCCCGGGTTGATGGCAATTCCCGGTATCATGCCCGCATTTATGATCTTCTGCAATGTTGTGGAAGGGTGATACTCCGCTTCCGGATGGATGTAAACTGTATCGCCCTGCCGCAGCCTTTCCAGAAATACATGAATGTTGTTGTTGGGATGTTCGATCATCAAATGCACATCCAAAGGTTTCTCCGCCGCAGATGCTATGTAGGCCATGTCATTTAAGGACATGGCAAAATTAGGCACGTAGCGGCCGTCCATAATATCGATATGAAAGGAATCGATACCGCCCTCCTCCAGATCTCTCACTTCTTTTTCAAGATTGCCATAATTGGCGCACATCATGGATGCGGTTAACTCAAAGTCCATATGTTTTTCCACCTTTTATTTTAGTTTTAAGAGCTACAGCATGTCCATCATATCCGTCATGCGGTTAAAAAACGGATCTTCCACTTTTAATTTCAAAAAATCATTATCCGTGATTTCCACCCCGTGAATCAAGGTCAGGAAAATTTCATCCAATCTCTTATTCGTCCTTCTGGCCGATATGGGACACAGTTTCAGATACTCCCTAAAGTATCCCCTGATCCCTTCCTGAGCCTCCTGAAAGCACCTGATGTCGCTTTCCTTTCTCGTTTCTTCCGCGTACACGGGATTCCCCTCTTCGTCAAACTCCCTGACCGAAGGCATTGGCGCCGTCAACATTGTCTCAAGGATGTAATAGTCCCGGAAAATAATGCTGTTGTTCATTTCTTCCGTATCATAAAAAGAAATGATATCCAGATCTTTCCCCCGCATCTGCTCCTTATCCAAACGCAGAAAATAGATTCCCTTCAAGTGCTGTTCCATCAGTCTGCCCATATACATCTGTGTTGTTCCCTTAGCCACAAAATCGAAAAATCCGGTTTCTCCCTCTTTCAATCCCAGCCGCCCGATATATGTACTGTAATTCTTTCTGCTGACGGCTGCCCGGTCAAAAATTTCCTGCGCGTAATCCATAAGATCTGCCCGTCCGTCCTTCTGCTTCTTCGCGGCACTGACCTGAATCCCAAACCGCTCCTCAAGCTGCTCAAACAGACTCCCGCTGAACTTCATGTCCCCCACATACCGAATATCCGCTTCACTCTCCATGCCTGCCCGGATTGCCGCCATCCGTGATGTCAGGAAATATACGGAAGAAATCTGATTGCACAGTTCGTCATACAACTGCTTGACCAAATAACCGTCTCTGGCACAGAAAAGAATATTTTCAAGCCGGTGCCTTTCCGCCTGCTCACGGAACCACAAAACAAAATCGCATATCATGGGTGCAAAAAAGACATACCCGATATCATACGCCGTATGAACGCCAATCCGGCATCCTTCTGTCTCAAACTGGAAGGGGCTGTTAAAAACATTAGCCACAAACATACCTATCCTAATCCTGTCTGACAAATTCTGTGTGTAATCCCACACCCCCATATACCCGGCGCACTCCAGTAAATCCATGCCGCTGTAAATACGACAGGCACTAATGCCATGTTTTTCAGCGCTCTCCACATCCGCGGCCGCATCATCCCCGATATGAAGATATGACCAGGCATCCGTCACCTGCTTAAACTCGTGAAAAAGTCCCTGCGTCTTTCCCGTCTCGTATTCACAGGAGACAAAAACATCTGTATAGTGTGTAATGCCACATTTCTTCAATATACCCACAATCTGTTTCTTATTATAGTAAGAATCAGACACGATATACACTTTCTTTCCCCGCGCCTCCAAATCGGAAAGCAGTCTGCAGACCTCCCTGCGCGGAATCACCAGCCCGCAGTCAATCTCCCACTCCAGCACCGCCATCTGCTCCGGCTCAATCTCGGACAGCCGATATACCTGCCTCATGTGGGCATAAATCTCCGAAAGTCTCGGCGCGCGGTTTCTCGACAATTCCTTCTCACTCGCCATCCGTTTATCCGGAAAATCTTCTATGACAATTCCATGCTGCCTCAGCCGGTCATCCACCAGCTCGAACACATCCGCCGGAGACAACACCTGACGCATAATCAGTGTGTCAAACAAATCAAAACTGACAGTGTCATATGTCAGGGCCTTTTGCATAATCTGGCTTTTCGTATAACCTGACACCTTTTTAAAGTCGTATACAACCCGCTTGGTATCACAAAGGTCATTGCCTCTTGTATCAAACAAGGCGATTTCCTTTTCCCTGCAGATGCCGCCAATCCGTTTGGCAATCGCCCGGCATGATCCCGGCCGTGCCGCAACCAAAATCAGCCTGACCGATTCCGCAATGGCTCTCTCCAGAGAAATGATTGGTTTCCCATAGAGGCTCCCGCTGCTTTGATAACTATCCAAAAGCCCGACTACCCGGAAGCAGTCTCCGATTTCTTTGAGAACACGCTCCGTCTCTGCACCAAGCCCATATATGGCAATCTTACAGCCTTTGTATTCTTCTAAAAATTTTCGTAAATCGGACACTGTTTCTCCTCTTTTCCAAATATATGTGTTGCTGAAACATTTCCCCCCGCTTCGGTCTGTACCAAGCTATTTCCCGCCTGTTTTCTGCACCTTTGACATAATATGCCGTACATTTTCTTCAAACACCCGCACGGAGAATACATTCTCGTACACTTTCCGCGCCAAAATACCCATATCGGAAAGCCGCTCCGGATGTTCTATGCACCAGACAAGCTTCTCCGAAAGCTGCTTGGTATCCCCGCTGTGAAACACGATGCCGTCCTGCCCGTCCTGTATATATCCCGCCGTTCCCGTAGCATCTGATAAAATACAGGGTACGCCGTGCATCATCGCCTCCGCCGCCACAGTCGGCATGGGGTCCTCTCTGGAAGGACAGATAAGCACATCTGCCTGTTCCAACAGTGCGTGAATCTCCTCCCTGTCCAAAACGCCCGTCATGACCGCCCCTGGCATGTTCTCTATTTCTTCTCTTATCCGCCCGGCAAGTAAGGAGGTATCCTGCCCGACCATATAAAAGACCGCTTTCCCGCGCATTACATCCGGCATATCCCGAAGCGCCTTTACCAGAATATCCTGTCCCTTTCTCATTTCTATATAACCGATTGTCACAAAACATACTCTGTCCCGGTCTGTGCTCGGTCTGTTTCCGGTTCCTTCACATCCTTCCACTTCATCCGCAACCCCATACAGCAAATCCTGTATGCTCAGATCCGTGCGGAATTTCTCCATAGCTTTTCTCGCCACAGGGCCTACTGCACAGACCTGCATATTTTTTCTGCTTATTGCTTGTAAAACCCCCGGGTTCACCCCGTCATAAAAAAAGGAAGAATCATGCAGCCACCAGACAACCGGCGTGTCCGTATTCCGTTCCGATAGGAACACATGAAAATTGATGGTATTGCATACAATCAGGGAAAACTTCTCCGGCCATCCGGCATCGCGCATGGTTTCCACCTGTAAGTTGGCATCAACAATAACCGGGATTCCTGCCTGCACCAGTACTTCCCGCAGGGGGCCGTCCAGCATGGAAGCCATCACCACCTTTTTCTCCTGCTTAAGCAGCGCCAGCGCCATATGATAAAGGGCGAGCGACGGCCCTCCCATCGTAAGGTCATGCGTTAAAAGCAGGATCGCAGAAGACGGCTCAACTTGTTTCGCACCGCCATAATACTCGATGTTTTTTTTATAATCGGCGGCCGCTTCCCCGTTCCCGCTGCAGATCAGCCTGTTCAAGTCATAAAAATGATAAATTTTTTCTTCCGGCACGCCAAGCTCCACAAGCTGCCGTTTCATCGTCTTCACATAAAAGCTTAAAATCACGATGATATCGTAGGGAAGCTGCACCCCCTGCTTTGGTGAAACCACAGGTATGCCTTCTAAAAGCGTGTCCTGCTTGTCCGGCGCGTTGTCGAGAAGCGCCAGGACATCCTCCCGGGGGAACCATTTTTTGTAACGGTTGTAGTAATCGCCGGTGCCAAAGAGAAGAATTTTTCTACCTGTCATTTTTTCTCTCCATGTCAGAGCCGTGTCCTGCGATCATCGCAGCTTTCATGCTCTGCGCCAAAATGCCGATTGCAAAATAAGGGACATCAATTCCATACAGGCCGTAAGCATCTGTACCGCATGTTAAGGTATCGCATACAGGACAGTATCATAGTCGGAAAACGAATAATGCCTCAAGTAAAATTTATACCCGGAATGATAGCTTAAGATTGTCCGGGGAATCGTCCAGATATCATCCGGTTTATGATAAATACTGATTGCCAGCCGGGGCTTCTGTTCGGATAAGATCCGCCCTGCGCCATGTAAGGCTTCCACCTCTGCGCCCTCGATGTCCATTTTGATAAACGTTACACCCTTATCAAGCAGAATGTCATCCAGCGCAGCAGCCTCTATCCCCTTCTGGTCGTCAAGACTTTTTTGCCCGGTCACAGAAGTTGCACAATTCCCTTTGGCGTCTATCGAAAGCCGCGTTGTCTTTGACCATATGGCCTTTTCCATTATTTCAAAATTCCGGCTGCTTCCTAAATTCTTTTGGATCAAAGCGATATTGCAAGCATCTGGTTCCAGGCAATAGGAGTATCCGCTCCCGCCGCACCACGCAAGAAACTGTCTGGTTGTCTCCCCGTCGAAACAGCCGGCGTCCACAAAAACTTCCCGGCTTTTACAAGGAAGTAATTCCTCCAGATCAAAGTAAATGGCTTTCTCTGTCAACTGATGAATCACGCTTCCCGCATCAATAATCCGGTCATCCGGGATACCCTGACTCCGTAACTGCCCTTTCATTTCCCGTAAGTTTTTGAAGGAGGACAGGACAATATATTCTCCCTGATCGTTATCTACAAACTGTTGAAAGGGGAGGATCGGTACAGGACTGTTTTCCCTCTCCACAGGGTTGGAATCCACCATACATTTCCATGGCACTAACCCGCATGTCTCCCGGTATAGAATATTTCCCCACATTCCTGCGCCGAAAATAACAAGCTCCCGTTTTTCCGATAATTTTACCAGTTTGTCCAGAAAATTCTGCCATACCATTTTTGTCTTCATTACCCGGCCAATCATTTCGCGCAGGTAGGAAACATCCTGCGTAACGCTGTAATTAAGCCTGCTTATATAGATCATTTTTGATTCGTCGTCCTGCAGCCTTTTATAAATTTCCTGCAAGTTTCCAATCTCACACAATACTCTTTCCTCCCAGTATGTCAGACTGTCGCATAAAGAACCGTTTCCGCCGGCGAATAAAAATAATGCCGGATATAGAATTTATATTCCGGGACAAGCTCGTGTATATAAGTGGGTATATCCACCAGATCCTCCCATTTATGGTAAATGCTGATGGCAAGCTTCGGTCTGTATGTCTGAATCAGGTTTCTGCTTCCCTGCAGCGCCTTTATCTCGGAACCTTCAATATCCATCTTGATAAAGGTGACCTTCTCCTGTATCACACTGTCTAACGACACCACCTCTATCTTCGTTCCCTCCTGCACGTCACAGCGGATCTTTGACATCATGTCTCCTGAAGCGTTAAAATACAGGCTGGCTGGCTGATCCCAAAGCCCGCAGTGAAACACTTCCACTTTATCTCCACACTGCAGTCTTTCTATATTTGATTTTACTTTTTCCAGATTCCGCTCATCCGGTTCAAACGCATAAATCTTTTTTACATCGCAAAGCTTCATTAATTTTTCGCTGGACTCAAAATCATAGCAGCCGCAGTCGACAAATACTTCTCCGTCCTGATATTCCATGATGCTCTCTTCAAAATACTGCTTTAGCTGATGCTCCAATGTAATCCGGCTTACTAACGGTATGATGCAGTCGTTGCTGAAATATTTTTGAAGATATGCCACAACCTCTTGTGTATAGTCCGATGTGCCAACTACCACTGTCGCGTCCAAGTGCTTTTCTACCAGTTCTTCCGGCGAAATGACTTTGATGCCAAACCTTTCCGTTCCCTGTTTTGCCTTGTCCCTGTCACACAGAAACCTGACCGGGTGGCCAAGCGCCTGGCAGCTTTTTATAGATGCCTCACACATATTCCCGGCGCCGTAAATAATTATTTTACCGGACTGTATCGCTTCCAGTCTTTGATAATTTTCAGGATCTCTGTTCATAATAATTTGCAGCCAATACTTATCTTCACCGGTAATCATGTACAAAAATTTCTTCCTGAATATTTCCCGGGATTCCTCATCCTCAAGGGAAAAATATACTTTTCTCGCCTTCTTTATAAACGCCGCCGATTCACACCCCATATTTTACAGTCTCCTTTTCACCATCTGGCCATCTCATCAATCACTTCGCTCAATGTAATCATTTTCCCTTCGCATCTGTCTTTCAACTGCCTGCCTATCGAGTCCGCATCATAAGCCGTAATAATGACGGCATCCACGGCAGGAAATCCCTCCTCCGGGCGGAATATTTTAAAGTCTTCCCCAAACTGCCCCACATAACGGTCAATGCCAAAAAGCGGCGCAATCCCTTCCCTTTTCAACTGGATCAATACATGTTTCCCCAAAGCCGCCATGCCATAGATCGCAACCGTATGAATCCCTCTGTCCTGAAAATACCGCTTAAAATTCACCCTTCTTTCCTGTTCCAGAAACAGCCATCGGTCTATCAGTTCAAACAGGCTCTTAAACTTCTGTACATTGTCGTTCAGCGCTTTCATCTCCGCTTTTACCGCTTCCTGCGCCTCTTCTTTCACGTCTGTTTTTTCCCAATGATATGATGCATTCACGACATTTTTAATGGCCTTCAAATAACCGTACCCGTCCGTCATATCCGGCTCGAGGTACATTCCTTCTCCCCATTCGTTCCATGCATTGACAAAAAGAAACTCATTTTCAGCATTTATGCTCTTTTGCACAAGAGCTTTCAACTGCCGTTCAAATATGTCAGGAGCCGCATTAATCAGGCACTCGCCGCTCGTTCCTCTTCTGGGCGTATCATCATATCCCGAAACGCCGCAAAAATAAGTTTTAAATCCATAGACAGGCTGGGAAGCATTGATACACTCCCATATCCTTTCGTAGTCAAAGCATCTGACTCCTTCCCTGATGCGGGCTTCCCCGCCTGCGTTTAACGTGTTGATGCTGTTTCTCGGTTCGTATATAATTGCCGCATCCAGATATGGATTCGGCGCGCTCAGCCGGGAACCAATCAAATACAAATCGTCTATTCCCGCCTTTCTTGCCAGCCTGCGCCAGCATTCCGTCATCTCTCCAAACGGTTTTATATCGTTCGGGCTATAAAAAATAAATACCGGCCTGCCGTCCTTTTTTATGTATCTGTCATCCTGAAAAAACGGCAAAAGATACGCAAAATGTTTTGCCCAGTCCTCCTCGTTTCCATAGTCCTGTTCCGCCAGTATCCCGCTTATGGAACCGGCCCCGTCCGTTTCCTGCCTTTCGTATTTTTCCGCCCATACGTTCCCCGTAAACCTGCTCCATGACCTGATCCACGATTCACTTGCCCAGTTAAAGCAAAACGGCATCTTTATGTCTTTCCATTTCAGCAGATTCTCCGCCGGAAGCTCCAGCTCTTTTTTCCCGTCTTTAAAATAATAATGATAAAAGCAAAACCCACCGACGCCATATTCTGCCGCCAGCCTTGCCTGTGTCTCCAATACTTCCTTTTGGCTAAGATCATAGTAATGCTGGTCGAGCGGTACCCTTGGCTGATTATGCCCGGGAAAATATGCCTCCGCCGTTTTTACCGTCTCCCAGTCTGTGAACCCCTCTCCCCACCATAAATTATTGTCCTTTGTCTCATGAAACTGCGGCAGATAAACCGCTAGAATCTGAGGTGTTTTTCTCTCATTTTTCAATCTTTCTCACCACCGCATACACAATCAGAGGATAATACTTGTCATTCGGCACAAAATCATCTGCCGTCAAATCTTCAAAGCATAAACCGTTCAAGTGCGCTGAAACTGTCTTCACATTCCCATAACTTCCAATTTCCGTCACTTCCATACCAGGTTCCTGCTCAAACAGTCTGCGCAGTGCATCTTGGTTAAAGTTAAAACAGCATCCGTAATCGTCCATACACCGCTTGGAATTTTGGGAAATGCCCGAACAGGTAATCAGCGCGCATCCGCCCTTTTTCAGCAGCCGTGCAATATGATGCGCAGCGCTTTTCAGGTCAAAAATATACATCAATGTCTGTGTCAGTATAAAGCAGTCGGCTATTCCGTCCTTAATTCCTTCCCCTGTCTCAAGGTTTCCCCGAAAGGTAATATCCCCGTCTTCTCTTCCCACATCCATGACAATGGCTTTTTGTATGCGTTCTTCCCCGTACCGCAGTGAATAAGCGCTGTCTTCTATCTCGAGGACATCTCCTCTGACCATCTGTCTATGCTCTTCCAGAAATCTTTCGATATAGTAGCGGTCAACCGGCGTCCCCCTCTCTGTACCGAACTGGCGGCTGATGGGTTCCGTTTCCATTTCTGCCATGGCGCGGATCAGAGGGTAGCGGCTCCGGTATGCCTTCCTCAGCAGATTTCGCCACTCCTCCTCACTGCGCACCTTTATTACCTCCCCGTTTTTCCGGGTACACGTAAAGAAGTCCTGTGAGAATGTGATCCCGCTCAGATCATGGCACAGTGCGCCGTCATTTTCAAAAAACGGTTTTTCCGTATAGGGAAACCGGATTCGCGCCGGAGAAATACCGGCCCGGCAAAGTTGTCTCCACATGCTTACAAAATGTACCGACATAAGAAATATAACCGTGTCATCATCCCCGTTTAAATCATCCGGGTTAATGATTTCTATACCCGTATTCTGATATAGCTCTGTCTTGTTCTTCTCTACCCTGTTATCAAGAAATTTTATAATTTTATATTTCTGCTCCAGCGTTTCTCTCTTCCATTCAAAATACTTTCCCATTCCAAAAACAATAATGTTTTCCATAAGCGCCCCTCTGTCCCCAGCATAAGCATTTGCTTTTACTCGTCCGTCTCCAAAAGTGTCCTGAAAGAAATAATATTCTGATACCCCATCTTTGACAGCTCTTCTCTGATCTCGTCAAAGTAGTAAACCGCCGTAACCACCACCGCGTCTACCTGTGGCAGCCCGCTTTGCGGAATATACACCGGCAAATTTTTTATCCCCGAATCCGCTACTCTCTTATCCAGTAAATAAGAAACGTGTACCTCGCCTTCGGCAAGCTCCCTGCACAATAACTGTCCCAGTTCCGCATAGCCATACACCGCGATCTGCCTCCAATTTTGTTTCAGCAAGACATCCGCTATACGTTTCCCCGCTATCTTCCAATCCATCCACCTTGTCAGTATCCAGTAAAACAGCACACTTTTCTGCCACTTTTTTTCCAGCTCCACGGTACTGCTGTCCGGGTCGTCCAAAGGACTCATATAGGTATAGCTTTCAAAATAACAGCCGTCCGCCCGGTTCTGCAGCGCCCTGTATTCTGCCAGGCATCTGGCCATCTTATCGTAAGGAAGACTTGTCAATTGTGACTGGTGGCATCTGATCAGGCTTAGCTTTTTCTCAAGTACCCGCGTAATATCCAATATGTGCGTCGTTTCCCGCAGCGGGGCATGTACCTCATACAGATATATTTCCACATCTGTAATGCCCTGCTTTTTCACCGCCTGCTGCACACTGACAAAGGCTGCCGTATGATCGGGATGATTGTCATGTATTCCTGTCACAAAGATTTTGCTAAACGGAGTCAGATCCAGCTTTTCCAAGCAATCCGTATGCTGCATCAAGCCGCCGTCTTCATATTCCAGCATTTCGTAGTCGCTGACTCCCGCTTTTTGCATTTCACTGACAAATTCCTGTTTTCTTATCTGTTTTTCAACCTTCGGCGGCCTATCTCCCTGTCCCTGTCTTCCGTCCGTGAGCACGACCACCTTACAGAGCTGTGGATACAATGCAAGAAGCCCTCCCGGCCCGATGCACTCATCATCCGGGTGAGGCGCGACGATAAGCAGCCTGTCATTATTATTAATTGTCAATGTTTGCATTTTAACCCTCACTCTGGTATTTGGATCAAATTTCAAAAGCGGACTTTTGGGGAAAAAGCCGGGCTAACGCCCTATTGATTTCCGATTTAATTTGTGTAAAGTCCCCTTCGCCCGTCTCATTCAGGCTGACAATCGGATATTCCTGCTTCCCGATCGCCGCTGCCGCGGCCCGGTAGTTGTTTTCATCAACCAGAAACAGCTTCCCCCGATATTTATGAGGTACAAAATTCCCGGAGCAAATCTGCCACATGGTAATCAATCTCTGCGTCACATCCGAATGTGCGCGGAATTTATTTCGTGACGCTGCCGCAAGCGCTTCCGGTTCCTTCTCCCATATTTCCCGCAACACCGATTTTTTCATCGGCATCGCCTCATGGGGATAGACAAATGATTCAAAGTTATTCCAAAACTCCAAGTTATGGTTCTGCTGCAGCCGCTCCCCATAAACCGGGGAAAACCATTTGTCCCGGTTACGCGCTATCACGTTCCTTTTATCAAAATTTCGGTTTAGGAGAACCATATTGTTGACGCAGGCATAATTCATCTGCAAATCCATTCCCTTGTCCGCTTTTAATATGAAGTGTGTCTCCACCGCCTCTTCGCACGGCAAATTATCCTGAAAATAGTATGTTTCCGGTATCGGCTGTGTGACGAACAAGTCGTCATTAAACAGAATGAAGTTCTCGCTCAGCTCCTCGATCCGAAAATAATTCATCTCTATGACATTGGAATTAAAAGTCGGCAAAAAATCCTTTGGAATGTATTCCTCATGTCTTACCACCGCCAGCCTGTCATAAGCAGTATCCAGCCATTCCGGGATATGCCCCCATGTTATGAAAAAAACCTTATGTACCCACGGCATGTACGCCTCGATCCCGCGGAAGATATACTGTAAATTATCCCAAGATTCGTATCGAACATCAGACGCCTTACGTTCCGCGTCATATTTGCTTTTCTCCGCACGCCACTGCGGATCATTGCCGTCCACCCAAGGGATAACCAGATCAATGGCACTGTTGTTCATAATAGTCCTCCATGACAAAAGCGTTTGTTCAATCAATGCATATGTAAGGCTCTGGCTCAAATTACTAATTTAGAAAATCACTATATCCGCATGATTTTTCAAACGAATCCTGTCATTTAAATTGTATTGTCTGCGTAAATACACTTTTTTCATAATGATTGATATATTTCTCCTCCCCCTTTTCCCCGCACACATATTCACCGAATTTTCTTTCCATCCTCCGGTAAATGGGGAGATGCTCCTTCCTGATTCCTGCTTTCACCGCAAACTCTTCCTGAGATAACTGCGGCCGCAGGTAGGCTGCAAATTTGTCGTATAGCTGATAAACCGCCCGCCATAAAACATATTCATACGGAATCGGGAACTCAAAAACCCATTCGTAATCAAAGTTAACAGGCTTTCTTCCCTCTATCATCTTAAAGTTTGAAAATATCAGGTCCGCGTTTGTGACGGGTAAACTGTACTCCCCCTCCGGTGCCTGATCCCCAAACACACGCACAAACTCTTCTGTCATGACAAAAGGAATCTTCTGTTCTTCTCCCGGCATCAGGTATTCCCGTATCAGACGTTTTAACGCTTCAATCATGGCATCCGCCGAATGCCTGTAACGGTAAAAAGATACATCCAGATTGATACCGTCAACATAAGGTGTCTGATACTGCCCGTTGACCATCTCTCCGCTGACATAATCAATTCCTGACAAAGTTCCCTTCCACTTTCTTTCCTTTTCTGACAGTGCCGCGATATGTTCTGCCGCCTCCTCATGCAAAGCGGACTTTATCACTCTCCTGCCGTCTCCTTCCTTCACAATGCAGGTCTTCATCCGGTACTGCTTTTTCCTCAATCTGTTATAGCGCGAGAAAGGAACCTGTATTTCTGTATCTCCGCAGATGAACAAAAAAGAGTTGGAAAAATAGGAAAACACAGAATCCGTACATATCTGGTCAAAAGCCGCCGCATCATTAAAGTGGTAAACACGGCAGTCTGCGTAATCCTTTTTGAAATACCTCAAATCCCCCGCCTGGGGCAGCATATCGTCACTGTAAATCACATCCGGCAGCTTATAGTCGGACGCCGGATAATAAAAAGCTGCCTTTCCGATTCCAGCCTCATCCAAGATCTTTTCAATTTCAGGCTTTGAAAAAGTTCTCACCTTTTTCTCCCCGGCATAATCGTTGATACCGCTGTACATCTTCGCCGTATGATCCTCCGGCGCCCCGTTAAAATATTTCAGTCCCATCTTGTTCTCGATGGCTACGATGATTTTTCCGCCCGGCTTCAGGTATCCTTTGATCTTTTGCAGCATGGAAATGTAAGGTTCGTCGCCGCCAACGTAAAGTCCCGCATACTCCCATACGCCGATCAATGTGATATAATCATACTTTTCCTCTATCAGAATATCTTTAAAGTTCCCTACTTTTATTTCTATGTTATCCTGTTTCCGGTTTCTCTCTGCGTTTATAAGAGAACGCCTTTTAGACAACTCAACACACGTTACCTTCTTTACCTTTCTACTAAACAAACCTGTGAGTGCGCCGCACCCGGAACCGATTTCTAAAAGGCTTGCACCCGGGTCAAACGGATACCATTCCAGAATATTCTCCCTGATGTCCGACAAATGATACAGAACCGCCCACTGGCTGCTGCTCCTTAGCAGCCGCTCACTCGTACCGTCACGGAATGCCTCTAATATGATATCCTCAATGTCGCCGTCCGAATATCTGTCCTCACCTGTATAAAAAGAATAATCCAAAACCACATTTCCTATTTTTTCTTTCATGCCAAATTCCTCGCTATCCTTTATTTTCTATACAGGCGATAATCTGTCCGAGATATATTTCATCATCCACGTCCTCCACTTCCGCCGGGGGAAGCTGCGAGACATATTTTGTCGGGTTAGGTACTTTTTTCCCTGCCCCTGCGCGATACCACTCGTAGTCCATATCCATCTGCCCGATATCTACCACCTGATGCCCGCAGTTAATCAGGTCATAAGCCAGCACCTTCCCGGCCGGCCCAAGGACGCATAAAACCAGTTCGTCTTTAATCAGGTTTTTCGCTGTTTCCAATATCTCCTGATACTTTGCGTACGCGTTTTGGGTTGGACAGAGGATTCGCCGGATAGATTTCACATTGTCGAACAAATCGTTGCCCTGTCCCGTTCTTGTCTGCGCTCCCTCGATTAAAATAACGTCCCGGTCCTGCCATATCCTTTTGACAAAACGCACCCGCTCGGCAGTCCCCGATTTGTCCTTATACGGATAATAGCATTTAAACAAATACGCATTATAGTATATCCGGTTTAGTCTCAGCAAAGAAAGATGCCTCGCCCTGGTTTCCTCTGTCATATACCCACGTATCCCATCCGCAATTTCCTCAGAATACAATTCCAGATTCCCATAATTATCGGCAATGCCAATCAAAATATTTTCCTGTTCTGTCTGGATAACCTCTTTTAACCGGCTCCCCAGCTCTCCGTCATACTTTTGAAAATTGACACGGTCATTTCCTGCTATTATTTCAAATTCACCATCCCCAAACCGGATCATGGAGCATTTTTCATTCACAATGCGGTTGACCGCTTCCTCACCGCTATGTATCATTGGAAATCGGTATCCGTTTTGCCGTATCTTATCGGCGATCTCATATCCGGCATTATCCAAACGGATATTTACTACTCTTTCCAGCTCTTCCAGCCGTTTTTCGAGAATGTCAATCTTCCATCCCTTACTGTCAAAGAATACCCGTATTTTTTCCTCACTTTGACTGCCATCAAAATAGAATAAAACCTTCTCCGGGTCTGTTTTGCTTTGGCGGAGCTGATATGCAATAGCCGCATAGTTCACTACGGTAACTACGAGATAGTCAAAGTCATTTTCCACATCTTTGAACCGGACAATCGCCCTGCCCTCAAAATACTGTCCTGTATGTTCAGGATTGTTATCAATGAAGCCGGTGATTTCCTCTGTACCTGTATAATTATGAAGCGCTTTACGGCAGCCTTTTCCCGTTCCCCAAAAATATAGTTTCATATCTACCCGTTCCTTTTACATTAGACTTTAATAACCGCCCTATAAAATCTGAGAAGATCTTTTACTACATAATCCGGATGTAATTTCTCTATCCTCTCTTTTGCCCGCTTTCCCATTTCCTGTTTCTCCTGCACATTCATTCTCGCCGCCATTTCCATTTTTATCAGTAAATCCTCCGAATCACCGATTCGACACAGCAATCCGTTTTTCTTGTGTTCTATCAGTTGTTCAAAACTCGCTCCATCCGTTCCTATCACTACCTTTGAAAGCGACATAGCTTCCAGACAGGCATTTGGGAAATTGTCAATTATGGAAGGCAGCACTACAAATTCCGCATGTTCTATTACCGGATATAGTTTTATGTGCTCTAACGGTTTCCCAATCATTACTCTGTTTTTGCATCTTCCTGCTCCTTTCATGATAATATCTACTGCCGGTCTTCCATTAACCGAAAGAGCATCTCCGATAAAGACAAAATAATAATCCTCATGACACTCTAAAAATCTCTCAAGAATTTTGGCAATAACCGTTATACCCTTTGCATAATATATTCTGCCAAAAAACAGCGCATATTTTTTCCCTTTTAAGTGCGTATCATAAAAAGAATTATCATGTACTTTAACATCTTGAATATATGGCGTCTCAATAACATAGGTTCGTTTCTTAAAGTCTTTCTGATAAGCATCTGCCATCACATTGCTGGGCGCAAATACCGCCCGACAACGTTTCCCGGCAAAAATCTCCAATACTGACGCCACAAAAACAGAACACCTTTCCATTGAATCATACGTAGGATTCTGTTTCCTCGTATAAGATGATAATCTCATTATTGCCGGTGTTTTGCCGTTATAAAGCAATGATATGGCATTTAAAGACGTGAACTGAATAATATCTATATTTTCCAGTTTTACCAGTTCTTTCAACCGATTATTCAGGTAATAGCTTCTACATACCGAAGCGAAAAAAACGTTTAGCCAGGAATACGCTGTATTAACAATTCGGCACTTAACTCCATATATTTTTATTCCGTCTTCAACCCTGCAGGAATCTCTGTCACTGCAATATACAATAACCGGCGTGTGCCCCATATCTTTTAAAGCATGAGATACCTTATATATATACATAGGAAATCCATCCTTTGGAATCCCTCTGTCTACATACCCATTGGCTGCATATAAAATATTCATATCAGTTTTTCCTTATCCGCAAACTTTTTCCGTACCGATAAACAAATTCTGTCAACCCAATCCCCTTGTAATCCTCCTTCATATAGGAAAACAACTCCTCCAAATCACAGTACAGCTTTTCAATTTGCCTTTCACTTCCAAACGTAGGGCTGCCGCCGGGCATTAACTCTGAAGAATGGAGCATAAATTCAATATACGGCTGCCGTGTTTTCTGGTTCCAATCAACGATTGCTTTCATATCTTCCAAGTTATTCCCTGTCGGGCGAAACCATTTATGTACAATTGCTTGTTTGCATGTGCGGGGATGAAGACATGCTTCCAAATGTAAATTCGGTTTTATAGTGACCGGGACTTCTATCATCTGTGATTCCCTGTCCTTTGAAATATTATAAATTCCTCTTGGAAACAATCTATAATCTGTTCCTCTGCTGTTTTTTGTCTGACCTGTAGTATGACGCCAGCTAAGGCCGGGCGTAACCGTGCAGTCTGCAATATATCCCTTTTGAGCAAGAAGTCCAACATATTTTTGGTCTAAATACCATCTGCCTCCCCTGTGGCTTTTAATAGGTGTCTGAAAAGTATCTTCCAAAAGCTTTGTCAGATAGTCAATTTTCTGTTCCAGAATGTACATGGGATATTCCCCTGCATAAGCCTTATTTCCCCCCTGTCTATCCGGCAATGAATATAATGGCGGGCTGTTAAATGCATGAAGGTGCATTCCGATTTCCAGCTTTTTATTTTTCAGCCCTTCTTTCGCCAACTCCTGCAAAGGCTCCGATAATGCCATCTCGTAATTTGTCAGATAGGTGGGAACGAAGCCGTATTTTTCGCATAACATCTGAAAACGTTCTAAATAAGCGCCATTTTTATTTGTGATTCTGCTCAGCGCTTTCTCAGAGTTTCTAACCCTCCATAAATTGTCTCCCTCGGTATCAATTGTAATAATAAATTTTTTCTTCATGGCCGTTCCTCTGCCCATATTCCCTATGTCATATAAATATTAACCATCGGGTACCAATGCTTTGTTTCAATCTGCTTTTCTATTTGAAATATGCCACTGTCCAGAATCATATCGTGGCACACCGTATTAATATATATGATTCTGATTTTTCTATGGTTTCGCATATAACTGTCTTTTATATTATCTATTACCTTCTGAAAAACAGAACCGCTGAACGGATTATAAAAGTAAAAATAATTGTATCTGTCAATTTCTGTGATTTCACGCGCGTCCGCACAGCATATTTCTATATCACTGATTTTCAACCTGTCAAAATTGTCCTGCGCTATCGTACATAGTTCCTGATCTCTCTCGACTCCGCCAAGATTGCGAAAACCATACTCATAAAACTGAACCAATGCGGCTCCTTTTCCCATTCCGTAATCAAATATGGCATCATCGCTTTTCAGTGATACTGATGATACGATTTCCTTAATTGTCATATATGGAGATGGCGTATATTCCGCACACTCAAAACTCTCGTTTCTTTTATTCTCAAGAAAATCACATCCGTATTTGTCTTCCATCCATATAAGAAAATTTAATGACTGTCCTTTGTTATCGTCAAAAAGCACCTCCCGCACGTCGAAATAGTGCTGATCTTTCAATGCGCCTATTTCTTTGCACAGCATTTCAGGCTCTTCCGTATCTTTCATACATAAGAAAATAAATACACCCGCAGGGTCCTTCGTTTTTAAGAACTCCGCTCTTTGTATTCCCTCGTTCGTATCATTTTTATCAATTATGCTGACTTGATATCCGCCACGCTTTTTCAAATAGTCATATAGAAATTCTCCGATCTCACAGTAATATCCCCATATGATAATTTCTTTCTGCCTCGCCCCGCTGCCCTCTAAAACTTTCTCCAGCCTTCGTCCCATTTCATCCCAAAACATATTTTTCTCCCCTCAGATCGGCATCCATCAAAACAGTAATGTAACCAAATTCTTGTCTCTGAAATACCCGAACTCTGACAACTTACTTTCCAATTTTTGAAAGGTCTGTTCCTGTAGTGTCATTAATAACAGATGCCGGCCACCATCAAAGCGTTCCAAGTCTTCATCCCGTAAATACTGTGCTTTTTCCGGTGCTTTTGCATAATTATCAAGAATTTTGTAATGTGTGTATTCCAGACGTTCCATTTCATCCCGCACATATTTCCCTATTTTGCCAAATCCGTATATGATGATCTCTTTCTCTTGTTCTTTCATTATATTTTTTAATTTGTCATCAATCATTTTGATCATTTTACAAGGTATTGCAAAACCGGATTGATATGTAATCACATTTCCGCCAAATCCGCGTTTGAAATCAGCTATAGCATGGGTTTCCTCAGAAAAATCCGATATCCCGTTAAAATCATAGATCTCATACCCTTCCGATTTAAAATACAGCATATCCTGATAATGCATCATCCTATTCGCGCGTCCAATCAGGTTTTTATACTGTACATATTCTTCCTTTCGGTACAGAGAACATGATGTGGCAAGCATCGCCCGTTTGTCCTCTTTGTCCAGATAATAAGTATGTTCAACAAGCAGTGTACCGTCACTACTATAGCATTTCGTCACCGCATACATCCCATCTGCGGCTAATTTTCTGATTTTAGCCTCTCCTATATGTCCCAGATTCTTTAAATCGGCAAAAGCATTATACAGTGTAAGAAATTCCTGCAGTTCTTGTTCTGATATGTCCATTAGAAATTCCGTACAGAGTTCGTCCCTATTTAGCGCACGCCTGACTTCATAACGCGTATTCTTGGTCATTTGCTGCAAAAGCTCTTCCGGCGATTTTAACAGAGACACTTCTATTGAATGCGTATGATTTCCCCGGCAGCCACCATATTCTATAAAGCTCATAACAGCCTTGTATTTATCAAAAACATCGTCGCTGACATTCTGAGGATAAATTACGTTTAAGGAATCATAATCGCTATACTCTTTTTCAATCGTGTCAAGGTTTAAACCTTTACTAAAATAAATGACACAAATTGACCTGTCATTTTCATTGAACACGAACTCCATTTACTCTCTCCTGTTATAACTCAAACAAAATATCCTCTAAGGACATGATCTCTATATTCGATTTTGCTTCTAATTGTTCTTCGATTTCATTGTAAAAATATATTGCCGTCACAATAATTGCATCCACATTCTCCAATTCATCCTCCGGGCTTACGATAACAATGTCCGAATATATACTCGTTGCGTTTTTGTCAATACAATACCGCACACTGATATCAGAATTTTTCAGCTCTTCATATAAGCGCTGCCCCACAAAACTCATGCCGTAAATAGCAATGGATTTAATATCATGCGCATGAAAATAATCTGTGATTGACTTTCCTTCCTGCTTTGTCTGCATCCATCGGTCATACAATTTCATAATGGCCAGATGCTTGTTCGCTAACTGCTGGCTTTCATCTCCTCCTATCACTTTGCCTGTCGCAACTACTCCTCCAATCGCGCCTATAGCCGTACCTGTTAATAAAGATAAAATACTCACTGCCCCTTTTTTCATTGCAATTTCCTCCTAAAACCTGTAAATTTTTCATTTCTATATTACACTTTAAAAATCATCCAGCAAAATGCACTTTCTCTTACTTTTTATCTCATGAATAAAATCCTCGTAACCCTTACGCGGAAATGCTAGTATAATCAAGTCACAATCCGGAATCTCCATATACGGTTTAATGACTCGGATTCCTTTATATTCTTCAACTGACTGATCGATTCCTGCAACAATGTCAACCCCATTTTCCAGTAATAAATCGCAAAGCGGCTTTCCCCTTTTTCCTAACCCCCATACAATAATTTTCCTATAATTATTACCCGTAACATAATCTTTCACTTTATATCTTTGTCTTTTCTCCGTCTCTTCCAGCATTTTTTCATGTATAAACAAATTGCTGCTTACTACTGCATTATATATCCGCAAAAGTTCTTTTTCATAATGCAATTTAATGATATTATGGTATTCATCCAGCACACTTTTTTCAGGCATATACTCCCATGTCATACTAAGCATCCAGAAAATGTCCCTGACATTTTTATATGTGTCTTCCGTAATCTGAAAACAGCCAATATTGATCAATTCATCCTTATCATTTAAAAATGTATACTTATCCGCACAGACAGTACCGAGTAAAATTTTAGTAGCTACGCTTTTCTTTACCGCGATTATATCCGAAGTCCCTTCTAAAATACCCAAATAGTTCAGCGAAACATCATGCACCAGAACAACCGCATCTTTTGATAAATACGGAAGTATAGCAAGAAAATCCAACAATTCCCCCGGCAGAACGTGAGCGCTGTCAATAAAAACTAAATCTATACCCTTTCCTATTCTCTCTAACTGCCCTGCGATTGTCCTTCCTGTTAGTATGGATACCATCTTATCCCAACCGTACTTATCATTGAAATAACTGCAGATACAGCCAGATTCATATCTGTCGTCATAATACAGCTTCCTCGATAAATCTACACCATATACTCTGCTGTCCAGTTCGAGCATTGAAACTGCCTTTGCAATTACGGCCGTAGTGCCTCCTTCTGCAATCCCTATTTCAACAATTTTTTTAGATTTACGCTCTCGAATAATTCCGCATATTAGCGCCTGATCAAAATCCCTTACCTGCCTTCTCTCTATGGTCCATTCTTTTGGCACCTCATTAAGAATCTCAAGCGGTTCATACCAACAATCTGCCCTCATAATTTGCATTCTCCCATTTCTATAGTGAAACACTTTATAATAGTATTCCACACATGTCTTTCCATTCCGACTTTAATAGTCTCTCAAAGCTTGTACAGTTTCCAACACCGATGTAATTATCAGGAACCGCAAACCCTTGTTTCTTTCTATATAAAATATCCTCTGGCAGTACATCTTCATATGCTTTTTTTAATATTGTTTTTAATTCGTTTCCATAAAAATACTCGTCCTGCGCCAAAGAAAACACGTACTCCACCAAATCTCTGTCCAAAAAGGGTACTCTCGCCTCCAACGATGTACGCATGGCCGTCCGGTCGGTTTTTGTCAAAACATCTCCCGGCAAGTAGGTCTTAAAATCCAAATACCGCATTCTTGTCATAAGAGGTAATTCTTTATGATAATATTTCCTCAAAAACCATTTGCTGTCATATTCTTCATCAATATGAAGCTTTTTTCTCCATCCTTTATATGTTTCCTGCTCGAAAAACCCAAGGAAACGGCCATACGCAGACAAATCACCTTCCAGTTTTCTGATGGTATTTCCTTTTAATACACTCCCCACAAAACGTGATTTTTTCAAAAAGTTTTCTAATTTTTCTCCACCGGCCAGCCTTTCTTTTCTTCCCTCAATAAACCAGCGATATCGTTCATATCCCCCGAAAATTTCGTCTCCTCCATCCCCGGTCAAAACAACCTTAACTTTCTTTCTTGCCAGCTTAGATACAAGTAAGGTGGGATAAGCCGTCGTATCTCCAAACGGTTCGTCAAACAGATCCGCCAAGGTGCCCTTCAAATTCGAAATATCTTCTGCAGACAACACCTGCAATATATTCGGAATACCGCATACTTCCGCTGCTTTTCGGGCAAAATCGCTCTCATCATATCTTCGATTTTCAAAACCAATGGAAAAACTGTTTACATCAGGGTGGATTTTGCTGCATTCATAACTCACAGCACTCGAATCAACACCTCCGCTCAAAAAAACTCCCACCGGCACGTCCGCAATCATCTGTTTCTTTACCGATATGTGTACCAATTCTCTGATATCATCCAAGACTTCCCGTCTTTTCTTATTACCATGTGCTTTCGTATTAATTCTTAAGTTCCAGTATTTTGCTTTTTTTATGATCTTTTTTCTTTTCAGGTCATAATATAGAAATGTTGCAGGCTCCAGTTTATAGATATTTTGGTACAGACTTTTCGGTTCTGGTATATATTGATACGCCAAATAGTCGTATATTGCCGTTTTATCAATAACAAAAGTACTATTTCCGTCGTTTGCGGCAACAAAAGCTTTTAATTCAGACGCGAATGCAAACTGCTGATTTCTATAAAGATAGTATAATGGTTTGATTCCATAGCGATCTCTGTATAGCTTGAGAAGTTGTTCTCTTTTGTCATAAATTACAATTGCAAACATCCCATCGATATAATCGATAAATGTATCCCCATATTCTATGTACGCATATAATATGACCTCTGTATCAGAAGTCGTCGTAAAATGGTATTTTTGCTTCAGTTGATTTCTCAGGGTATCAAATCCGTAGATCTCTCCATTAAACAAAAGCACAACATTTCCATCCGGAGACTCTAACGGCTGCATTGCCCGGTCCGATAAATCCATAATGGCCAATCTGGTAAAAGCAAGCGTACATTCCTCAAATTGGAGAACCTTTCTTCCGTCAGGCCCCCTATGTCTGATACGCTCTATCCCTTTCTGGTAATTCCACTCTTTGATGTTACCGCCCATGATTCCGCACATATGATTCCCCTATCGTCTTATCCCACATTTTCCCCACGCGCTCTATCGTAAAAAATGCCGCCCTTTTTTTGCCGCTCTTCACATATTTGTCGAGAACAAGGCGGTTTCTCATAGTCTTTACAATTTCCTCTGCTATTACCTCTTTTTTTCGCTCGTCCTCAAAAACAGGAGATGCTTCATCAATAAACGGAACCAGTACTCCGTATTTTGCATATTCCACTTCCTCTAATTTTGTCATCTTTGTGTGCGGCGCCAGAATTTCCCTTGATGCGCCCGGAGAATCCATACAGACAACAGGCACCCCCATGGACATGGCTTCTATGGTTGCATTTCCAAATCCTTCTACTTTTGACAAGAGCATAAATAATTTACTGTGCATTAAATAATATCTTGTATGACTGATATGCCCGGTAAAGATAACAGCATTTCCACCATGTACTTTCTGCAATTTCCTTTTTAGAGAAATGGCATATTCGTCCGTATCCACTCCTACAAGAAGTAATTTCGCATCAGGAATCTGTTTCTTTATCCTGAAGAAAATATCAACCAATAATTCCTGCTGTTTTATCTCGGATATTCTGGCCAGACATACAATCGCATTGTCCCCATATACCCATTCATCATCATTCCTTTGACTTGACGCTGTTTCAACTGAATTGGGAATTATTTTTATTTTATTCCTTTTGATTCCATAATTTTCGACCATATCACGCGCACCGTAATGCGAAATTGTTACCACGCAGTCGGCCCTGTTATATAAAAATCCAATTAGTCCGGGCATATAAAGTTTCGAGGTATAATTTCGCGGTGAAAGCACTGTACATACTCTGACAATCACACGCTCTGTCGTCTTCGAGAGGACATTGAGCAAATTGTAAAGCTCCATAAAACTTATAGCCGCATCTATTTTGTATCTCTTTTTCAACGTTCTGATTTCCAGTGCCCTTTTCCCAAGGCTTCGGACAAGGCCAGACCAGCTTTGATAGTCACTGTAATAACTGCCTCTGCACTTTAAATGAACCACTTTACCGGAGAAATCATATTCCGCAGATTTTTGCTGTTCCGTAAAAATATAAAGGTTATGCCCCTTGTTCGAAAAATATTTACTTATTTCTGCAGCAACCCGTTCTGCTCCTCCGTTTGATAACGACGGAATTAAAATGGCTATATTCATCTATTGCACACTCCCGTATAGTCCTTACAATCCACTGTTATCTACATAGCACAGTTGAAGTAATGCTCTCGCTTTCATATAATATTCAATCTGCATTTCCAATCCTTCACGAAATGTCACCGATTTTGTATCATCCGCCAGTTGAAATCTATATTTTGTCTGTTCATCGACAAACTTCAAATTCAGCGCATCTGCAGTGCTGGGATAAATGAGAGATTCTGTGGCAGGCAAAATACCAACCTCTTTCACAAGGTCTTCAAAAGTAATGTCTTTTAACGTTTCAAGACATTCCGTTTCACCCAAATACTGCAATATTCTCTCTATATACTCCTGTAATAGCAAATCTGAAAAATGACCTCTGTCACAGAATAATTTTTTATACTGATAATTTTCTTCTATAAAATCCGTAATTTTGACCTCAGATATTCTATCCCAAAAATAAGCTCTCTCTAATGTTTCCTGATGATGATAAAGTACTTTTTCTTTATCAAAGAATTTTTTATCGCTGAAAGACTCAATGATCTCTCTTTTGGCCTTTCCCTTTTCGATCCACTCCTCTAAAATATAATCTCTTTCACAGTATGCTTTTAAATTTCTTCCAAACGGAGAAATATACCATTTGGCAACATCCCGTTCTCTTCCCGTATCCTGTGGCCAGTAGCTTCCAAATAGCGGCAGGGAAACGCTGATGTCTTCGCATTGACCCGATGCCTTCTCTTTTAAATTCTTATAATCTGCTATCAATCTCGCCGAAACCGTTGTCGGCCTGAGCATAATATCCGCATATTTCAACATTTCCATGCATTGTCTGACTTTGTGGAAATTATATGCATTTTCACTGGCGCAAACATTAGGCTGATCAAAATGTACCACTGCATATTTTTCCCGGAATGCAGGAATCGTCCCCAACGTTTTGGTAATTTGGTAAATTTTGCAGCGGCCAATAGAAACCAATAATCGTTTTCCCAAATATTCTTTCTCATATCTTGCTTCGAAAAAAGCGGAAGTAATATAGTTTTGGCCAAAAGTCCAACCATTCAAAAACAGCTTTCGTTCAATTTCTTCATAATATGCGCTGCAAATAATAATAAAGTCATCCGCTTTATCTAAATCCGCAAAATGTACTGCGTTTAAATCTTCTATGGGCTTTATCACTTCTTCACTACTTGTACATGTATTCAGCAAAAAACTGTCTTTATATTTTTGGTAAAATGCATTTCCTGTGTTTCCTGTTCCCCATATAACCAGTCTTTTATGTGAGTATTCGGTTTCCATCTTTCCTCAGTCTCCTATACCTGCAATTTATCTTCTATCATATGTATAAAACCGCCCATTTTCTTTTCACGCACAATTTCCTGTATGGTAAATTGAATTTTAAATGTTTTTTCTATTCTCAATATCAAATCAATATACATGATAGAATCCCATCCTCCAATATCCCCTACTGTCATTTCATCACTTATCTCTATGGTTTCATCCCCCACAATACGTCGGAATATTTCCTGTAATTTATCTCTTACGTTCAATTCTCTTCTGCCTCCTTCCATTTTTCCGTTATTCTCTCCAATGGTGAAAATAATACTTTTTCCATCAACGTCATCATGATTCCCAAGACGATGATAATAATAAAAGTAATCTCTGTCTGCGCCGTGCTCCTCCCCAGATTCAGTACATAGCCCAAACCGCCTGGTACGCCAACCATTTCTGCCGCAAGAACAACACGCCATGAATATCCAAGCCCCAATTTCATTCCTGTAATGACATAGGGAACAATACTTGGTATGATCAGCAAAGTAGTTTTTTGAAGCAAATTTGCCTTGAGCGTTAAAAACAAGTCTTTCAAAGCAGGATCTATCTCCTCAACTCCTTGCATCGTGTTAATACATATCGGCGTAATAGCGCTCATTGCAATTATGAAGACCGCAGCATCGTTTCCCAGTCCAAACCAGATAATTGCCAGCGGAATCCAAGCCACTCCCGGAATCGGAGCAATAATTTTAAATAGTGGATAGACTAACTTTTTAACGCTCCTTTTATACCCCATTAAAATCCCGACTGGAATACCGACTCCCGCTCCAATTGCGAAACCGGCAATAACCCGTACAAAACTTACCAGAATATTTTCTAATAAATATCCTGACGCTGTAATGTCCGCCATCTTTCCGGCAACTTGAAAAGGGGAAGGAAGCACCATTTTAATCATGTTGTCATCATATTTTCCGAACATTCCCGTTGCCGATAATAATTGCCAGAAAATTACTAACAACACTATGGATGAATAATCCTGCAGCGCCCTTATTATCTTAGTTTTCACGCCGGATACCTTCCTCTATTCTTTGATCAAACAGCTTCTCTTTTTCCGGTATTTTCTCAATATATCCCAGTTCTTTTGATTTCTCCATGAACTGCATAACCGCCTCTTGATCCAACTCATTCGATACCATTGAGCGTTTCATTGCGTTTGCAACAATATTTTCGTCAATGTCTAAAATCGATGCAATCGTCCCATATGCAGATGCATCCGTATTGATATAATCAATTGCTTTATTAACCGAGTTTGTTACGGACTGTACCAATTTAAAATGATTATCAATAAATGCCCCGTTAACTGCCAACACGTTTACCGGATATGCATAATCGGAATTATATTTTTCCTGCCATTCAGATGCACAATCATATACCACCGAGACATTGTCATAGGACGCTTCCGCCACCGATGCAAAAGGTTCCCAAGTCATAATTGCATCAACCTGATTCAGCATCATGGCATTTGCCATATCTGCCGGAGCAATTCCCGTTATCGCCGTAATACTGTCCTCCGCAATTCCCGCATCGGGCAAAATAAAACCCTTAAGTAAAACATCCGTAACCGTTCCCGGCGAAGGAACTGTCAATGATTTTCCTTTCAAATCCGATACGCTCTGAATACCCGTGTCATTTCTGGTCAATATGACATGACCGCCATTGTTCACACCTTCTAAAATCCTCACATCCAGCCCTTTCGCATTCCACACAGCAACAGGCATTGCTCCCACCACACACATATCCAATTCACCAGCCGCCATAGCTTCCATAATTGCAGTGCCGTCCGAGAAATCCAACACCTCTACTTTGACATTTAAATCATCAAAATATCCCATTTCTTCCGCTACATAGACAGCGCTTGCCCCTATCGCCCTGTTGGTTCCGATTTTTATGCTTTCAGGGTTTTCTTCCTTACTTCCTTTTCCGCAAGCAAACAAAAAACAAAGCATCAGCAAAGTAATCAGCAATCCACACCTATTCTTCATCATATTTCTCCTTATACAGTTCAACTAACTTTTTTCTCTGCACTTTCCCGTTATCTCCCAATGGAAATTGATCGAGAAATATTATTTCTTTTGGTACTTTAATATCCATGAGTTTATTGCGGCAATACTTTTTTATCTCAGCTACCGATAATTTTGTCCCTTCACGTAATTTTATGAAGGATACAACCTGTTCCCCATAAAGTTGATGTGTGATTCCTACCGTCCCGGCAATCTCCACTCCATCTATTTCATATATGACTTCATCTATTTCCTTCGGCGAAAATTTTTCTCCCATTCGGTTAATCAGTTCCTTTTTTCTCCCTGTAAGAAATAAGTATCCGTCTTCATCCAAATAACCAATATCACCCGTTTTCATCCATTTATCATGAAACGTCTCCTGATTCACCGATGGCTTATTCAGATAACCCGCCGTTATATTGTCTCCTCTTACTGCCACCTCTCCCTCTTCCATGATCGGCATATCATTCCATTGTTCGTCTACAATTTTGATTTTATTGCCAAATGCCAATCCAACAGAACCGGCCTTCCTTTGCTGCGGCGGCAAAGGATTGGACGTTAACTGGCTTCCTCCTTCCGTCATTCCATAGGATTCGATAACCGGTATTTTATATTTCTCCTCAAACTTCTTTATTACGCTGACGGACAGCGGTGATGACGCGGAACGAGCAAATCTTAACGTAGTCTCCCCCACTGTCTCCTCCTGCTCAAGCAGCAGATATGAGTAAAAGACCGGCACCCCGCTAAACCAAGTGATTTGATATGTCTTTACCTGTTTCCAGAATTTTTCTGCATCAAAACCGCTTGTGACAAACAATTCATGCCCCGCAAGCAAAGGCGTCAGCATCGTAATAACAAGTCCGTTAATGTGATACCACGGCAATACACACAGAACCTTATCCTTCCTCTCCAGTCTATGCGCCTCTGTAATATACCTCATTTCCGATATCAAATTTTTATGTGTCAACTGCACTCCTTTTGGTTCGCCCGTAGTCCCGGACGTATACAATATCAGTGCCGTATCCTCTACGCATTCCACTTTTTTATGGTGCATATCACCGTGATTCAGTTCTAACATAGTTACTTCCTGAATCACTCTATGTTCACAAACACTAATATCGGAAATTACTGAAATATCCGCTTCTTTTTTTATAATATAATGTAAATTGGCATCGTTGATTATGTATCTTAGTTTTTTGTTTTCAATTGCCGGGTTCATGGGAACAGGAATCGCATTTAAGAACAATATCCCATAAAAGCAAAGCATAAATTCCAGACAGTTCCCCATAAACAATCCTACGGCCTGTCCCTCTCCAACTCCCCTGTTTTTTAACAAATCTGCATACTCGCACGCCTTCTTCTCCAGTTCACAGTATGTTAATGTTTCCAAAGAATCGATATCTGTAGCGAATAACTCATCTCCATATAGCACCGCCTGCTTTTTTACCAGTTCTTTAATCATCTGTTCCACCATCCTTGTTATCAATAATGCCTGTAAGAAAATCCCTTATTTCTATAAATTCATGGCTGCTTCTTGACCAGTCATCTGTTTTAGGAATGTCAAGCACCTTCAAAATCCTGGAAGGCTCGTTTTTATCTCTGGATAAAATCAGAATCCGATCAGACAAATATATTGCCTCCTCAATATCATGCGTCACCATACAAATAGAAAAGCAATTCTTTTTCTGCATTTCCCGCAGGTCATCCAATATCCCATATTTTGTCGTTATATCTAAAGCGCCAAACGGTTCATCCATCAATATTAATCTGGAATCCATAACAAGGCTTCTGGCTATGGAAACTCTCTTTTTCATCCCGCCGGACAACTGATACGGATAAAATTTTTCAAATCCGTCTAATCCGACTTTATGAAGCATTTCCTTCGTTTTTTGTTTCCTTATTGCCTTCGCCTCTCCCTGTATGAGCAGCCCTATCTCCACATTGTGTTCAACATTAAACCACGGCAGCAAAGCATCCTCCTGAAATACCATCCCTTTCGTTATATTCTTATCTTTGATTTCTCCTTCATCGGTTTTTAACAGACCTGCCATAATTTTTAGCAAGGTCGTCTTTCCACACCCGGAAGGGCCTAATATCGATAAGATTTCATTCTCATTTATATCAAATGAGATATCTTCCAGAACGTCTATTTGAGATTGTATTTCGTCATTGTTTTCAAATTTTTTATTAACCCCACTGATCCGAAGCATGTAGTTACTTTTAGATTCCATTGCCGCTTTCCTTCATTATTTTATTTAACTCCCTTTTTATATTTTCTATCGCATTCTTTTCAAAATAGCTTTTACTCGCTCCTTTTCCCTCAACAGAATTTATAATTTTATCCACTATCATATCCTCGCTTGTCACCAGATGCGCATAACCGTTTTTATATAAAATATCAGATATCTGATACTGTCCGCCTTTGACAATAAATATTTCCGTATCAAATGCCGTTGCCTGATATAAAGAGCTGGATGTTATTCCAATGACATAATCTGCAAGTCCCAGATAATAGTAAATATCCTTATTATTGTTATCAATAATTTCCAATCCGCTGTTACACAACTGCGGATATATACTTTTCCACGCAGCGTATTCATCCGGATGCAGTTTATAAATCATTCTAAACTCTTTTAACTCATCACGCTTCCTAAGAGCTACTGCATAGTCGGGCAAGATGCTTGCCGTCCGATCACCGGAAATAAACACCAGGGTCTTCTGTTTGTCTTTTTTCCTTCTTTTATAAATTTCTACCTTTCTTTCCAGATCAGGATATCCTACCGCAATGACATGATCTCGTGGAATCGGGTATCTCGGTACTTCTTTGTCGTATTTTCCATACACAAATATATAATCACAAAAAACATCGATTTTTCCCTGATATAGGTAATTATAGGCAATATGCGTATGATCGATGCCGTGCTGTAACTCTATCGTTTTAATATTTCTTCGCTTCGCTTCCACAATAATAGCTTCTAAATCAGGCGTGTAAGGCGACGTAACCATAAATGCCTTGGGCTTAACCAGGCTAAACACTATTTTTGCCCAGATTGTTCTATAGTGTATTTCATAATATTTATGAAATATATAATCATGTATCACCTTTTTTACATTCTGAGACAGTGGTATTCCGTATTCTTTTTCAAATACCTGTATAATCCGGTCAAAAAATTTTTTGATTTCCCGATTAGTACTATCGTTTTTCCTATTAAAATATTTTCGAATCCAATTCATATCTATGTATTTCAAATTTTTAGTTGTAACCGGCCTAAAATGTCTGCCAAAGTAATCCTCTTCAAATACATAATAAGAACAATCCAGATTCTCCAACATAGTTTCCGTAACAAAACATCTATAATACTTTCCTTCTTTAACCCTTCTGCAATGGTTTATCACTACCAGATCTTTTTTCCCAATCAAAAACTGCCATCTGGACATCCGCTCCCTGATGCTCATTTTTTCACGTTGCGCCTTCACAGTCCGCCGTATGTGTGTACGTTCCTCTCTGCCGGTGACATCGTACAAAATTTCTACTAAGCAAAACCATCTCATATACTGCCATAAACGGATCTTATTTACTTCTAATTCAAAAATTCCGCTTTCCGCCTCTATCTTATATAATTTTTCTTTAAATTCAGCTACAACGTCTTCCATACCTGTCTCTCCTCTGGCAGTAAACAAAGAATCCTCTATGCATCCATACTCTGATAAATTTTTTCCCCGCAATACTTTTCTTCCGCAGTTTCTTTGTTTTTTCCGGCTCTGCTTATATATGCCAGATAAAACTCCAAGTCGTCTTTCCGTGAAAAATACTGCAAAGCGTACTCGTTGAACACTGTATTATTCTTGATCTCCTCCACAAGCATCTTCAGTTCCAGTTTGTCTGTAAAACCCTCTAAAACGTTCCAGACATATATCGCACTATTGTTATAATGATAGAGCAGATATGAATTTGCATCCATTTTTGCACACACTATATAGGCTAACTTTCTTCTGCCTTCTTCCCAATCCGCATAAGGATTCTCATGCCAGGTAAATACGTTCGTCCGAATATCATATAGCAGTATCCTATGGTTAAATTGAGAGACAAAACATAATTTATCCTTTATTGATAAAACCTGATTAATTCTATACTGTTGCTCGGCATACCCGTCATCGTATGCGCCCACTAGTTCCTCTGGTATTGCAACTCTGACTTTCCTGTTATTAATTATCCGGAACAAGTCGCCATACAGATTATACAGCCATGTATCCCCCGAATCGTTTAATATCATGCCGTATACCATATATTCATATTCAGTATTGCAATCGTCTTCTTCCAAATATACGATCTTGAATTTCTCTTCAACGAGTGAAAACTCTATTACCATTGTAGATGAATATGCATAAATGAATTTGTTTTCACATATGTATACAGGAAAATGCTCTATTACCATTGGATTGTTTACCAACAATTTCTCTGGTAAGCAATGTACCTGCACAACATCATCAAACGGATTAATACAGATTACCGCATTAGGATACCTACATACTGCATATATGAGCTGTTTATACTCAAAAACTTCGAAAAATTTTCTGTTTGTAAAATCAGCTCCACTTTTTACGGAGTCAAAATCAAATAATTCTTTATATTCTTTCTTTATCAAATCATAATAATATATACCATTTCCGTTGGCCGGAAATAAGTAAATTTTATCTCTGAATTTTAAAATCTTTTCAAACACATTATTTCCTGGGTTATAGTATCCCAGTGCTTTTATCTGTCTTGTCTGCAAGTCATATGTTATGATCGCGCGGATATAGGGTATAGTCATATACAATTTTCCATTTTCATAACACATTCCTCTTATTTCATCTTTGATTGCAATCTCAGCAACCTTATTTACTTTCACGTAAATACTCCTTTTCACCGTTTATCAGTCTGCATTTTCCTGTGTAAGTACCTGATAGAACATATTCTGCCCTATTCCTACTTCTTCATTGGTTGAATACTCAAGTGCACCTTCTCTGCTATATAGCTGATCGCAGTCTCCACAAATCAGTTTGCTGTCTCTCAGGCAGTCCTTTTCCTGCATGTCACGCAGCTCTTGTACTCTTAGCCCATTCAATATCTCGGTTAAGGAACTCTTAGTAATATTTCCTATCGACAACTCTGTGTTAAAGTCGAAGCAGCAAGGGGATATCTCCCCATCCACTTTAATATAGCAAGCTTCCAGCGTATCCAGCCGATAGCATCTGCAAGGCTTCTTCTTTTTAAAAGTCATATCTGTATTGCCAGAATGAGGCCATCTGTGCAGCTGCCATATATTAATCTGGTCTGCCCTCCCGCTATAATAACTTTTCCATTCTTCTATTTCACCGTGTGTTTCCGGCATATCCAAAAGCGCCATTATTACATACGGTCTTTTTTTTCTGGAAAGCAGCTCGTCAATGTTCTTCTTATTTTCTTCATATTTTAATATGCCGCCGTGAACTCTCTCGTACGTTTCTTTATGTATGCCATACATGGAAATATTCATTTCATCGACATAATCACATACGATATCTAACAATTTTCCGTTCATTCGGTATCCGGTAGTAGAAAGTACTACGCTGATATTTTCGTAGTTATTCTTAATATATGCCAACTTTTGTTCAAGCTCCGGGTCCATCAGCGGGTCGCCAAGTCCACATATATTAATCATTTTCACGCCGCACTGTACCGATTCGTCCACACATTTTTCAAAAAGCTCCTGTGTCATGCAAGTAATCCCACGTGTATATTGTTCCCGCACGCACATAATACAGTTAGCCGCACACAATGTTGTATTTTCAATTGAAATGACATCCATTTTATTTCCTCCCATACTGTTTAAATTGAATTTTCTCTGTATACATCTTTCATTTGTTCCTTGTACAATATATTTAAAGCGCACCTTTCCTGAATATCCGGTACAAAACCTTCTTCTTCATCACTAAATGATCTCTTTTCAATCAGCGTATATTGCGGATTGCCACTAAGCAGTTTTGCCATATCATATTTGTATGTCCAAAGATTTTCATGATGTATATTAGCTCTCCTATAAGGAAACGGTGTATCAAAATCCCATATTGCAACCATTCCACCAACCTTTAACACTCTGTCAATCTCCGAAATCACACAAGATACATATTTTCTTTCGATGCAATACATACAAAATCCAAGTATGACAACGCTGAAAATTTGATCTTCAAACGGTAGTTTATCTGCAGTACCCTGTCTTAAATTTATCTTGCTCTCCTCTCTTTGTATTTTCTCATTTCCATATGCCACCGCTTCTCCGGAAGGATCGATTCCATATCCTTGCAATTGATATTTCTCACATAAATAAGTCAGATTATATCCGCTGCTGCATCCTATTGCTAAAATTTTGCTCTCTGGGCCCATTCTTACCAGTCTGTGTTGCATTGCCTTCTCAAACAATTTACACCCCATTGGAATATCCAGTTCCTTCCTTGCGTGATTTCTCTCAAACCACGCGTCCCCCATGGCAGTCATGAATCTCTCTTCGTTTTCACTCATGTTCTTTTCTCTCATTTATTACTTCCAAAGTTCCAAATCAACTAATCCCTTTTCTACAATCTTACACGCAAGTTCATAATTTAACGGCGTGTCAATCTCAACGGATGTCTCCTCCGGCATGATATACGGCACTGAATTTTCCGAATGGAATATTTTATTTTTCATAAAATAATCCCATTTTGAAATATACATACATCCATTCATCGTATATTCTTTCTTTTGATCCTGCCTTCTGATACTTGGCAAATCCTTTATTGCATGATAAAACTCTGACAAGCCTCCTTTTTCATCCAACGAATGAACAAAAACCGTATTGACTTCCGCTTCCTTCATTCCCAGCAAGGTATCTGCTCCACTCTCCACAATCAGCTTTATTGCCTCGTCAAAATCCCTGTAACTGGCAAAAGGCGAAGATGGCTCCAGCATGCATACATAATCGTAGTTTTCCTTTTCATTTTCACTCACCCAGTTCATGGCATGCATTACAACATCTGCGCTGCTTGCAGAATCAGTTGCCAGCTCTGCGGGTCTTAAAAACGGTACCTCCGCACCATATCTCCTGCAAACTTCGGCTATTTCTTCGTCATCCGTTGAGGCAATAATTCTACTGTCATAATGACATTTCCTGGCTGCTATAATCTTGTATGCTACCAGCGGCAGCCCACCAAGCAGTTTGATATTTTTTCTCGGAACTCCTTTCGAGCCGCCACGGGCTGTAACAACATACAATATTTTCATAATTTCCCCTTCTCTCCGCCGCACCCTGTTCTGAAGTCAATCCAGAGAATACAGCTTTCTCCAATCCTCTGTCTCATGCCACTCGGGCTGTTCCCCCTTATATAACATACAGTTCTCTAATACCAACACATCCATATCCGTTCTCATAAAACATTCATATGCATTTTTCGGCGTACATACAATCGGCTCTCCCCTTACATTAAAGGACGTATTTACGATAACACTACTCCCTGTCAGCTTCTTGAATTCTTGTATCAGCCTATAGTAATACGGATTTTTTTCTTTACTGACCGTCTGTATCCTTGCACTGTAGTCAACATGTGTTACCGCCGGGATATCCGAACGTTTCTGCTTTACGATCTCCAACATATTATTGTGATATTTTTGCAGCTCTTCCTGCACTGCAGTTTCTTCTCTGCGTTCTTTACGCACATTTTCTACGAGAAGCATATATGGACTGTCATCGTCCAGTTCAAAATATTCTGACACATCCTCCCGCAAGACAGACGGTGCAAATGGTCTGAAAGATTCCCTGTACTTTATCTTTTTATTCAATTTCACCTGCATCTCTTCCGAACGGGCATCCGCAATGATACTTCTATTTCCCAGTGCTCTTGGCCCAAACTCCATTCTTCCCTGAAAAAGACCAATCACTTTCCCATCTGCCAGTTTCTCCGCAATTGTTTTATACAACAACTCCTCTGGCATTTTATGATATACATAGTGATTTTCTGCCAAGTACTCCTCAATCTCTTCTGAAGAATACTGTGGGCCAAGATAACTGCCCTTTTGTGAATCACCTTCCCTGGCCTTTCTCTCAACACCTGCATACTGATAGGATGCGTATAATGCCGCCCCCAGACTTCCTCCTGCATCACCGGCTGCCGGCTGTATCCACATATGTTTAAAAATACCGCTGTTCTTGATCTTTCCATTAGCCACGCAGTTTAGTGCAACGCCTCCCGCTAAAACCAAATTATCTGTTTCTTCTCCGTATGTCTCCTTTGCGTGACGCACCATCCTCAATATAATGTCTTCCACTACCTTCTGGGCTGAGGCCGCAATATCCATCTCACGTTTTGTAATTTCCGTTTCCGGCTCTCTTCGTTTTCCTCCGAAAAGTTCCGTAAACCTGTCGTTTGTCATCGCACGCCCATGCTGGAAATCAAAATACTCCATGTTCATGCAAAAAGAACCGTCTTCTTTAATATCCAGCAGTTTACTTCGGATTAAGTTTTCATATACAGGTTCGCCATATGGCGCAAGTCCCATAAACTTATAATCACCGGAATTCACTTTAAAGCCACAGAAGTAGGTAAATGCACTGTACAGCAATCCCAGAGAATGAGGAAACCTCATTTCTTCCTTAATTGTCAGTTTGTTTCCTTCGCCGACGCCAATAGTAGTAGTCGCCCACTCACCTACCCCATCCAGTGTCAGTATTACAGCTTTCTTAAAAGGAGACGGATAAAACGCCGAGGCCGCATGTGAGATATGATGTTCACATACCAAGAATTTCCTGTCCGGATTTTCACCCAGAATATCATCTATAATTTTATGTACCCATATCCTCTTTGAAAACATGGAATCAAAACTACGTTCGATAACATCCTTCGCATCACTCCCCACAGCCATCACATTTTTTACAAAACGATCAAGTGTATACAACGGATTATCATAAAACGCAACAATATCAATACTTTCTTTCTTTATTCCCGCTTCTTTCAAACAATATGTAATCGCATTGACTGGCATCCTCTGATCATGCTTTATTCTTGTAAACCGTTCTTCCTGTGCCGCGGCAATTATTTCACCATCTATTACAATGCTGGCCGCCGCATCATGATACAGTGCCGATATTCCTAAAACAATCATCTTTACATGCCTCCACCTTTATGCTTCTGTATTCTCAGTAAATTTTAAAATGTTGTTATTTAACAATTTTTTACTTAAATTACATCATCAAATACTGTTTTGTTGACTCCGGCACTAAATTAAGAGCCTTGTCATATTCTTTACTCGCCAAATAGCTTTGTATTACTGATGTGCTGACAATACCGTCATCTCGTTTCATTCTTTGAATCTCTACAAAAGATATTCCTTTTTGTGGTAAAATTCTTCGCATTGCCTCATAATAAACTTTTTTTATTTTCCCCTTTGGCTCTGCTCCCGCAAAACGATGAGTAATACCAAGCGGACCCGCAATGTAATCCGCAAATACATTAATATCATACTCGGCATTTACAGGTGCTCTTGCATCCCATTCCCTGCTATAATATTCCGGAAAATTATATCTGGAAAGAATAAAATCACCGCTTGGTACAATCATTATATTTGGTATATCTTTTGTTCCTTCCTCAATCAATTTCAAACGGTCTTTAAATGGAAAGAAAAATGTATCTTCTTCCAAAACAAACAAAATCAGAAAATCCACCTGCATTTTTGCCTGCTCTATCAAATAGCGGTGGCCTATGTTAAAAGGACACCCTTCCATAACTATAGCGCCAATTGATTTTTTATTTTTGCCAGAAAAATCTGAAAATACGAAATCTAGATACTGGTGTCGTACATACTCTTTCATAACTTGATGGAAATTTATTCGTATTTTTTCAACACATTTTCCTTCTCGTTCATGCAATAACTTCGGTTCTATCATTTCAAACAGAGCCTCTGAAACTAATTGATTCGCCTTATGATTACAATGCGGATAAGCATCTATTACCCAATTGCCCGGTATTTGATTGATCCTAAAGATTTCTTCCAAAGAAATATCTGGCACATGGACAGCCTCTCCTATCCACGAATGAAAAATTACCAGATCATTTGAATCGTAGACCCCAATCTCATCCAGACGATTTTCTATGTCTTTCCGCATTTCCATTCCATAATTTTCAACTCGGTAAGGATACCCTTTTTCCAACAATTTCTTTTGCAACCAACTTGCTATTGTATATTGATCCTCTACATATCCTCCTGCTATTACACATAATCCTATCAAATAAATTGTTCCAATAAATTCTTTTGGCTGATACAAGGTTTTTCTTCTTCCATCTACAATATTGTAATATTTTCCGACTTTATTCACTTTACGTCCCAAATATGCATCTGAACGTAATATTTCTCTTTGCGCATTTCCTTTCTCATAATCTTCTAATTGTAATAACTCCCCATAAAACATTTCCGTATGTGGAGTTTTCTCCCATACTATTCCTGTTCTCCAAGTCCCCTCTTTTTTATTTTTTTCTATTTCTTTTTTAAAGTTTTCCCCATATTCAGTCTCTTCTCTCGCATCATTACTAAGACAAATGCAATTTATACCACGGCTTATTAACGCCCTGAGCAAAATTGTTGCTTTTTCATCCAGCCTGTCATACTGCAAATAGTACGGCTTTTTGATTCCCACTCTGGCAAGCTGTTTTTCCTTCATTATTTGACAAAGGAGACTCTTATAAGTAGCTAATCTAAGTTTCCATTTCTTTTCTGCTAAATAATCCCACCGGAATGTATTATACCCTCTGCTGTCATATGGACGAGACACTAATCCATATAGGCATTGTATTCCCCTGCGTTCATCATCACTTTGGAAAATACAAATCGCTTTTTCCTCTAGCTTTTCACAAATCTGCTCTTTAGGCAACACCTTATAGCTGATCTCAAAGCAATCCATATATCTCTTTAATCTCATATATTGGGGTACTTCTCCCCCGGCCGGCTCTATTATGTACACTCCCTCATATAGATTCAATACTTCTTTTAAAATTTCTCCTTGTACCAGTTGTTCCCAGTTACGTTCAACATATATTACATCATCCCAACGTGAATAATCTCCCAGCAATTCTCCCGCATCGTTTACCAGCGGTATTTTGTGAATCCTGAATCTTTCCTTAAAAATTTTACATGCTTCTATTGCCTCATACTTCTCCACCCCCCCCCCTTTTTTTCAGTACCGTAAACGATCTGTTAACTTTTACCAGTGTGTTACCTTTTTGCCCATACAACACTTGTTCCATGCATATAATTCCATAAAGCCTTTTCCCCTTGACAATATATATAATGTCTGATGTTTTCTCTAAATACAATTCTCGAAGACACTTCAAAGGCAACATTTCCAGTTCTTGATCAACTGAATAGATCGCCAACTGTGAAAGTTCTCTCTTAATCATAATTCTCCTCCTGATTCCCTCCACATTTTAGAATTTACACCTTTGTACTTGACCGCTATAAAGGGGTTCCTGTTCCGGAATGTGTAGGTCGTAAGGCACATAAACACGAGGCTAAAGCAGCAAAGCAAGGCATATCGAACGAATTGCCAACACAGTTATTGCCTAACACCCTAAAAATTGTAAATATAGGTTGGCAGTTTCTCATCCGTAACTTCCTGACCGTTTTTCTGTCCATTCTCGTCATCTGACTTTGTCGGTTTATTTTTCATGGCCGCTACAGCGATAACCCTTTTGATGCTTTCCATAATTTCATCATTTTCCCATAAGATATTTAATTCCTCCATCAACTCCGGCAAAGTTTCAAACATATATTCTCTGATGCAGAGATTCTCGGTTCTCTGCAAAAAATAGCTATCCCTTCTGTGATCAGAATGTAAAAAAACATCCTTGGAATAATCATTCACTGCCCACTCATATAACATCTGTTTCTCTTTGTCGTTTTTGTCCATTTTTTCTCCTGCACTTAATCAAACTATTGTTTTCCTGTCATTTGCCGATAAGTCAATTAAATTTCCTGAAAACAGGTTTAATTACATTGCCATCAATAAACTTATCCACATCACCATTCAAAGCATCCGCATAAACCTTTACCGCTTTCTCTGCTGCCTCTAAAGTCCGGTCTATTTCCGTCTCCGTATGCTGGTACGCAATAGCAATATAAGGCATCATAATCCCCTGCTTCATCATCTCATACAGAAATACGGTGCGATATTCAAAAGAGGGTTTCCCGTCTTTTCCGCATATCACTAGGTTGGGGGAGCAGGCCGCTCCTTCTGTATATATATATTCCTCTAAATGACACTTTTTTGCGATTTCCGCCAACCCTCTTGTCATTCTTCTTCCCATATCCCATATATGGTCGGTCACCTGAAATTCCTTGTATACCTTTATTGTTTCCACAAGTGCTCCTAAACTGCTCATCTCAGCTCCATGCGTTGTAGAAACCAAAAAAACTCTTTCTTTTCCCGGTGTCAGTCCGCCTAAATCCATAATTTCCCGTTTTCCACCTAGTGCGGCAACAGAAAAGCCGTTTGCCATGCCTTTTCCAAAAGTAACCATGTCGGGTTCTACCCCATAATACTTACAGGCACCCTGCAAATCCCAACGAAAACCTGTAATCATTTCATCCAGAATATAAACAACTCCATATTCCGTACAGAGTTTACGTACCTCCTGCAAGAAATTATCTTTCGGCTCTTCGGTATCGCACGGTTCCATAATCAGCGCCGCAATCTCTCCTTTGTACCTTTCAAATAAATCTTTAACCGAAGCGATATTGTTAAAGCTAAACTGCAAGGTCAAATCCCGAATCTCCTGCGGAATACCGGCTGTCACTGCGGTGCTGCCAATAAACCAGTCGTCATAGGAAAAAAACGCATGTTCCCTGCATCGTGCAACATACTTTCTCCCGGTAAAAGCTCTCGCCAGCTTCACCGCCGCAGTTGTGACCGTTGAACCGTTCTTCGCAAATTTGATCATGTCAACCCATGGAAATAAATCACACATTGCCTCCGCTGCTTCCACTTCAATCTTCGATGCTTTTGTCGCCGTGTTTCCATTATGTATCTGCGCTATTGCCGCTTCCGAAATTCTGTCATAGTCATATCCGATTGTCACAGATCTGCACGCCATACCATAATCCAGATACTGATTGCCATCGACGTCCCATGTGTATACACCCTTGCTTCGCTCAATGACTCTGGGGGCATTTCCCGGAAAGACTTCATCTGTCCTGCTGTATGTATGCGCCCCCGCCGGAATAAGCATATGTGCCCTTTCTCCATATTCTTCGCTCTTTTTCATCGTTCTTTACCCTTCAATCTCGTCAATAATTTTTAGAGTTTCCAAATCTTTCGCAAAATCATAAATCGGTTTTACCCCTTCAATCACATCAAAAAACATATTTATCTCGTCTGCATACGACGTTTCATTAATCCACTCTGCATATCCTGGCATATGTACATACTTACCTGTCAGAACTTGTATCAATTCCCCTGTCTGGATGTCCTTTTCATATAAGGAATCAGGTTTTCCATCCCATCTTATATAAATATCCTCGTTTATGACCTCCAGATGTCTGACTGACTGTCTGCTCACCACGTCTACCAATAGGTTTCCTCTATTGCCATTTTCATGGGTTAACTGAATCAAATAAGTATCTGGAAAATCCAGTTCCAATTGGGTCAGCTTTTGCTTGATTACGTTTACTCCTGTTATTTTTCCAAAAGCCATCTGCATCCACGGAAGTTCTATGGCTAGATATTCCCTGCATCCATTCGTTTGTCTGTTACTCACAAAAAAATCCTTTAAATTATCCCATGGATGCCAATCCGGTAAATACTGGCCTACATGATACTGATACACGCACGGGTTACCATTCTTCCTCACTTTTTCACTGATATATTGCATTTCCGACCTGTATATTGGCGTTGACGACAAAAATAGGACTTTATTTTTTTCTTTCGCCAAACACATATTTTCCTCATATAAATCGTCTATCAAATTAATTTCAGAAAAAATATGACAATCTCTGTTAAGACATTCCCGAATAATTTTTCCATGTGATAACGGGGAGGTACATACAAATGCACAGTCGAATTTTTTATCCGTATGATCAAGTGACAAATAGCATGGTATATGATACTGTTCACTCACATTTTTTACACGTTCATCATTATTATCAATACCTGTTATTGTCAGTTCAGAATCCTTTTCCAGAAGTAGGCGAATTCTTCTTTTTCCCATGGAACCCAAACCGATGACACAAATATTCATTTCACAATCCTCTCCATGCCGCTTGATTTAAGATGCGGTTCTATTTAACATGATTTTTATACTCCTGTAACTCCCGAACAGTTCTAACCTCATGATTGTTATAAAGCGCTGGCGGATATGGAGGATAACACATTGCACGGACAAACCTTTCCTGCATTTCTTCACTCATGGTTTCATCTATTATTCCATTCATCGGGCATCCTCTTTTAAATACTGTAGCCTCACCCTGCTGCTCCTTACCCTCGTATCCTTCATCAACCAATCTAACTACTTCCAAGAAATAGTTCATGCTCTCAAACATAACCCTGTTATACAATGTTAGCTGCGTATCAAAATCTTCTATATGTACTAACTTCTGCAAAATTATTTTGCCCGTATTGCAGCCTTCATCAATATAGTGATATGTAAAACCACAGTCTTTTTCCCCATGAATCATTGCCCAGGCGATACTGCTGCATCCTCGATATTTTGGAAGTAAAGCCGGATGTAAATTAAAAATCCTGCCTTTTACGCTTTCAATCACTTCTTTACTGATTATAAAGCGGTAATAAACGGAGCAAATCATATCAGGTATAAAAGGCATGTTCTCAACGCTGATCTTTTCCAATTTGTACTCTATATTTTTTTTAATACACAAGCCTTCTAAATCTGCAATACTATTACAAGTCTCATGCGTATAAACATACACCGTATGTCCTTTTGCAAGCAATAGTTGTAACGCCTTGCAGCCAGCCCAATGATATCCACACAAAATTATTTTCATGAATTTATCATTTCCTCATGCTTTACCCAAAACAAGCTTTAGCTATGTGTTCTGCTATCACTCTGTTTCCCCTCTCGTTAACGTGGGCATAATCTATGTAAATGTCTTCTGTGTCAAAAATCTCAGTTAAATCAACTATCCATTCATACTCCTGAATCGTTTCTTTTATTATCCGTGCAAAATTCTTTGTTCTATAGGCATAACTTTCTTTATGTTCCCTCTTTACTCCCACATATACCAGATTTGACTGGTATGACTGTTCCCGATATGACAACGGTTTGGCTCCATTAAAAAGAGCTGGCTGCAAAAAAGATATATGCTTTATGTTTCTCATATTGCAAATGGCATGAATCATCTTCTGATTTTGCACCCAAAAGTTACATTTTTCACTTAGTTCACCATTGTCAAAACCATTGATGCCATATGAAACTCCAAAACTATGACTGTCAAAGTTCAAACCATTCATATTTCTTTTCTGTATTAAGTGCTGGCATATCTGCCTCATGTAAAAATTGATATAAGGGTATTCTTCCTCAACCTGCATATCGTTTACGCCGCTATAGTTTAAAATAATATCGGGATTTAATGAAAATCCGTCTCTTATCAACTTAAATAGTTCCTCTGAAGACGCATAACCGGCTACTCCGCCGCACATAACGACATTGGATATTCCCTTTTCATTTAATACCTCATGTAAGCATTCCGACCAGGACTTAAAAGAATAAATAGATGCATCTGTCGTACTTCCTCCCAGTGTCAAAATTCGTAATTCCGCTTTCTCCTTATCCCCAAAAATACAAAATCCCGCCGTGTCTTTTTCTTTTGTCTCAAGATTATAGCCCATTACCGGATCATAATAATACGGCAGTAAATTGCTTTCCTTGCTGAAACGCTCGATATTTTTATAATTCACACCCATTTGGAGCCCAACTTCCGACAATGTCTTCTGGGCTTTGAAAAAATCATCTTTTGCCACAATAACCATGATTTCATCTATATCTTCGTACAGCAAATCATATATCTGACAGCAATCATCCGCACCATCTTCCGACACTTCATAAGCCAAATCTACGTCCACGAGTTTTAAGATTTTTCTTACCTGTTTCCTATATTTTTCATCCGCAAATAAAATCATTTTATATTGTCTTGAATCTTCAATTAATTCCCAAAGGCTGTAATCGCTAATGACTCTCAGCATTCCTCATTCCCCCTGCACCCATATGCTGTTTCCCTCGTAGGAAGATAAATTAAAATCATATAAAACCTGAAATCCCTCCTGCTCCAGCATTTCTGCTCTATTCATATGATCGAGGCCGCCAATAACAATAATTGTCTCGCTCTTGCAATTTTTTAATTCTTCTAACGTTATTACGGATTTATTCATGATCTTGAGATTTGTACTCTTCGCTTCAGGGTCACAAAAACAGCTTACATAAACCTCATTTTGTAAAAGTGTGGTAAATGTGAGAACAGCCTTTTCATCAATTCCATAAATCACAATTTTCTTATCCTCAAGTAAAGGATTTTTTATATACAATGGTTTCATACTTCCCCCTGTTACTGCCTATCCCGGCTTACTTTCGATAAATTAAATGAATAATATAAATGTTCCTTCCTGTCCCTTTTCATTGGAAATGCACTTCGAAATTGTTCGACATCATCCGTAAGATCATACTCTAACACCATTTTCTGCATACCCGCTTCCAACCGCACCTCACCATTCGGATCAATCACACAACTATCACCTGCGTAAGTCAATTCCCCAACATTTCCTACACAGTTAACTCCAATCATATATACCTGATTCTCAATTGCTCTGGCTCTCAGCAAGCATTTCCAATGTCCCCTTCGTTCCAGCGGCCAGTTAGCCGGCACCAATATTACATTTGCTTTTGAGGACGCTGTCTGAAATATTTCCGGAAACCGCAAATCATAACATATACATGTGGAAAATGTGATGCCGCCAAGTTCAAACAACACAATATTTTCTCCGCCTTGAAATTTCCGCTCCTCTCCCGAAAAAGAAAAGGGATGTATTTTTACATAATCCGAAACTACTAATCCTTCTCTATTAATAACCGTATAGTGATTTTCTGATTTTTCTCCACAATCTTTTACCCAGCCAAACCCTATCGCCGTCCGATATGTTTTTGCAAAAGACGATATTTTATCTATCGTCTGCATATCGCTTTCTTTTGTTCTGGCTGTATTCATGGAAAATCCCGTAAAACTCATTTCCGGTAATAGCAGCAGATCAACTGTTTTGTCACCTTGTTCTTTAAGTATATTTTCTAATTGAGAGTAATTTTTCCATTTGTCCTCCCATGCGATATTCATCTGATATAACCCTATTTTCATCGTTCTCCTCGACTACACCAATAGATTGACTCCCTATATTCCCATATCTTTTTATCTTATTTCATTCTTGATCACATCATAAATTGCATCCGCGATTATTTTATTGCCTTTTTCGCACACATGGCATATATCCATATACACGTCGTGTACATCATCAAAAACAGATGACAAATCATAAATAAATTCATATGCATTTTCCCTTTTGCGGCTTTGCAGCTTATCACGAAACCTCTCTTGCAGATATAATTCTTCTTCATAAAACTGACGAGAAGACATATAAATCTCCTCCTCTCTCATATCTCTTGATTTACTCATGAGCATCGGCTGTAAAAAGGAATAACATTTCATGTTTCTTAATTCAGCTAAACCATGTAATAGCTCCATATTATCTATCCAATTATCAAATCGGCTCCCCGCAAAAGATATACCTTCACAAAATTGCCCGCCGATCTGCTGCTTTACATATTCGTCCTCCATGCGGCCTGCACCAAATTCAAAAATTTCTCTTGCATATAAAAAGGAATACGGGTGTACCGGATTTCCCTGACAGGTGTCATTGTAGCCGTCAAATATAATAACCATATCCGGTTTCATCGGCAGAACATCCCTTATAAACTTTATTACTTCATGTGATGATGTATAGCCGGCCACACCACCGTTCCATACTGTCACATTTCTATCCGCAAGCCGCTCAAACATAATCTCTGGCCACGACTTAAAACCGAATAAATGTCCGTCTGTAGTAGAACCGCCTAATGTTACAATTTTATAGCTGTCTCTCTTATATTCTCCACAAACGCAAAAGCCCGGATATTCTTGGCAAATGTTTCTCTCCGGCAGCCTTAGGCCTGCATACTTACTGATGCCTACAAAACTATTTCCAAGATTAATGTCCAGAGCATTTTGCCTTACAAACAGATAATGTAGAGCAAATGGTTCCGACAACACAAATTTGTCCAAATATTGAAATCCCAGTTCTCCCATTTTCCTAACTGCCTGTCCTGTATGACAACCGGAAATAATTACAATTCCATTCTCTTCATATAAGAAATCTTCTATACAATTTACAGGATATCCATCTATCTCTTCGAGTTTTTCTGCTCTTATCGTTTCATAATCTTCATAGAATCCTTTAAAGTGAAAATCCAACAGCCTGACATATTTGGCAAATCTCGCCGCTTCATCACTTGTCCCATACACAAAAACCGGTTTATCGCATAATAACCGTTCCATCTCGGTAATTCTATATACCCTGAGATAAGTTCCCGTTTTTAGATAGAATCCTTCAGCATTATCATAATATGTATATTTTGTGTCGAACTCTGCATTTCCCTCCAAAATGCGTACCTTGACAGGACGGCAGACTGCATAATTCACGTCCGTGTCAGCCACTACGATTGCTTCATTTTCATCCAATACAGTAATATCCACAATTTCCTTATGAAAAATTTTTAAGCCAATGTCCCTACTATGATCAGAAGCAAAACCGTCCAAATATATTTCATAAAACAAAAACAGCTTAAATATATTTAAAATATCTTTTCTAAATATTTCATTCCTGTCAAACCATATGTATTTTTTCTTCTTTGTAAAAATCTGTGGATTAAGCACATACTCTTCCACATTTTCCATTCTATTTGTCACACAAACTCCTTAAACTGATTAAACGGATTCTATCAAGCTAACAATATTGCTGACATCCTTTTCTGATACCTCATATGTTGTGGGAAGATTAATCCCCATTCTTGAAATTTTTTTACTTTTTTTGCATTCTTTTGCATACATTTTGTAAATATCCATTTCACTCAACGGTATAAAAAAGCTCCTCGCATCAATTCCGTTTTCTTTTAATTTTTCCAGTACCCTGTCTCTTTTCCCCTCCTCCACAAGAATAGACACAAGCCATGTAATCTTCTTTCTTCCCGGAAGGTCGTTTCTCTGTATTATGATATCCTCTCTCCCCAAAAACGCCTTTCGATATTTTTCTTCGAGTTTAAACCTCCACTCTAAAATATCCTCTATGCGTTCTATCTGTGCTACGCCGACCGCAGATTGCAAATTTGTTATTCTGTAATTAAAGCCCACTGCCTCGTGATAATATTTTCTCTCTTTGCTCATACCATGGTCGCGCAATATGCGCATTTTATCATTCAATTCTCTGCTGTCTGTAACGCACATTCCTCCCTCTCCGGTTGTAATTACCTTATTTCCAAAAAATGAAAAACAGGAAATAGTTCCAAAAGAGCCCACTTTTTTACCATCCCACTCGGCGCCATGCGCTTCCGCACAATCCTCGACAACATATAAATTATTATTTTTTGCTATGTCGCATATCCTTCCCATATCACAAGGCTGTCCATATATATGCACAGGAATAATTGCCTTCGTTCTTAATGTTAACGCTTTTTCTACTTCGTTCGGATCTATACACCAACTATCTTCCTCAATATCAACAATAACAGGTGTAGCTCCTGTATAAATAACAGCGTTAATAGTTGCCGCGAAAGTGATGTCAGGTACAATCACTTCGTCACCCTCTCCGATTCCCAGCGCTGTGAGCGCCAAATGAAGTGCGGTAGTTCCGTTTGAAACCGCAACCCCATATTTTGCTCTACAGTATTTCGAAAAATTTTCTTCAAACTGTGTGACATACTTACCGGTACTGGATATCCAAGTAGATAAAAAGGCATCTATAAGATACTTATATTCATTTCCGGTCAAATGTGGCTGAGCCAATGCTATATGCATATTTTTGTTATATTCCGCATAATTCACCAGCTTCATGGTTTCATCCACAATCGGAATAACCTTTACTCCGCTGTCAAATTTCTTTGCAATATCTTTAGAATCATCATTTACTGTCGCATATACAAACTCTCTGCGCATATACCTTTGCACCGAATCGTTCATTCCGCATCCATTAATGAGAAGTCTTCGGATATCCCCGTCAGTCATAACTCCTACAAGTCTGCAAGAATCATCTGACAGAAATGCAATTCCTTTAAAATTACTTTCAATGCATACCATAGTCTCTCTAATTGTCGCTCTATAGCTGCATATCAATTTTTCCAGTTCCATGTCTTCCTTCTTTCGATATGTCCTTTATATCAATTTCATACTCTCTAAAATATCCTCTGCATTCCCAATTGTTTCCAATGTAACATTCAATCCCTGAACATATATCTTATGAAATTCTTCCAGTATCTCACTCCCCGCCTTCAGCGGCTTGTGATCGTCTGAAATTCCATTATTTTCACTTATATGAATCCACTTCACATACTTTTTTAACTTACTGCATTCATCTCGAAAATCCCTGCGTAAAGTCTGTGCCGATACATGAAGATGACCCAAGTCCAATAAGAGATTAAAATCCAGTTTTTCCCGCATCTTCAAAATAGAACTGTAATCTGTCATCATCAGGTAATTATGATATTCAAATTCTTCATAGTTTTCCGCACTTAAAACATTGTTTTCAAGATAAAGTTCTATTCCATTTTTCGTACACTCTTTTAAAATATGTTCATATGCATTACAAAATCTTTCGTACGCACTGTCCTCCTCATAAACGATTCTGCTGCTCAGCTTTCTCCCAATCTCATTTGTTCCTACCTCAACCATAAATCCGGCATGGACTGATAAAAATTTACAGTCAATGCGCTTTAACATACGAATACATTTCTCATAGTGCTCTATCGACTGTCTATAAATTTTATCGTTGCAAGAAGCAAGGTTTACCACAAACGGCTCTCTTGGCGGCGGAAAATATGCATGGCAGGCATATGTCAGGTTATATTTTCCGCTCAACGCCCTTAGGTCATCTTCAATTCCTTCATAGAAGTCCGTGCCTCCTGATAATTCTATGTTTTTTATGCCCCGTTCCCCATAAAGAGTAACTACTTCCGCTATATTACTTTTCCTAATACATGACGACGACAGATATATCATGTTACTCCTTCTATCAAATTAAGCTTTTGTTATAAAATATCAATAATCTCATCCACCTTGTAATCTCTTACAGCTTCTCTCCCCACAGTATCATCAAAGTACACAGCAGAAATACCTTCCCCATTGGTTCTTTTAGCCACAATGTTTTCTGCTGTAAATTGCTCCCCACAACATATTTTGCGGCTTGCAACAATACACTTTTGCAATGATTTTCTCGTCATCTGTTCAGAACACGTGGGCATCTTTACGCCATCTCCCAAATACTTTTCAACTCGTCTGATATCCGTCACAAGCCGTTTAAGTTCTTCGGGTGTTACTGATGCCTTGTGATCCGGCCCCTCCATATTTTTATCAAGTGTAAAATGCTTTTCTATCACTTTCGCGCCAACAGCCACCGCAAATGGAGATGCGCCAACCCCCTGTGTGTGATCTGAATACCCGACCAAAACATCAAACGCATCCCGAAAGGTACGAATCACATTTACGTTCGCCTCTGTATCTCGGATCGGATAATTTGCTGTACATTGCAATAAAACAACATCCCTGTTTATTGGATATATCGCTTCCAGAGCCCGTCGCACTTCCTCTTGGTAACACATACCCGCTGACAGGATAATCGGCCTCCCCTTCTCCGCCACCTGTCTCAAAAACTGGATATTAGTCAAATCCGTAGCTGCTACTTTAAAAGCAGATACTCCCATCTCATCTAGTTCGTCAAGGCTTGCCTTTTCGAACGGTGTGGAGAGAAACATAATATTTTTTTCTTTACAATATTGCATCAATTCCTGAGTCTGTACCCGGGTAATTTCCAAGCGTTTTAACATTTCGTATTGCGTTTCGCTGCTACTGGTTGTCACGCTCTGGTATGGCGCTTTCCTTACATTTTTTAAAATTAAATTATCCGCCTTAAATGCCTGAAATTTTACCGCATTCACGCCAGCTTCTACTGCCGTATCAATCATTTTTTTTGCAAGCGTCATATCTCCGTTATGATTGACGCCCGCCTCCGCAACGATAAACGTTGATGAACTGTCAGAAATCGTATAATTACCAATTTTAATCTCTCTATTGAATCTCATAATAGTCCTCCACCTCAGAGCTGCACTATGGGCACTGTATCATTACCGACATTTCTGCCTCCTCGCACAACTGCACCACCGAACTCTGATCCCCATAATATGCATCAGAAATCCCCACCGCCCGGTCCAGATCCGCCGAGTCATCATAGATTCCCCAGCCTTCCGCAATATACCGCTCGCGCAGCTTCTTATACCCTTCCCAAAGCTGCGGCCTCATGGACTCAATCGTCGCCTGGATCAGCGGGTGCGGCCTCCAGAGAAGCGCCACAGTATCTTTATTTTCCTTAAAGCACTCAAACACCGACTCCATCTTTTTCAGCATATTTTCATCATGAACCAATATCGCGCTCACGCTGGTATTGTAGAAAATAATCTTCTTCCAGCTTCCGTCCGGCTTTTCAATCACCTTCAGCCACTCCGCCGGAATCTCCAAATCCTCTTTTTTCATATTTAAAACTTTATCAACTTTCGGAGAACCAAGCCCAAGAAACTTCTTTTCTAAGAATTTCCTGTCTACATGCTCGCCCGGAAGTCCCATCTCTTTTGCTTCTTTCAGATATTCATTGATATAAATCTGGCGCATCTTTTCAGACTGCACGACTACCCGGTGCGCATAAATCGTCCCCGGCGTAAAACAGAAATGCTTCATACCATCGATTTTGTCCTGATCATCAGGCTCTATCTCAGTTAATAAGAAATAAGGAATATACACTAACTTGTCAGTGAAATTTCTCAGGTTTTTTGAATAAAAATAGGGGTGCACACTGGTCACATGGTTGCACTCATCATAAGGATTATGAATATAGATTAGATCCGGCCTGCGCTCTTCCAAATCATACTCGTCATACCGGGTAATCGGCACATACTCCGGATACAAGTCTCCCTCGTAATGTTCCTCCCTGAAACTCCCGTCCGGATTCTTATCAAAATAGGGAATCGGAATCACATAAGCATCACAGTTAGGGTCTTCATCTGCCGCCCTCCACACACTCTCCAAGGAATCCCACATAGATGCTTTATATGGAAGAAACACAACCTCCTTTTTGTCGTCAGGCAGATCATATTTGATGCCATTCCGCAGGCTGGTTAATTGTTTCTGGATTTTCTTTGATACTTTCCTACATGCATTTTCATCAGACAGGCTCTCGCTCATCTGATAGATATTTTCACAATAATCCTCAAGCGTGTGCACAAGTGGCGCAAATTTTTCATCTAGGGTGTCTATGTAAGTGCCAAGGGCAATTGCAGACTCCTGACACTGCACCAACGCTTCCGCCACTCTCTTCGGACTAGACACAGCGGTTTTCACAATGGCATCGTTGGCACGAAGCAGCGTATCCACAGTCTGAAGCATATCTCTTTTTCTGTATCTCTCCACCACTGCCACCCTCTTTCTGCTTCGGCTCTTACCCGCCGTGCCAGCTCGATTCCGCTTTGCTTCATCTCGCTGCTGGCTTTCGCCCTATAGTCTCGGGTAAGAACAGAAAAGTGTCTGCAAGCTGCCATTTTCTGTTCTTACCCGAGACTGCACGGCTCATTTAACAAGGCATATTGGTCACCCAAACAGGTGATGCGGAAATCCGCTTCGCTCCCGGTACGTCTTCTTCTCAGAAGTTCCCAAGGGTCCTGGCATACCCAATACCCGGTCTAAACCGGCTTCTAATGCCGTTTGGCGTTACGGTTTCGAATACCGCAAATTCGTTTCGCCTTTTAATCAAAAGAAATTTCCCACAGTCCTACTCCCAAGCCCGGTTTTGGTAAAATGCTCCCTCCAGGAAACATTCATCTGTGAAAGCCTTCATTATGATCTTGCCTGCCCGCGTTTTAGGGCATTCTTCGCCGCATTCTCTCTCTCGGAAAGTTTTGCGCCACAGGCTTTACAGGAAAAAACAGCATTCCCCTTTTCCCCAATTGCGCCACACTGGCTGCATTCTCTACTGATGTCTTTTCCAAACACTTCTATCAAATGAATGGACTGTTCCTTACATTTCTGGTTCAGTCGGTTTCTCACATATCCTCTCTGCCACATGTTGACAGAGCTATTGATTCTTTTATTGACACCTGCTTTAGAACTTTGCGGCAATTTGGGAAGATAGATGACTGCCGGTTTCTCTGTTCGCAGCATCCGGTTAATTTCTGCATTAATATAAGTATGCAAAGCCTCTTCCAGTCTCTCCCTGCCCGCTGTATACTTTTTTCTGCCGGGATTTTTCTCCTTATTCTTGCGATATCGAATGTTGCCCTCCCTGACATACTCCGAAAGGGCATACTGATAATCACTGTATTTATCCCCGTAAATGCTGCCACTGTCTGTCACAAACATAGTGCGGATTCCCACTGCCAGCCCGATTTCCCTGCGATAATCCTCATGCTGCCTGACTCTCATCTCTACCGGTGCATGGATCACTACATTTCCCTCGCCGGGAAAAATACGAACATAGAGCTGTTTCGCATAACGGTTATTGTCTGTGAGCGGTATAAAAACCCGCTTTCTCTTTTCTTTTATGGCAAGATAGATGCCGTGGTCATCGTAACGATACGCTTTCTTGGATATGGAAAACCCGTCCACGGCATCTGTATGCATTTTCCTCAAATGCCTGCGCACCTGTCTGCGCAAGTACTGGTTCAGGCGTTTCTCCTCCACGCCCGCCCGCACTTCCTGAAATGTTTTTTCCCATGCCTCGGAGAGCTGTAATTCTTTTTCCAGAAGAATTGCTTCAAAGCAATCACTCTGTTTCATGACAAACCGCAGATAATGTCTGTCCTCCGGCGACAGGTTCTCATTTTCCCGAATACACTTCTCAATTCTGCTCTTGGTCTGCGTCCATTGATTCTTGATATCGCCCAGCGCGTCAAAAACCGCCAGATAAAAATAAACTGAAGGCAGACCGAGACTCGCCCGCAAGCCGCTCGCCGTCATTTCATTCTGTACCGTATAACCGGGATAAATTTTAGGCAGGCTTTTCATTCCGCCATAACGTTGATACACGTAATTTTTGACTGCTCTGTAATCCTTTGCGATCTCCTGCAGCTTTCGCATATCGGTTTCAGGGATGGGTTCCCTATTATATTGGCGGACTGTCTTACATATGGTACTTGACGGCATATCGCTGTTCTTTGCTCTCCGGCTTATCTAATAACTTTCGCAGAATTGGGTATTCTGCGAATTTTTCCTCGTCTTCCCTGAAAATAAGGAATTTTTCCTATTGCTGACCACATAACTGACCATAATCAGCGGAGAGAGCATTGATGTATTTCCGTTTCGTATCCATGCTGGGATGCACATATCTGTTCAAAGTAATCTGCACATTGGAATGTCCCAGAATTTCGCTGAGGCTTTTGACATCCATTCCACTATCAATACAGTTTGTGGCAAAGGTATGCCTCAAGATATGAAAGTTATAATTAGGGGCATTGATTCTTTTTAGATATTTTTTAAAATGGTTTTGATAAGTCCGCGGTTCCATCGGTTTATTATTCTTCAGGACATATACATTCCCGTCTTGATGAAACTTAGTGAGAAGAGATAACATTGTGTCTGATATGGGAACTTCCCTTTTAGAGAAAACGCTTTTAGGAGGCGTTTCTAAAAGAACGGTTTTTGTCGAACCCTCCTTACTTTCAATTCTCTGTACGGTTCTATTGACGTGAAGCAATCCTTTTTCCTGATCTATATCGTCCCACTTTAATGAGCATATTTCTCCCAATCGAAGCCCGGTAAAAAGACAAAGATAGATTCCTGCCTTGGAAATGTCCATGTCACTACAGAGAAATTGTATTAACCGGGCCTGCTCCGTGCGATTCATAATTTCAATCGCAGGCAGTCTCTTGTGCAGAGAACTGCTTGTAATAATCGGCATGGGATAACCGTACTGTTTTTCAGCATAGTGCATAGTCTGTTTGATGGCGGCAAGGACACTTTGCCTAGTGGAATCAGATACTTCCAATACAGCTATCTGCGCTTGAATGTGACTGTTGGACATTCGGGAAAGTTTGTCGGTAGAAAAAAGAGACTGGATATGACAAGTATAAAGCTTTTTATATTTAATATAAGTAGAGTGTTTTCTGTTCTGAGCCACCTCATCCAGCCATTCCTCCATAAGCGCGCAAAAATTAGTATCGCAGATCTGTAGCTGCAGTCTGCCGTTTTTCTGAGAATTTTGCAGGATAGGGACATCTGTTCTATTTAATAGATACATCTTGGCAGTGAGTTTTTCTTTCACTTCACTGTAAGATTTTCCATAAATAGATAAATATCGTTTCCGGCCGTCTTCAGAAATTATCTGATATCTTCCTTCCCACCTTCCATCTGTACGTTTTCTTATGTTATCACCTCGTCTTGGCATATGTAGCTCTCCTTTCTGACCACTTTTTTGACCACAAATATACCATTAATAACAGTTTGAGTGACAAAATATGACAAAATTTTACATTGAGTTTAGCGGAATTGTTTTTTGCTCACAATTTCTATGATTTTGAATCAACCAACACAATAGAAAAGCAGGAGATTCTAAACCGGTTTCTCCGGCAGAGCAGGAGGAAAAATTATGAGCTATGTATGACACAGAAAAGTGGAATTTATGAAGATCTATATCTTGACTTTATAGAATTTAGAAAAGATTATAGTTTTAATACCAAAAGATGACAGCACTGTCTATCGAAGTAAAATTGACAAACACCCTTATGTAGAGTATAATTTGTGTCGATACATAACTTGCAGACAGTTAGGTTACAATTTTGCATGACTGCTATAGTTTTTCGCAGAATACCCAATTCTGCGAATTTTTTAGTTACTCCTATCCCTTCACCCCGCGAAGCGTTATCAGGCAGTACCCTCCTCCTTCCTCCCCATTCCCAAAACGAATCTTCCCGCCATGCGCCATAATAATTTTCTTCACGATTTCCAAGCCACGGATGTTCTCCCCCGGCGAATCCTTCTTTCTGCTGCGCAGACGGCGCAGCACTTCTTCCGAGTAACCCACGCCATCATCTTCCAAACGGATATAACATTTTTGCTTTTCCTGCCACATGGCAACCCGAATTTTTACTAGTTCTCTCTTGCCGCTGTGTTTCATACTATTATTGATCAGGTTGCGAAATACCCTCACAAAAAGCTGTCTGTCGGCTTTTACGCACAACTGCTCTGCATCCGGCTCTATCCGCATGTCTATCTCCAGTTGTCCCGGCACGGAATCATTCAGAAAGGACACGGCAACACTCCTGACAATCTCCGCGGGCCGCACTTTTTCTTTCCGCAGCGCCTGCATGGAATATTCCAGTTGGGAGGTCAAATTTAAATCCGCAATCAGTTCTTTCATAACCACACTCTGATGCCGAATCACAGCCGCCTGCTGCCTGGCTTCTCCCGGCAATCCCTCACTGTGTTCCAAAGTATCGGCATATCCCATCACAACAGACAGGGGCGTGCGGATATCGTGGGAAATACCGGCAATCCACTCAATGCGCGCCCGTTCCCTGTTCCTTGTAAACCGTTTTGTAAAGACGAAAGCCAACGCCACAATCCATATAAAATTAATAAGAAAGAATGCCAGCATCGTCCGTTCGACGAAATACATCCATGGAATGGAAAATTCTATATTGTATTTCCACATTGTTTCCTTCTGCATACCCACGACCATAATCCTGTCATCCCAAGCACGCATCTGCACCGGATATCCTTCCAGATACCATTTGCTCATGCGGGCAATGTCTGCGCTGTTGTACTCATCTTTCAACTCTTCCGGTTTTCGGACACTCCAGACCACCCGTCCATTCTCGTCGAGGAGCATCGCCCACTGATCCTTCTGCTCGAACTCCTCCTCCATCTCCCTGTCAAGCGTGTAGCCGTCCTGCACAGGTGTTAACGACTCCATAACCCTTCCCCCGTAAATATACACGGAATCCGTGTTCACATAGACCACCGCCGCTGATACCAGAAGCACGATATTGAGTATACAGGTCAGGGCAGCAACACTAAAAACCGCCAATACGGCGTAAATCAAAAACCGCGGTGCTTTTCTATAATTATAATATATCCGTTCTCTTTTAAATTGCCTCATACCAGCCTGTACCCCAGCCCCCTCACCGTCAGCAGATATTTCGGGTGAGAAGGATCTTCCTCTATTTTCTCTCGCAGTCTGCGGATATGCACAACCAGCGTATTTTCGTATCCGTAATTTTCCTCCTGCCAAACAGCGTCGCAAAGAGCGTCAATACTCACAATCCGCCCTCTCTCCTGCGCCAGCTTTTGCAGAATGGCGTATTCTTTTGCGGTCAGTGTCACTTCTCCTGCTTTCTCCGACGTGCCCCTCTCCTCTCCTGCGCCATCGGTTCCGTCTGCTGCACCGCCTGTTTTTCCCGGCCGATTGTCTGCCGCAGTGTCTTTGTGCCACTGCACGACCCCGCTGCCAAGGTCTACCAGGCATCTGCCAAGCGCAATGACCTCTGCTTCCTGCATGCTCTTTACCCTGTACACCCGCTTCAACACCGCGGTCACCCGCAGAATCAGCTCTTCCGGCAGAAAAGGTTTTGTGATATAATCGTCCGCGCCAAGTCCCAGCCCCCGCAGCCGGCTTTCGTCTTCGTCCCGCGCCGATAGAAAGATTACAGGAACCTCCGACATTTTACGCAGTTTTTTTAATAAAGAAAAGCCGTCACCGTCAGGCAGCATAACGTCCAGAAGAACCAAATGCGGCTCCTTCAGCGCAAACAGCTCCTCCGCCTCAAGGCAGTCTGCCGCCACGGTCACCTTATGGAACCCCGCCCGACGAAGAAACCCACTGACCATTTCACGCAATGCCTTTTCATCATCTACCAGTAAGATTTTACAGTCATATAAGTTCATTTACTTTTCCTCCAATTACAGTATATTGCTTTCCGCATTTTCTGAAAAGATTCCTGTCAGATTCTTAAGGTAAATGTAATGTCATAAAAATAGCGCCCAAATCGACGCTATTTTCTGTCCAAATATTTATCCAATACGCAAAGCAAATTACTTGTATTTGTCCGTATTATTTTACTGGACAATTTTTCAGGCGACATTTTCTCAATCTCCCCTTTGTTTTTATATGTACCTGCTGCCTGCACTTTTAGGTCATCCGGGATTTGTCTGCCTAAAAATACCTCTTCCACATCGTGACAAAACCATACCAAATCATAATCATTTCCTTCACAAAACTGCCGGATATCCCGGAAAGCATTTGCATGTTCAATGCTTTTCTCGAATGCATCCGTATCAATGAAGTAAATCACCTTCGTCTCTCCGTGTATAAACATTCTCTTCTTTTGATTGATCTCCTTCCATACATCCTTAGAGCGGTATTTTGTTTTTGTACCCATATATATCGGGCTGATTTTGATTTGTTTACTCTCTTGATACAAAAAAATTTATAGCCTCTTTAATGTAAATATAATCCGTATTCGCCCTTTTATTTGTCTCCAGACAAAATATCAGTTGTCTTGCCATAATCCATCACTCTCCAAAAATGCCTACAAAATCGGACGCCTCTACATTAAACGGCAAGTCCTCTATCATCCCATTTCGATAGCAGTTCTCAGGCGTTGCATTCCCTCTGGAAGTCCATGGAATCAAATGATTATCGCTGGATAAAAAGTCTATGGAGTTTTTGTTTTCCTTCAAAGCACTCATGGGGCCTAAATTATGCGTGGTAAAGCATAACTGACCCTTTCCGTAATACATGAAATATTCAATCAGCTTACAGAGATACACGTCATTTAAGTTGGCATCCATCTCATCGACAAAAACAATATCCCCTCTGCTGGCAGCCGAAAAACAATCAAATAGCCGAATTAATTTTTTTATCCCGGTACTCTCAAATTCTTTGTTAATTACATAATTGCCATAGTTGAGATTCAAGTCACAGACATATCGCTCTCCATCTTCTTTTGCGTCAACATCTATAGATATCAGACTAGGTTTGAATATCTTGATAAATTGCGTTAGCTGCCCTATTTTTTCTTTATATTTTTCAAATTTCTCCTTCTCAATAAACTTTTCATTAACACCTGGATCTAAAGCCCAATCATTTGTGTACCCGAAAACCTCCTCCATAATTGTCTGTTGATCCAGTTGAGTTCCTTTTAATCTCTTCCGGAAAAAATACAACTCATGCTGATCCTCCTCCGCAAGATATATTTTTAAGGAAGGAGCCAGAAACAGACAGGCTAATACAGAAAAAAACAAGCCGCTTCCGTTACTCCAGTCGGTCAAGTCTTCTTCACACATATTCATAATATAAAGACATATAAAAGAATGCGTGGACAACAAATTAGCTGTTTTCTTCTCTATCCAAGCCGCTTCCTGCTCTGTGCGGATAGCAGAAATCAGTTCACCCCCCTGACTTTCAAAAACAATGTGATAATTATTATTGGCGTAATTACCATTCTTAAATTTCAGACCTTCGTGCTGAATTTCGTATAATCCACTCTTACCTTTTCCGATTTGTACATCATATTGATATACAATGCTGTCCTTGTCAACCTTAAACAAAAACTCTAACTGAAGTCGAAATACTTCTGTGGCTTTATTAACTATTTCAGCTAAAAATTCCTGTGATTTTGACTCATTTAAATAATTTGCATTCAATATCAAATCCTGAAGTATTTTAACCGCCGTAACAAGCGCAGATTTTCCCGCACCATTTTCCCCGTAAATCGCCTTAACCCTATATCTTTCCGGATTAAAATTTTTGTCAACAGTTTTTTTATAAAAATCCAAGCGCACTTCTTCTTTGATACATTTAATTCCGGAAACACTGATATTTAACAAATAGAACATATTATCCATTTCCCATACCCCTTTCCGTAATAGTATGCCATTTATACACTAAAATATTACAAAATGTATTTTTTTAATTTCTTTGTATTATACAATCTTTCTTGTCCAAAATCAACTCCCGTTTCTTAAGGTAAACGTAATCTCCCCTTCATTCCCCTGTAATCCCAATCCTTTACTCTAATATTAGCGGGCAGGCAGTCCGCCACAAACTATCTCAGAGAAAGGACAAAACGCTATGCCAACACAAAATCTGGTAGAAACCCATAATCTCACAAAACAGTACGGCAAAGTCCGCTGTGTCAACGCCGTCAACATGCAAGTTCCTCCCGGTTCCATTTACGGCTTTTTAGGACCGAATGGCGCGGGCAAATCCACCACATTAAAGATGATTCTCGGACTGGCCAGACCCACCGAGGGCAGCATTACCCTCTTTGACGTGCCTGTCAATGAGAAAAACCGCATGAAACTCCTCGCGCAGACAGGGTCACTCATCGAGTCTCCCAGCTATTACGGTCATCTGACCGGAGAGGAAAATCTGCGTATCATCCAGACGCTCAAGGGCTGCTCCGAAAAAGATATTGACAAAGTATTAAAGATTGTCCGCCTGCATGACGCCCGGGGCAAGCTGGTCAACCACTACTCCCTCGGTATGAAACAGCGTCTCGGCCTTGCCGCCGCGCTGCTGGGCTTTCCCAAGCTCCTGATTCTGGACGAACCCACGAACGGGCTTGATCCGGCAGGCATTCAGGAAATGCGCGAATTGATCTGTACGCTTCCTTCCAAATACGGCATGACGGTCATTGTCTCCTCCCATCTGCTCAGTGAGATCGACCAAATGGCCGACCATGTGGGCATCATCCGGAAAGGTGAACTGGTCTATCAGGACACGCTGGAATCCCTGCACGCCCACTCAAAAGAGCAGATCGCGCTCCGTGTCAGCCACACGGCGATTGCCCTTGACCTGCTGCGGCAGAAAGGTATCGAAGCCGTGCAGGAGGAAGAATATCTCCTGCTGCCTATGGTAGACGATACCTATGTGGCAAATTTATGCCGACAGCTCATCACACAGAATATATCGCTCTACCGCGTAGAAAAGCGCGAAAAAAGTCTGGAGGATATTTTCTTATCCCTGACAGGAAAGGAGAGCAGCTTATGATTACTCTGCGGTCGGAATTTAAAAAAATCAAACGAAAAAAAATCGGCCTGACTATGTGCGCTCTGATCGGCGTCCAGTTTGCATGGCTCCTCTGGGCCGGCAATCATCCCGACGAAAAGGAACGGCTGCAGGGCTGGATTGAAATGCTACACTCCCTTCCTTTGGTGAGCGTTATCATGATGCCCACCATTATGTCCGTGCTCGCCTCCCGGCTGGCCGATGTGGAGCACAAAGGCAATACCTATAAGCTGTTAAACACGCTGCGCCGTCCCGGCTCGCTCTACCATGCGAAGGTAGTCTGCGGCACACTCTTTATTCTGGCCATTTCCCTGGCTCAGTTTCTTTTTGTGATCGCCCTCGGATATTCCCGCGGTTACGCAGGACACCCCGAATGGAAGTATTATACAACCGCCTTTATGTTGAATCTGGCCTGCTGCCTGTCCCTTTATCTGCTGCAGCTCCTTTTGTCCATGCTGTTTTTCAACCAGATGATTCCTCTGGTCGCAGGGCTGGGCGGCTCCATGCTCGGACTTATACTAATGTATGTCAAAATGTACTCTTTCCTTCCCTGGGGCGGTTTTCTCTCCGCGGCACAGGTGAATATGGACTGGAACCCGGAAACCAGAGTCATACATTTTTATTACCGCGAATATTCGCCGGTTGAGCTGTGTGCCGTAGCTATGATCTTTGTCTGGATTGTGGTTTTCTATACGGCGGGACGGATTTTATTTGCCGGAAAAGAAGCTTAGATGTCCGTCGTTTCAGAACACGGCGGCACCGTAAAAGTTATCATTTGACAAGGAGGAACCAACATGAATACATCTTATATCAGAGCCGTCAAGGCCGAATCCCTGAAGCTGAAACGAAGTCCGGTATGGCTGGCGTTCTTCGCGCTCCCTCTAATTTCGGCCTTCTTCGGCACCATGAATTACAGACTGAATATCGGTGTCCTGAAATCGGAATGGTACAGCCTATGGAGCCAGCACACACTTTTTCTCTGCTATCTTTTTATGCCCGCGCTGATTGGCACTTACTGTTCTTATCTCTGGCGGCTGGAGCACACCCGCCACAATTGGAACAGCTTTCTGACCGCGCCCCTGCCCGTTTCCATTCTTTATCTGGGCAAGCTGACGCAAGCGGTACGGGTGACCATACTTGGTAATTTATGGATATTTCTGTTGTTTTATATCTGCGGCAAATTGTCAGGCATACAAAGTCCTTTTCCGCAGAAAGCTCTGGAGTGGTTTCTCTGCGGCACGCTTGGTGCTGTGGTGGTCTGCTGCGTGCAGCTCCTCCTCTCTCTGCTAATCCGCTCCTTTGCCATCCCCATCGGCATCGCCCTTGCCGGCGGCATTTTGGGGCTGTATATGACCAACCACGACTACGGCATGCATTATCCCTATTCCATATACTGTCTGGGAATGCGCGCCAACAATCCGAATATGGAAATCAGCTTATCCGCTCTTATAGTCAACTCCGTCGGATATATCATCGTTTTTGCCACGCTGTCCGTTTTTTATCTGCGCAGGCATGAAATCGCCGCCAATTAAAAAAACGCCGGAAAAGATTTATACATAAAAGTATCATTCTTTTCCGGCTGATCCGTGATCAATCTTTTCTATGTTTCTTTTCTGCTCTTTGCATCCTCTTCCGGCTCATGCAAGCCAGCCGCAATCCTGTCCTACATATCCCTCTCGCTATTTGATATAGACTTATATCTGCTTGTCCAGAAGCTCCTTGAGCGCCTCGTCCCCCACGCTCACCCAGGCGTCCTCCTCCTCAGCGTTTAAACCCAGATACTCCCGCAAGGTGTCAGTGGTATCTGAAAATCCCCACTCCTGGCTGTAGTCGTCGATCTCCTCGAAGGCAATCTCGCCCGCCAGATATTTTTCCTTGAATTTCTTCTCCGTATTTTCTGCCATCTCTTCCTCCCGTATCAGCATAGGCCAAAGTAAGTTTCCGGTTAACAGCACACCCGCGCCATGCACTTACCGTATAGCGTCAGAGTCTGCGCCGATACCACAAGCGTATCTAACACAGCCCGTCTTCCCGCGCCTTATCCGCAATCATCCGATATGTGGGCGTAGGCACACCGTATTTTTCTCCCATCCGCACCACCTCATAGATCAGTCCGTCTATCTCAGAAGGCTTACCCGCATAAATGTCCCTCTGCATGGAAGTGCTTGCCGTAGGATTCAGCGCGTCCAGGATCTGCAGATTGGTCGTCACGATATCTGCGAGAAACGGAACGCCCATCGCCACCGCCAGCGCATCAACCTCCCGCATCAGTTTCACAAAGGTATCTCTCGGCTCCCCGGTTATCTGTACATCCCCGGCGCTCACATGGTAGTAAAGGCCGCTGGCCGCCATCGGCGACACATAGGCAAACTTCTGCAGGGCATCCCTCTGGATGTTCTCCGACAGCACGCCGTCGATCCCGCTTTCCTTTAAATCCTTCGCCACCCCGAAAAGCGCAGGCCGGAGTTCCTCCTTCTTCCGCACGCCATATACAACACGGAAAATGTCTCCATTTTGCCAGATCGTCCCGGGCTCCTTAATCTCCGCCGCTATGTAGATGCATCCATCCGTCACCAGAAGCTCCGGCAGCTTTTCCTGCATCCTGCCGCCCGTGCCGTAAATATTCAAAATCGGAATCACAATCGTCGTCTCTTTCGCCACCCGCCTGATAAAGGGAATCGTCTCCTCCAGCGAATAGCCTTTCACACAGACAAAAATAATGTCCGGCTTTTCGTCATAGTTCGCCATATCTGTCGCTTTGACAGGATTTACGGTGTAGTTTCCCTTCCTGGTGGTCTCCATCTTAAGACCCTGCTCCTGCATCTTTTTCAGATGTTCCCCTCTCGCAATCAGGGTTACGTCTTTTCCCGCCTCTGTCATGTACGCGCCGATGCTGCCGCCCGTGCCGCCCGCGCCGATTACCAGATATTTCATATGTGCCTCCGTTTTGGTTGTTTTGCCGCCCCGCGCCGTGCCGTTCGAAAAGCCCGCGCGGCGCGTGCGCTCTATAAAAAACATGATATCCGATTCCCGGCCGAAAAACAAGTGCAAAGAAAAAGAGCGCGGCATGTGCTGCGCCCTCTCCTTCGCATAAATTTATGAAATGGAAATCTGCCCCGCCGTGATGCACTTTCCCGACTTTCTGTCAAAGAGCAGGATATCCTTTCCACTGATGTTAAACCGCTCCTTCTGTCCGATCTTGTAAAGTGTACTGCCGAACACCACGCCTGTCAGGAGATAATCGCCGATGGCTACCTTGATGGTGGATTCCATACCGGTGGGCATAGCGCCGAAGATAATGCCCTCCATCTCCCCGGACGCATCTACCTTGATACATTCCGGACGAATGCCGATCACAAAATCCTCGTTGGTGATAACGGGCTCCTCCTGCATATTGTAATCGCTCTCATCCACCTTGCTGATATGATACTTAAACACCTCGTCCTTGTTGCCTTTCTCCACCGCCTTTTTGTCCTCAAGGACTCTCTTTTTCGCGGCTTCGGCCTCTCTCTCGTCGGCGTCCCTCTTCGCGAACCACTGTGCCATATCAATCGGTTCATTGGGGGTAAAGACAGCCTTTTTGTCATTCAGTATGGCAAGCTCCAGACTGCCGCCCTGCTGTGTGCCCTTTGCTTCCACGAAATTGATGGAGGGATTGCCCACAAAGTCCGCCACAAAGAGGTTGTTCGGTCTGTTATATACATCCAGCGGCGCGTCGTACTGCTGCAAGACGCCGTTGTTAATCAGACAGATCTTTGTGGCCAGCGTCATGGCCTCCATCTGATCATGTGTCACATAAACAAAAGTGCTTCCCGTCTCCAGATGGAGTCTTTGCAGCTCATATCTCATCTCCAGACGCAGCTTGGCGTCCAGATTGGAGAGCGGCTCATCCATAAAGAGCACCTGCGGCTCCGGCGCAAGGGTTCTGGCAATGGCCACCCTCTGCTGCTGTCCGCCGGAAAGTTCTGCCGGATACCGGTCCATAAACATGCCGATCTTTACGATTCTGGAAACCCGGCGCACGGAGAGGTCCACCTCCTCCTTCGTCAGCTTCCTCACGCTCTTTACCACTTTTCCGTTCTGCTTAACCGCGAAATCCTCAGTCAGCTCCTCCCCGCTGTTTTTGTGGGAGTCATAGCGCGCCTTTAACTCCTGCTCCATCTTCTCTCTCGCGTCCGCGGCGGCCTTCTCCACATTGGACGCCTCATGGATCTTTAAGGCGTAAAGCTCCTTTGCCGTATAAATGGAAACCGTGTATGTATCAATCAGTTTCAGATAAATCTTATCGGTATCAGGCTTACCGCTCTTATCCCTGCACTCCTCGATCAGCTTGATAAACTCCTTCGGATTTTTCAAGGCATTGATCTTGGCGTTTAACTTTTTTGCTTCCAGATCATAAGTCGGCATCTCCTCATGAATATTGCTCAGGCCGAAGGAAATGTTCTGGTACACCGTCATATTCGGCCACAGCGCATAGTTCTGAAACAGAAATCCCACCTTGCGCTTGTTGGCGGGGACATTGATGCCCGCCTCACTATCAAACACCACCCTGTCCCCTATGGTAATCTGCCCGCTTGTGGGCGTCTCCAGACCCGCTATCATGCGCAGCGTCGTCGTCTTGCCGCAGCCGGAGGGCCCGAGCAGGGTAATAAAAGAATTGTCCGCGATGTCCAGATCCAGATGATCCACCGCATAAAACTTTCCCCATCGTTTTGTCACATCTCTCAATTTAATCTCTGGCATATTATTTCCCTCCAATACCTTCATCCAGACTTGCGCCGGTAATTTTGTTTACTAATGTGTTAAAGATCAGGATCGCCACGATCAGGATCAGATTGATCGCGCTGGAAAACGCGTACAATCCCATCTCGTCGAAGTAATCCAGTGTGGTCGATAAGATGAATCCCTGTGTACAGAGGAGCAAAAACAGTGACAGCTCTCTTAAGCAGGTCATAAACGGCAGCATGTAGCCGCTGATAATGGATGATTTCTGGATCGGAATGATGATCCGGAACATCCGTTTAAACCAGGACAAGTCCTGAATGATCGCCGCCTCCTCAATCTCCCCGGACAACTGCAGCATGGAATTTAACGCCGCCCTGCTGGCGAAGGGAATGTATTTCACCGTTCCTGCTATGATTAGCAGCGCGTAGGTGTTAAAGAGGTTTATCTTCTCGTTTGAGAAGAGGATAAAGAAGGCTGCACCCACTGCCAGCGAAGGCATCAGGTAGGGCAGAAACGCCATATTGTTCACGTAGTTTGCCCATTTGCTTCTTCTGTTCTTGGATACGGCGTAACCGATCAAAGTGCCGATGGTTCCGGCTACCAGCGCGCAGCATACAGCCACTAACAGCGTGCCGCCAAAGGCGTGCCATATGGTTTTGTTAAAGAGGATGCCGGGCTGGCCGTAGAGCGCGCCCGCGTTGTTGTCTCTCGTCACCCACCACTTGGTCGTCAGGTTGTTCATATCTCCCGTGTACAGGAAACTGTAATCCCCGGGGTTCGGCAGGAAAGTCTCAATCGCAAAGGAAATGATCGGGAAAATGCTGGTAAAGAACGTCACCACGATCAGCACGATGCCGATCGCATATTTTCCTATTTTGCCGAGGTTGATCTTAGAAATCTGTCCGGACTTTCCGGTCACGGTCGTGTAACTCTTCCGGCTCTTTAAGCTCATCTGGTTTAATCCAAGAATCATGATGCCGAATATCATCATAATAATCGCCAGAATACTCGCCTCACCCGTATACTTGGAGTTCATGGACACATACTTTGTGGAGAGTGTGGTCAGCCCCAGATAGTGCGGTACCGGGTAACTCCCCATCGCGCTTCCGAACACCAGAAGGATGGTGGAGAGGATGGCAGGTTTTACCATGGGCAGCGTCACTCTCGTCATAATCTTCCACTTGGGCGTGTCCAGAATGGTCGCCGCCTCCTCCAGATTGGCGTCCATGTTGCGGAAAATACCGCCGATCATGATATAGGCGAAGGGCGCATAGTGCAGGCCCAGCACTACGGCGCAGGGCAGAAGTCCCATGCACCACCACTTGGGAGCCGTGACGCCAAACAGCGACACCACAAGGCCGTTCGAGGTTCCCGTCACCGCATTGCTGTTAAACAGGTTCTGCCAGACAACTGCCAGCGTCCACTGGGGCATGATGTACGGGAAAATAAAAATGGAGCTTAAGTACTTTTTAAATTTTAAGTTGGTTCTTGTCACCAGAAATGCGAACAACCCGCCAAACACAATGGATATCAGGCATGTAAAGACCGCCAGAAGCACTGTGTTTAACATCGGCGTCCACAGATTTGTCTTCGCCAGTCTGCTTGTGAACAGATCCACATAGTTCACTACGGAATACCCCGTCGCCCTGCCTGTCAAATGGGCATCAATGGTGCCCGGATGGATTTTGAACGTGTCCTTGACAATGGCAACAATCGGCGCCACCGTTCCCAGAGTGGCCGTGATGCCGAACAAAAGCAGGATGATGTTCTGGGGTTTGGAAAAATAAGTCTTACATTTATTCAGATAAATCACTGAGGATTTTGTCTTCGTCTTCTCACCCATAAGCTTCTCCACTTCTCTTTTTAAAATGGAAGTGACATGTCACATGCCACTTCCAGGTATATTGCTTCACATCTGCATTCTTCCTTTTCTGTCCTGCCTTACTCTGCTGCCTCACCCTCGCTGTATTTGGTCAGAAGCTCAATCCAGCTTCCTACCGTGAAAGATACAGATGCGCAGTACTCAGGATCTTCTAACACCAGCTCGCCGTCTGTGGTCCACCAGTCATATCCTCTGTCATTCTTCGCCTCGAATTGCAGGGTACCCGCATCGTCATAGCCGCCCTTGCTGTGGCCGTAGGTCGCCTCGGTTGCCGCTGCCACCTCAGGATTGGAGGAGTAACCGCCCATATCCTTGCCCCATGCGCTGAAACCGTCCTCGGTACAGGTCATGTATGCGATGAATGCACATGCCGTCCAGGGAAGCGGGCTGTTCTCCGTCACGAAGAGATAATGACAGTAGCCGTAACCGCCGATTCCTGTGTAGCCATCCTGATATGCCGCCACATTGATGTTGTTTACGGACACACCGGCCGACTCCTCGACAGAACGGAGCTTGGAGTATACCAGAAGTCCGGACTGGTCGGTCGCGGAATCGGTTACCAGCGTATTACAGATCGGCCCGTCGTCTGTCTGCGCATTATAGCTCTCCACCCAGAGTTTGATCCACGCCAGCGCGTATGCACCATCCGCACCGAGACCAAGATCAGCCGCCTCAGACTCCATCGCCTGAATGGTGGGCTGGAAATATGCCTGTTTGTCAGCGTCCAGTGCGTTGAAAGCGTCTTTCAGCCATGCAGCGTAGGTATCCTCCGTGAGCATGTAGAGAAAGTTCTTGCCGACGATCTCGGAATCAATATCCATATAGAGGGAATGTACGCCCTCACCCACGAAATCCCAGCAGTTCTCATAGCTTGCACTGCCTGTATTGTTGTACATAAACACTTTGTTCAATGTCTGGAGAGGCAGGAACCCGTCCACCGCATCGGGTGTGGTGCCGTTTGCCTCAGCCCACTCCTTCGGAATGTAAGTATCGAGAATGCCTGTCTGTACCATCTTGGACTCGATCTGGTTACCGTCCTGAATCAGGGTCATGGCAAAGGTGCCTTTCTCCTTTAAGGAATCCGCCGTGAGCTGCTCGAAAATTTTATTGTTCTTGGGCTGCTGCCACTCGAACTCCATATTGTAGGACGGGTCGATGGTCTGTAAGTATTCGATAAACAGCGGAAGCGCCGACTTGCCGCGGCTGGAGTTACCCACGCCGTAGAAGGTCTGTCCGTTGGACTCCTCAATCGCCTTCTTCGCCAGATCTTCCATGGACATGCCTTCCGCCTCACGGATGATCTTCTGTGTCGCCGTCAGGCTTGCCTCATCTACAGGCGCTGCCTCTTCCGCCGCCGGTGCGCTGTCGCTTCCCTCATCTGCCGCGGGCGCCGCCGGTGTTTCCGCCTCTGCCGCAGCTTCCCCCTGTGCCGCGGGCGCTGCCTGCTGTGCTCCTCCGCCGCATCCCGCAAGACTTCCTGCGATCATACAGCTTGCCAGTAATAACGATAATGCTTTTTTCTTCATAAATTTATACCTCCCTTTCATTTGTTTCTCTATCCTTCCCGGGTTTGTATCTTGATATTATTATAAAGACAGAATGCCAAAAGAAAAACGGGACGAATCTGTTATTTCTTTGAGATTTCTGTGAATATGCACAAAAAAATACCCCGCAATTCTTTTTGCAGGGCATTTTACACATACTATACAATTCGCTTTTCTATTTGTTTATTCATTTCTTATAGCTTTATTCCAAACGTATTCTCCACCACATCGTCAAACAGGGTATACAGATTCCTGCCGCTCTTTTCCTCGAAGTATCTCCATATCTCGTAAATCGCTTTCCAATTTTCCACAGTGGTGTCTTTCACGCCATGCCGCAGGGCAACATCCAGCAGTCTTTTTTCCAGAAGACAAACTCCCTCCGGCAGACAAATGCTGTCACACAACTGAATCAGCCTGTCATAGTCTGTATATACCGCGTTATCCAGCACCTCGCGGATCTCTGCGTAAACCGCCTCACTGCAATCATTAGCTCCAATATAGTAATCAATTTTTTGTACGGGGAATGAATGGGTAATGCAAATCTGCGCTGCATCCTCATACCCTTTCTTCTTTAAATGCAGATAACCGTCATAAATATGAAGCATTGCTGTCGGCCCTGTATATCTTCCCAAATCGTGAAGCAGCCCCAATACCTCCGCCGTATCTCCGTCCAGACCGCAGACTTGCGCGATCTTTCTGGCTGCGCCCGCCACCGCTTTGGAATGAGCGGCCCATGGTCCCGGGTTGCAGGAATCCGCCCATGCCAGCATTTCTCTTGCCTCTTGTAATGTGGGTATTTTCATAATCGCTCCTCTTTTCTTTTGAAACCTGACTCTGTTTCCCGCATCGAGCATAACGCACAAATGGCTGTCATCACAACCGGAGATATCTGTTATTTTATTAAAATTTCTGCTATTTTATTAAGTAACTCTGCTCTCCGGATCCCATTTGCTATTCCCTTCCGACCCTGTCCTGATACTCGGACGGATTCACCCCCGCGACCTTCTTAAAAATCGTGGAAAAGTAGGTAATATCCTTATACCCTACCATTTCCGCCACCTCGTAGACCTTATACCGGCAATTCTGTAAAAGCTTCATGGCCATCCGCACCCGGTAGCGGGTGATATAGGCATTGATTGTATATTCCGTCTCTTTCTTAAAAGTATGGCTCAGATGCCCTTCGCTCAGGCCAAGCGACTCCGCAATCTTCCGGACGCCGATATCGGAGTCCGCATAGTGCTCCATAATATAATTCATGGCCTCCGTCACATACTTGCTCTTTTCTCCCTTTTGAATGGACGCGTGAGCCAGCACATCCTCCTCGTGGGCCCTGCCGCCGGACTGCTGTCTCGCCTCCACCTTCTTCTTGATGCGCCGGACCGCCTCCTCCAGCTCTCCGTCCTCAAACGGCTTGAGCAGATAATCGGAGGCTCCCAGCTTAACCGCATTCTGCGCATAGGCGAAATCATCGTAGGCTGTCAGAAAAATCACATAAGTTTCATTTCCCTCGTCACGAAGCTCCGTAACCATCTCAATTCCATCCTTTTTTGGCATACGGATGTCACAGATCACCAGATCCGGCCGGTATTTATGAATCGCCTCCAGCCCTTCCTCCCCGTTTCCGGCCTCCGCCACCACCATACAGTCAAGCGCCTCCCAATCCGTCTCCATGACAATGCCCTTCCTCACAAGACTCTCATCATCCACCACCAGAATTTTAAACATAGCCCTCTCCATTCCGAAACATTTTTCTTCCGGACATCCGTGCCGCTCCCCTCCGGCGGATATATCCCGTTTCACATAAGGTTACCTGCCGCCACCGGCAGGGTAATCCGTACTTTCGTCCCGCCGCCCGGCTGATTCTCCGCATATAGTCCGTACTGCATCCCGTAATGCAGCCTGATAATCGTGTCCACATTATAAAATCCGATATGGCCTTTTAACTTCTCCCGGTTTCTCTCTCTCAAAAGAGAAAGTATTTCCTCATCCATCCCGCAGCCATCGTCGTACACATCCACATACAAAACCGCCTCTTCCTCGTAAATATTGAGGAAAATATGGCCGTCCTCCCGCTCTTTCAGTCCGTGTAAAATCGCGTTCTCCACAATGGGCTGGATAATCATTTTCGGCACCCGGCACTCCTCCAGCTCAAGGGGCAGCTCCACGTCGTAGGAAAAATTGCCGTCGAAGCGGATTTTTTGAATATCCATGTAAGCGCACACCAGACTGACCTCCTCCGACAGGCTGATAAACGGCGCCTCGGAAATGCTTGTGCGGAGTATTCTGGCAAGGCCGGACGCCAGCGTGGCAAGCTCCGGCACATGGTGGGCTTTGGCCACCCACTTGATCGTGTCCAGCGTATTATAGAGAAAATGCGGGTTGAGCTGGGCCTGCATCATGGCAATGTTGCTGTCGTTTAACTCCTTCTGCTGCTTTACCTGCAATTCCAGATTCTCCTTGATCTGTCTGGTCATCCCGTCAAAGCTGGCGGAGAGCTGCCCCAGCTCATCCTTTCTGCCGCTCTTGATCTGCACGTCCAGATCTCCCTCCTCCACTCTGGCCATGGCCTTTGCCAGTTTTTTGACCGGTGTAGTCAAGTAGTCGCTCATCACCCCCGCCGCCAGCACGCAAAGAAACAGAGAACACACCGCCATGATCATAATGACGCCCGCCGTCATATTGGTCACGTCCTGCGTAAAAACAGGTTCCCTCCCCAATATGATATACAGACCTGTCCGGGTGATCGGCGCAATGTAAAAGGTGATGCCGTCTGTGGTCTGGCGCAGATCCTCCCCCGCCATCCATCGGGTGCGGAGGGTTTGTGCCAGAGATGCCTCCTTGGCCGCCTTCGTGCTGTACACGTCCTCCCAGAAGCTGTCTAACACGGCGATCCCGTTCTGTTCGTCGTAAGCGCCGGATAAAATGGTCTCAAAATGCGTCTCCGTCATGTCCACCACCACGAAGCCCACGCACTCCTCATTCTCGTCCAAAATCGCGCGGGCGCCTTGCAGACAGGGCGCGTCCGCACCCTGTTCCCAGGATGCCCTGCGCAGAATCATATCCTGCGAATGGGTCCTCGCCACCTTCAAAAGCCCCCAATAGGCCGGCAGCTCTCCCGCCACACCCTGCGGCGACGTGGACAGACTGCATATACCCTGAGCGTCGTACACATGAAACCACGCAATTTCCCGCAGATCCTGCGTCTTCTCATACAGCCGCTTATAGGCTTTGTTTTTAAGCCAGCTATCCGTCTGTGTAATGCCGTCCACAATCACCGGATCCGCCAGAATCTCTTCCGCTACTTTTTCCATCGCATCAAAGGTGCCCGTCATGCGCGCTTCCACGCTGACAAGCTGCGCCTGCGTCTTCTCCTCGTAGTCCTTGGAAAGTCTCGCCTTTAGAACACTGACCAGAAAGCAGCCCGTAATCACCAGCGGAACCAGCGCGACCACAAGAAAGCATAAAAACAGTTCTCTCTTAAAAGATTTCCGAATAATTGTCGTCATGGCTGCCCCGTCAGTTCCTTCCACTGTGTCAGTATTTCTTCCCGATGGGTTTCTGAGTATTCCAGATCATAGAGCACTTCCCTGACGGGTGTGCTCTGCGCGCCCCTGCGCACGCTCCTGCGGTACAGACGATCCTCCAGAAGCCGCTGTACATCCTCACTCACCGTAAACTCGATGAACAGCTCCGCGTTTTCCCTGTGAGGCGCGTTTTTAATAAGGGCGCTGCCGTCCGGTACGGCCGCGGTCCCCTCTTTTGGGTAGATCATTCCGATATCGGCGTTTTGATCCATCTCCTTTAAAACGGTTTCTTCCAATGTAATGCCGATCAGCTTCTTCCCGGCAGTGACTTCCTGCAGCACCTCGCCGGAGCCTGCCAGAATATCTCCATCCAGATTGGAGACAAAGGCTTCCAGCGTCTCCTCCTCCGCCATATCCTGCGACAGTATTTGCAGCATCGTCATAAGTGCGGTGTAACTGCTCCCGGATCTGTACGGATCGGCAAACGCGATATTGCCCTGCCAGTGATTGTTGGTCAGATCCCGCCAGCTCCTCGGCGTACCGGCCGAAATAACCAGCTTTTTATTGTAGGCAATCACAATGGGCAGTTTGGAAAACACCGTATATGCGCCATCCTCCGACGCATAGGCGCTGTCAAGCTGCTCCCACTGGCTGCTGACATAGGGTTCAAAATATGCCGCGTAGGCATTCAGGTTATCCACGCCGCCGCCAAACATCACATCCCCCGAATTTTTTCCATTCTCCCCGGCAATCCGGTCAAGCAGATCGTTGGTTCCTCCGGTGACCACCTCCACCCAGATACCTGTCCGTTCCTCAAACTCCCTGACGATCGGACCGTAAATTTCCTCCTTATGGGAAGTGTAAACCACCAGCTTATTGCTCTCTTCCAGCCGGTATTCCTCCTGTATCTGGCCGCTCCCACAGCCGCCTGTCATCACCGCCGCCATAAAAAGGCTGGCCGCCGCCTGTAAAATCCGTTTTTTCATTCTGTCGCTCCCTCTCTTTTCCCATTCTACCAAAAACCCTGTTTCAGAGAAAGACCCTCTTGACACTTGCCTGTTTTAGATACATAATATTACCGTTCATGCAGGCTCCCTGGCTTTACACTGTAATATAAATAAGTAAAAACACTTATAACACATAAAATTATGTTCAGAACAACGGAGGAAAATAATGTTTATCCCTTTTTTTCTGATATGGGTTATTTTTAACGGGCAGCTCACTGCGGAAATAGCAGCTTTCGGTGTCGTCATCGCTGGGGTTATGTACTGGTTTTTATGCCGGTTTCTCAACTACAGCCCCCGATACGACCTTTTTTTATGGCGAAAAGCCCCTCTTTTGGCGCAGTATATGCTGACTCTGGTCTGGGAAATTTTAAAGGCCAATCTGTCTGTCTTTCGTCTGATTTACACCGCCGAGTACGAATTGGAACCGGCTGTCGTGCATTTTAAAACCGATCTGCGCACCACATTTGCGCGGGTACTGCTGGCCAATTCCATCACCCTGACTCCCGGTACGATCACCGTGGCGTTATCGGGCAGCGAATATACGGTACATTGTCTTGACAAAGAACTGGCGGAGGGCATTTCCTCCTCCGTATTCGTGAAACTTCTGAAGAAAATCGAAACATAAGAAGTGCTGCGTCTCATGCAGAAGAATGCCTTAAAAGCGGAATTCTGCGCAAAGCTATGAAATGGAGGAACTATGAAAGAATCAATCTACCACCCACTTTTTATTCTGCTGCTGATCGTGCTTTCCTTTATGCTGCTGGTCTGCCTGATCCGCGCCGTAAAAGGCCCCCGTGTGGCCGACCGTCTGATGGCCGTCAACATGATGGGGACCATGGTTATGGTTATGATTTCGATTCTGGCGCTGCTTTTACGGGAAGGCTATCTGGTAGATATCTGTCTGATCTACGCCATGATCAGCTTTCTTTCCGTGGTGGTGATCTCCAAGGTTTACATCGGTATCTATGAAGAACAGCACCACTATCAGGAAGATGCGGAAGGGGGAAATGCGGATGAGTGCAGTTGAATGGATCAGACTGATTATCGGATGTCTGTTTATATTGGTCGGTATGGTCATTTTCTTCACCGAGCTGTTCGGCGTCTTTCACTTTAATTATGTTTTAAACAGAATGCACGCGGCAGCCATGGGGGATACGCTGGGCATCAGCGCGTGCCTGATTGGTCTGATGATTTTTTCGGGTCTGAATTTTACGACTCTGAAAATGTTTTTAATCATCGTCTTTTTGTGGTTCGCTTCTCCGGTCTCCTCCCATGTGCTTTCGAGGCTGGAGGCCGCCACCAATGATAATCTGTCTTCGCACTGTGAAATATATGAGGACGTGGAAACTCTCGAGAGAGAACTTGCCGCGGCAGGAAAAGACGGCGATACCGAAAAAAAGGAGGCGTCCGTGTCATGACAGCTTTTCAGATCATTTTGATGGGACTGCTGATTATCTGCGCGGTCTCTGTCAGCTTTTCCAAAAATCTGTTAAACGCGATTCTTATTTATATGTCTTTCAGTCTGGTCATGTCCATGCTCTGGATCTGTCTGGAGTCCCCCGATCTGGCCATTACGGAGGCCGCCGTCGGCGCGGGAATCACCAGCGTCCTCTTCTTTGTGACGCTCAAAAAAATTCACGCCATAGACGCTTCGGATCCGGAAGCAAAGGAGGAAAAGGAAAATGAGTAGAAAAAAGACTGCGGAAGAATATGAAAAAACCTTTGCCTTCCGTTTCTTCCGCTGGCTCTCCGGCGAAAAAGACCCTTACATCGGGAATGTGGAAATGCAGCCCCAGAAAAAATACGAGCCGGATCACGAGGCAGCTCTTCGCCGCGAGAAGGAACACGACGCCATCATGGACAAGGTCTATGACACCGGACACAACCGATGGCTGCATCTTTTTCACCGATTGTATCAGACGACCAGCGTTCTCTTCTGCCTGTTTTTGATCGCCCTTCTTCTGGTGACGGTTTCTTATCTGCCCGCCAATGGCACTGTGACCCGTCCGGTCAACAACGAGGTCTCGGCGCGCTATATTGAAAAAGGACTGGAGGAAACGGGCGCGGTCAATATCGTTGCAGGCATGATTTTGGACTATCGGGCCTTTGATACGCTGGGGGAATCGCATGTGCTTTTTGTGGCGACCATCACCGTTTTGATTCTGCTTCGCCTGAATAAGACCGAAAAGGACGAGGCGGAAGTAAGCGACCGCCGCTTCGAGCCGAAAAACGACGCAATCTTGCAGGTTGTGGCAACTTTCCTCGTGCCGGTTATCATTATCTTCGGCATTTATATTATTTTAAACGGCCACCTCGGCCCCGGCGGCGGTTTCTCCGGCGGCGCGGTCATCGGCGCCGGGCTGGTGCTCTACCTGAACGCCTTTGGCTTTAAGAAGACAGAACGGTTTTTCACGGAAAAAACCTATAAATGGGTATGTTTTTTCTCCCTCTCCTTCTACTGCCTGGCAAAGAGCTACTCTTTTTACACGGGCGCAAACCATCTCCACAGCGTGATCCCGAAAGGGACACCCGGCGCAATCCTCTCAAGCGGCCTGATTCTGCCTTTAAATATCGCCGTCGGGCTAGTGGTTGCCTGCACGATTTACGCTTTTTACGCCATGTTCCGAAAAGGAGGATTCTAGGATGGGTCCGAATTTATTTGCCAACTATGGGGAAGCCGTCTCAGCGATTCTCTTCTGTATCGGCTTTACCAATCTGCTTCTGCAGACCAATCTGATCAAAAAAATTATCGGCCTGAATATCATGGACAGCGCAATTTACCTCTTTCTGGCGGAAAAAGGCTATATCACCGGACGGGTTGCCCCCATCGTAGCAGACGGCGTCACCAGCACAGAAAGCTACATCAACCCGATTCCAAGCGGCCTCGTGCTGACGGGTATCGTGGTTTCCGTCTCTGTGACCGCGCTCATGCTGTCCCTGACGATCCGGCTTTATACGCGGTATCACACGCTGGATCTGGACGAGATCTCCACACAGCTTAAAAGGGAGGGTAAGTAGCATGAATTTTATCTGCAATATTCCCTTTTTCTCCATCCTTTTAAGCCTTTTTTCCGGCACTGTCTGCTCCGTGCTGTCGGCAAAAGCGGCAAAAATTGTAAACCGTGTGGTCATACTCGCCGTCGGGCTGATGTCGGCGATTCTGCTTTTGTACCTTCTCTCCACGGGCGAATCCTTCATTTATTGGATGGGTCACTTCCCCGCGCCCTGGGGCAATGAGATCCGGGCCGGTGTGCTGGAAGCGGGCATGGCGCTCTTTTTCTGCATCATCATGTATTTATCCATGGCGGGCGGCGCCCACAAACTCCCCGGCGAGGTGGTGGAGAGCAAGCACAACCTGTACTATATCCTTGTAAACCTTTTGCTCAGCTCCCTGCTTGCGCTGGTCTACACCAACGATATGTTCACGGCCTATGTTTTCGTGGAGATCAACACCATCTCCGCCTGCGGCCTGATTATGATAAGACAGGTGGGACGCACCATCGAGGCCGCCGTCCGCTATATGATCATGAGTCTATTGGGCTCCGGCCTGCTTCTATTCGGTCTATGCATCATGTACGACCTGACGGGGCACCTTTTGATGAGCAATATCAAAGAGTCGGTAGGGCTTATCGTGGCAAACGGCGAATACCAGATTCCCCTGATTGTCTCGGTGGCGCTGATGTGCACCGGGCTTTGCATCAAGAGCGCGCTGTTCCCTTTCCATGCATGGCTGCCGGACGCTTACGGATACTCTACGGTGTCTTCCGCGGCGATCCTTTCCAGTCTGGTGTCAAAGGGCTATATCTTTTTGTTAATTAAAATCATTTACCGTGTGATCGGCTTTTCTGTCTTTAACAGCACAAGAATGATTGACGTGCTCTTTGTTTTCGGCCTGATGGGGATGATTTTCGGCTCCCTCTCCGCTATCAAGGAAAATGATGTCCGGCGCATGATTGCCTTCTCCTCCGTGGCGCAGATCGGCTATATTTACATGGGTTTCGGCATGGGCACGCAGGCGGGTATGGTGGCCAGTATTTTCCATATTTTATCCCATGCGGCCACGAAATCCCTGCTCTTTATCGCCGCCATCGGTCTTACGGACGTGTCCGGCGGAAGCCGCAGATTCGCAGATCTGACGGGATCCGCCTACCGCAATAAATGGGCTGGCGTGGCTTTCACGGCCGGATCGCTGTCCATGGTGGGCGTCCCCCTCTTTTCCGGCTTTATCAGCAAGCTCCTCTTTGCGCAGGCCGCCGTACAGGTGGAAGGAAAAATGCTTGCATCCCTGATCGTTTTGGGAATCAGCACGGTGTTGAATGCCGTTTACTTTATGAAAACGGTAATCCGTATTTACACAGCCACGACAGAAACGCCATATGAGGGCATTACGTTCCGGCATATGAAAGCTTACGCCGTGACGCTTGTATTTTTTATCCTGTTAAATGTGATTCTGGGCGTCAGCTCCCAGCCGGTTGTCGATATGATCGGGCAGGGTCTCGCCATGTTTGCATAAATCGTCTATCGCTTTTTCGAATAATTTACAAGAAGGTGCTGCTATGTATTTGATTCTTTTATCCATCCTTTTTCCGGCCGCCGCAGGTTTGTTTCTGCTGATCCGTGGTCGGACGCCCCTTTCGGGGGAAAAAGGAAATACCGATAGAAAAACGCTTTTGGCATTGACCGGATGCTTTCTTGTCATCACGGCCTCGCTTGTTTTCGCCTCGCTGCTGACTGTAAAAGAGGGCTTTACTCTTTTCTTTCTGACAAAAACCCTGCCGATTTATTTTCGGATTGACGGTGTGGGCAGACTTTTTTCACTGCTTGCAGTGATCGTCCTGCCCTGCGCGGGCTTTTTTTCCTTCGCGTACATGAAACACGAGGAGCGTGAAAGCCGCTACTACGGTTTTTATCTGCTGGTATTCGGTGTGTTGAACGGCCTCTGTTTTGCGGGCAACCTGATTACTTTTTATTTGTTCTTTGAGCTCTTAACCCTTTCCTCCATGCCCCTTGTCCTGCATAGCGGTTCCAAAGAGGCGGTCATGGCCGGACTGAAATACCTGTTTTATTCTTTGTGCGGCGCGTACGCGGCACTGTTTGGCATCTATTTCCTCTACCAAAACTGTGACTCGCTGACCTTTACCACGGACGGTGCGCTCCGCGCCTCCGCCATCACGCAGCAGGGCGGTTTCCTTCTGCTGACAGCCTTTGTCATGCTGCTGGGATTCGGGGTGAAAGCGGGTATGTTTCCTATGCACGCGTGGCTTCCCGCCGCGCACCCCGTTGCGCCCGCCCCGGCTTCCGCGGTTCTGTCCGCCGTCATTGTAAAAGCGGGCGTTCTCGCCATCATCCGCGTTCTCGCCATGTTTGGCAAGGATTTCCTGCGGGGCACGTGGGTGCAGAGCGGATGGATCATCCTGACGCTGGTCACGGTATTTATGGGTTCTCTGCTTGCCTACCGGGAGCCTGTGCTGAAAAAGAGACTGGCCTACTCCACGGTAAGCCAGATCTCCTATATTCTGTTCGGCCTTGCCGTAATGGACGAAACATCCTTTACGGGCGCTCTCTTTCATGTACTTGCCCACGGGTTTGTCAAAGCGGCGCTTTTCCTGTGCGCGGGCGCCATTATTTACAAAACGGGTAAAACGAGGGTCGAAGAAATGCGCGGAATCGGCAAGGAAATGCCCCTCACCATGTGGTGCTTTACGATTGCTTCTCTGGGACTCATCGGCATTCCGCCCACAGGCGGCTTTGTCAGCAAATGGTATCTGGCTCTCGGCTCCTTAGAGAGCGGTCTGCCTGTTTTTGGCGTGCTTGGTCCGGTGATTCTCCTGCTAAGCGCACTACTCACCGCCGGGTATCTTCTGCCGCTGACGATTCACGGCTTTTTTCCGGGGGCGGATTATGACTACGGCAGTCTGCAAAAAAAGGAACCGTGTAAGCTGATGACCGTCCCTGTTTTCATACTGACATTTTTGTCGGTTTTGATCGGTTTATTTCCAAATCTTGTCGATGGTATCATTGTTATGGCGGCTGCAAGGAGGTGACACCGTGATTGTTTCAGTGATTTTAATTCCTTTTATAACAGGTATACTCGTTCCCGTTATCCCATTCCGGAAAAGATGGCAGAAAGAAGTATTTCTGGAGACGGCGGTGGTGTTAAACAGTATCCTTGTCTGGTTCCTGCTCCTGCACCACTCGGACAGCACTTTTCTTCTGGCACACTTTACGGGTAATCTGAATATCAGTTTTCGCGTGGACGGCATGAGCATGGTGTTCGCGGGACTTGTCTCCGCGCTCTGGCCCTTTGCCACCCTTTACGCCTTTGAATACATGACGAAAGAAGAACATGAGAACGTGTTTTTTCTCTTCTATACGCTGACTTATGGCGTGACGCTTGGCATCGCCCTCGCCGCCAATCTGCTTACCATGTATTTCTTTTATGAACTGCTGACGCTGGTCACCGTGCCTCTCGTCATGCATACGCTGACAAGAGAAGCGGTTCTGGCAAGCCGCAAGTACCTCTATTATTCGCTGGGCGGCGCGGCTTTCGCCTTCCTCGGCCTGATTATGGTCATTGTCTACGGCAGCACAACGGATTTCATTTTGGGCGGTGTCCTCGATCCGGCAAAAACTGCCGGGAAAACAAATGTCCTATTGCTGATATACGTGATGGCGTTTCTGGGCTTCGGCGTCAAGGCGGCGGTCTGCCCCTTTAACGCATGGCTGCCACAGGCCGGTGTGGCACCCACGCCCGTCACCGCGCTGCTCCATGCGGTGGCCGTGGTGAAATCCGGCGCGTTCGCCATCATAAGACTGACTTATTACAGTTTTGGCACGGATTTCCTGAAAGGCACATGGGCGCAGTACGCGGTTATGTCCGTCGTCATGTTTACCATCGTCTACGGCTGCAGCCGGGCGGTGAAGGAGACGCACCTGAAAAGGCGTCTGGCCTACTCTACCATCAGTAACCTGTCCTACATCCTCTTCGGCGCGGTCATTATGACGCCGCTTGGACTTGTGGGCGCACTGACCCACCTTGTCTTCCATGCGGTTATGAAAATCAGCTCCTTTTTCTGTGCGGGCGCGGTCATGCACCAGACCGGCCGCCACTATGTGCACGAGCTAAACGGACTGGGCTATAAAATGCCCCGTGTACTCGGCATTTTCACCATCTCCGCGCTGGCGCTTATGGGCGTCCCTGGACTGGCTGGTTTTGTCAGCAAGTGGAACCTTGCGGGGGCCGCGGCAGAAAGCGGCAATCCTCTGGCCTTTGGCGGCATTGCCTGTCTGCTGGTATCGGCGCTTCTGACGGCAATTTACATGCTGACGATTGTGGTGCGGGCGTTCTTCCCCGGAAAGGATTTTGACTACCGCACAGTATCCGATATTCGTGATCCCAACTGGAAAATGCTGCTGCCACTGTTTGTATTCAGCATATTTATCATACTTTTCGGCGTTTATTCCCAGCCGGTCGTGGACTTTTTTATGAGTGTTGCGACGGGCGTCGTGTAAACCGCCCGGTACACGCTTACCACATTTAATTTATGTGCATATGGCGGAAAATCTGGCGCAAAAGCAGGTGAAAGAGAGATTCCGGTCTTTCATACATGTATTACGGAGGTTATCATGTACAACGATACAAATATTATCATAATCGGCATTATTTTCCTGCCCATGCTCTCGGCATTTGTAAGCTGCGGCATAGGGCGGCGGAGCAAAAACGGACGTGATATGTTTGCGGATATCATAACTGGTATCACGTGCATTCTCTGCGCCACCCTCGCCCTGCAAATGCTGCCAGACGCGGCGGGCGGTTCACAACCGGTCATTGAAATCCCCTATGTCTGCGGTATGGGACTGCATTTTACTTTGGACGGGTTCCGCGCACTGTACGGAACCATTGCCGCCTTTATGTGGTTTATGACCACCCTCTTTTCCAAAGAATATTTCGCCCACTACAGAAACAGAAACCGCTATTATCTGTTTCTGCTTTTGACGCTTGGCGCCACCGAAGGCGTATTTTTCTCTGCGGACTTTTTTACCACCTTTGTTTTCTTTGAGATCATGTCGTTTACCTCCTATGTGTGGGTAGCGCACGACGAAAAGCCGGAGTCCCTGCGGGCTGGCGCGACCTATCTGGCCGTGGCGGTGATCGGCGGGCTGGTGATGCTGATGGGTATTTTCCTTCTTTATCACATGACGGGCACGTTAAACTTTGAAGAGCTGAGCGGCTGCTATGATAAATATGTACTTACAACCTCCAGCAGGATTCCGGAAAAAAGAATCTGGGCTGCAGGACTCTGTCTCTTGTTCGGTTTCGGCGCGAAAGCCGGCGCATTCCCACTGCACATCTGGCTGCCGAAAGCCCATCCTGTGGCACCCGCTCCCGCCTCCGCCCTGCTCTCGGGTATCCTGACCAAGGCCGGCATGTACGGCATACTGATTTTGACCGCCCATATTTTCTTTCAAAATGCAGCGTGGGGCGGGCTGCTTTTACTTTTAGGCGTCTTTACCATGGTCATCGGCGCATTGCTCGCCCTCTTCTCCGTAGACCTGAAACGGACACTTGCCTGTTCCTCCGTCTCCCAGATCGGTTTTATTCTCGTGGGCACAGGCATGGCCGGCCTGCTGGGAAAGGAAAATGCCATCGCGCTGCGCGGCAGTCTCCTTCACATGATAAACCACTCCCTGATCAAGCTCGTGCTGTTTATGGCGGCGGGCGTAGTCTTTATGAATGTGCACAAACTGGATTTGAATGAGATTCGCGGCTTTGGAAGAAAAAAACCGCTCCTGCACTTTATCTTTCTTATGGGCGCACTGGGTATCAGCGGCGTGCCGCTCGTTAGTGGCTACGTCAGCAAGACGCTGCTCCATGAAAGCATTGTGGAATATGTGTTCCTGATCAATGCGGATGTGATTCCCGCCTATTTTAGCACCTCGTTTATGCGCGCTGTTGAGCAGATTTTCCTCATAAGCGGCGGTCTCACGTCGGCCTACATGACCAAACTTTATATCTGCCTTTTCGTCGAAAAAAATGCGGATGAGGCCGTACAGAAAAAATACGACGGGCTGAATGGAAAATACATGAGCCGCACGGGCGCCTTTGCCCTCACGGTAAGCGCTGCCCTGCTGCCGCTTATGGGAATTCTACCGAGTATTATTATGGATGGCATGGCAGATATGGGACAAGACTTCCTGCAGGCCAAAGCCACGGAAAAAATTTCCTACTTCTCCTCCGGCAACTTAAAGGGCGCCATGATTTCTCTCCTTTTCGGTGCATTGATCTACGCCGTTTTCGTGCGTTTCGTACTTATGAAAAAATCGAGCACTGTCGCGCTCGATTCAGAGAATGCTGCGCATTCTCCGTCCATGGTTTGCGTCGGCGCAAGGAAACATTATGTAAATTGTATGCCGATCTGGCTGGATCTGGAGAACCTGATCTACCGTCCTCTGCTGTTAAAAATTCTGCCCTTTACCTTCGGTATGTTGTGTCGTTTTCTGGACAGTCTGGTCGATACAATCGTTGTCGCACTCAGAAAAACCGTTTACCGGGACGCGAAGCTGCCCCACGAGCGGCCCGAGGGCAATGTATTTACCCATCTTGCCGCCTGTACCGCCTCCTTTTTTGAGGCGCTTGGCAATCTGCTCCTGCGCCGGAATCCCCCGAAAAAGCAGGACTTCGAGCATAAACTGGCGCTGCTGCATGAGGAGTGGAGTGAAAACACCATGATGATAACCAGAAGTATGTCTTTCGGACTTCTGCTTTTCTGCGTCGGACTGGTTCTTACTGTGGCGTACCTGTTTATCAAGGACGTATTCGGACTTTGATTGTGAAACTTGAACATACTATATTTTGTGTCCGCTTTCTGATCAATGTCCGTTTCTCGCCATATGTTGATTTTTGCCATGTATATTCGGTATTCCGTTTATTCTTTTTCTACATCCTCTCTCCACAAAATGCTTTGCAATTTGCTTTCATCTATGCTATATCTGTTTTAGCGAAACTTTTATTTACAAATGTATCCTTCATTTCATCCGGAAGCCGATTTCTTATTTCCGGTTCCGCAATTCCCGGGAGCAGGGCTCCGTCATTCTGATCTGAGAAAGGAAATCACATCTATGAAACAGCCTGTTGACACATCTTTATGTACCGGAAATAACGCCTCTGTTTTTTCTTCTGCCACAGATTATCAGACAAAATCCGCAGCACCACCCGCCGAAAGCTCCGGGTTTCAGAACGCCTGCGGCCAGATTCCCTACAACATGACCAACGATTATATGTTCCGGGCTGTCTTACAGTCCAACAATAAAGTCCTGCGCGGGCTGATTTGTTCCCTGCTCCACCTGTCCGAAAAAGCGGTGGTTTCCGTGGAAATAACCAATCCCGTCATATTGGGAGAGGCCGTGACGGATAAGGAGTTTCGTCTGGATATCAATGTGGTTCTGAATAACCATACCCTGATTAATCTGGAAATGCAGATCGCCAACAAGCTCAACTGGCAGGAACGCTCCGTTATGTATCTGTGCCGCTCCTTTGACCGGCTGAACCGCGGACAGGACTATATGGAAGCAAAACCGGCCATACATATCGGCTTTCTGGATTATACCCTGTTTGAAGAAACGCCGGAGTTTTACGCGTCCTATAAACTGATAAACGTCAAAAATCATCAAAAATATAGTGACAGTCTGACCCTACATGTGGTAGACTTATCTCGGATAGATCTGGCAACAGAGGAGGACAGGAAGTATCATATTCACGAGTGGGCCATGCTGTTTAAGGCCAGAACATGGGAGGAGATGAAAATGCTGGCAGCCAGAGATGAATATTTGCAGGAAGCGTCAGAAACCATATTCCGGATGAGCGCGGACGATCTGGTGCGCAAAAGGTGCCTCGACCGGGAGGAGTATTATCAGGACCTGCGCAGTTATGAGAGGAAGATAGAACAGGACCGGATCGAGCATGAGCAGGATCTGCGCAATTATGAGAGGAAGATAGAACTGGACCGGATCGAACATGAGCAGGATCTGCGCAATTATGAAAAGAAAATAGAGCAGGACCGGCTTGCTCATGAGCAGGATAAACGCAATTATGAGAAAAAGATAGAACAGGATCGTTTGGCGCACGAGCAGGATCTGCGCAATTATGAGAAAAAGATAGAGCAGGATCGTTTGGCGCATGAGCAGACTCTGTTAGCCCTCGCCGAACGGGACGCCCAAATCCAACAGTTGCAGGCACAACTGGAAGCACTGAAAAAACAGAACCCCTAAATTCACAAAAGGAGCATACCCGCGATATGCTCCTTTTGCGTTGTGTCCATGTCGCCCTGCCCGACCGGACCATGCAAAATCTATTCCGTTTCTTTCCCTGCAGCTGCCTCACTGCTTTCCTCTTCCCCGTCTTCCGCCGCCTTCTGGTTCTTACGCTTCTTCCGTTTCTTATGTATCAGAAATACAGTCAGAAGAATCACCGAAACCGCACCGACTGCAAGAAAGACGATTTCATCCCTTATCCCTTTCTCTGCTACACGGACGGCAATTCTCACACTGCTGCCCTCTGCGGAAAAGAGATGATAAATCCCCATCAGTTCCGTCTCCGCCTTTTTCCATCCGGCATTGTCCTCCACATAAATCTCCACGCCTTCCGTCTGCCCCTGCGGAGCCTGATAGCGGATCTGATGGGTTGACGCGCCGTCATCCGGAATCGTAATCTGCCAGCACTCGGTCAGTTCACCGGCTTCCCCGTCTCCCGCCAGCGAAACACCCGCCGCATTCACATCCAGTTTCTCCACAGCCAGTTCATCCTCCTGAAGAAACCGGCCGTCCGCCAGAAGAGAAGACTGCCCGTTATCCCGCATCCAGCTTCCCGCCAATGTCGTCAGATACCGCACATATTCCACCGACACATCCTCATCCAGCCTGACGTTCGTAAGCTCCTTATTGTCCCAATCGGCATAAAATCCTTCTTTGACAGGAATGTTCGGATATTTTTCCAATGCCACACTGCCGCCGTAAGAACACTCGGCAGTGCCCACTTCCTCCTCATCGGCATAGAAGGTGATCTTCATTTTGCGGAAATTGGCCGGAATCCCCTCCGTCTCCAAAAGAGCCTGATAGCTTACCGGCTCCGCCTTGCCGCTATAGCTGATACGGTCGATACCTGCAATCTCATCCGAAGCAAAATAGTTGCCCGTAAGCTCGGCTTTATCGGAAACCCTGCCTGCTATGGCGCCGGAGAAAGCCTCCGCCTCCTTCACCTTCACCATGGACACACAGTTGTCAATCCCGTTTCCCCAACCGGCTATGCCGCCTACATACGCCCCGCCTGCCACCGTACACTTTGCGTAGCTTTGTCTGATGTGGGACAAGGACTGCCCTGCAACGCCGCCCACATAATCGCCCGCCGTGCTCTCGATTCTGCCGTAATTCTCACAGCGAAGCGTCATTCCCATCTCCTGCAGACCGCAAATGCCGCCCGCATAGCTCTTCTGTGCAGTCACTTTCGCCTGATTCACATTCTGCCTGAGCACACACTTGGTAAGAAATGTGGAGTTTGCCCTTGCCTCGTCAAGTCCCGTGATATCGCTCTCCAGATCAAAATCATACTCTATCGCCATAGTCCCCGCAATACCCGACACATTCAGATCCGCTTCCACGTTTCCGCTGTTGGTGCAATCGGCGATGGTGGCGTCCATGCTCTCCTCCGCATTCTCCTGCGACTCGTCCTCATACCTGTCGGAATAATCCATATCCAGCACACCGTCCAGCGCATCCGTATACAGAAGCATAATCTCGCTGAACTGGTCATTGATATCCGACAGATCTTCTCCCAAAAGATCTCCGGAAGAAGACATCTCGTCGTTTAAATAACCCATATTTTCAGAAATATTTTTCAGGTTGGAGTTGAGGCTCCCTGTGGTGGAGCGGTAGTCATCCCCCAGTCTCGGAAAACTGATATCCGGCTTATCGTTTAAATTTGTCAGAATATCCTTCGTCTCATCTCCCATTTCTTCCAGATTTTCTGCCGCATCCTTTGCGGAAGAAGCGGCAGACTTTAACTGCTTTTTCGCATCATCCGTCATTTCCTCCGCGTGTCCGGATGCAATATCCGTCATGGTCTCCAGATATTTGCGCATATCGTCTGTGTACGTGCCGCCGCCGTGGGCATCGCTGTACTGTTTATCCGCATACTCTTTTGCCGCATCCGCAATCTGCACGGCATTGGCCGCCATATTCTCCGCCGCTTTTTGCTGTACCTGACGATCCGCCTCCGCCTGCCCGCTGTCGTCGGAAAGCGGAAAGTCCCTGCTCTCCCCGCTGCCGCTGTCGTAATGCACCCAGCCAGTAATTCCCATATAATGTTCCGGTACGTCCTGAAAGTCAATGGAGGCATAGCTCCAGCCGCTGTCCACACCCGATTCCGTCACCGGCTTTAAATCATATTCATTGGTGGTATCCTCGCTGGCCGCCTTGCCAATATAATAGTTTTCATACGCCTCCGTAGCCTTCGCCACATCCCCGGCATGCTGTTTTCCGGCCTCCTCAATCGCTTTTTTCGCCTGATCGTACTGCTCCCTCTCTTCGGGTGTCATATATTGATAGAGATCCATGGACTTTACCATGTCCTCCAGTTTCCCCGCTGCGTCTTTCACATCTCCCGCCGCGTCCGAAGCATGGTCGATCACACCGCCGTCCTTCGCCGTCTCGTCTAACACATAATCAAAACGGCTCACCGCCTCGTTAACGGAATCCATCATGCTGTCCGTCCACTCCGCCGTCCGATCCGCCAACGCATGGGTATCGTCAAGAGCCCGATCCGCGAAACCCCGGATCACCGACAATCTGTTGGAAAGGATGTCCGAACGGTCGCCCGCATCATCTAACATCTTGCCTACCTGATCGTGCATGGTATCAATGTGATCCGACAATTGCAGTACGATATCCTCCGACAGATCTACCGCTATGTAGGGTTCCGCCTGTCCGACGATACCGCCCACATCCTTACGTCCGTATATCCTTCCTTTGTTCGCGCAGGAATACACATAACCCGACTGTCTGCCCGCTATACCGCCGACGTTATAGCCCACATGCTCATAACCAATCACACCTTCGTTGACACAGTTTTGTATGATTCCCGTAGAAATACCCGCTATGCCGCCTGTGTCTACCGTGTTTTCCGTAGCGGAAAGCTTTTCGCTCTTCTCGTCCGTTCCTCCTTCGAGAGAGCCCAAAAGACCTGCCGTATACTGTCCGAAGTCGATATCCTCCAGCGATTTTGCCTTGTCCTCGCTGGAAATATTGACGTCGGCGCGGTTGAGACATCCCACAATATTGCCGACGTTGTCCCCCGCTATGCCGCCCGTATAATGCGCACCCGTAACCGTTCCCTTTGATTCGCTGTCCATCAATACGCCGCTGATCTCATTGTAGCCTGTGATACCGCCCACATAGTCGCTGGCCTCCACGACGCCGTCAAAGACACAGTTTAATAAAATACCGCTGTTATCTCCCACGATCCCGCCAACCACCATCTGTTTCCCTGTGGGCCTGACCGTTCCCTCCACTTTCAGGTTCGCAATCACCGCCGATTCCTGCGTGTAATTAAACAGTCCCACATAGGAGATCGGTTTATGCACCAAGAAGCCGCTGACAGTATGCCCCTGCCCGTCGAAATACCCTCCGAAAGTCGGTATGGAAACAAAGTTTTCCCCGGCCAGATCTATGTCCGCCGTCAAGTACACCTTTTTGTTCTGCGACCATGTATCCAGCCAGCAGTCTCTGGAAAAGGCTTTCAACTCCTCCGCATTGCTTATATAAACCTCTTCCCATTCTATCTCGTCATTTTTGTAAGAAGCGATGGTCTCGTTGGCGTCCTCCACGCTGGCAACTGCTTCCTCTTCACCCGCGTCCTTATCGTTATTCTCCGCCCGTTTTTCTGCCTTTGCGGACACGGTTCCTGTCTGTTTTTTCGGATTTTCTTCCTCCGCCTGTACATATGCCGCCGGTATACCGCCCATGAACACTGCCACCGCCAATAACAGGGATAACAGACTCTTCCTGCGCAGCCATTTGGCCTCTGAGCAGGCCGTCAGTCTCTTCTTACTCATGATCCGCCACCTCCCTGCTCTCTTTCTTTTCGGGCATCCCGGTTCCCACAGTGTCGTTTTTCATAGTTCCCATAGGCTGCCTGCTCGCCATCTCCCCAGACACCGTCTCCGTCAACTGCCTGTATTCTTCCTCCGTAAGCTCCGTCACATCTCCGGCCTCCACGTACGCGCTCACATTACCTTTGACAATGGCGCTCATACTGCCCGTCACGGTTCCTTCAATCCTGCCGCGCACCAGTCCATCCACTCTCATAAGACCGGTCACGTTCTTCGTGCGGATCGGCATATTCATGACAAAGGCCGTCTTCTCAATGATCTTGTCACCCACCAGAAGAATCTGGGGCAGGACGAACATGGTCACCAGAATGGAAATGGAAGTTCCTCTTCCCAGACATTTTCCGATGCCAAAGATCGCCGCATTGGAGGTCAGTTTCCCAATCAAAAATCCTGCCACCACCATCATGGTGCCCGAAGTAATAATCGTGGGAAACGCCTGATTCATGGAATCTATGATGGACTGTCTCCTGCCGTTTTCCTTTCTGAGCTCCATATACCGTCCTGCAATGACTATCGCGTAGTCAATGTTCGCACCCATTTGGATCGAGCTGACAATCAGATAGGACATGAAGAAAATATTGTCGTGCTGCAACGCCGGAATCGAGAAATTCAGCCAGATACAGCCCTGAATCACCGCAATCAAAAGCACCGGCATACCCGCCGACTTGAAAGTAAACAAAAGCACCACCAGCACAGCCAGAATGGACACCACATTATTTACCAGATTGTCGCGGCCAAAGGTCTTTTGCAGGTCGTACTGACTCACCGACTCCCCGCATACCAGCACCCTGCCGTCAGGATAATACTTCTCCGCGATCTCACGCATCCTGTCAAGGAAGGCAAAGGTCTCCTCACTCTCCTCGGGAAGTGTCAGGAATACAAGCATACGGCTGTAGTTTTCGCCCTGTAACTGGTTCTTCGCAAAGTTCATGGCGTCATACGCCTCATCCAGCGTATCCTGCAGATCGTCCTCCAGCGTGACATACCCTTCCTCCACCTCGTCGTGAACAAACATAAACATATCTATCAAAGACACCTTATATTCCGGAAGGCCGTTAACTACCTTGGCATAATCCTCATCGTTTACGGCATAAGCCGCATACACCAGTTCCGCCACCTCATAGTCCAGATCAATCAGCTCTGAAAACTGTCTCGGTGTCAGCCTGTCTGTCAGGCAGTAATCATCTAACGCCTCTATATTGGCAAGTCCCTGCGTATATTCCACCTCCGGACATGTCTCCAGCTCCTCCAACAGCTTCGCTTCTTTCTCGTAGTCGCCCGCAGGCACAATCAGCGCAACCATGTTGCTGGCACCGAAATTATCCGTCTGCAGTTCTTCCGTCTTCTGGATGCTGTTCTGGATCGGCGGCGTGATCGTACTGTCACCGAACACATAGGGGCACTTGCTGGAAACCGTGTAAGCCCCCACGATGACAAGTACAAAAAGGGGCGCCACAATATGTCTCGTCGCGTAATCGAATTTTCCCACAAAGGGAATGTCGGGAATAAAATTCTTGTGTCTGGTCGTATCCATCAGTTTGGAAAACAGCATGATCACACCCGGCATCAACAGGAACACGGAACCAAGCGCCAGAAAAATAGACTTAATCAGGCACATGGACAAGTCCGGACCCATCTTATACTGCATAAAGCCCATGGCAATCAGACCGCCTATCGTAGTGAGAGAGCTGCCGCAGATCTCCGGGATCGCTTTACTCAGGGCAATGATAATCGCCTCACGTGATTCCAGATTGACATGCTCCTCCTTGTATCTGTTCAAAAGAATAATGGCATAATCCACCGACAGCGCAAGCTGCAGCACAACCGTCACGGAGTTGGACACAAAGGAAATCGTACCGAACACAAAATTCGTCCCCATCTGCAAAACAGCCGCCGCCACGAAAGTGATCAGCAGAACCGGCACCTCCGCATACGCCTGCGACGTCAGAAAAAGCACCGTCACTACCACGAGAGCCACCAGAACAACGATGATGTTCATTTCCTCCGCGATCAGCTCCGCCTCGATATCCCCAAGCGTCGTGGACAGATAATAGTCATACCCTGCAAGTTCTTCCTTCACCCGCTCCAGCACTCCCAGGCATTGATCATCCTTCTCATCATAGTCAAATGTGACATTATAATAGGAAGAACCGTTAAAATAATGTTCTTCCGTATCATCAAAGTCTACCATGAAAACACCCGGTATAAATGCCAGCTTCCGCTCAATAGATTCCGCCTGTTCATAGGAGACGTTCGCCACCATCACATCACAGGTCCCGTATGTAATAAACTCCTGCTCCATCAGGTCCAGACCTTGTTTCGTCTCCGTGGAATCCGGAAGGTAATGGGACATGGAGTTCTCTACGTTCACCCAGTTTCTCGTTACGACAGAAAATATGATCAAAATACCAAATACCAGAAAAAACAGATTCCGTTTATCCACAATGAATCCGCAGATTTTGATCATTGCCTGATTGCCGCTTTTTTTCTCGTTTTGTTCGTTTTCCATAGAAAAGCACCTCTCTCTTTCAAGGGAAAATATAGCACTTCGACCACTGGTCGTCAATTCCGTACAGGTCGAGTTTTATACATTCCCTTGAAATTGTATAAAATACAGCGTAAACTATATCTGTATTGACAGAAAGGCTTTCCTATGAAAAAAAAGTTTCGCATTACTTTATCCACTACACAGACCATCCTGCTCAGTTTTTTGCTGGCCATTCTTTTTGGAAGCGCGCTGCTGGCCCTGCCCGTCAGCGCCGCCGACGGCGTAGCCGTACCCTATATAGACGCGCTCTTTACGGCAACCACTTCCATCTGTGTGACGGGCCTTGTGACCGTTCCCACCTTTTCCACTTGGAGTCTTTTTGGTCAGATCGTCATTCTCTTTCTGATACAGGTAGGCGGACTCGGCGTCGTCACGATTATGTCCGGGCTGATGATCAGTCTGCACCGGAGAATCGGTATCAGGGACAGAATGCTGATTCAGGACGCCTTCAACCTAAATACGCTGTCAGGCATGGTCAAATTTATTCGAAAGGTGATTGCCGGTACTTTTCTGGTAGAAGGAATCGGCGCCCTTTTATACATGACGGTTTTTGTGCCCGAATTTGGCATGAAAGGCGTGTGGATTTCCCTGTTTAACGCCGTCTCCGCTTTCTGCAACGCAGGGATGGATGTGATATCGGAAAACAGCCTGTATGCCTATGTCCATAATCCGGTGATCAATATCGTAACGATTCTGCTGATTGTTTTTGGCGGCATCGGGTACATTGTCTGGTGGGATCTTGTGGGCGCACTGAAAAACATACGGCGGCAGGGAATGAAATGCTTCGCAAATCTGACCCTTCACAGCAAAATTGCTCTCTCCGTCACGGGAATCCTGATCCTCGCGGGAACGGCGGCTGTATTTGTTTTCGAATATAACAACCCCCTTACGATAGGGAACTTTTCTCTCTTTGATAAGCTGCAGGCTTCGCTGTTCCAGTCTGTGACAACCAGAACCGCAGGCTTCGCAACCGTCCCGCAGGAGGATCTGACAAATGCCTCCGCCCTCGCCTCACTGCTCCTGATGTTTATCGGCGGATCGCCTGTCGGCACGGCCGGCGGCATCAAAACGGTAACTTTCACGGTTCTAATCGTTTCGGCTTTTGCCACGATGAAGACCCATGCCGAGGCGGAGCTCTTTCACCGGACCATCCCGAAACACGCTGTCAGCAAGGCCGTCGCGGTTGTGAGCATGGCCTTTATCATCCTGTTTGCGGCAACGCTCTTACTGTCTGCGGTCACTGACGCGGATGCTCTCGACGTCCTCTACGAAACCGTCAGCGCCGCCGCCACGGTGGGCCTGACAAGAAACCTCACATCCGATCTGAATACTTGGGGCAGAATCATTATCATCATAACCATGTATCTCGGCAGAGTCGGTCCGATTTCGCTTATGATCGCACTGAACACAAAGAAGGAAACGAAAAATATCATCAAGAATCCCACGGAAGACATAAGCGTGGGGTGAGACGCAGAGAAAAGAAAGGAAAGGGAAATAAACCTATGGGCATTCATCAATCTTATGCGGTATTCGGTCTTGGCAGATATGGATTTGCCGTGGCAAAGGAACTTGTGGGAAACGGCGCGGAAGTGCTTGCCGTAGATTTAGACGAGGAACTTGTCAACGCCGCAATCGCTGAAATTCCGATCTGCAAATGCGCAGACATTACTGAGGCGGAAGTCATTAAACAGCTTGGCATCGCCAACATCGACGTGGTCATCATTGCCATGGCAAGCAATCTGAAAGCCAGCGTCATGGCCACCATGCTCTGCAAGGAAATCGGTGTCAAAACAGTAATCGCTAAGTGCGCCACCGATTTAGACCGTAAGATCCTGCGCAAAGTAGGCGCCGACCGGGTCGTATTTCCGGAGAGCGAGTCCGGCATCCGCCTTGCCAAAAATCTCTTAAGCTCCGGTTTTATGGATATCATGGAACTCTCCAAAAACATCTCTTTAGTAGAACTGCCCGTTAAGCAGGAATGGGCGGGAAAGACCCTGATTGAATTAAACCTTAGAAAAAAATATTCAATCAACGTGGTCGCCATCATTGAAGGCAAAGACGTCCGCATTGATATCGACCCTGAAATGCCTCTGCAGGCGTCTATGAAAATGATTGTGATCGCCGATACGGCGAAACTGGGGAGACTTTCCTAAAAGTCTCCCCTAGCATTTTTATCTCTTTTCAAGAAATTCCTGCACCTCTTCTTTGCAGGGTTTTTCCTCTAAATCAGTTCATATTTCACCACATCCATTGTCACTTCGCCATCAGCAAAGAAGGAGATGCCTTCCGCCTCAAGATCTGTATACATCGTCGCGGTCAGCACATGTTCCCCGTCATTCACAAAAGTCTCGACACTGAATTTATCCAGAATAATGCGCAGCTTAATGGTTCCGTCCTTGTGGTTCACAAGGCAGCGCCGCTGATGGATAATCGCCCTTCTGGAACCGGAAAACTTTCTGTCCACCTTCACGACTGACTCATGCGGCCGGAAGCTGACGGAAGTCTGATAGGTATCGTTCTGCGCGAATCTGACTGCAAATTTATGGTACATATCGGATCCGTCCGCCGGACGAACGGTAAGCTCCATATCGACTTTGCGTCCCTCCACGCCGCTTAAACGGATTACATCCGTAAAAGTAACCTTCTCATGCCGCACTTCCTCACCCTGCATGGCTTCCAGCTCCCGCACCGGCTTCTGATATAATCGGCCGTTTTTCACGGACAGTTCTCTCGGCAGCGTCATTTGCCCAAGCCATGGCTGGGCTGGCGTATGCAGGTTGCAGGTGTCCCAGTTCTGCATCCATGCCACCATAATCCTTCTTCCGTCCGGCGCAAGAATCGTCTGCGTCGCATAAAAATCAATTCCATAGTCCACGGCCTGATTGTGTTCTTCCACAAAGGTGTCCGTCTCCTCATCGTACGAGCCGATCAGGCACAATGTCCCGTTACCGTTATGATACTCAAACTCATGTGGCAGCATATCCATGGGACTTGTAAGCAGCACAGCTTTGCCGTCCAGCAGGAAAAAGTCGGGACACTCCCACATCCTGCCATAGCGGCCGCGGTTTGCCACCAGTATTTTTTCATACTTCCAGTCAATCCCGTTGGGACTGCCGAAAAGCAACACCTGTCCATCCCCGTCCTCCGTACAATTGCCTACGACGCACTGATAGGAGCCGTCTGGCTTCTGCCACATCTTCGGATCCCGAAAGTCAAACTTACTGCTGCCTTCCGGCAGATCGTCCTTCGTCAACACCGGATTTGCCGCATATTTCTCATAGTCCACGCCGTCTCCGATAGCTATACACTGTGTCTGCACGTCCCTCATACTGCCATCAGGCTGCGCCTCTCTCGAAACGCCCGTATATAGTAACAGATGTCGTCCATCCGGCAATATAACTGCGCTGCCGGAAAAACAACCGTCCCGGTCATATTCCCTGTCCGGCGCGAGCGCCGCCGGAAGATAGCGCCAATGCAGCAGATCCGCACTTACCGCATGGCCCCAGTGCATCGGCCCCCAGTGGGAGTCATAGGGATGGTACTGGTAAAACAGATGATACTCTCCCTTGTAATAGGAAAATCCGTTCGGATCGTTCATCCACCCCACCCGTGTACATAGATGAAAATCCGGTTTCTGTTCTTTCTCTATTGTTCTCTCCATCGCCTCTTCATATTTTCTGGCGTCACGCAATGTCTGGCTTATCATAAACACCTCCATGTCAAACACACTTACTCCTGTTTATTTTCATCTGTCATTTCCCGCAGCTTTCCATGCTGCCGCCCTTGCTGGCTGGCACTATTCGGCTGCAGCTTTGCCGGAATAACGGTCATACGCATTTTGATATACGGTCAACAGCTTCTTCATGCCACATTTCTTTTTCAGATGCTCAATGTATGCGTTCCACTCCTCATCCGTAGGACCGCCGTTTTTGATCCACAATCCTTCCTGCTCGGAAACCGCGCTCTCAAAATTCCCTTAATACCAGTCGATATCGTCCAGCTCTCTTCCCGTAAACACACAGTCCACAGGATAAGTCGCGGTATCGTCCACATAGGGCATCCAGAAATCATACAAGTCCGTCAGCCGCTCAATGGCGCGATCCTCCATCTTAAAGGTCGTCTGATAGTAATCGCTGAGAATCAGCTTGGGGCCCGCCACTTCGCACTCGCCTTTTAACTCGCCGGAACTCTTTCCGTACTTTTCCTGACTCTCCTCATCAGAAACACTCAGCCATACGCCGTTTTCGTCCTGCCCTGTAAAATAAGTGCCAATCGGACCATACTGCATCTGCATCACAATTTCAGGATCATACCACCTGTCATAGAATTTTAGAAGATTTGCCGGACTTTTGCAAGCCTTCGTAATATTGAGCTGCCCGCTGTTAATACCGCCGCCTGTGCGGATTGTTACATTGTGCGTACCGTCCGGCCCGTCGAGAATCGGCAGGAATACATAATCCTTCGCGTAATCGCCCATCAACTCTTCAATGTACCACCAGGTAGACACACCCACATAGCCCTGCGAGCACTTGGAAATCAACTGCGTGTCCGTCTGGCTGAACATCTCCACGTCCATCAGGCCCTCTGCATACCAGTTATGAAAATAGGTAAGCGCCTGCCGGTACTGATCCGTGACGCACATAAATTCCACCGTGCCGTCGCTCTTTAAGACAAGATCGTTGCAGACATCATTGGGCCAGTTCGTAAACCCGAATCCCGCATAGAAAATATTCTGTCCCCAGCACCACTGATCGAAGCCCGTGCTCATGGGTATCGTACTGCCCGGCGCATTTCCATAATACTTTGCGCTCATATCGTTATCCTTAAATGCCTTCAGAGCCGCATGAAGCTCATCCAATGTGGTGGGTACAGGAAGCCCCAGATCATCCAGCCACGCTTTGTTAATCATAGAAAACTGCGGGATAGAATAAATACTGTAATCTTCCGGCGTACCGATTCCCGCCGTCCCCATGCGTTCTCCCGCCGGAAGACCGTAGATATAGCCGTCGTCCATCGTGATGGCACTGCGGATATCCGGATTTTCTTCAAGAATTTTGCTCAAGTTCGGCATGTATTCTTCCGTCAGGTAGGGCGTCAGGTCGATAAATGTGCCGTCGTCTCCGTAGCGAGAAATATCATAATTGCTGAATCCCACACCCATAAAGGCATCCGGCAGTTCACCGCCCGCAATACGGATATTTACCTGTTCCGCCAAAGATTCCTTCATGGTAGTCCAGTCAATACTGATTCCCGCCTCCTGCTGCAGCTCGTTTAATACGACATTATCGTCATATCCCGGACTCAGTGCGCTCTGGGCACCCATAATGGCAAACTGTGTCTGGGATGTATCTGGATTTGCCACACCTTTTTCATGGTGGCCGTAGTTCTGGTTTCCGCACGCCGTCACTGACAGGGCAATTCCCGCTGTAAGCACACAGATCAGGATGCCTTTTTTATTTAAAAATGGTTTCATTTTACTCATCATATTAATCCTCCATGTCAGACCCTCTGATCTCTGATGAAAAGCAGATGATCAGACTTATTCTCCAGCCCGTTCCGGTCTACCGTCAGCCTTTTACCGCGCCTGCCATAAACCCTTTTTCAAAATACTTCTGTACGAAGGGATATATAATCAGCATCGGCAGCGCCGCGATAATGATGGATGAAAACTTGATCATCTCTGTCATTTTGTTCAGTTCCGCAAACCCGCCCGATATGGTACTCGCCTGACTTGCGCTGGCAGAACTCTTAATCAGTATGTTTCTCAGCACAAGCGGCAGAGGCGCCTTATTCGGGGACGGCAGATAAATCATGGATGTAAACCAGTCGTTCCAGTACGCCACCATACTGAACACCACCATAACCGCCATAATGGAGCGGCTTAAAGGCACCACAATCTTAATGAATGTCGTCCATTTGGAGGCCCCGTCGATATTGGCCGCCTCGATCATCTCCTTCGGAATGCTGTTCTCAAAGAAGTTCCTCACAATGATCAAATTGCCGACCGCCACACCGCCCGGAAGGAAGAGCGCCCACATGCTGTTGATCAGCCCTGTCTCCTTCACGACCAGATAGGTGGGAACCATACCGCCGCCAAAATACATTGTAATGATAAAAAAGATACTGAAAAATTTCCGTCCAGGCAAATCCTTCACACTTAAGGGGTATGCCGCCAGATAAAGCATAACCACAGAGAACACCGTACCGATGATCGTATACTTAAAACTGTTAAAGAGTCCAAGCAGGATACCGGGGTCGGCAAACACCGATTTGTAACCGTCCAATGTAAACTGACTCGGCAGAAGAAACGTCTTTCCCGCATACACATCGTAAGGGTTGGACACAGAGGCAATCAGCACATAATAGAGCGGATAAGCTACAATCAACAGAATTATGCTGCAGATAACCACCAGAATGATATCGCTGCTCTTTTCGGAAAGTCCTGTCAGCTTTCCCGATTTTGTGTTTTTTCTCATACCGCACCTCCTATATAAAACTCGTGTCTTCCGATATCCGCTTTGCCGCCTTATTTACCGCAATCAGCAGAATAATATTGATTACCGTATTAAATAACCCTACCGCCGTTGAATAACTGTACTTGGCTCGTTCAATACCCTGTTGATAAACATAAACTGCTATGACGTCACTGGCTGCTTTGTTCAAGTCTGTCTGTAGGAGCCATACCTTTTCAAAACCTACGTTCATCAGACCGCCAACACTCATAATCAAGTTCAAAACCATAATAGGCGCTAACTCCGGTATGTCGATATGAATGATCCGCTGGAACAAAGACGCGCCGTCCACTTTCGCCGCCTCATAGAGCGATGTATCTACATTTGCCAGCGTTGCCATGTAAACGATAATGCCCCATCCTGCATCCTGCCATATTCCCGACGCAATATAGATCGTGCGGAACGCGGAAGACTCTGTCAGGAAATCTATGGACGTTCCCGCAATCAGGTTAATCAGACCACCCGAAGGACTTAAGAAGATTCGAATCATACCGCAGATGACCATTGTTGAAATAAAGTGCGGTGCGTAGAGCACCGTCTGGGTAATCCTCTTAAAACGGTGGAACCGCATCTGATTCATCATCAGGGCAAGAATAATCGGAATCGGAAATCCCCACAATAAGCTGTAAAAACTCAGTAATATCGTGTTCTTCATCATCCGCCAAAAAGTTGGCGCACTGAAAAACCGGAAAAACCACTCAAGACCGACCCACTCACTTCCCGCAAATCCTTTGCTTGCCTTATAATCCCTGAATGCAATCTGGATGCCGTACATCGGTATGTACTTATATACAATGGTCAGTACCACCGGCACCAGAAGCATCGCATACAACTGCCAGTTATCCTTCAACCGCCTTTTCAGCGATTTGCCGCCTGTTTGAGGCGCCGCCTTTGTTCTACTCATTTGCCGTCTCCCTCCTGATTCTATCCCTCACCATTTTGAATTGTAACAACCGTTTCGTGAAACGTTATTTCCGTGTAATTGCATATTAGCATTATATATCTCTTTTCGTCAACATAGATTGCAGATTTTCTTTCTTTTTATTGCCATATTTTCTGTTTTTCACGAATTTTCTGTTCTACTTTTGCAATATATGCACATATATATTATATGTAACGTTTCATATATATACTTTTTTCTGCTTTACAAACTGCCCCTATGTCTTTATAATGTTTGTGATAAGACAGGAAATATAAAAAGCAGAGGGAAATGCACTGTGTTTCTGCGTGAATTGTGCTATAATTTCACGGGATTTCACGATCCGTTTCATTCCTCATTTTATATGTTTCAAATGATGAACCGGAAGCACAAAGGAGCGCCTGATATGAAAAAAGAATGTTCAACTCCAACCATGAAGGATGTCGCAAAAGAAGCCGGCGTTGCGCTCGGTACGGTATCCAAAGTCGTAAACGGCCTTCCTGTGGGGGAATCCTATCGCATCCGTGTGGAGACCGCTATCCAAAAACTGAACTACCAGGTCAACAGCTATGCGCAGGGTCTTAAGGCGAGCAAAACCTACACCGTTGCCCTCTTAATCCCCAACACCTTCGATCCGTTTTTTGCTTCCCTCACTTATTACATTAATGTTGCGCTTATGAAAAAAAGATATCGTATGCTTTTGTGCGCCACCGATTACGATCCCCGGCTGGAACAGGAATATGTGACAATGGCGCAGCAAAATAAAGTGGACGGAATTATCGGCCTTACCTACAATCCCGATCTCATTGTGGACGAAAACACTCCCTTTGTCGCCATCGACCGCTCCATGGGCTCCAAAATTCCCTGCGTCGCCTGCGATAATTTCGCCGGAGGCCAGCTCGCCGCCGAAAAACTGGCCAGTCTCGGCTGCAGGCACGTTGCCTTTTTACGAAACGGATCTACCCTAGACAATGAACCCAACAAGCGAAAAGCCGGTTTTGAGACCGGCTGTCTTTCCCGCGGCCTCACTTATGAGATGAAAATTTTAAATGATGGGGATTCTATCGAAGAATTTGAATATTTTATATCAGAACATATACTCGAAGGGCACTTATCCTTTGACGGCATTTTCTGTGTAACCGACCGCCTCGCCTGCCATGTGCTTGGTATGCTGCAAAAGCTCGGGATACGCGTGCCGGAAGATGTGCAGCTTATCGGCTTTGACGGAATACGGGCTTTTGGAAACATGGATTACCTCTGTTCGACCATTGTCCAGCCCGTTCCCGACATGGCGGAAATGTGTGTAGATCTCCTTCTGCGCGAAAATACGATGGCAAAACCGCCATTGGTCTGCCTGCCTGTCACTTTTGCACAGGGAGGAACGACTACAGAGGAATGCACACACACGGATCAATAGCTCTGATGATATAAACGTTTCCAGAGGACTGAAATTGTCAAAGATACGCACTCTTACAATTTCAGTCGACCTGAATATCGCTGTCCAGCTTTTCCGGCATCTTTCGGAAATCCTGCCTGTCCATTTTCATTCCTACTATACTGCCGTAACGTGTTGGAATCACCGCTTTCGGCTTTAGCTGCGCGATATACTCCGCCGCTTGTTTCCAGTCCATCGTGTAGAATCCCCAATCGGAATCATCGCCACGTCACAGCACACCTTCCCGATGTCTTCCATCACATCCGCATCACCGGACACATAGTATCGAACATCATCCAGCGTCACCGCATATCCCTGCTCCTTTTTTCTTTTTCATATCTATAAAAAACGGACGCCGGTTACCCGGACGTCCGTCTCAGCACTAAAATACAAATATGGCAGCCGTATACGGCGGCAGGTCAAAGGAAATACTGTAATCTTTAAAATTGCAGGGTTCTTTCACCGCTGCGATTTCCGCAGGAATCACATTCCCGTTTCCGCCAAACCGCTTATCGTCACTGTTTAAAAGCAGCTTATACTTTTTCTTCTTAGGCACCCCGACCTTGTAATTCTCCCATTTCATAGGGGTCATGTTGAGTACGAACATGATATTGTTCTTGCCGGTTTTGTCCTTGCGGTAAAAGCTGTATGTACTGCGGTCCGCATCGTCGGCGTTCAGCCACTCGAAGCCCGCCCAGTCATTATCAATCGTATACAAAGCAGGATACTTTCGGTACAGGGCAAGCAGCTCCTTCACATACTCGTGCATACCCTTATTCTGCTCTTCGCCAAGCAGATTCCAGTCTAACTCTCTCGCCTCACTCCACTCTCTCTCCTGGCCGAAATCCTGTCCCATAAAGAGCAGCTTCTTGCCGGAATGCCCCATCATATAGCCGTAACCCACGCGCAGATTCGCGTATTTATCCACGGGATAACCGGGCATCTTGTTTACCATGGAACATTTCAAGTGCACCACCTCATCGTGGGAGAGAGGCAGAATGTAGTTTTCGCTGTTGTTATAGCTCATGGCGAAGGTCATGGCATAGTGGTTATTCTTGCGAAAATAAGGATCGAGCTTCATATATTCGCAGAAGTCGTGCATCCATCCCATATTCCACTTAAAACTAAAGCCAAGTCCGTCCTCTTCCACCTTGCCAGTCACCTTCGGCCACGCCGTAGATTCCTCCGCAATGGTAAGAAAACCGGGATATGCGCCGTGTACCACAGAATTTAAGTGCTTAAAGAACTCAATCGCATCCAAATTTTCTCTGCCGCCATACTTATTCGGCACCCACTGGCCTTCCTGTTTACTGTAATCCAGATAAAGCATGGACGCCACAGCGTCGATCCGAATGCCGTCGATATGGTACTCTCTGATCCAGTAGAGAACATTCGCAATCAGGAAATTCCTGACTTCATTCTTTGCATAGTTAAAAATTTTCGTACCCCAGTCAGGATGCTCGCCGATCCTCGGATCGGGATGCTCGAAAATGCACTGTCCGTCAAAGCAGCCAAGCCCGTGCGCGTCAGTCGCAAAATGCGCCGGAACCCAGTCCAGAATAACACCAATCTTATTTTTATGAAGCTTATTGATCAAATACATGAAGTCGGACGGATCACCGTGTCTGGAGGTGGGCGCATAGTAACCGGTCACCTGATAGCCCCATGAACCGTCAAAGGGATATTCCGCAATCCCCATAAGCTCTATGTGGGTATAATGCATCTCCTTCAGATACTCCACGATCCTGTCCGCAAACTCGCGGTAGTTATAAAATCCTTCCTCCGTGCCGTCAGGATGTTTCATCCAAGAACCGATATGGCACTCGTAAATCGCCATAGGCTCCTGATTATAGTCCTTGCCTTCTCTGTCGGCCATCCATGTGCTGTCCGACCACTTAAATTTGCTGATATCATACGTTTTTGACGCATTGCCCGGGCGCATCTCCGCATAATTTGCGAAGGGATCTGCCTTATAAAGCTTCTCGCCCGCCGGCGTCCGCACCAAATACTTGTAAAGCTCATTCTCGCCCACATCCGGAATAAAAAGCTTATAGATCCCGCCAGGACCCAGCTTCTCCATCTCATGCTTTTCCTCATCCCAGCCGTTAAAGGTACCGATCACATGAACGCTGGCGGCATTGGGCGCCCACACCGCGAAGAACATACCCTTCACGCCATTTTCCACAGAAGGATGTGCTCCCAGCTTTTTGTAGATATCATAATGTGTTCCCTGCGCGAACACATACTGGTCAGCCTCGGAGATAAATACCTCCTCTGCCGTCTGTCTCTCTGCCTTTTTTGGCGCCGCCTTCTCCTGTTTTTTCTGCACTCCGGACGACTTAGCCGCTTTCTTTACTGCCATAACCTAACCCCCTGTTTTATAATACATTAAGAGTTCATGATAAGCTGCCTTCTCTTACTAATGCATGAAGTCCTTCTCACGCAGTATAATCATGTCCTCTTCATCATACCTCTTTGCAAGCAAAATATCCATAAAATGTTTCGGTGTTTTTTTGTTGGCGTACTCGATCGCCTCATCCACCAGATCCCTCACCTCGGCAAGCGTCACCTCGTGGTCGCTCGTCTGCCTGTCGGCAATCCGTGTATGAAGAGCCAAGATGCCGAACTCATCAATAGAATACTCCATATCCTCCGCATACTGCTTCGCATAGGCCACCAGCGCCTCATTATCGAGAGGCTCTATATCCACTCTCAGGTTAAAGATATCTTTGAGGGCGCTGTTTTTTGAAAGCAGCTCGTTCACTTCCGTCTTGCCGCCTACAATCAACGCCAGAAGGCCCATATTTTCCTTCTCAAGCGCTTTCACCATGGACGCCACGGTAGCCGCTTTCAGTTTGGCGGCTTCCACTATAATCAGCGCACCGCCGTCCATCTTGGAGAACGTTGTCTCCACATCTTTTTTATTCAGGACATGGCCCTCAATCTTCGCCACTTTTCCGGAAAAATTGCTGTCATTGTACTGCATTTCCCGGATCAGCGCTTTCGCCAGAGAAATGGTGGTGGATTCCTCCTCACCCGTAATGACGATATTCCCCGTGCAAGATGCCAGACTCATATTATCCAGCACATGAATCAGCTGTTTCTTTGATTTGCGCTGATGCACATATTTTCCGAACAACTCCTGCTCCTCTGGGCTGAGTTCTCTGTCTCTTGCTGTCTCTCCCCCGGGCTCGTTCTCTTCCGGCTCTCTTGCTGCGGCCGTCTCTCTTACCGGTTTCTCCGCAGGCTTCTTCACGGCTTTCTCTGAAACCTCCGCGTCCTCCAAAGCGTCTGTCTCTTCCGGCTCCCAAGCTGTCTCCTGCTCCTCCTCCCGAACCGGAGGCGCCGTCTTTTTAGGAGGCTCTTTTTCATCCGGCATATCCTCGGGGAAAACTACCTTTCTCACATGGGGATTTTTGCCGGATTCCTTCATAATCGCCGCCATAAAGGCCTTCTCCAGCTCTTCTAACAGGCCGTTTTTCGTAGCCTCGTCGAAGCTCGCAAACAGGCTGCCTGTCTGCGCCATAATATGCTGGCGGACGTCCTCCATCCGCTTCTCCTGATTGTTCTTTTTCAGCTGTTCCCACTCAGCCATAATATCGTCGATGCTGAGCTGCCCGGTGATCTGCTTCTCCACCTTCTCCGCGTCCGGCAGTACAAAGCTAATCTGTCCGTCGTATTCCTGCGCCAGATATTTATCGTATTCCGTAGACTTAGAAGCTGCCAACGCCTGCTCCCTGAGCGCTCTGGCCTGCAGTCTCTCAGCCTCTCTCTTCATTTCCTCTATAATTTTCTGCGCGTCAAAAACTACTGTGTCATCCCGCACAATCTCTTCACTGGCCGCCTGCAGTTCTTCCTCATTTATGGCGTTTACATTGGGTAACTTCGCCGTCTCCTCCAGAAGCGGCGCGATAATCGCATCGGTGATAGACTCCCGTTCCTTCTGCTCCTGCGGTTTCTCAAACGGGATCGGTTCGTTTTTTACCGGATACTCCGGCTCCTCAAATATTTCCGCCTCCCCGGACTCATATATCTCCTCCGGCGCAGCCTCTTGCACATCCTCCGAAAAGTCCGCGGTCTCCTCAAACTCTCCCATGTCCTCTGACATGTCCGCCTCATCCTGCGGCTCCTGTGCGCCGTAGAGAACATCCTCCCCGTCGTCTAACACTTCTTTCATGCTCTCCGCCAGAGCCATCTGCAGATTGATCGTATTGTACTGCCCCACATCCACGGTTTTGACTTCCGGCAGTTCTGTGGTGGGCGCCGCCAGCACCTCTTCCTCTTCCCCGTCGATATCCGGCTGCCCGTGGCTGATCTCCTCCGCCACCTGCGTATCCCCGGAAATCTCGTCCGGCAAGTCCTCCTCTTCCGGCTCCTCCTCCACGTTGTCCACGTCTTCTCCCGCGCTTCTTCCCTCTATGTAAGCGTCGTACTTTTCCTGCTGCTCGGGGCTTAACGGCTGATGCAGCGCCTTTAACTCCAACGCCTTAATCACATACCGCCCCTCGCCGAACCAGAGGAACATTTCGTCACATTCCTCCACGCACTTCGTGGTAAGGCCGATGCGGTGATAGAGATAAGCCAGCTCATATACCCACTTTTCTCTCGGCTCCCGCTTCTTAAACTCTTCCAGAATCGCTATCCGCTCTTCTATGCTGACGTCCAGCGCCTCGTAAAGCCGGTATTGCAAAACATAGCGCCCCGTATCTCTCGGCGCGATCTGCACAAATTCCTTATAATATTCGCTTGCCTGATCAAACTCTCCCATCTTGATGCAAAGCTCGCACAGAGAATAGATAATCAGCCTGCCCGTAGGGTGCTTTTCATAAGCCATCAGAAGAATGTCCTTGCTCTCCTGATACCGCCTGTTAATCTTATACAGATCGCTGATCGTACACAGCATCATAACGCCCCTGACTCTGCGCCAGTCGATTTTGTCCGCGATCTTTACCGCTTCCGCGTACTCTCCCTCTGCTATCAGCGCCTTGATCTCGTCCGCGCTGGCTTTGTATTCAAACTTATCCAAGGTACCCACCTCATCAACGTACTTTAACCGTTTTATCCGTCTACACAATGACCCTATTATCTGTTTTAGTTTACCATAGTCCCCTGTCAATGTAAACAAAATCCGTCGAAAAAAGTACCTTCACTCCCAATATATGGAACTGTTTTGTCAAAATATTCCCTTATCTTGTATTTTTCAGCATTGTTCACTCACTCCCTCTGGCGCAGAAGACGGTTGGATAATTCTGTAAACCGCTCTAAAGTAAGTGTTTCTCCGCGCACCATTGGCGAAAGTCCCATCTCTTCCAACGCCTTTTCCACCTGTCCTCTCGTCACGCCTAAGCCCCCCGCATTGGCAAGGCCATTGACCAGGGTTTTTCGCCGCTGGTTAAACGACGCCCGGATTACGGCAAACAGGAACGCCTCGTCGGCCGCTTCCACCGGCGGCTTCTCGTATCTTGTCAGCCTCACCACGGTGCTGTCCACGTTGGGACGCGGCAGAAAACAGGATGCGGGCACCCTTGCAACAATCTCCGGCTTCGCGTAATACTGCACCGCCAGCGACAACGCCCCGTACTCCTTAGAGCCCGGCCCCGTCTGCATACGGTCCGCCACTTCGCTCTGTACCATGACCGTGATACTCGCAAGCGGCATCCGGCTCTCAAAAAGCGCCATAATAATCGGCGTTGTAATATAATAGGGCAGATTCGCCACCACTTTCAGAGGCCGTCCGCCGTTTTCCTCCGCCAGCGCAGAAAGATCCACCTTCAGAATATCTTCACATATAACAGTCACATTATCATACACAGACAGCGTATCTTCCAGAATCGGAATAAGTCCCCTGTCAATTTCCACGGCGATCACCCGCTCCGCCTCCTCCGCCAGATATTGCGTCATGGTGCCGATTCCCGGCCCGATCTCCAAAACACAGTCCCCCTTTGTGATCTGCGCTGCCTCCACGATCTTTGCAAGAATGTTGGCGTCAATCAGAAAATTCTGCCCGTATTTCTTCTGCATACGGAACTGATATTTTCCGAGTATCTCCGACGTTTTCGTAAAATTTCCCAAATCAGCCATATAAATTTCTCTCTCCCGGTTTTCCCGTCATAAGCCATTGTATTGCACTTCCGCGCAAAACCTCAAACAGCCGTCAGTGCATCCCTCAAAGCCCAAAAAGCCGCCTCGCGTTTCGCTCCGTAATCTCCACCACTTCCTCATAGGAAATCCCTTTAAGCGCCGCAATCGCCTCCGCCACAAAGGGGAGGTTCAGCGACGAATTGCGCGCCCCGCGGTGCGGCTCCGGCGAAAGGTAGGGACTGTCCGTTTCCAGAAGAAGCTTGTCCGTCGGAATATACGCAACCGCCTCTTTCAGCTTCTTCGCATTCTTAAAGGTAATGACGCCGCCGATGCCAAAATAAAAATCCATGTTCAAATATTCTCTCGCCATCTCCTTCGCGTAGGAAAAGCAGTGCACCACGCCGCCGATCTCCCCCGCCCGGTGCGCCTGCATGATATCCAGCGTGTCCTTCGCCGCTTCCCTGGAATGGATAATAACGGGCAGTTTAACCTCCGCCGCAAGCACAAGTTGTCTGGCAAACCACTCTTTCTGTAAAGATACCGCGGGCTCCGGGTAATGGTAATCCAGTCCCGTCTCGCCCACCGCCACGATCTTCTCATGGCCGCACATCGCCCGCAGCCGCTCCATGCCCTCCTCCGAAAGCTCCTCCACCTCGCTTGGATGTACGCCGACCGCTCCGTATATAAAAGGATACTGCTCCGCCAGCTTCAAGGTGGCCTCGCTCCCGGCAAGGCTGGCTCCTATATTAATTACCGTGCCAATCCCGTTTCCCGCAAGCGAAGAAAGCAGTTCCTCCCTGTCCGCATCAAAATCCTCATCATCATAGTGCGCATGGCTTTCAAAAATCATAAAAATCTCCATTCCGCCGCCTTTGGCTGGCGGCACAAATAGCAATGAAAGTATTTCAACTCTCCACGTTGTG
>CAMTMP010000008.1 GCA_947073545.1 uncultured bacterium
CGTTTCTTTTATTATACCTCAAAACGGCAGAAATTACTATGTTAATTTGTATAAATATCAATATGTCAGTACACTAGTGTGAGAAGGGATTTTAAAACGCGGCAGCAGAGGCTGCATCGCCAAGTCAGCAAAGCTGACTTGGAAGCGCTAAGTTTCACGCGGGAGAGTGCCAAAAGTACGGGCATTCTCCGTACGAATTTAGCAGGAAACGATTAAGAAAGAGGAGGTATCATACCCATGGAACAGGCAAAGGTATATTTTACATCTTTTAAGGCGACGGAACACGAGAATTTATTGCAGAAACTTCATCGGTTGATGAAGACGGCAGGTTTTGAGAATATCGACTTTGCAGACAAGTACACGGCGATCAAAATTCATTTTGGAGAGTACGGGAATCTGGCGTTTTTGCGCCCGAACTATGCGAGAGTGGTGGCAGACTATGTGAAGGAGCTTGGGGGTAAGCCCTATCTGACAGATTGCAATACCCTCTACGTGGGCAGCAGGAAGAATGCGCTGGATCATTTGGAGACGGCCTATGTGAACGGTTTTTCCCCCTATCAGACAGGGTGCCATGTGATTATCGGAGACGGTCTTAAGGGAACGGATGAGACGCTGGTGCCCATCGACGGAGAGTATGTGAAAGAGGCAAAAATCGGTCATGCGATCATGGACGCGGATGTGTTCATTTCCCTGACCCATTTTAAGGGGCATGAGATGGCAGGCTTTGGCGGAGCGCTCAAAAATATCGGTATGGGCTGCGGTTCCAGAGCGGGAAAGATGGAGCAGCACTGCGACGGCAAGCCGGAGGTGGACCAGTCCCTATGTGTGGGCTGTGGCGCCTGCGACCGGATCTGCGCCCATGGCGCGCCTGTAATTGATAATGGCAAGGCGCAAATCGATCATGACAAATGCGTGGGCTGCGGCCGCTGTCTGGCGGTTTGTCCGAAAGATGCGATTTCCGCAAGTTTTGAGGACTCCATCGCCATGTTAAATTACAAGATGGCGGAGTACGCGTGGGCGGTCTGCAAAGATAAACCGTGTTTCCACGTTTCCCTGATCTGCGATGTGTCGCCCAACTGTGACTGCCATGCGGAAAATGATATTCCGATTATCCCCAATGTGGGAATGCTGGCATCCTTCGACCCGGTGGCGTTAGATCAGGCATGCGCCGATCTGTGTAATAAGATGGCTCCGGTGGAGGAGAGTGTGCTTGGTGAAAATCTGCACAGGCACGGCAATGAGGAGGGACATGACCACTTCTTTATGACCCACCCGGATACGGAGTGGAAATCCTGCATCTCCCACGCGGTAAAGCTTGGGCTGGGAACGGATCAGTATGAGCTGGTGACGATCTGAATGTAATAATGCTTAGCAGAATGGGTCATTGAAACGAGAAATGAAAATATTATTATTGTGTTTAAATGCTTTTGAGACAATGGAATTTAGTCCCTTTGTAGACGTTATTGGATGGGCACATGATGATTTTAATTGTGATGTAGCGATTGATATATGTGGATTCAATCGTACTATCGTAAGTACATTTGGAGTATCTATAGCGGCAGATATTCTAATAGATGATGTTGATGTAGATCAATATGATGCGTTGGCTATACCGGGCGGCTTTGAAGAATATGGATTTTATAAGGAAGCGTACTGTGAAAAAACACTAAACTTAATTCGCTCTTTTCATTCACAGCATAAGCCCATTGCGTCAGTCTGTGCTGCTGCTTTTCTATTAGCTAAAAGTGGTGTATTAAAAAATAGAAAAGCGACCACATATCATTTACGAGGTGGATATAAGAGAGAGGAATTAAAAAATTTTGGAGTTGTACTCGGAGATGAATGGATCGTAGTTGATGATAATATCATAACATCTTCATGTCCGAAAACGGCTCCCGATGTCGCATTTCATTTATTAGAAATGCTTACATCACAGGAAAAGACCATGAAAGTCAGGAAAGCAATGGGGTATTAGAAACAAAACCTAAACAAAAACAGTTAATAGCAGCAAAATACGACGAGTTTACATGACAAACGACCTCCGGCAGTCTACGGATAACGAGAATGCGCGGAGGTCGCTTTGTATTTTTAAAAAAACAGTTTTTAAGACGATGCCTGGAGCATAATCACCTTTAATCGGCATGATGTCTAATTAGCAGATCAGTGCAGTTACCGTGCCTCGCCTGCGTGGGGAATATTGGTATGCTCCGAGATTTCCCGGCTGATTGTACACAGGTCATCCACCGATAGTCCGTGAATGTCTGAATGGCCGGTGATCCGTGCAAAGGTTTTTAACTCCTCAGCGGAACAACGCAGATAATTTTCCACCCGCTTTGCGGCGGCGTCGATGTGCAGTCTTTCACGCAGCTTTTCATCCTGCGTGGCTACGCCGACCGGGCACATACCGCTGCCGCAGATACGGTATTGCTGGCATGCGGCGGCTACCATTGCCGCGGAAGCCACCGCGACGGCGTCCGCGCCCATGGCGATTGCTTTGGCAAAGTCGGCGGATACGCGCAGTCCCCCGGTGATGACAAGATCAATGTCCGCCCCTGCAGAGTCCAGATATTTTCTGGCACGGTAAAGCGCGTAGAGGGTCGGCACACTGGTGGAATCCCGGACAATGGCGGGGGATGCGCCCGTCGCGCCGCCCCTGCCGTCTATGGTGATGAAATCGGGGTTGGCGTAAACACAAAATTCCAGATCTCTCTCGATGCGTCCGGCGGCAATTTTGATTCCGATGGGCCGCCCTTCGCTTCTAGCGCGCAGTTCCTCCACCAGTCTCTTTAAATCATCCGCACTTTCTATGCCGGGAAATTTGGAGGGGCTGATCACGTCTTCACCCAGCGGCTTGTTTCTGATTTTCGCGATTTCCGGAGTTACCTTACTGCCCGGCAGATGGCCGCCCATGCCAGGCTTCGTGCCCTGTCCGATTTTGATTTCAATGGCGTCTGCGGTTTTCAGGTTCTCATCGGTAACGCTGTACTGATTCGGAACATATTCAAATATGTACTTGTAGGCCGCATCCTTTTCCTCCGGGAGAATGCCGCCTTCTCCGCTGCACATGGCGGTTTCCACAGCGGCGCTCCCCCTGGCCATCGCGATTTTCGTCTCCCGGGAGAGGGCGCCGAAGGACATGTGGGAGATATAGACAGGCATGGCGAGCGTCATTGGTTTTTTCGCGCCCTTGCCTATCACGGTCTGTAAAGACACTTCGTCATGCTCGTTTAAAGGCATCGGGTTTAACTGCGCGCCCAGAATCAGCACGTCGTCCCAGCCCGGCATTTTCATCTGTGTGCCCATGGCCTCTATTGCAGATTTCCCGGTAACGGCCATCTCGTGGATCTCTTTCATATAGCGGTAATCACTGTCGGTCCTTCGTGTTTCCACAGGGTAGTTTAAGTCCATATTCCCGGCGGCTGTCTGCGCGGAGAGAGCCGCCGCTTCCGGGCAGGTAGCAGGCTTTTTGGATTCCTGTGCATGAAATTTCTCCGGTGGCTGCTTACAGACGGGACATGCCGTCAGATCGGAGAAGGGTTTGCCTTCCTTTTCCTCGTCGTATTCGTATCCACAAATACTGCATTTGTAAATCATTGCAAAGTCCTCCTTTGTAGTTTTCCTCATTTTTGGAAAGATCAGGTGTCAAAATTAGAATTATTCTAATTATATTATATATTTTGACGTTTGTCGAGGAAAAGACTTGGTGGAACAGAGACGGAGAATGCCGGCATTATCTTGCCGGCATCTTGAAGTCCGCGAGCGCGCGGTTTAAATAATCATTAAAAGGTTTCATCGCCTCAAAAATCTGCACCATTTTCGGCAGGAATGTGCCGATCTCAAGGAGATCCTGATCGTTTACCGGGTATTCGAGATACCAGCTCTTATATTTCAGGTATTCGGCCTGCGGGTGCTCTTTGTCATATCCGTCGGGCACATTTTTGAGAGCCGTTCCCTGTACCGTAAAATATTTCGTAAAAGCGTCCGCGTGAATGATCTGCTCCCACTCGTCGGGATGCGTTGCGATATAGCCCCGGATCATGGCAGTGGCGTCCTTAAACATGTCGGCAAAAAGCCCGCCGCCAAGGAAAGATTCATTGCCGGGTTTTATCATCAGATAATATCCGACCGGAACAGGCAGCTTTCCCATGGCGCCGATATGGGCGCGGAAGGCGGGATTGTAGGGTGATTTGTCGTGGCTGAAACGGGTGTCCCGCACCAGCTTGAAGGTAAGGTCTTTCGGCACATTTTGGAGGATGCTGCTGTCTGTTTGGCCGATCGCCAGAATCAATTCCTGTACAAGCGCCTCAAACTGCGCATTTGCCTCCTTGTAGTCTGTCTTGTGCTGATGATACCACTCCCGGTTGTTGTTTTCTTTTAATGCAGTTAAGTATTTGAAGATCAGTTCCGTGCTCATCATTTCCTCCAATTCCTTCCGGGCACAGATAAAATGAGAAAGGTGCTTTCTCACGTAATAATGTGGGCTTACATGTTTCTTCTGTGCCGGAACTTTTTTTCTTGTGCGTTATTTTCACATTATGCATTTTTTATGACCGACAAAGAGGTTGAGGCCAGAAAATCTCTCATAAACTGTCTGGTCTGCTCCGGGGTCGCATAGAGTCTGGCAAAGGAAAAATGCTGTGCCAGATCATCGATCTCTTCCATGGCTTCCTTCACATTAAGTATGGTTTGTCTCGCAATTTCCTGCGCGGCGGTGTAGTCTTGATGGGACGGATGGATTCTGTGATTTTGAATCGCATAATTGATCCGGTTTGCGCATCGGCATGTTCCATTTCCGTACGCGCCACAGTATTCACTTAGGAAATCCGCCATCTTTTTGCGGACACGGGAGAGCCGCTGCCGGTATGCTTCCGGTGAAATCTCTAAAATTTCTCCGGCTATGCGGCTGTCTGCCTGAAACATGGTCCCAAGCACGAAAACCAGACGGCTGTCTGTATCGAGACATTGCAGCATCACATTGGTGCAGGACAATTTCAGTTCTTCCGCAAGAACAGTCTTTTCCACATTCTGCGTCAAATCCGGCACGTCGTGGATGCTGCCGTTTTTGATATCCTCCCCATAAAACTCGAAACTGAGAGGATGTTTTGCAAACATATGCTTTTTGTAGTTTTTCAGATGGTTCACTGCAATGCGGAATACCCATGTCGAAAAGGCGCTTTCATTTTTGAAGGAAGAAAGATGGGCGATGACCTTCAACAGGATATCCTGCGTCGCGTCCTCCGCGTCGGCAAAGGTGCCTAACATGCGCAGGGATAGGTTAAAGACCAGATCCTGCACGCTTGAGATAACGGTTTCCAGAGCCTCCCGGTCTCCGGCGGTGGCTTTTTCCACCAAAGTAAATAATTCTTCTGTATTTTTGTCCATGAATTTTACCTCCTATAGTATTAGACAAGGCTGCGGGACTTTTGTGACATATTATTTTTACTAATCGTACACCAGATGGCGGAGTTTGTATACAAAGCGTTGGCTGATTGGGGGAAATTTACGGCTGTCTTTTCCATTTATGACAAAAATAGGGCTGTTAACGCCGGAAGAACTTTAGAAAAAGGAAGGATATACCGAAATAAAAAGCAACAGAGAGAAATTAAGATATGTAGTCACATTTCGTAGAGAAAGGCGGTTATTGTTTATGAATATTTCATGGGATCAGACCAGCAGTATTTTGCGCAGAATGAACACCGCGGGAATGTTAAAGAGTACACAGGACAGGCTGGAGCGGCAGGAAGAGACGCAAAAGCAGGTGGATTTTTTTGAGAAGCAGAAAGAAAATTTGAAAAATGTCTCCTGTGAAAGTGTGGAGGAAATCGCTGAAAAGCTGAAAATGTTCCAGTCCTACGAGGATCAGATTTCATCCATAAAGGCGGCTTACAATCAGGAGCAGATGTTCCATATTCTGGATGAGTCCACAGAGCAGGGCGAGAAGATTGCGGAAGCGGTCGAGGATTCGAAACCCAAGACACCGGAAGAGCGTCTGGAAGAGATGGCCGAGGAAGCGCTTGGCATCGAGGATGGCGGCGAACTCGAGGAGGCTATGGAAGAACTCGAGGAAGTAGTCGAGGAGCTGACCGAGGAACTGGTAGAGGAGACAACAGAGGAGCTTGCGGAAGCACTGCCTGAGAATGCGGAACTTTCTGATAAAGAAGTTGCCAAGGCGGCTGCCGCGGCAGAGGCGGCGGAACAGGAGACCGAGAACGCGGTGGGAATACCCGAGGGGTATATGCCGTTTGATGTGCGATTATGATTTCTTCGTTGATTTCGAGGCATGTGAGCAATCTTGTTATTGATCGGTTACCGCCTTTTCGCAGTTTTTAGCGCGCCGCGGTTTGTGAGGAAAGGAAAAGGGACGGTTTTTGAAAACCGTCCCTTTGATACGTTACAGGAAGCAGTGTTACATGTATTTGGACGGGAGCCGAAGGTTACTTACCGGCTCGGGATCATGTGAGAAGTCAAAGAAACAGTTCCACGACTTTTGTCGCCACCGTCTCCCGAAACCGCACGTCATGTTCCACAAAGAGAAGCGTTGGCTCATATTCCAAAAGCAGTTTCTCGATCTGCATCCGGGAGAAAACGTCGATATAGTTTAAGGGTTCATCCCATATGTATAGGTGTGCGGGAGTCAGCAGACTTGCCGCCAACAGTACCTTTTTCTTTTGCCCTTCCGAGTAGTCTTCCATGTTTTTGGCAAACTGTACCCGCTCAAAGTCAAGCTGCCGTAGGACGGCGCAGAACAGGCTTTGATCCAGATTCCGCTTTTTACACAGATCGGCAATGCTGCCTGTCAAGCCGGAAGTATCCTGACTGACATAGGAGATCACAAGCCCCGAAGCGGTCTCACAGACGCCTTCCTCTGTGAACAGCATACCAAAATTCTGAAATCCCGCTCTTTCCAGAATCACTTTTATGAGAGTCGACTTTCCGCATCCGTTTCCGCCGTGCAGCGCAACGCGGTCTCCCCGCTGTATTTCAAAGGTTATGCCGGTAAAAACGGGATGCGGTGAACCTGCATACTGCAGACGATAATCCCGGATAGCCACAAGCCTGTCTTTGTGGTGGGAGAGGGGCATCAGCTTTAGATCCACGGTCTTTTCTAAATCCTGAAGGAGCCCTTCCTTCTCCTCGATCTCCCGGTCAATTCTTTTGGACATCTGAGTGACCCGGCTCTGCATTTTCTTGGTTTTTGTACCGATATAAGCTCTTGTGCCCTTGCATCGGTCATGCTCTTTGATGGGGTCATAACCGATCTTGGTGGCTTCGTTTTTGTCCGCCCACTCCGCGGTGCGTCTGGCTGCCTGCCGCAGTTTTCCGATTTCTTTCAAATGCTTCTCATTTTCCGCGATGACGAACTGGTCTTTCCGCTGTTTGTTTTCCCACCATATGCTGAAATTGCCGCTTAATACTTCAATGGTCTGCCTGTTTAACACGAGGACATGGTCGATGCATGAGTCCAGCAGATCTCTGTCGTGGGATACGAGAATAAAGCCTTTCTTGGAAGCCAGATAGTGTTTCACGATTTCTCTTGCGCCTTGATCCAGATGGTTTGTCGGCTCGTCAATCAGCAGAAAATCATTTTCACCGGAGAACAGAATGGACAGAAGAATCTTCGTCTGCTCTCCGAAACTCAACGTTTCAAAAGGGCGGTAAAGAATTTCCGCATCCTCGTTAAGTTGTGCCAGTTCGCAGATTACCCGCCACTCCTCACATCCTCCTTTTAACTCTTCCAGAAAAGCGGAGGCGGGAAGCTGCGCCTGCGTTTTCGTGACGGCATAAGGAAAGTAATCAAAGGCGGCGGACGCGCTGATGGAACCCTGATAAGAATAGTTCCCTGTCAGCAGGCGCAGAAAAGTCGTTTTGCCTTTGCCGTTTCTGCCGATAAAGCCCAGTTTCCAGTCGGTATCAATGGAAAAGGAGACGTTTTCAAAGATATTGTCAAAGCTACCTTCGTAGGAAAACGTCAGATTCGTAACATTTATTTGTGACATATACATCTCTCCCTTCGCAAATGGCCGCCAGAGGCGGAGGCGTGTTCTGGATACCGTATATGTCGGCAATAAAAAAGAACCCTCCGCCGCCGGAAAGTTCTCTCACATGCGTAACCGTCTCCATGGGAAGTGTAGCTTAGCGAATGCATCAAAAGGCGGCGCACACAAAAAGAGAGGCGGTGAGAACATAATCCACTTCTGGCGGCACGAAAACGGTACGGAACAAAATGTCCGTACAGCGATAACCTTCATGCAATCAAAAGTAGATTATTTCGTCATACTTTCACCTCTCTCTTTTAAGATAGGAGTATTCTAACACTGTGCCGGTCTTTTGTCAAACCTGTTATTTCTGCCTGCAAATCTGTTTCATAGATATGACGAGGAACAGAATCATGTTTGGCTATGAGATAAGTGTATTTTTATCTGACGGATATCGGGAAATAGAATGGTGTTATATTCCCATATGGTAGGATTGAAACAGTAATCAGAAATAGTAACAGGAAAAGGATTTCCCGCTTGCGCATTGGCGGGTGGAATATTATAATGTATTTACAATAACGAAAGCGTGATATTTCGGAACGGAGGAACTTATGATTTTAAATTTTGACACAATTGAGGAACAGGTGATCCCCAATTTTAAGGGTGGGGAGAAAGCGTTTCGGACGCATATCTACACGGACGAAGCATGCAAAATTATGCGTGCGTCCTTAGAGCCTGGCGCAAGTATCGGACTGCATACCCATGAGACGGACAGTGAAGTTGTTTTTATGTTGAAGGGAACGGGCGTGGTTATCAGCGATGGCGAGAAGGAAATTCTGCCCGTGGGGAGCTGCCATTACTGCCCGAAGGGACACAGCCACAGTCTGCGCAATGAGAGCGAAGAGGTAATCGAGTTCTACGCGGTGGTGCCGAAAGCGTGAAAGATGCGGAAGGTATTTCTAAAGGCGTTTTGAGCGAGAGCTGTTGTGGGCGTATTGGAGAAATCCGTTGATCCGCCGGGTAGAATAAGCGGGCGGAGACTGATATAAAGCGAAAAACATGCGCTGTGCAGAGCGCGGAAATGAGGTGGGTATGAAGACGATGGAAAAACTGCAGGCGCTTCGGGGGGAGATGCGGAAAAAAAATCTTTCGGCATACATTGTTCCCACGGAGGATTTTCACTGTTCCGAGTATGTGGGGGATTATTTTAAGGCAAGGGAGTATCTGTCCGGGTTTACGGGGTCTGCGGGCACGCTGCTGGTGATGCAGGAGAGGGCTCTTTTGTGGACGGACGGCAGATATTTCTTACAGGCTGAGGATCAGCTTACGGGCAGCGGCATTGAACTGATGAAGAGCGGCCAGCCGGAGGTTCCCACGCTTCCGGAGTTTTTGGGAGAACATCTCGGAAAGGGAGCGGTAGTCGGGTTTGACGGACGAACCGTGACAGGCGCATTTGTGGAGGAACTTAAGGAGAAGACAGCGGCGAAGCAGGTCACCTTTTACGGGAAACGGGATCTGGTTGACCGGATTTGGGAGAACAGGCCGCCTATGTCAGCGGAACCGGTGTGGGAGTTGGAGATATCTTATGCCGGACTTTCCAGGGAGGAGAAGCTTGCGAGGGTGCGGCAGGAGATGGAGAAGGCGGGAGCGGACGCCCTTCTTGTGACGGCACTTGATGAGACGGCATGGCTCTTAAATCTGCGGGGCGGCGATGTGAAGCATACACCCGTTTTTCTTGCCTATATGTTGATCACGAAGAGACGCGCCCTGTTATGTGCGCAGAAGAGCGCTTTCTCTGAAAATATATGTAACGAGCTGGCGAAGGCGGGAGTGACCCTCCTGCCCTACGAGAGCATAGAGGATATGGCGGCCTCCCTGCCCACGGGACAGAGAATCCTTGTGGACGAAAAAAGGGTCAGCTACAGGCTGTTAAAGGCTATTGCCAAGGGCGTGGAGAAGATGAATCAACCCAGTCCCATCGCCCTGTTAAAAGCGGTGAAGTCAGAACGGGAGATCACCCATATAAGATCGGTTCATGTGAAGGACGGGGTGGCGGTAACCCGGTTTATTCACTGGCTGAAATCCCATGTGGGAGAGGAGGAGATCACGGAGATCAGCGCAGCTTCCAAGCTGGAGGATTTCCGGGCACAGATGGACGGGTATCTTGGCGCCAGCTTTGACTCGATTATGGCCTATGGGGCCCACGGAGCAATCGTACACTATGAGGCGACCCCGGAGACGGATGCAGCAATGCAGAAAAAGAGCTTCTGCCTTGCGGATACGGGCGGGCATTACAGCGAGGGAACAACAGACATTACACGCACGATTGCGCTGGGAGAATTGACAGCGAAGGAGAAGCGGGCCTACACGCTTGTATTGAAAGGACATCTGCGGCTTGGCGCGGCGAAATTTTTGGAGGGAGTCTGTGGACAGAATCTGGATGTGCTGGCAAGACAGCCGCTCTGGGAGGAAGGTCTTGATTATAACCATGGCACGGGCCACGGCGTAGGGTACCTTCTGAGTGTGCATGAAGGTCCACAGAATTTCCGCTGGCGTATGAATGACGGTGTGCATTGTGTGCCCTTAGAGGAGGGGATGGTGCTTTCCAATGAGCCTGGTCTGTATCTGGCAGGGCAGTTTGGCATCCGGCATGAGAATCTGGTGCTTGTCAGAAAGGGGGAAAAGACCGATTACGGGCAGTTTATGTATCTGGAGCCGCTCACTATGGTTCCCTTTGATAAGGACGCCATTGACGTTAACCTGTTGACGAAGCGGGAGATCGGTCTGCTAAACGACTACCATACAAAGGTTTACGAAACGCTTGCGCCCCATTTTACGGGGGAGGAGCTTGTGTGGCTGGGCGAAGCAACGGCGGCAGTGTAGGGCTATACAGCCAGAAAGAAACTGCGTAAAGAAAATCAGGCATTGCCATCAGGGGCTTGTCAAAAGCCTTTAGGATGGCAATGTCTGACTATTTTATTTGCTTTCGATGTCACGCTGCCGGTGCAGGGTTTTATTTATTTTTCTGATGTTGTGTCTGATGATGGCATATTGTATCAGCCATATGACGGCATAATTACATGCGAACATGCCGAAATAGTTTACAATGCCCGTCAGACTGTGCTCCGTCCAGTAAGTGATATAGGCGATCGGCATCATCAAAACGGTGATAAGCAAAAAGTAAATACCGGTCTGTTTTGCCAGCCCCCAAGTCTCCACGTCCCAGACCACGGAGCATCCGGCGCATCCGGCTCCCAGCAGACCGCACAGGAGCGCCTGTATGATAACGGCGCCTATTTCACTTCCCACCATTTCCACCAGTGCCGGCATACAGGGAGCGTAGTAACCGTCCGCCCAGATCAGGGAAGTGATGATCGTGAAGGTGTAGCCGATGGCAAGTCCCATGGGAAAACCGAATAGTCCGCGTGAAATGATTTTCTTTAACATGTCCTATACCTCACATTCCTAATATTTTTTTGATTTTTGAGACATAACGTCTGGAAACATAAGTTGTTGTACCGTTCGTCAGTTCAACATAGATCGTGCCGCTGAAACTCAAGTCGAAGTTTTTCACTTTTTTTATGTGAATGATTTCCGAGTTGGAGATGCGGACGAATTGGGAGGGATTTAACCGTTCCGCCGCTTCGTAAAGCCTGAGCCGCAGAAGATATTCTCCCTTGTCCGTCACCGCAAAAACTTTGCCCCCTGCTGCATAGATCCGGAACAGATCATCCGGCTGCAGGACTTCCATTTTACCGTCTCTGCTTCCGGTGAGAATGGGCGGATTGTTTTCGGACAGCCGCTGCATGAGGGTATTCACTTCTTCCGTTATGGAAGCGGTGTGTATGATGATTTTCGGCTCGGTACAGGAGCTGTCAATTTTTATTTCAACCTGCATTTTCGTGTTCACTTCCTTCTATGTCAGGGGGCTTTCAGATTTGTTTCCCCTTGTCTTTGTCTGTGATGCCATTATAGGAAAAGGGGATGTTTCCTGCAACTGTTTTCTGATAATCGGTTGCATCCGGGACATAAGTGGTAAGAGACACTTGTTTGTTTGGCACTCTTTCAGTATAATAGATTGCGTACGGACGATGTTTTTGACAGCGGGACTGAGCGGCATTTTACATGGGTTTATACCGTGGCAGGCGGCAGCAGGAAAGGCCGTGCGGGAAAATAGAGGTATCAAATGGAGAAAAATCATGCAGGATGAAAAAATAGTTCGGGAAGAGATATGTGAGATCGGGAGAAGGATGTACGCCCGGCGTATGGTGGCGGCAAACGACGGCAACATTTCAGTGCGTCTTTCGGTGAATGAGCTGATCTGCACGCCCACAGGCGTCTCCAAAGGCTTTATGAAGCCGGAGCAGCTCTGTAAAATAGATTTTCTGGGAAATGTGCTGGATATGGCGGAAGGGTTCGGACCGTCCTCCGAGGTGAAAATGCATATACGGGTATATCAGAAACGCCCGGATATCATGGCGGTGGTACACGCGCATCCCGTTTTTGCCACCAGCTTTGCGGTGATGGGCAGGGCGCTTGAAGTACCCATCATGCCGGAGGTGATCGTCAATTTCGGGAAAGTGCCCCTCGCCCCCTACGGCACGCCCTCCACGGCGGAGATCCCGGATGCCATAGAGCCGTATCTTAAGGATTATCAGGCAATCCTCTTGGAGAGCCATGGCGCGCTCACATGGGCCAAGGATTTGCAGACGGCATATATGAAACTGGAGTCGGTGGAGTTTTACGCGGAGCTTTTGTATCGGACGACGCAGCTTGGCGGACCGAGGGTGTTGGATGAAGATAAGCTGGAGCGGCTGTATCAGGTGATAGGCGGGCCGAAGTAAAATTTCCCGATCACAAAAATGAGCATAATAGAATTGAAATAAAAAAGCAGGGGGAGTCAAATCGACTCCCTCTACTTTTTTATACTATAGGAAATTGCAACAATGGAAACCATTCAAGGAGAATGCGAAGCACTCTCAAAGTTTGCCGTAGGCATGCTCTTAATGTTCGTTGCCGAGCCATGATTTTTTACTCAGATTCCTTGTGTTTTCTTTGCAGGATCACCAGGGAAATGATGCCAGCAAGCAACATTAGCGCGAGAGCTGCGCCCCACAAAGGCATGTTCTGCTGTGTGTCGGGCTGTATCGCCGCATTCCTAGCCGCTACCGCTCGGAGACTGATTGCGTTTTCGTTGATCTTGTCTGTCTCCCCTTCGGGATAGAGCAGACCATCGCGTGACGCATTTGCCTGTAGATCCGTGGTATTGTCCATGGCTTCCGTCTCGTTTTCCATATCCGGAATGTCTGAGGCATTCGGAACATCTAATCCGTCGGAATTGCCTGATTCGTCCGGAACATTCGGTGTACCCGTTCCGGAATCATCCGACCCACCCGGAACATTCGGTGTGCCCATTCCGGAATCATCCGACCCGTCCGGAACATTCGGTGTGCCCGTTCCGGAATCATCCGACCCGTCCGGAACATTCGGTGTGCCCGTTCCGGAATCATTTGACCCGTCCGGTACATTCGGTGTGCCGGTGTTGGAATCATCTGACCCGTCCGGTATTTCCGGTGTGTTCGCATTGCCTGTATCATCAGGTACTTCCGGCGTATTCTGCCCGCCGGAGTTGTCCGGGACATCCGGTGTTTCCGGTATGTCTGTGCCGTCCGAACCGTTCGGCATATCCGGCGTGCCCGTTTCGTTCGGATCTTCGGACGGTGCGGGAGCTTCCGGCGTTTCTTCCGGGTCGGGCGGGAGAGTAGGTCCCTCATTGCCAGAGATCGTTTCATCCGGTGTCAGCGTTTCGTCTTTGATGTCGCTGTCGGGTTTGGGGGCATCTTCTTTGTCGGTGTTTCCGGTTGTTGTGCCGGGTTTGCTATTCAGGGACTCTGTATGTGTACAGCCTGTTCTGGTACATTTATATTGGGGGCCATCAGGGCCGTTAGGATCAAGCTTAAGGCTATGGCCTTTTGCCGGAATTACCCCGTCAGTTTTTTTGTCTGTATAAGGCGTCTTTTGGAAGGTCACGGTTGCTGTATAAACACATGTGCCGGGTGTTTCACATGTTGGAGCCAGCGTAATTTCGGTACGTTTTACTGTTGCAGCCACAGGTGTTTTCTTTGGACAATTCTGACAGGAGAAAACTGCGGTAGCAATATTTTGTGTCGGCCAGCTCCAATCCGGGCCTTGGTAAGTATGTTTTAAAGGAGCTTTGTACCCAACCTGCGCCTTGGTAAGCACTTTCTTACCATCCTTATCTTCAAAATATGTCTTACATGCCGGGCACATAAAACAGTGCTTCGTATATATCGGTTTCTCGCATGTCTCTGTTGTCTGCTCAAATATTTCCTCAAGCTCCTTGCTATGTCCCGTCCGTTCCTTCTCAACAACCTTCTCTTCCTTAAAGGTAATCCCGTCCTTTTCCACAGAAGCTTTATAAACGGTCTCCCCGTCCTCCGTGCAGGTAGGCTGCGTCACCTCTTTTTTGATGGACGCTTTCAGCACGAACTCTTCTCCGCAGTCCTGACAGGTCAGAACCGCCTTGGCGGATTCGTATTTCTTCCAGTCCCACTTCGGCTCCTGATATACATGCGTATGTCCGCCGGAGTTATTACCCGTGTTTTCCCCGGAGCTGGCATACGTCGGAGCGGTATATGGTGCAGGGGCGGTATATGCCACCGTCTTTTTATTGCTGTCGTTGGTGTAGGCGAAGACCGTGCTGCCGTCGCTTTTGTTTGACTGTGTCCGGTACACTGCTTTTCCGCCGAAGTCCGGGAGACCCGTCCCACATGTCTGCTTCCAGACAACGCTGCCGCCGTTTCCCTCGTTTAAGGCATAGCAGACTTCACCAGAGGAAAACTGTTGCTGTGTCATACCGATGCCGTAATTTCCTTTTTCCGTGCCGGTGATCAGATAGTAGCAGTTCACAAACGTACTTCCGGAGTGGTTATAGCCGCATACGCTTCCTACATAATTGGTTCCGCCGCCGACTTCGCCGGTATTAAAGCAGCCGGAAACCAGTTTTTTGTTATAGCCGCAGATACCGCCTATGCTTGTGCTGTTTCCGATTACCGTTCCCGTATTGTAGCAGTCGGACGTCGTATTTTTGTTGTAACCACAGATGCCGCCTACATATTTACCGCCGTTTATGGCGCCGATATTGTAGCAGACATTGATTGTCGCACCGTTGTCATTGTAGCCGCAGACGCCGCCCGTGTACTTGTCGCCGCTAACGGAGGCGGCGCTGTAGCAGCCTGTTATGGTGCCTTTATTGATGCCGCACAGACCGCCGGCATAACTGCCCGCAGATACGCTGCCGCCTGACACGCCCAGATTTTTTATGATGCCTGCGTTGGCGCCAAACAGGCCCGCATAAGAGCCGCCCGGCTTTTGGCAGTACAGGCCGCTTACCGCGAAGGAGGCGCCGTCAAAGGTTCCTCTGTAGGGATGAGTATTCGTTCCGATGGGAGTCCAAGAACCGGTATCGGCGCTGCAAACGCCGGACAAATTGATGTTTTGTGTCAGAACCGCGCATATTCCCGTATTCGGGACGCCGCCTATACCGTTTACCGCATCGGCAAACTTGCGAAGCTGCGTAGCGTCCTTGATACGGTACGGATTTGTCTCCGTGCCGCTGCCCTCCAGATCCGAAGGGACAGCCGCGGGTGCTGCCGCTTGTTTTTTCGTTGTTTCTGGCTGTTTTGCAGGAGCTTCCTGTGCGTCCTGAGCTTCCGGCGCGGAAGTTTCAAGGATAACGTTTGGCGTTCTTTCCATGGTTGCCGCCATTGCAGTATTCGGTGTCAGCGCCAGTAACAGGCAGACAGTCAGGATAATACTCCAAATTCTTCTTTGCATTCTGGTAATCTCCTTTCAGGAAAGTGGATATTATGTCAACTAGTGAGTATAATATCGTTTCGTATAGAAGAAATATAGCACAAAACAGGTTCCAATACAACCGGCCCTACACGATATTTGTGCCATTTGACGAATTTTTGTCTGCATGAAACCAGGCAGGGAAGATTTTCTCCCTGTGCGTGTGTGTGAATAAAAAAAGGAGCCAGACCGGTATGAACGGTCAGCTCCTTTGAAGTGCTTTGTTAACTATGTTTTCGGGTTTATTTTACGGAAACAGAAGTGATATGCGGGTTCGCACCGTTGTACCAGTACAGGTAACCTTCCATGTCAACAGTATCGCCGACCTTCAGGTTTTCCACAGCTTTGTAGACATCTGTGCTGCTGTCGCAGAGATAAGACTCAACGCAAAAGGTGTAGGTTTGTCCGTCTTTGGATACGTTGAAGTACAGATCGTTATTGTCGGCAGCGGAACCGGAGTTGTCATCATTGTAAACAACGGCACAGTCGTAGGAGTGTCCGTCCTTCTCATAGGTCTCAACGGTCATGCCCTTGAAAGATACCAGCTCATTCTGGTGTTTGATCAGTTCGTCTTCCTTGGCGAGCAGATCGGTTACATCCGTCGCGGAAGCGGTGAAGCTGCCGTCCTGAATCTCGATGGCTGCGCCCTCGGCGATTTCCACTTCGCCGGACCACTCGGTCTTGTAGCCGGTCACTTTGATCTTCGTGCCGGGGGTGAGCTTTTCGTAATCAGCCTCGGAGCAGACTGCGTTGTAGACGAAATATGCGCCGTCCTTATCCTGTGTGTAGAGGGTAGCCTTATCCTCCCACCAGGACTGTTTCGCCTGCACGTATGTCTCGATTACCACTTCGCTGTCAAGTGCGGCAGCCATGTACTCGTCGTGGGTCATAACGCCCTCGGATTTTTTGTCTTCTCCGCCGTTTCCGCCCTTACCGCAGGCGGTAAGGGACAGAACGAGGGCAAGTGTCAGTGTCAATGCGATTGTCTTTTTCATAATTTTCCTCCTCAATAGTAGCGTTTTTTATTTGCTTCTACAGCGACGATTATACCATACTCAGTGGATAAATCAATGCTTTTTTCTATTTTTGACAAAATCGGACAGCACATAGAGCAAAATCAGACACCAGGAAATCGCCAGCGCTGCGAGGAGCAGCACGGCAGTCTGCGGCAGCGGACCAAGTTCCTGGCGGCTGCCTGTTGCTATGTCTTTCTGGTCTAATCGGTAGAGGGCGGTGACATCCGCGGTAAGCTGTTCCATGTAGGCATCGTCCACCGTCTGTCCGCGCCTCACCGCGTTTGCCACATTTTCTATAAGCTGTCCCGACGCATTCCGAAGGGAGGCGGAGCCGTTAAAGACAGGTGTCACAAAGGTGTCCCCGGTATGGGTGAGAAGGAGCTTGGAAGCATCCAGTTTTACGGTATAGTGGGTGCTGTTGTCCTCCCCGCTTCTGGCAAGGTAATCCTGATAGGCAGGGGATTTTTGCGCCTTTAATGTGACGGGCAGATACCCTTCCGTCCGGGCGTAGCCGATCTGTACCTCGTCCGTCAAAAGATACTGGGCAAAGAGCCATGATGCCAACACCTCCTGCGGATCTGCCTTGTTGAACACGCAGACGGAAGGCCCTTGGGAAATCATCTGGGGATTTTCGGGATCAATCTGGGGCACCATCCGCACAGCCGTCTCGAAATCCACGAAGGCATCCTCGCTGATGTCGGACAGTGGCGCGTCTGCGCCCATCCAGGTTGCGCCCGCCGTGGAGTCGATGGCGAACACACACTGTCCCGCGTTGAGGAAATTGGCGGGATAGCTGGAAATCTTAAAGGTGGAGAAAGCGCCGCTTTCCACATGATCCGCGATCTCGTATAGAAAAGCCTCCGTGGTATCGTTGAAAAGCCTGATATCACCCTCGGGTGTGGAGTAATCCGCCCCCTGCTGTTTTAAATACTGGATCATCATGTTGTCCGTGGATTTATAGATAAAGGGAATCATCACATTCTGGCCGTTTAAGGCAAACGTGCCGTCCGCGTTTTTGGCGGCGGCGGTTTCCGACACTTCCCAGATAAAATCCCATGTCAGCACGTCGGGGAGCGTGTAGCCCAGCTTTTCTACATAATCCTTGTTGATGTAGCAGCACTCGGTGGAACGCATGTAGGGGATGGCGTAATGCTGATCTTCCAGCACGCATTCCGATAGAAACTGGGGAACCATCTCTTCCTGCGTCGGCCCGTCATAGAGGAGCGCATTCCCGCCGAGCCCGTATTTTTCATCGGCGAAAAGCGCATCCAGAGGAACCACGGTGTTTTTCCCGGTCATGTAGGTGGCGATGTGATCCGGGTAGGTGATGCACACATTGGGCGTGGTGCCGGTGGCGATGTTGGTGATCACGTCGTTGAAAATCCTGCCGTAGTCGGTGTAGAGCTTCATGTTGACTTTGATATTGGGGTAGAGCGACTCAAAGTCCGCAATGGCTTTTTTGTAGACGTCGGTCTGGTTTTTGTTGGTGTCGTTCTTAGCCCAGAAGGTGACCTCATAATTCTTTGAGGTGTCAAATTCTGCGGGCACGGTAAATTCCGGCAGTGCCTTGGAGCCGTGACAGCCGGTAAGCGTAAGGAGGCTTGCGCCGACGGAAAGCGCCGCCAGTGCTTTTTGCCATTTCAAATGTATTATCATTTTTCCATACTTATTTTTCAATGGTTCTTCCTTTCCGAAACGGTTTTGACTGCATCCATCAGGGTCGCAGCGTGAAAGCCGGGTTTTCGTTTCAGTGCCACGATTTAACCCTTGGTTCCCCCTCTTGCCACGCCGGACATGATCTGTTTGCGGAACAGGAGAAATAGAACCACAAGGGGCAGGGAAATCACGACCACCGCCGCCATCATGGCGGGGATATTCGCCCGCCCGAATCCGTTTTCCCGGATTTCCTGAATGCCGTTGGAGACCAGATAGTAATCCGCGTCGTCGGTGATCAGCCTTGGCCATACATAGGCATTCCAGCACTCAATGATTTTTAAGATCGTGATAGTGACAAGCGTTGGTCTGCATATGGGAAGCATCACCTTTCGCAAGAACCGCAGGTCTGACGTGCCGTCCACTTTGGCTGCGTAGTAAAGCTCGTCGGGAATCTGGGCGAAGTTTTCCCGCAGCAGATAGATATAAAACACCGAAGTCACTGAGGGCAGGATCAGTCCCGTGAAAGTGTTTCGAAGCTCCAGGTTGGTGATGGTAGTAAAGTTGGTGATCACCACCAGTTCATTCGGAATCATCATCAGCGCCAGAAACAGGGTGAAGGCGATATCGCGCCCCGCAAACTGCAGTCTCGCGAAGGCGAAGGCCGCCAGCGTAATGACAACAAGCATAAGCGCTGTGGTGCCCACCGTAAACAAAAGGGTGTTAAGCAGATACCTGCCAAGCGCAACGGTGGTAAAGGCATCTGCGTAATTTTGCAGGGTGGGGGAGAGCGTAAAAAACTTCGGAATATACTCCGCATTGTAGGAGCCGTAATCCTTCACGGAGGTCAGCACCATCCAGTAGAAGGGAAACAATACAATCAGCGCCCAGAGGGTGAGAAAGGCGTAGGTGAAGATAGTGAGTAAGCGGGATTTCTTCATTGCTTCTATACTCCTTTTTACTAATACAATAAATAGCGTCTGCGAAACTCTTTTTAGAGTTACATGAATGGTGCAGTTTCAATAACGCAGAGGGAGTTTCGAAATTGCCCATTTTACATAAGTCTATTGAAGAAGAATGCGAAGCATTCTCTGGATCGGAGAGCGCAGACTTCCCATCGGTTAATGGTAGTGCACATGTTTCCGGCTCACCAGCAGATTGATACAGGTGATGGTCAAAACAATGGTAAATAGAATAATTGCTGCAGCCGACGCGTAGGAAGGGTAGCCGCCGCTGTCTCTGTAAAGCATGTCGTACACATAGCCTACGATGGTGTTCATACCGGCCGCGTTCAGATTGGTGCCAAACAGCGCCACCGCGTCGCTGTATGCTTTAAACGCGCCGATAAAGCCCGTGATGATCAGATAGAAGAGCATGGGGGAAATCATGGGCAGAGTGATCTTAAAAAACATGCGGGTTCGTCCTGTGCCGTCCACCCGCGCGGCATTGTAATAAACCGGGTTGACACCCGCCAGCGCGCTTGTCAGTATCAGGATTTTAAAGGGCATTACCACCCACACCGTGTAAAAGCACAGCACGAACATTTTCGCCCAGTAGGGGCCTTCGATAAAATCCACGGAACCGCCGCCAAAGCACCGGATCAGCAGATTCACCAGACCGTCGGAGTAGGGCGTTTTTTTGAAAAGAATCATAAACACCAGACCGACTGCCAGCGTGTTTGTCACATAGGGCAGGAAAAAGACCGTCTGAAACAACTCCTGTAAGGGCTTGATGGAGCTGAGCGCCACAGAGATCAGAAGCGCAAGTCCGGTGGAGAGAGGCACGGTGATAATGACCAGAATAAAGGTGTTCTTTAACGCCTGCAGAAAATAGGCGTCATGCAGGACGTAGGAGTAGTTGTAGCCGCCCATACCGTAAAATGTCTGGGAGGCGGAGTTGTAACCTTCCTCAAAGGAATAGATAAATACGTCGATTAAGGGATAGATCATAAATGCGCCCAAAAACAGGAGCGCGGGCAGCAGGTAGAGCCAGCCCTTGTTGTTTTGGTTTTCCATGGGATTCTCCATTCCGGAGCATTTGCGAAAAACAAAGAACCGCCAACCCATAAAAGCAGCGGATATCCGAATCGTCATGCTCCTTTATGTGTGGAATTTGGTCAGGCGGTCTCAAAGGGAATCCGCTGTCCCGTAGCCTGGTCAAAGAGAAAGACCTTGCGAGGTTTCAGCGCAAAGCGCACGGAATCGCCAGACAGGTTTTCGCAGCTTTCCGCGTCCACGATGGAGCGGATCACGGGATTTTGCGAGGCGGGGTGGATGGAGACGATGCTCACGTCACGGCCCATGACCTCCGGTCTGCTTAAGCGGCATGTAAAGGAGCCGTTTTCCGACAGGATAAAGCCTTCCGGGCGTATGCCTACATGCACCGGCCGGTCAGGCACGTTTTTCAATGTAAGAACCGTTTCTTCCCCGATCAGAAGGCAGCCGTTTTCCACCTTTCCCTCAAAGAGGTTGATGGGCGGCGTCCCAAGGAACTTCGCGACAAACAGATTGGCAGGATTGTCGTACACCTCCTGCGGTTTTCCGATCTGCTGTACCAGCCCGTCTTTCATCACCACAATGAGATCGGAGATGCTCATCGCTTCGTCCTGATCGTGGGTCACAAAGATCGTGGTGATAGCCGTCTTTTTCTGGATGCGGCGGATCTCCTCGCGGGTCTGAAGCCTGAGTCTGGCGTCCAGATTGGAGAGGGGTTCGTCCAAAAGAAGAACCCTGGGAAGCTTGACCAGAGCCCTTGCGATAGATACGCGCTGCTGCTGACCGCCGGACAGTTCCGCGGGCTTGCGGTCCAGAAGATCTCCGATCTGCACAAGCCCCGCGGCTTCTTCCACCCGGGCGCGCATTTCATCTTTGGAAAGTTTGTCATTGCCTTTCAGGTTTTCCAGCGGAAAGCGGATGTTCTGCTCCACATTTAAGTGTGGATAGAGCGCATAGTTCTGGAATACCATACCCACGCCCCGCTTCTGCGGGGTGAGAGACGTGACGTCCTCCCCGTCGAAAAAGATCTGCCCCTCCGTCGGTTTTTGCAGACCGCAGATCAGATTCAGCGTCGTGCTTTTCCCGCAGCCGGAGGGACCGAGGAGTCCCACCAGTGTGCCGTCGGGTATTTCAAAGGTAAAATCATTTACGGCGGTGACATCTTCTTTCTTTTTATTACCCCTGCCCCTGCCGGGGAATTTCTTTGTCAGATGTGAGAGAACAATTTTCATATGTTTGCAGTCCTTTCCGACAATGAGTAGTTTCTGTGTAAGCGCAGGCTTTTTATGTCCGCGGTATATTTGTCATAATGATTATAGAAGATTCCGGCAGGATGTACAAGATTAATTCGAAATGTTAGATTCCGTATTCTTCCTTTAAGTCGGCAGATATATGATCCAAGTCCGGATAGACAAAGCTCTCCGTGATACCGAGTACCCGGAGACTTTCTATAAAGTATTGCTTCCTCTCACAGGGAATGATGATTTTGTAGAGCATATTTTCGTCGCAGATATCCTCCAGATGCTTTAAGGAGTTGTGTACGGTAAAGTTGGAGTGCTGGGAGTACATCCGCAGATTATTTTCCGTGGAGCTGCATGCAAGAATCCGGTTTGTCAGCTCATGGTTGTGGTGGGCGTGCTTGAAGGCGGGCAGCAGCATTTCCTGCGTGGTGTCGGCGTCGATGGGATAAATGCAGTTGCCGAAACCTTCCTGCTCGTTCAAAAGCCCTGGCGCCAGCACCCAGACGCAGCCGTCCGTATGAGACAGCTCTCTGTAAGTCTCCGTGGCGAAAAACACCGCGATCAGGGGAGACTGGCTCCAGTCCAGCATCCTGGTGGGAAGCCCGTAGTGCTGCATCAGGGAGACCCAGCCCGCATAGTTGTGTTTGGCGGGAGGATTGTCGATGATCTGTCTGGCGCGGGTGTAAAAGTCGTTGGTGATATAGCGTTCGGCCTCCAGCCGCTTTTTGCTGCGCTGTATGGAGGGAATCAACGTGAGGGAGGCGTTTTCTTCCCCGCGGTACCAGAGCCGAACGCCGTGTTTTTGAAATAAACTGTTCACGAACTGTAACAGTTCGTCGATGGTACGTATTTCCTGTGTAATCATAATTCCTCCGCTTGAAAGCCCTTATTGTCATAATGATTATAGAAGATTTTGGAAGGCTTCACAAGGGGTAATCGGAGAGGGTTGTGTGCGGTAAAACGGGATTTTTGCGGATGTGGCTATGAAAATTTGAGAAATGATGGTAAGATCTATTAAAAATAGAAGAGAAAATTTAGTAGAAAGCGATATGGAGAAAGAAGGAACTTTATGGAAAAGAACACAAAACAGAATTTACTGATCGTGATCGTGGGGGTAGGACTGTTCGCGGCGCTGATGAATCTTCGCGCAGTTATCCTCTTTCTGGAAAAAGGCATAGGGATCATCCTGCCGATCATCGTCGGCGGCATACTGGCGCTGTTTATCAACGTGCCCATGACGGGTATCGAAAAGCAGCTCCGCAGGCTGCTGCAGAAAAGGAAAAAGCAGCCCTCCGACAAGTTTTACCGCATGTTTTCATTTCTGCTCACTTTTGTCTGTGTCGCGCTGGTGCTCACGCTCGTGTTCACCCTGCTCATACCTGAGCTTGTAAATTCCGCGAAAGGGCTTTATCTGCAAATAGAAGCGCGTCTGCCGGAGTGGATTGCATGGCTGGAGAGTCTTGACCCGGAGGCGGCATGGCTGGAGGAGATACTTACAGACATCAATCTGGAAAAGATGATGCAGAACATCGGAAGCGGTGCCAATTTCTTTTTGGAGAGTGTGGTGAGTACGGTATCCTCTGCCGCGAGTATTTTGATAACGGCGGCTTTCGGTCTGATTATCAGTATTTATCTGGTGCTTGGCAAAGAACAGATAGGCGGACACGCCAGAAAGCTGTTATATGCTTATTTGAAGCCTGCATGGGCGGAAAATGTCCTTCATATCAGCCGGACATTCAGCAGATGCTTTGCCAATTTCCTGTCGGGGCAGTGCGCGGAAGCGGTAATTCTCGGGATATTGATGTTTGCCGCATTCACGATTTTTAGACTGCCGTATGGAAGTCTGGTCGGCGTTTTGACGGCGGTCTGCGCGATTATTCCGTATGTTGGAGCTTTTATGTCCGGTGCGGTCAGCGTGGTGCTTGCCCTGCTGATCAGCCCTGCGCTGGCGGTTCGCTGTCTGATTGTTTATCTGGTTGTCCAGTTCGTGGAAAATCAGTTTATTTATCCGAGAGTCGTAGGCGGTTCGGTAGGACTTCCGCCGCTTTATACGCTTGTCGCGGCGATGATCGGCGGAAACCTTTTTGGGATTATGGGAATTATATTCTTTATTCCTATTATGGCGGTGGTGATTGAACTGGTGAAAGAGGATGCGGGAAAGCGCCTTAAACGAGATGGCGTAGATTTCAGTTGATCTTTGGCAGTGCATATTTTTCGCAGTAAAAGGCATACTGCTTTTTGTAATAAGGGCTTTCCTCCTTCATTACGGAAAGGGAATGGTGCAGATTCATGCTGTTTTCTGCGGCATCCATGATACAGATGGCGATGTTGGAACAGTGGTCTGCCGCTCTTTCCAGATTGGTGAGAAGATCCAGCCAGATAAAGCCTGACTCGATGGAGCATACGCCCTTTTTTAGGCGGCTTACATGCGCGTTTCTCATGTTCTCCTTCAAATCGTCGATGACCTGTTCCAACGGTTCTATATTTCTTGACAATTCCAGATCGTTTTGTACAAACGCGGTGCAGGAGAGCGTCATAATCTCTGATACGGCGCTGCAGAGCACTCCCAGTTCTTTTAAGGCTTCAGGAGTGAACTGCAGTTTTTTGTCTTTTAATTCCTCGGCGGATTTTAAAACATTGATGCTGTGATCGGAAATCCGTTCCAGATCCCCGATCACTTTTAACATCATAGAGACGATTCCGCTGTCGGCGTCGCTCATTTGATAATTGCTCAGTTTTACAAGATAGGTGCCTAAAATATCTTCATAGTGATCGCATTTTTCTTCCGCTTCCTGCACTTTTTTTGCGGTCTGCTTGTCATAGCGGGTTAGAAGCTTCATCCCGCTTTTCAAAGATGTGGTGGAGATTTCCGCCATTTCCCGCACCAGTGCATAGCATCGATCCAGAGCGATATGGGGCGCGGCAAGGAGACGCTCGTCAAGCTCCGTGGCTGTTTCTTCCGTTTCGCCGTCAGGGACAAGTCGCACAGCCAGTTTTTCCAGAAGGGCGGAAGTCGGGAGGAGCAGGACGGTGCACAAAATATTAAAGGCGGAGTGAGTGAGCGCGATGCCGAACAGGGAAGCAGGTTCATGAAGCAGCGCGGGTTTGATAATCAGGGAAACGGGAAGAAAGGGAAGGAGCAGGATCAGGGTTCCCAGTATATTAAAGGCCAGATGGACGATCGCCGCCCGTCTGGCATTCTTTGTCGTGCCGAAGGAGGAGAGGAGAGCGGTTGCGCAGGTGCCGATATTTTGTCCCATGATGATTGGCATGGCCGCGCCGTAGGAGACCTGTCCCGTGGAGGCAAGCGCCTGCAGAATACCCACGGAGGCGGAGCTGGACTGGATCACCGCCGTGAGCACGGCGCCCACGATGATACCGAGAATGGGATTTTGAAAGAAAATAAACATCTGCCGGAAAGCCGGGACATCGGCAAGGCCCGAAACGGAGCCGGACATGGTGTCCATGCCGAACATCAGGGTGGCAAAGCCCAGCAGAATGGTGCCGGAATCCTTTTTTTTGCTGGTTTTTCCAAACATGAAAAGAAGGATGCCGATCGTTGCCAGAATAGGTGTGAAGGAGGTGGGTTTGAGCATCTTGATAAAGAGATTGCCGCTGGAAATGCCGCTTAAGCTCAAAAGCCACGCGGTGACGGTGGTGCCCACGTTTGCCCCCATTATTACATGGATGGCCTGCTTTAAGGTCATGACGCCGGAGTTGACAAAGCCCACCACCATGACCGTGGCGGCGGAGGAACTTTGGATCACGGCGGTGACGACCAGACCTGTCAGAAAACCGGCGGTTTTATTCTGGGTCAGTCTGGCGAGAAGCAGTTTCAGACTCCCTTCCGCGCGCCGCTCCAATGCTTCACTCATCACGCTCATGCCGAACAGAAAGAGGCTTAAGCCCCCGGACAATGCCAAAATATCAAAAATATCCATGATTGTTATGCCCTCCTACAAATTAAGTATAGGCATTCCTTCGGCGTGGCAAACGGCATTTTCCAGAATATTTATCAAAACCTGTCCGATCAGAGGCGCGTCCGTATGTCCGGTCTCGTGATTGAAAGCAGATTTTCCGTTAGGGAGGGTTATGCGGTATCTTCCGGCGATACTGATCAGCCGGTCGGAGAAAATGGTGTGCTTCTCCAGCACGTTGGCGAAAAAAAGGATTGTAAAAATGGGAGGTATTACATTATAATTTAGAAAAACAGAAGGAAAACAGGTATTCCGGACGAAAAACCCGGTGCCGATGCTCGCAAGATTGGACGAACTGAGAGCGTATCCCTTTTATTTTCAGTTTACGCTCACAGATTACGAAAGTGATCTGGAAAAGAATATACCGTCTAAAACAGATGCGGTTGTTTGTGTGATAATTTTATGTAGGCGGAGAGCTTAAACCGGCAGGGAGGGAGAAACAGGATGAGATACCAGAACGAATGGCTTTTGCTGGAAGCGGACGATATAGTCGACGAGATGGAACACCGTCAGCCGACGGAAGAATTTTTGTTTTATGAGGCGGTGATGAGCGGCGATGTGGAAACAGTCAGGAAAAACTGTGAGCAGGAGCGTTTTTTGGACAGTGAGGGCGTCGGTGTGCTGTCGCAGGATCCGATCACAAACTTGAAATATCATTTCGTGATTACCACTGCCATGATAACGCGGCTTTGCAGACAGCGGGGAATGGAGCTGGAACAGGCTTTTCGGATGAGCGATTTCTATATTCGGAGTCTGGATCACATTCATACCATGCAGGAGATAAGGCATCTGCATGACGAGATGGTATTGGACTACGCGGAGAAGATGCGCAGGATCTGCCGCAGCGACACAGGCTCCCGCCACATCAATGTGTGTAAGGAATATATTTATACGCATATCAAAGAGAGAATCACCATTGAAGAAATTGCGGAGCAGCTTGGCGTGTCGGCCAGCTATCTCTCTCGCCTGTTTAAAAAGGAGACGGGAGATTCCGTCAGCGCCTACATCCGGGCGCAGAAGATTGAGATGGCCAAAAATATGCTCCGCTACAGTGATTATGCGCTGAGCGATATAGCAAATCGTCTCTCGTTCTCGTCCCAGAGTCATTTTATCCAGCAGTTCCGGGAACAGACCGGAATGACGCCGAAAAAGTACCGGAATATGAACCATATGGTTCACTGGGATATCGGAGCCGGAGAAAATGCCGGTGGCGGGGACAAATCGGATATGTAATAGAACAGGACACAGCAATCTTTATGGCCGCTGTGTCCTGTTCCGGTTATAAAACAGTATTTAAAGTGTCAGTAAAATCTCATTTTCTTCTTCCAGCAGATCGGCAGGAATATAATTGTCATTTAATAACTTTCCGTTTAGAAGAAGGGTTTCACAGCCGGACTCGCGTCCGTTCGGGTTTTCCACAAGGATGTGCAAATGTTTTCCGCGAAAATCTTTATCGATTTCAATGCGTTTCCACTCCCGGGGAATGGCGGGTGCAAGCCTTATGCCGTATAAATCGGGGCGCAGACCGAGGATTCCCTCCACGCAGCCTACCATGACGGTGGAGGCCGTGCCGGTCAGCCAGTGGACATGGGAGCGGCCGTGATGAACGCTTGCGCGTCCTTCGGTAAACTGTCCGTAGCAGTATGGCTCAATGCGGCGGATTTCGGCAATGTCATTCTGGGCGGCGGGCGCGTTTTCCATAAAGTAAGTGAAAGCGCGGTCTCCATGTCCAAGCAGAGCTTCCGCCAGAATCAGCCAGCCCTGTGACTGGGAGAAAATGCCCGCATTTTCCTTGGTTCCCTGATTATAGATCACTGCCAGCGCGCCGTCGAAGGCGTGGGCGTGGTAGGGCGGATCCATCAGGAGTGCGCCGTATTTGGTATTCAGTTTTTCATAGACATTTGTCATGACCAGATCTGCCTGTCCGGCGTCCGCCAGCCCGCTGATGACGGAAAAGCTCTGGGGGTTGAGCCAGAGACTGGCCTCCGGGTCAGAGGCTGCGCCAATGCGCGTTCCATCCTCAGCAAAGCCACGGATGAAGCGGTCGCTGTCCCAACAAAGCCCCTGTATTTTTTTCTTCATTTCCGATTGGTGTTCAGCCAGATAGTCCACATATTTTTTATCATTTTTAAAAGCGGCAAAATCCTTTAAGATCGTCATGGCATAGTAGAACTGCAGCGCCACGAAGGAAGATTCACCACCGGCGCCAAGTCGCAGGCAGTCGTTCCAGTCGGCGTAAAGACCAGCGGGCATCCCGTGGGGACCGAGGTGGTCAAAGGAGAACTGCACGGCGCGTTTCAGGTGCTCGTAAACGCTAGCTTCATCTTTGTCAGCGAAGGGAATGACTTCGTCGAGAAATGTGGTATTTCCGGTCTCTGAGATATATTTGCAGACGGTCGGGAAGAGCCACAGCGCGTCGTCGGCGCGGTATGCCGGATGCCCGGTTTCCTCACGGTAGGAGGCGTCGTCGGGGGTGTCTTCATGTCCCGGATTGTGGGTGAATTTCACCAGAGGCAGACCGCCGCCGCTGCTTACCTGCGCGGAGAGCATAAAGCGGATTTTCTCCACGGCCATTTCCGGGGCAAGGTGGATGATACCCTGAATGTCCTGTACGGTGTCCCGGTAGCCGTAGCCGTTACGCAGACCGCAGTAGGTGAAGGAGGCCGCGCGGGACCAGATAAAGGTCATAAAGCAGTTGTAGGCGTTCCATGTGTTGATCATGGTATTAAATTCCGGGCAGGGTGTGTTGACATTTAAGTGAACAAGCCTTTCGTCCCAGAGCTGTTTCAGTTCGCTTAATTCTTTTTTTACGGCAGCGGAAGGATCGGCATATCCGTCCAGGATATCCGCTGCTTCGGCGCTGCGTTTCATACCAAGTACAAACGCGATGGTTCTGCTTTCGCCGGGAGCCAGCTCTACGGTGCAGGAAAGTGCACCGCAGGAATTTTCGTTGTAGCTTGTAACATTTCCCAGATCACCGGAGAGGACGCCCTGCGGATTGCTGTAACCGTGATAGTTTCCGAGAAAATGTGCCTTGTCGCCGCAGTAGGAGGAAACCTTTTCCCCGGCGAGACCGAAGAACCGCTCGGTGACGCACTTGCCGTCCACCTGCTCATCGGATGACAGGGTATCCAGATTGCCGTGAACCTGCTGCATGATCCGGTTTGTTTCAAACAGGGTTTTCGTGATAAACAGCGAGTATTGCAGATTCACCTGATCCTGCTCATAGTTGTTGTGGTTTGTAAATTCGGCGTAGCCGGTAAGCGTCAGACTTCTTGTGTTCTGAGATCGGTTGGTCACGGACAGGGACCATATCTCATAGGTTTTCCCGTTCGGAACGTAGTATAACGCTTCCGAATCAATTTCGCTGTACCGCGCCGTCATTTTGGTGTAGCCGAGTCCGTGGGCACATTTGCTTTCGTAGCTGTCCGTGCTTTTTCCTACCGGCTGCCAGGAGGCGGACCAATAATCCTTTGAAGCGTTGTCGCGGATGTAAAGATACCGTCCGGGCTGGTCGAACTGGTTAAAAACATAGCGCAGGATTCTCCCATTGGCGCCCGATTTTGCAAAGCTGTAACCGCCTGCGTTATTGGAAATGACAGCCCCGTACTCGGGCGACCCCAGATAGTTGGCCCAGGGGGCGGGGGTGTCCGGCCGTTCGATGACATATTCTCGGCTTACATCGTCAAAGTATCCGTATTTCATAGTAATAGATTCCTTTCTGCTATTTGATTTTGATGACATAGATAATTGCGACAGCGCAAATCATTCAGGGAGATTGCGAATATTCTCTGAATCGTCGCTGCCAGGCGGTGATTTTATATCAGATTTACGGTGATCCTGTGCGCACCGTCCGGCAGGCTGTCAAGCCGCTCCCGGGAGAGAAGTGCGGAGGCGTTGTCCTTCACGGGGAGGGCAATGTCGCCGCAGAGGGCGGATTCCATCGTATAGCTGCCAAAATCTTTTCCTGATTTGTTCTGACAGACAACGGTAAAGGTTTTTCCGGCAAAAGGGACGGTGATGGAAACCGTACCCTGATCGTCAAACTGTTCGGCAAGAAGTTTCGGGGCAATTATGAGCGCACCGTTATCGCCGTGTACGCCGAACACTTCCGTGATCATGGTCATCATAAACCAGCTTGCCGCGCCCGTCAGATAGTGGTACATGCCGCGCCCGTCCGCCCGGAAATATTCGGGGATGCCTGGATAAATATGGCTGGTATCAAAGTCGAGAGCAGTGTCCGCAAGGTTTTTTAAGGCTTTCCATCCCTCTTTGACAAAGCCTTGGCGATACAGGGCATTCGCGTACATAACCGTCATGTGGGAGAAGACCGCGCCGTTTTCCTTTTCACCGTAGGCAAAGCCGAACATTCTGCCCATATCGAATTTTAATTCTTTAAAATCTGTGTTCAGTCGATAGCCGCCTGCTTCCTTCCGGTACAGATAGTGGTCTGCAGCCTTGACGATCTTGGATATATGTTTGTTTTCGGCAATACCGCTCATAATGGCGAAAACCTGTCCTGTCAGCATCATGCGAACCTGATTGTCAAAGAATCCTTCCACAGTTCTTCCGTGGTTGTCGTAATAGCTGTTAAACCATCCCTCTTCGCCGGTTCCTTCAATCCATTCCTGAGAGCGGATGTGCGTCGTCAGCCAGTCCGCCTTTTTCGTCAGATTTTCAGCGAGAGCGGCGAGATTGAATGTATTACGAATCCCGGTGACCGCATGGCGGCAGCGTGTGGCGTAATCCTCTAAAATCTGCTGCTTCTTTTTGATGTCGTCATAAACTGCCGGATCATCCGTAAGCAGAACGGAGATTTCCTCTAAGAGATCCACTTTGTGATTGTCGGTGACACGGTCTAAAAGCAGGAGGAGTGAAGCCATATCTCGCAGATTTCCGGCGTAGGCACATGTAAACGCCACGCTTTCGCCCTTATCCGCCGCCATATCAAGGGCATCATTCCAGTCCGCGCCACGCAGACGGTAGATATTGTGATCACCCACCTCGTAGAAAGCGGTGAGGTGCTCAACCAGCAGGTGTTCCAGAATGCTGCCCGTGTAGACTTCGTTTTTATCCGTGAGCTGCCTGCTGCCGCTGTCAGCCGACCAGAGCGTGTCTATGCCGGTTCCCCGCATGGACTGTGCGTCCTTGAAATAGGGCGCTTCTCGATACAGAATGTCGAGATCCCCGGTCTGGTCAATGTATAACTTTGTTGTCATAAGGGGCCAGAGGGCGTGATCCATCCAGACGCGGGCGATACCGTTGCGGTCCGCAACAAAATTCCCGTTCCCGTCCCCGATGATGGTGGCGTTGGTGCCGTCGATACGGACGCCGCCGTAGTTTGCCTCGATCATCTTTCCGACGTCCTGCGGTTCCATCAGGAGCAGTGACAGGCAGTCCTGCCACAGATCGCGCCAGCCCCTGCCGCCTCTGCCGTAATCGTGGTGGGGCAGGAAGGAGCAGCCGAACAGCCGGCGCAGGAAAGGCTGGAAACATATCCATTTCATAAAGCAGTCAAAATCTTTGTCTCCTGTCTGGAAGCCGACGGACACTTTATCCTGCCAGTGTGCTTTTGTCTGCGCCAGCGCGTCTGACGCCTTTTTTTCCGTGTTGTATTTCTGGCAGATTTCCTCTATGCGGCTCTCCTCATTTTCTACGCCAAACAGGATAATATAAGCAGCCTTATCACCGGGAAGGAGGGTAAGGTTTTGGAAACGGAACGCACCCATGGCTTCCCGTCCCTCGGCAGTGGAAGAGGCAGGAACGCCGGGGCGTTTTTCACAGACGGCGCGGGGATGGGTGAAGGTGCCGCCCTCGCCGATATAGTCTTCCACGGTGGGGAAGAAGCCTTCCGGTTCCTGTCCCTTTGCGGTAAAACCGCAGACATAATAGGTCTTATGATTGATGCGGTGGCCTTTCTCGTCAAAGGACATGGTGGGACGGACAAGGACACCGTTCTCCGTTGTTTTGATGCGGTGCAGCATGGAGGTCACGCTGCGGTGATCTCTGATGTTATCCGCGCTTCTTCCATAAATGGGGATGGCGGCGTATGGCATCAGGGAAAGGTCCCGGTCTGACAGATTTCTGACAGTCACATACATAATTTCCACATTGTCGTCCTTTGGGACAAAGGAAGTGGTGACTGTTTCTATAGGAAAAGATTTGGAAGTGCGTTTTAAAGTATGCCACATAAACCCGGCGCTTAACTCGCTTTCATCCTGTGAGGGGGAGAAGCGGGCGCTCTCCTGTCCGGCGGAAACGCCGGTGGCGGAATAGACTTCCGCATCATGTGTCACAAAGAAGAAGTTGCGGGTAGAACGATTATTATGTAGATTCTCGGAACTGACAGGTTCCAACAGGAAGGTTTCCTGATCGATTTTGGCGTCGCCGCCAAGATTCGGTGTGACGCTGCTTTTTAATCCTGTTTCCGAGGCGAGGGGAAAATACAGACAGCTTGTGTTTTCCGGCTGCTTCATGGTAAAACTTCCGTGTTCATCAATAAAGGTTATAGGTTTCAATTTTTGGCGCTCCTTTCCGGGTCCGTTTTTAATGAGATAAACTTGCATGAAAATCATAGTAAAAATATGGGGAAAAGAAAATCAGAAAATTGAGAAAAATATCAGAATTATGACATGAAAACAAGGGCGGTTATTTTCAAGAAAGCGCGGTAAATACAGATTTTTCAGATGTGTCAAGAATCTGATATTTTGTTAAGAATCGTAATATATTCTCTCCCTTTCCCACGCTATACTCAGGAGGGTGATAGAGTATGAGCTCAAAATCATTTAACCGTCTGCGTACGGTTTTCGCGCATGTGCTGTTGATATTTCTGTCCTTTTTGTGCCTGTTTTTCTTCTATATCCTGATCATAAATGCGACGCACTCCCATGCGGAGCTGCAGAGAGGTTTTTATGCCCTTCCCGGAACCAGTTTTTTAAAGGATTTTAACAGTGTGGCAAATAACGGGGAATTTCCCATGATGAGGGGTATTCTGAACAGCCTGATCGTCTCCGGCTGCAGTGCGGCAATCTGCATTTATTTTTCAGCGCTGACCGCATACGGGCTTTACGCTTACGATTTCAAGCTCAAGAAGATCGCGTTTACCTTTATTATGATGATTCTTGTCATGCCTACACAGGTCACCGCAATGGGTTTCCTGCGCCTGATCACAAAGATGGGGATGTACGATTCCTTGCTGCCGCTGATCATTCCGTCGATCGCATCACCGGCTGTATTCTATTTTATGTACAGTTACTTAGAGTCTTCTCTGCCGCTTTCGCTTGTGGAAGCAGCGAGAATCGATGGGGCGAAGGAATTTCGCACCTTTAACCAGATTGTTCTTCCCATTATGAAACCGGCAAGGGCGGTACAGGCGATCTTTACTTTTGTGGGTTCATGGAACAATTACTTCGTTCCCGCGCTTGTAATTCAGTCCAAAGATAAGATGACCGTGCCAATCTTGATTGCGCTCCTTCGAGGCGCCGATTATATGAACCGTGATATGGGAAAAATATACATGATGATTCTGCTGGCAATCGTGCCGATCATCCTTGTGTATCTGCTTTTATCTAAGTATATTATCGCGGGCGTGACGCTCGGCGGCGTGAAGGGATAGTATGCGAAGATTCTCTGTTTCTATACACGAAAAAGCGTCAGGTAACAATGGTTGTCTGGCGCTTTTCCTATTTAGAAAATATTGTAGAATGATAATCATCCAAAAGGATTCCGGTATGGACTGGATGCGCCTGTACTGAACGGCAAAGAAAATGCCGGACAAAAGAAATAGTAGTAGAAGAAGAGATTAGGTTATGATATACTCGGATATATCATAATCTGGCTTTTTTTGCTATAAGAATTTCCTTCCAGTCCATCAATGGCATGGTGGAGGGCAATGTGAATGACATTGCGGAAACGGCCAATCAGATCAATACCATCAACGAAATTGTGGATGAGATCCATAATCTCCTGCAGAGGGAAGAATGATACATATGATACCGCGCATGAAGTTCACAACCCAGACGGGAAAAAGGCCGGAAGAAATAGGCCGTATCATGGAGGCTGGAAGAACTTTTCAGGGAGGCATCAGACGGGGAAGCCATATGACGGGAAAGGGGCAGAGACAGCGGAAATGGGAGAGATGTGTATTACAGATGAGATCAGAGAAGCGCTGTCTGTGCAGAAAGACACTGCTTACCGGGATTTTCAGGCGAAGCTGATACCGACGATCGACAAAGAAACCGTGATCGGTGTGCGCACGCCCGCGCTTCGGAAGATGGCAAAGCAGTTGGCGAAGCGGGAGGAAATCGGTGAATTTTTGAGAAGCCTTCCCCACACATATTTTGAAGAAAACCAGCTTCACGCGTTTATCATTGCGCAGAGGAAGGACTTTGCGCAGTGCATGGAAGAGCTTTCTGTGTTTTTACACTATGTGGATAACTGGGCAACCTGTGACCAGTTGTTGCCGAAGGTGTTTCAGAAGCATCGGCAGGAGCTATTGCCTTACATTCGTGAGTGGCTTGCCTCCGCTCAGACTTATACGGTGCGGTTTGGCATAGGGATGCTGATGGGGCATTTTCTGGATGAAGACTTTGACCGGACTTATCCGGATATGGTTTCTAAAGTCCGCTCGGAGGAGTACTATGTCAATATGATGATCGCATGGTATTTCGCCACGGCGCTGGCGAAGCAGTATGAGGCGGTTTTGCCTTATATCGAGGAGAAAAAACTGGCGGACTGGACGCACAACAAGGCGATTCAGAAGGCGGTGGAGAGTTACCGGATTACGCCGGAACAGAAAGAGTATTTGAGAGGATTAAAAGTATCCGTAAAGAAGTGAAGAGGATTGGGCGCCCGTCAGAAGCGGAGCGCCCTTTGTGACTGTGTGCCGGATGGAGCGGCAGGGCGGAAAGGAGAAGGTATGACGAACGAAGAGATACTGCGGACTGCCATGAAACAGTCCGCGCTTGACATCAACTGCAATGCGGCGGACTTTTTATGTAATGATCCGGTGATCGTCCGATCCGGCGTGGGGCCGGACGCGCGGAAATATTATAAGGAGCCGATTGCCTGCAATCTGGTTTCCTACGGCAACAACGTGGTTGCCTCCGTGCGGGATGCATACCGGGAGATTGTGGAGACGTATGTCAAAAAGTTTCCCTTTTATCATTGTTTTGAGACGCCTAATCTCCACTGGCTGAATGAGAGAATGGCGCCGCTTGGACAGAAAGTATGTTTTATGGCGGAGTATTATCTTCCCGATGTGGAGAAGCTGTGTGCGCTGTCATGCGGCTATGAGCTGCGGGTTTTGGAGCAGGCGGATTTTTGGGACATGTATAAGCCGGAGTGGAGCAATGCGCTGTGCGCGGACAGGAAGGAGCTGGACGTCCTTGGCATGGGCGCTTACGACGGCGGAAAACTGGTGGGTCTGGCGGGATGTTCCGCGGACTGTGATACCATGTGGCAGATCGGTGTGGATGTGCTGCCGGAGTACAGGCGGCGCGGCGTGGCGGCGGCGCTCACAAGTGGTCTGGCGTTAGAGATTGTGGAGAGGGGAAAAGTTCCCTTTTACTGTTCGGCGTGGTCCAATATCCGGTCGGTGAGAAATGCGGTGAAAAGCGGATTTATTCCCGCGTGGGTGGAGATGACGGTGAAGCCGGAAAGCGTGGTAGAGGAGTTAAACCAGGGAACGGCGCAGAGCGGCTAAAGGACAAGAAAAGTTCTGAATGCGAAAAACAGAAGAAACGCCTGTACTCAAGTAAGACGGAAGAGCGGGAGTAAGGGGCAAAAACGGTTTGAGAGTTTGAGAAGGGGGATGTTGTATCATTATGAAAAGGAAAATGCAGAGCAGCAGACATATGGCGGCAGGCGTTCTTGCCTGTGCGGGAGCGGTGTTTTTTGCAGCCTGCGGCGCGGGGAACGGCGCAGGACAGAATGTGCAGACTGAGATGCCGGGAAATGATACAGGGGAGGAGCAGACGGAACTGTCAGGAAATATGGGGGAAGGGACAGTGATGGCGGATGCGGGGACAGCCACAGAAAACGGACAGATTGGGCAGGCAGATGCCGGAGACGGTGCAGGATCGGAAAGTGCAGATGCGCTTGACCGGGAGAGAGCGCAGGTCAGGCATTATTATGGCGGTGTCCTGTCTCAGATCACCGGGACATGGCAGCTTCCGGACGGGGAGCTGGACACCTATGCCCTGAGTGAAGGGTTCTGTAAGATGCGTGACAATCGTTTTGCCGTGACGGATATTGACGGGGACGGCAGGGAAGAACTGATCGTTGTTAACGGCAATGCTTCCATGGCAGGTATGGTGGAAATTGTCTATGATTATGATCCTGCTTCCGGACAGCTTAAGAGGGAGTTTGAGTGCTTTCCGGCGCTCACCTACTATGACAATGGCTTCATAAAAGCGGAGTGGTCCCACAACCAGGGCTATGGGGAGCTGTGGCCTTTTACACTCTATCGGTATGATGCGGAGAATGACTCCTATATGGAGGCGGGCGCTGTGGACACATGGGATAAAGCGATCAGCGAAACATGGCAAGAAGACCAGCCTTTCCCGGATGCGCTTGACACGGACGGCGACGGTACGCTGTACCATATTTGCAGAGAAGGGGAGGAATACACCTGCGCCTATGAGGATTACAAGTATAACAAGGCGGATTACGAAGCATGGTACGGAGAACTGATGGATGGGGCGAAGGAGATGACGGTTCCCTATCAGCCCATCGCCTATGAATCTTTTCAGGACTATACGCCTGCCTATTTAAAGATGATAGCCGAAGAAGCGGGCAAGGAGCGGACGGATATGGAGGCGGACTTAGGGCTGCTGGTTTTAGAGGAAGATCACTTTCTAGATGCAGCGCAGAAACTGCTTTCGGAAAAATACGGGATAGCGATGGAACAGCCGGATCCGGATTTTGAGGAGTGGACAGTCGGATCGGTAGACGGGAAGGCGCTGTTTGCTTTTGAGGCGCTGAATGCGGGACATATCAGCTACATGGGAGAAAAGTTTAAGGATGTGACCATCTTTGGCATTTATCCGGGAATCAGTGTGGACCGCGCATGGGAAAAACTGAAAGCTTACGGATTTTATGCCTCACCCTATGCGGAGGCGGAAAACAGTCTCATCACCGGGGAAGGATTCGGAAATATCAGCATCTGGCTTACGGCGCAGGATCATGTGGTGACAGAGATTACGGTGGGACCTTACTGCGCGTTTGCTGGGTGAGGGAAATGTTGGATTTTAGTGGTAATTTATGCGCACATCAACTCGATGAAATATTTTTACGAGAATGCCCCGCAGTATCATATTGCCTGTGCCGGTTCTCTGCTGGGGATTGCCTTAGCGAAACCATCTTCTTTTCCGGTGGGCAGGGCCAGCTTTATGCAGATTGATCCTATGATTTTCACGGAATTTCTGCTCGCCAACGGCGACGAAAATCTTGTCAGGTATCTGGAAAGTGTGGATACCATTGAACCGATTCCAAGTGCGTTTTTCAATCCGCTTTATGAAAAACTGAAAATGTATTATGTCACGGGCGGTATGCCGGAGCCTGTGCTGATGTGGACAGAAGCAAGAGATGTCTCTGCCATGCAGGAGGCTTTGTCTGAAATCATTGGAGCATACGAGCGGGACTTTGCCAAGCATCCCAATGTCAGCGAGTTTCCGAAGATTTCTATGATTTGGAAGTCTGTACGATTTTCGTTGGATAATCTGAAACTGGATCATGATGTACTGAATATTCCTTTATTTATGGCGGATCAGACGGAGCGATTGATCGGATTGGCGCTGGAGCAGAGAAAGGACGAAGTATCTTGATATAGATTGGGAAAGAGAGGGAACGGAAGATGGCGGAGAGAAATCTGGATTTTGACAGGGTAATAGAGAGAAGAAATACCCGGTCGCTGAAATATGATTTTGCGGTGGAATGGGGTATGCCGGAGGACGTGCTGCCGCTGTGGGTGGCGGACATGGATTTTAAGACTTCCTCCTACATAGAGGATGCGCTGGCGGAGCGGGTGAAGGAAGGGATTTTCGGCTACAGCGAGGTGAAGACCCCATACTTTGAAACCGTGCAGGACTGGATGGTAAGGCGGCATGACTGGAAACCACAGGAGGAGTGGCTTGTGAAAACGCCGGGCGTGGTGACGGCTCTCGCTATGGCCGTGAAAGCCTATACGGAGCCGGGGGATGCGGTGCTGATCCAGCTTCCGGTATATTATCCATTTTCGGAAGTGATAGAGGACAACGGCAGGCGCGTGGTCAGCAGCAACCTGTATCGGGGTGAAGATAACCGATATCATATGGATTTTGAGGATTTCGAGGAGAAACTTATACAAAATGGGGTAAAATTGTTTCTCCTCTGTAATCCGCACAATCCGGTAGGTAGAGTTTGGACAAGGGAGGAACTGACCCGGCTGGGCGATATCTGCATGAAGCATGATGTGATTGTCGTCAGTGATGAAATCCATCAGGATTTTGTGTTTCAGGGCAAGCATCAGGTGTTTGCGGGGCTGAAAAAGGAGTATGAGGAGCGCTGCATCGTCTGTACGTCTCCCAGCAAAACATTCAATCTGGCCACGATGGTATTGTCGAACATATTTATTCCCAACCGGGATTTGCGGAAACGCTTCCGAAAACAGCTCGATGCGGCGGGGATCAGCCAGCTTGGCGTGATGGGACTGATTGCCTGTGAGACGGCTTATGGCAAGGGAGAGGAATGGTATTTTGCCATGCGCGAGTATGTCCGCGGCAATATCGCCTTTGTAAAAAAATATGTAGAGGAAAATTTGTCGTGGGTGACGATGACGGAGCATGAAGGAACCTATCTGGTCTGGCTGGATTTTTCCGGGACGGGGTTATCAGAGACAGAGCTGGAGGAACGGATTGTGCATAAGGCCGGGCTGTGGCTGGACGGCGGCGGGATGTTCGGGGAGAGTGGAAAAGGTTTCCAGCGGATCAATGTGGCATGTCCGAGAAGTATTTTGGAAGAAGCGATGAAGAGATTGGAGGAGGCGATTAAGGAAACATGCGGTTAGCCGGTTGTGCTAACAGGCTGTATTGTGGTAAGTATGTGTGCATTTGACCGTATCATCCGCATGGAAACGGCTTATCATATCAGAGCGCAACAAAAAAATGAACAGTCTTGACAAGAGTTGGCAGAAATTTTTATAATTGGGAAGGAGGGGGTAACGACATGAAGAGCATACGTACTAAAATCAACCTTTGTCTCATTTTAACTGTTCTGGTAGGTCTGGTAGCCTCCGGATCTTCCAGCATCGCGCTCAATTACAACAGCACCATGTCCACGGTGGAGCAAATGATGAGCCAGACCGCGGTACTGGCGGCGGGACGTGCACAGCAGGAGTTGGCGGCGTACAAAAACGTTGTCATGGAAGTAGGACATATTCCGCAGCTTGGAGACTCTGACACGCCGGTGGCGGAAAAACAGGCCATTATGGACGAGCGTGTTGCCATGCATGGTTTCCAGAGAGGAAACATCATCGGTGCGGACGGTATAAGCATTTTTGACGGAAAAGACTACTCTGACCGCGAGTATGTGCAGCAGGCGCTTCAGGGCAACATTTATGTGTCGGAGCCGCTTGTCAGCAAGATTACCGGTCAGTTGTCCATTATGGTTGCGGCACCGCTTTACGCGGAGGAGGCTTATGGTGCTTCGATTGTCGGCGTGGTTTATTTTGTGCCGCAGGAGACATTTTTAAATGATATCGTGTCGGCCATTCAGATCGGTGAGAACAGCCGGGCCTACATGATTAATAAGACAGGCGATACGATTGCGGATATTACGCTTGAGACCATCACTGTTCAGAATATTGAAGCGGAAGCCCAGAGCGATCCGTCGCTGCAGGAGCTGGCGACGATCCATGGCGAGATGCGTCAGGGTAAGAACGGGTTTGGCAGCTATACGAGCGGTGAGGATAAAATGTTTGCCGCCTATGCGCCTGTGCCGGACACAGACGGCTGGAGCATCGCAGTGACGGCGCCTCAGATTAACTATTTGGCTTCCACGCGTGACGCGATCGTTGTCAATCTTTTAGTGATTGTGATTTCCATACTGCTTTCCGTTGTGGTGGCTCTGGCTTTGGCACGTAATATCGGCAGTCCCATGAAGGCCTGCGTCAATCGGATGAAGCTGCTTGTGGAGGGTGATCTGGAAACGCCCATGCCCCAAATTAAAAACAAAGACGAGACGGGTGTGCTCGCCAGATCAACGGAGTCACTGGTAGAAGGATTAAGTATTGTCATAAACGATATCAGCTATCTCTTAAACGAGATGGCAAATCAAAATCTGGATGTACATACCACCCATGAAGAAGTGTATGTGGGCAGTTTCCAGAACATTCTCCATTCCATGCGGAATATGAGAAAAGAATTGAGCGGTGCCATGCGTCAGGTCAATCATTCCGCCGGGGAGGTGTCTGATGCCAGCGATCAGTTGTCGGCCAGCGCTCAGATGCTCAGTCAGGGTACAACGGAACAGGCAAGCTCTGTGGAGGAACTGGCGGCGCGGATCAGCGTCATTGCCGATCAGGTGAAACATACGGCAAGCGGTGCTTTGGAAGTACGCAGCCAGACCCATCAGACCGGTGAGGAAGTGCTTCTTTGTAACCAGAAGATGCAGAGTCTTGTGGAGGCTATGGAAAGGATACAGGCAAGCTCCGAGGAGATTGAAAAGATCCTAAAGACGATTGACGACATAGCATTCCAGACCAATATACTTGCACTGAATGCGGCGGTGGAGGCGGCGAGAGCCGGAAGCGCCGGTAAGGGATTTGCCGTGGTAGCGGAGGAGGTTCGCAATCTGGCCGGGAAATCCGCGCAGGCTGCGCAGAACACGTCGGACTTGATCGGAAATTCCACGGAAGCCGTACATATCGGTACGGAAATTGCCAAGAATACGGCGGATGTTTTGCTTGGTGTTGTGAACAGCATTCAAGCGGTGGTGGAGGCCATCGATAACATTGCCACGGTGTCAAGTGAACAGTCCGAGTCGGTGGAGCAGGTGTCCGAGGGCATCAATCAGATCTCGGTTGTGGTACAGAACAACTCCGCGACTGCGGAGGAGGGAGCGGCGGCAAGCGAGGAGCTTTCTGCGGAGGCGACATGTTTGAAGGAGCTGGTGGATCAGTTTACACTGGCATCGGAATAGAGGAGACAAGGAAGGGACCGCATATGTGGCGGTCTCTTTTTTTGTAACGGGTTGTTTTTTGGCGGTAGTTCGGCTAATCTTAAATTAGATGGTGAAGATATATAGGAATGCAAAACGGAACAAGGAGGATGTGACTGGTGACGAAATATGTGTTGGAATGCTGTGTGGACAGTGTGGAATCGGCCCTTGCGGCGGTGGAGGGCGGGGCGGACCGGCTGGAGCTTTGTGCAGCGCTTGTGATCGGTGGTATCTCGCCGGGACCGGCGCTCTTTGAACAGGTGAGCGCCTGCTGTGATCTGCCTGTCCGGGTGCTGCTGCGGCCGCGGTTCGGAGATTTTTTGTATACAGAGTATGAATTTCGGATATTGAAAAGGGAGGTGGCACTTTTCAGAGAAGCGGGTGCAGAGGGTGTGGTGATCGGATGTCTGGATGCGGACGGCAGTCTTCATATGGAGCAGATGCGGGAATTGGTCGCGGAGGCAGGAGATATGAAGGTGACGCTGCACCGGGCCTTCGACGTGTGTGCAGATCCGATCAAGACATACAGGCAGGCAGGAGAATTGGGGATTGACACGATCCTGACCTCCGGACAGAAGAGAGAATGTCTTATGGGCATGCCGCTTTTGAGAGAACTGTGCGGGATGCAGAAGGAGGCGGGGATGCCCCGTATTATGGCGGGGGCTGGCGTGACGCCAGATGTGATAAGGCAGTTTTGCGCACAGACGGACATTACGGGCTACCATTTATCCGCCAAAAAGGTACTGGACAGCGGAATGCGTTACCGCAAGGAGGATGTGCCCATGGGGCTTCCGGTTATGGATGAATACAGTATTTTCAGGACGGACAGCAGTGTCGTGGCGGAGGCGAAGCAGGCGATTCTGGAGCATATGGTATAAACTGTTATTAGCTGAGTGCACGGTTAGGAGGAAATCATGGCAATTGAGAGAGTAAAAACATATTTCAGTCAATACGGAATGGAGGAGAAGATCCGGGAGTTCGACGTGTCCAGCGCCACGGTGGAACTGGCGGCACAGGCGCTTTCCTGTGAGCCGGCGAGGATAGCGAAAACGCTGTCATTTATGGCGGACGGTCACGCGATACTGATCGTGGCGGCAGGGGACGTAAAAATTGACAATCACAAGTATAAGGAGCAGTTTCACACGAAGGCAAAAATGCTCTCCCCGGAGGAGGCGGAGACGCTTGTGGGACATGCGGTCGGTGGTGTCTGCCCGTTTGCGGTAAACGAGGGTGTCACAGTGTACTTAGACGAGTCGCTGAAACGCTTTGAGACGGTTTTTCCCGCCTGCGGCAGTTCTAACAGCGCGATAGAGCTGACAATCCCGGAGTTAGAGAAGTATGTGCTTAACGTGCAATGGGTGGACGTCTGCAAGGGATATTGAGATATTGTTTTTACTTATTCCGGTATGGATGGTATAATAATGGCATAGGGCGACGAGAAAGGAGAATGTGAGAATGAACAAACTGTTTTGCTATGCGAATAGGTATTTGGAGAAGAGCGATTGGAAAGATATCGCTATGCTTAAGTTCTGCCTTTTTTCTATCGGCGTTTTGGCTGGGATGAGAATACCGGAAAAGAACAGGAAACAGGCGGGATGTGTTGCTGCTGCGGTCTTTGTGGCAACCTATATTCCACTGATGGCTAAGTTTTTTTCCGTGATTTTGGAGAAGGATAAATAAACGGCTGACTGCGGCATAAAGCAATTGAAAAATTAGGCGGGAGTGAAGCGGGATATGGGATTTTTGAGGCAGACGGGAAAGAAAAAGAAGACGGAACAAAAAAGCTATGCGGGGGAGCCGCTGGCGGGACCGGAGCAGATGATGGCAAAGAGGGACGAAACGGGAAAAACCATGTTTCTTTCGCCGGAGGATAGAACCGTTTCCAAAGCCAGAGGCACGAGGTGCAGATCCCAGGAGGGTGGGGATACGTCCGATTATTCCCGGGAGAACGTTTTCCGCGGCAATCCCATCCTTATTAACGGCCCGGATTATCTTCTGCGAATCTGCGAGACGCGTATGGAAGCGTTTCTCACGCTGTATCGCCGCTTTTCAAAGAAAGAGCTTATTGCACTCTTGAAGGAAAACGAAATTGTCTACGGCATCCAAGAAAAAACGCTGGAGGAACTTGCACAGGGGAAGCTGAATTATGAAGAGGCTTTTGTGGCGCAGGGGACAGCAAAGAAGGACGGCAGGGACGGGTATTTTGAATACCATTTCAATCCGAAGCCGGAGACAAGGCCGATTATTCTGCCGGATGGTTCTGTAGATTACAATGTGTTAGGGAAAATGGAATTGGTGACCAAGGGGCAGCTCCTTGTCACTTATCATGCCGTTGTCCCAGCCGTGGTGGGCAGGGACGTGCAGGGAAATATCATGGAGGCTTATGAGGGAAAAGACCTGCCGCCACTGCAGTGTAAACGCTGCGAGCTGGATGAAAAGAGCTGCCGGTATTACGCTTCAACGGAGGGGAATGTGACTCTGGAAGGAAGGTGTCTGACGGTTACGCCGATCTATGCGATAGACGGCAATCTGGACGCCGCTACGGGAGACGTGGATTTTCACGGGGACGTGTTGGTGCAGGGCAATGTGTTTGCCGGTGTGACATTGAAGACAACCGGGTCGATTACCGTAAACGGGCATGTGGAGACGGCGCATCTCTATGCGGGAAAAGATGTGATTTTGAAAAACGGTATGCAGGGTTCGGGAAACGGCGTTATCCGTGCGGGGCGCAATGTGATGGCCCGCTTTTTGGAGCAGACGCAGGTCTATGCCGGAAATGAGGTAAATACAGGCGCTATCTTAAACTGTGAGGTGGAATCGGGGCAGAGTGTGGTTATAGCCGGGAATAGGGGCACGATCATCGGCGGCAGTGTGACAGCGGTCGAACAAATTACTGCCGCTTCCATCGGGAACCGCGCCGGGGTCACGACCCAGCTTGTGATTGGACTGGACTGTGAATTTAAGGAAAAGATGGGGGAGATCGACCGCCTGACGGACGAATATGAGGGAAACAGGAAGGATGCGGAGATCACTCTCGACCGTATTTCTTATCAGTTGAAATCGCAGCCCGCCACACCGGAATTAAATCAGCAGAAAGCGGAGCAGATGCGCAGGAAGATTCATTACCAGTTGAAAGTGAAAGAGATTATCGCGAAACGCGAACAGTTGATAGATATCAACAGGCGTTCGGCGGACGGGAAAATAGTGGTGAGCGGTACTTCCAACGTGGGATGTGTTATCATCATAAACGGCGTGCGGGAGGTGCTGCATTCGGAGTACCGGGATGTGACGTACAAGAAGGGGCGGCAGGAGATTCGGATTATATCGAACAGGCAGTAGCCGGAACATTTGAAGGAGAAGTTACATTTGATTTAACGGAATTTTTTTGCATACTGCACTTAATACACTGCAAGTCGTGTACTTCGGTGTATTTTTTTGTGACCAGAGAAAGCCTTAGGGCGAATCTGTAATTTCCAATCGCTACCGCCTTGCGTCCAGATACAACATCGGTTCTTCCGCCACGGCGGATTTCTGCCGATACTATATAGGGACAGGAAATCAAAATTCTTATAGAGAAAAGACATGGAGAGAGAAAGATTGAATATTGTGGTTTGCGATGATGAGGAAAATGTACGTTGTCTGATAAAGAGACTGATAGAAAAGCAGACAAAGGATTGTCGGGTCATGGAGTTTTCTTCCGGAGTGGAACTGCTGCAGTTCTGGCGGCAGGAGGACAGAGAACAGATAGATATTCTTTTTCTTGATATTGCCATGGAGGGCGCGGACGGGATGGAAACGGCGGAACAGATCAGAAATTGGAAAGAAGAAAGGGAGGAACCTTTGTGGGGAAGTCTGCCTTTGTTGATCTTTGTGACAGGTCATCCGGAGTATATGGCGAAGGCGTTTTCCGTCAATGCGTTTCAGTATCTAGTAAAGCCCATTGACGAAAAGGAGTTTGCGGACGTGTTCGCGCAGGCTTTGCGGGAGTGCCGCCATCTGGAGATGAAAAAGAACATAGAGCCGCAGAAAATATTAATCAGGGACGGAAATATCACAAGAAATATTCCGATAGAGGATATTTATTATATCGAGAGCAACAACAGGAAAATCATCATAGCCATGGGGGATGAAAAGATAGAGTGTTACGGGAAGATCGGCGGCATGGAGCGAGAACTGCAGGAAGGGTTCTTTCGCACGCACAGAGGGTATCTTGTGAACATGAAATATGTGGAAAGATACAGCCGGACGGAAGTGCAGATGAAAAACGGAAGCAGCCTTCTGATCTCCAAATATAAGTACCAGAATTTTGTAAAGGCGTATCTGGCATACCTTGCGGAGGATAGCAGATGAGCCAGGCGGGATATGAGGCATTCAGCATTTTTTGCGATCTGTATCTTGCAATTTTGCAGACCTTTCTCTTTTTGGTGATATGGGATATTCTTTTTAGACCGGAAAGAGGAAAAAGGGAAGCGCTTTTTGCGGGTATTTTGGCGGCGGCCAATGTGTTTCTACGCCTGTGCCCGTATGCGCCCGGCTGGGGAAGGTATGTGGCTTCAGCGGTTATAGCATTGACGTATTGCCATATCAGATATAGGGGATATCTGGAAAAAGCCGTTTTTACGCTGTTGTTGTTTTACAATTTCCATGGGATGAGTTTTCTGGTTGCAAGCAGCATGTATCAGTTTATAATGGATGAGACGCTGGGAAGTCTGGATGTTCAGGATGCCGCTTACATGTTTCATTTGTATCGGCATCTGATGACCGGGCAGGTCTGTATGCTGCTGATTTATACGCTTGCATTTACCTTGACGGCCTGTGTTTTGAAAAAAATGATAAAGAGTCCGCTGTCCATGAACTGGCAGGATACCGTTTTCCTTTCTGTTCTCAATGTGGTCGGCAGTATGCTTGTATGGATGGTCATTGATCTGATAATGGTACCGATGGAGCAGGAGATCTTTTGTCTTTTTACCCAGAAGAAAGAGATGGTATGGCGGATACCCATGATCGCCGTTCTGCTCTGTGCAGGGGAGATATCCGCGGTCTATATTTTTCGGAAATACAAAGAACTGCAGGATGAGAGAGAAAAGCGCTTTGTGGAAGAACAGCAGACCAAAGCTTTAAAAAGGAGGCTTGAAGAAGCGGAGCATTTCTATGGCAGCATTCGCAGGGTAAGACATGAAATGAAAAACCATATGGCCAATATCAAGGGGCTTGTGGCGGGTGAAAAGTATGGAGAAGTGGAGAAGTATATTGAAAAGCTGGATGCGACCATACAGGAGCTTGACTATAAATTCAGTACGGGAAATGCCGTGACGGACGTCATCATCAACGACAAATACTGTCGGGCAGTAAACGCCGGAATCATATGCAGCGTAAAATTTGAGTACCGAGAAACGGATACCGTCTCCGCCTTTGACCTGGGGATCATACTGAATAATCTTTTGGATAATGCCATAGAGGCATGTGAAAAGCTGGAAGAGGAAAAGCGCCATATCAGTCTGACACTAAAAAGAAAGAGGCATTTCCTGCTGATAGAGGTGGAGAACAGCTTTGACGGAAAACTGGAATGGAGAGACGGGGAAAGTTTTCCGGCTACAACGAAGCGGGACGGGCGGCCCGGTATACTGCCGGAGCACGGGATCGGGCTGAAAAATGTGCGGGACGTGGCGGAGCGTTATCTCGGGTCTATGGATGTGAAGGCTGAGGGAGAGGTGTTCAGGGTTACGGTGATGCTGCAGCAGGGAGAAAGAGCCGGATAGAAGCCAATGTCATGCCCATCGTTCCGCCGGGAAATGCCATTGATGACATGATGTTAGAAGGCGGGGAAAACAGAGAATGAAAAGGAGATGGATCAGATAACGTTGCATTTTGATAAAAGATACACTTAAAAAAATACTTTAATAAAGTATGGGCGGTGTACATGGATAAGAAGAAAATTACCAATATGGAAGTAAAGAAGAAAACAGGAATGATGTTTTTCGCTATATTTGTAGACAGGGAACGGTATCAAACCCCGATATTTCATATAACATGAAGATCAGCCTGCCGACGGCAACGCAGATTACGAAGGAGCTGATAGCGGAAGGGTTATTGGAGGAAAAAGGGGAATTGCAGTCAACCGGCGGGAGGCGGGCGAAAGCCCTGTCGGCAGTTGTCAATGCCAGACTGGCGGTGGGACTGGGTATTACGAAAAATCATATTGCACTGGTGCTTATCAATATTGTGGGGGAAATCTTAAAATATGAGCGCATCCATCAGCCGTATGTTTCCGGAGAGGCCTATTATCGGGAAGTAAGTGAGAGGCTGGAGCATTTTCTGGATGAAAATGGTGTTGACAGGCAAAAGGTTTTGGGGGTGGGAATTTCTTTCCCGGGAATTATAAATCCGGATAAGGGGCAGATCGCTTATTCTCATGTATTGGGCATAGAGGCTGTGCTGTTTGATTCAGTAAGCAGCCTTTTTTTCCTATCCTTGCTTTTTCCTCAATGATGCCAATGCGGGGGCATATGACAGTCGTTATGGACGGGGAAAGCTGTTATTGCGGGAAACGGGGATGTCTGGACGCCTACTGCGCCGCGTGGCATTTATCCGATGCGGCGGATGGAAAACTGGAACAGTTTTTCAGTATGCTGGATCAGGGCGATGCAGAGGCGGCAAAGATATGGGATTCTTATACGGATTATCTTGCTGTTGCAGTGAACAATATTTACATGGTTCTGGATTGCGATATTGTTTTGGGTGGCTATGTAGGGAGCTGCATGGGTACACATATTCAGGAAATATGGGACAAAGTGGCACCAGTGATGAGGAATACCGGAAGAATTGATGTTAGATTTCTACCACTGGTTGCGTAGATGTATAGAGGTCTATATGGAACGCAACCGGCCATCTTGGTATTGTAAAACAAGGATTTCAGTGAATAGTTCAGAGCCAGGTTATTGTACTGAAACCTAAAAAAGAAATGGAGAGGTATAAATATGCAATACCATATAATGATCAAAAACCTGTCTAAGTCTTACCAATCAAAGGGGACAGCAAAAACAGCTTTATCTGATGTTACCCTCAATATTCCGCAGGGCGAAATCTTTTGTATCATGGGTTCCTCCGGCAGCGGTAAGAGTACACTGTTAAAGATTTTAGGAGGCATGGAAAAACCAACCTCCGGCACTGTCTACATCAATGGAGCTAATATGGCGGATTATGGGCAGCAGGATTATGACCGCCACCGCCAGATGACAGTTGGTTATGTGTTTCAGGACTTTAATTTGTTGGAAGGTCTGACATTGAAAGAGAATATAATTTTGCCACTGACTTTGCAAAAACTGAGTGAAACAGAAATACAGAAAAAATATGCGGATACATTGCGGTGTGTGGATGTCGGTTATTGTGAAAATAACTATCCGGAGCAGTCATCGGGTGGCGAGCAGCAGAGGGCGGCAATCTGCCGGGCAATCATTAAATCCCCCAAGCTGATATTGGCAGACGAGCCGACAGGGAGCCTTGATCATGTAAATGCAAAAGCAATCTTAAGTACATTTATGGATATCAAAGAAAGAATGCAGACTACGATTGTCCTTGTCACCCACGATGCGGCTGTAGCCAGCTATTGTGATACGGTTGTTTTTATTGAGAACGGCAGGGTATGCGATACTTTAAGAAAGGAAGAAACGGCACAGCCATTTTATGAAAGGATTGTGACGGTATCATCGAAAGTGAGGGGAGCCATTTGAAAAAAATACTTCAAAGGGCAGTAAGGACAAAAGCGCATAGCAGTATGTATATTATGATTACTATCTCGATAGCGATGTTCTTTGTTTACACAGGATTAGTCGGCAATTCACAGATGGTCAGTGTTATGGATTCTATTGAGTACACATTGCCAGTGTGGATGACTGCCCTGATCTGTATCCTTGCTGTATTCTCATTTGTTTATTATCGCTATTTATGTATTTACACCCTGGACGAAAAGATGAAAGACTATGGGATTCTGGTCAGTATGGGGTATAACCAAAAGCGCATAAGTGAAGCCTTTCTGTGGATTATGGCAAAGTCAATGCTGCAGGCATTGCTGTGGGGCTTGTTGGCGGGGACCTTGCTGTATTTTATCATTTTGGATATTTTAAACCATGTCCTGGATATGGATTTTCATGCAGTTCCATTACAGGTGTATATTCTGGTGGGGACAGTGTATGCAGCAGTTTATCTCATAAATGCAGCCTCTTTGGGGAATCGTATGAATGGCCTGGAGATATCCGATATGCTGAACTATAAAAAGCTGGATAAAAGTATTGATTACCCCAGCCTGTATCAGAACATTGGTTTTGCACTGTTGGCATTTGGGCTGCTTTTGCTTACTTTCAAGGGAGAGTCCTATAATTTTGCATCAGCCCTTTTTCCCATGCTTTCTCTGACAGCAAGCGCATACTGCCTCACAATGTCTTTTTCACACTGGTTTACCAAAATATTTATTCGTTCTACACAGAAGTACCACAGGAATTTATTTTACATCAGCCAGTTACGGACGAATTATAAAAAATATGCGAAATTATTGACTGGCTGTACTATCATTGTCATTTTTGGATTGTTTATGATGATCATTGATGTATCGTTGGCGACTGACGATGGAGACCATAGTTTTGAAATGCCTTATGATTTTACGGTGTACATGGATGCAGTTGACGGTGATGATCTGAAAGGTATAGAGGACTTTGAGTCACAGGACGGTGCATTATTAAAGGATACCTGTCTGGTCAGGATATTAGATGGTGCCATCCAGTGGGAAGGACAGGAATTTAGCCGTTTGGTTCATGTGATGCCCGAAAGCAGTTATTTTGATCTGACAGGAAAACACTTAGGATTACAAAATGGTGAAATTGTGGTTTTGAGCCAGATTGACCGAAACTACTATGATATAGGCACTCAGGAAGAAAATGGAATGGAATGGGGCTTTCAGCCTCCCGGTCCTGTTTCCTTTTTGGTTGACGGTAAGGTGTATACCAGGACTATTGTAAAGGAAATATGGGAGATTGTATATAACATTGAAGATCAGGCACAGCGGGCTTATATCATTGCGGATGAAGATTATGAAGGTATTGTCAGCGAAGCCGGATATGACCAGATAAAGTATTTTATAGCTGTATCCAGTCCTGACAGCCTGCCAACAGTGTATGAACGGCTGCGTGAGATCAGTCCGGTCATAACAGCAAAAGCAGCGAATCTTGAAACACAGGCGCAAAATAAACTTGTGGTATCTGTCCTTATTCTGCTGGCGGTCATGCTGCTGCTGTTTTCATTAGTGAGCCTGATTTTGTTACGGATCAATCAGGATATAAGTGAAGAAAAGAGAAAGTACAGCAACCTTTTTTCTATTGGATATACCTATGCCCAATTACAGGGAGAGATACGCAAAGAGATGGCTACACTGTTTTTTATTCCCCTTGTATTAGGCTCGCTTATTTCTATTATGTATGCACTGCTTGCGAGCAGCAGAACCAGCCTTCGGCAAGTCATAGTGACTTTTGGAGTGACATTGCTATTCGCTGCAGTCCAATATGGCTTTTACAGGGTGGCAACAAGGGCATTGGGCAGACAATATTTAAATTAGGGGAGGACAGGATATTATGGATTTTTCAGAAAAACTACTGACATTGCGGAAAGCCAATGACATGACACAGGAGCAGCTTGCTGAAAAACTTGATGTTTCGAGACAGTCCATTTCAAAGTGGGAAAGTGGGCAGGCAACTCCCGAACTGGAAAAAATAGTGGCAATGAGCGCGGTTTTTAATGTCACGACTGATTATCTGCTAAAGTCATCGGAAATAGACGACTTGTCAGTAAAAACGGAAATGCTGGAAAAACAGCAGCAGATGATGCTTGGGCGGGAGGAAAAACAGCGACAGGTATTTAGCTGTATCATGTACTCGGCTGCAGTATATCTGGTATTTTTTGCGGTATGCTTTATTGAGCGCTTTTTCTTTCATGAGTTCGATGTATCAGGTGGCCAAGAGATCCTTTTTGCAGAATTTCTTATAGCGACTGCCGCAGTGGTTTTTATATGTGTAAAGAAACGATAAGAAAATGACTAAAACATACCCCAATATAAAATAGATTCTGAAAAAGATGATTAAGCGGCATAGCACCACACGATTTTCCGGACGTCCGGAAAATCTTTATGATGCAACTTCCATAAAGTGTCTCAAAAAAGAGTTGACAAACCCGTTTTTTTCGTTTACATTATAAGGCAGTAAAACAACATATGACACAATATGACAGGCGTTGAAGAGAACAAGTAGTGGATCAGGAAACGGACAGAAAGCAGCCGGCGGATGAGAGGCGCGCGGGAACTTTTCCATGAATACATCTCGGAGCTTTGCGGCAGAATGGCGAATGAGCAGCTTAGTAGGCCGCGACGGAGGAATGCACGTTACAGCAGGAGAGTATCGTCAGAGAAGGATAGCATATGTTATCTATGATCGTACTCATTGAGGCAGCCGGTGTGAGCCGTCTGTGAAATTAGGTGGTAACGCGAGTCTAAACCCTCGTCCTGATAACAGGACGGGGGTATTTTGCGCGACTCAGCAGAGTCAGAAGAAGGGAGAAAATTAAGATGGGAATCTACGAAGAATTACAGGCGAGAGGACTTCTCGCACAGCTCACAAACGCGGAGGAAATTCGTGAGCTGATTAACAACGGAAAGGCGACCTTCTATATCGGTTTCGATCCCACAGCGGACAGCCTGCATGTAGGACATTTCATGGCATTATGCCTGATGAAGAGATTACAGGAGGCAGGCAATAAGCCTATCGCCCTGATCGGCGGAGGAACGGCCATGATCGGTGATCCTTCCGGACGGACGGACATGCGCTCCATGATGACGAAGGAGACCATTGAGCACAATTGCGAGTGCTTTAAGAAACAGATGAGCCGTTTTATCGACTTTTCCGAGGGCAGGGCGCTGATGGTGAACAATGCCGATTGGCTTCTCGACTTAAATTACGTGGAATTTATCAGGGATGTGGGCGCCTGCTTTTCCGTAAACAATATGCTCCGCGCGGAGTGCTACAAGCAGAGGATGGAAAAGGGACTGAGCTTCCTTGAGTTTAACTATATGATTATGCAAAGCTACGATTTTCTGGAGCTCTATAAGAGATACGGCTGCAATATGCAGTTTGGCGGGGACGATCAGTGGAGCAATATGCTTGGCGGCACGGATCTGATCCGCAGAAAGCTTTCCAAGGACGCTTACGCCATGACTATCACTCTTCTTATGAACTCTGAGGGGAAAAAGATGGGCAAGACCCAGAAAGGCGCGGTGTGGCTTGATCCCGCCAAGACGACTCCCTTTGAGTTTTATCAGTACTGGCGAAACGTGGATGATGCGGACGTACTCAAGTGTCTGCGGATGCTCACCTTCCTGCCGCTAGAGAAAATCGATGAGATGGACGGCTGGGAGGGCAGCCAGCTGAACGAAGCGAAGGAAATTCTGGCGTATGAGCTGACCAGTCTGGTACACGGCGAGGAAGAAGCAGAGAAAGCGAAGGAGGCATCGAAAGCGCTGTTTGCAGGGGGCGGAAGCTCCGAAAATATGCCTACAGTGAGCTTGACGGAGGCGGATTATAAGGAAGGCAGGATAGATATTCAGGGCGTTTTGGTGGCAGCCGGTCTGGCGGCATCCCGCTCGGAGGCCCGCAGGGCCGTGGAGCAGGGCGGCGTGACCGTAAAGGGCGAGAAGGTGACGGATTTAAAGACCTGCTACACGAAAGAGGATATCGCGGCCGAAGAATTTATCGTGAAGAAGGGCAAGAAGAGCTTTAAAAAGATTCTGGCCTAGACGCCGGGAGGAAACAGGCGAAGGACCGGGAAGATCCGTGAGGTGCAAGGAGATAGGAAGGATCATGTCCGGAAGAGATGAAACAGGTTGTATCATAGAAAGAGAGGTGTCGGTATGGAAAAGAGAGCTAAAGGAAGAACACTCATGTCCTATGCGCCGGATATAAAGGTGGTGGACTGTACGCTGCGGGACGGCGGACTGGTAAATGACTTTTATTTTACGGATGAGTTTGTAAAAGGGCTGTACCGAGCGAATATTAAGGCTGGTGTGGACTACATGGAGTTCGGCTATAAGGCTTCCAAAGAGATGTTTGATGTAAATAAGTTCGGTAAGTGGAAATTCTGTGACGACAAGGACATTCGCGCCGTTGTGGGCGACAATAAAACGGATATGAAGATCGCTGTGATGGCGGATGTGGGGCGGTGTGATTTCAGAAAAGACATTCTGAACAAGAAGGACAGTCCTGTGGATCTGGTACGGGTTGCAACGTATATCAATACCATACCGGCCGCTATTGAACTGATCGAGGATTGCACGAAGAAGGGCTATGAGACGACGGTGAACATCATGGCTATCTCCAAGGCCAGTGAGACGGATCTGGACGCGGCGCTCGACCTGCTGGGCGCAAGCAGTGTGGGGACGATTTATCTGGTAGACAGCTACGGGTCTCTGTACCCGGAACAGGCGAGACGGCTTGCGGACAAGTATCTGGAAGTGGCGACAAAGTACGGGAAAAAGGTTGGGATACACGCGCACAACAACCAGCAGCTTGCTTTTGCCAATACGACGGAGGTTGTCATCATGGGCGTAAGCTATCTGGACGCCACGGTAAACGGCATGGGACGTGGCTGCGGAAACTGCCCGAGCGAATTGCTTCTGGGCTTTTTGAAGAACCCCAAGTACAATGTCAATCCGATTCTTCGCTTTATAGAGAGGGAGATCAATCCTTTAAAAGAGTCCGGTGTGTCATGGGGCTATGATGTGCCCTATCTTCTGACCGGACTTCTGAACCAGCATCCGAAGTCTGCGATCCAGTTTATGAAGGAGAACAGAAAGGATTATTACGAGTTTTATCTGGAACTGCTGGAGAGTTTTTAGTAGAATAGCAAGTGGTATTTATACGATTGATGTCAAAACATACAACTGCCTGTGGCGGGGCGCTCACTGGAAAATGAAGTTAAGAATTAGGAATATACAGGAGAGATGGGCTGTGAAATTGCATAGAGATGACGATCTGGAGTTTGTGGATCTGGATGATGAAGAATACGGACTGCCAAAGGAGGCAGAAGGCCAGGATGAGGAGGAACTGTTTGACGAGGAGTTGGATGAGAGAACGCTCCGCTTTGTGCACAGGGTGCTTTTTCCTTCTGTCATAGGGGTTGTGGGTTTACTCGTTTTGGCGGCGGCCTTCTTTCTGTTTCGTGGGACCAGGGACGATGAGGGCGAGGCGCAGCCTGCGATGGAAATGCTTTCCGAAGAGCGAAAGACGGAGGGAGATTCGAAACAGGAGGAATCGGATGCTGCTTTGCAGGGAGCACGGGAAGAATCACCGCAGGAGGCAGAGTCGACGGATTCTTTGAAAGGAGAAACGGCGTCGGAGGGGGAGAGCGAAGAGCCTGTGCGGGAAGAGCAAGATCCGGAGACGGAGACGATGAGCACGGAACAGGGCACGGAGGTGGATGTAAGCGCTCTTCTTTCCTCTGAAGCGGCGGCGGAGACCGATGAGATCACTTTTGGAATCGACGTGGCGAGATATCAGGGGACGATTGACTGGGCGCAGGTGGCGGCTTCCGGCATCGATTTTGCTATGGTGCGCGTGGGATACCGCATGGATAAAAGCCGGGAGATCGTTGCTGACAGTAACGCCCGTTATAATATGCAGGAAGCACAGAAAAACGGCATTAAACTGGGTGTGTATTTCTTTTCCACGGCAGTCAGTGAGGAGGAAGCGAAAGCAGAGGCGGACTGGACGGCGGATTATATCGCGCAGTATCAGATCACATATCCGGTGGCATTTGACTGCGAAGGCTTTGAGCGGGCGGAAAGCGCGCAGTACGGCTTGTCCGCCGCGCAGAGGACAGACATAGCCATTGCCTTTCTGAATAGAATTTATGAGAGGGGTTACACGCCCATGTTTTACTCCTCCATGCATGAAATGACAGGCGATGCGAAGTGGGAGACTTCCCGGATTGAGAAAAACTACCGGATCTGGGTATCTCAGTATCCTTCGTCGCCGTATCCCCAGACGGAAAAGTCTTCTTATGGCGGCGTACATGCCATGTGGCAGTACACCAACCGGGGAACGGTTGCGGGCATCAGTCAGCCAGTGGATGTGAATATTGCCTACTTTGGCTACGAGGGTACGGCGGGTGCGCAGAGCGAGGAGAAGCCAGAGGAGGCGCAGGCGGATGTGGAGGCGCTTATGTCGTTTGCGGCGGTAGAGGAGGAAGTGACCGCAAAGGACTCCACCAATCTGCGAAATATCCCAAGCCAGGGGGAGGACAGCACGGTAGTGTATATCCTAAAAAACGGGGAGACGGTTAAGCGGACGGGCGTAAGTGACAGCGGCTGGTCAAGGCTTACATACAATGATCAGACAGTCTATGCGGTGAGCAGCTATTTGACCACAGACCTTGGCTATCAGACGCCGAAGACAGAGACGCAGGAGGGTGCGGGCAGCGGAGACGGACTTAAGACGAAGTTTGCCGAGAGAAACGAACAGGTGACGGCAAAGATTGAGGTCAATCTGCGCGCGCTTCCCAGTGTGACAAATCCGGACGCCGTGGTGGCTGCTGTATTACATAACGGAGAGTATGCCACAAGGACGGGGATCAATGAAGATTATGGCTGGTCGCGGGTAGAGTATAACGGGCAGACATTATATGCCATAAGCAGTTATCTTCTTGCGTCCGGTGAGTAGTGTCCGAATGACAGATATTGGCAGCAGTATGCTGACGAACCGGTATATGGCGGCTTTGCCTAGGCGAAGCCCTTGATGTGTATGAAAGAGCATATTTATTTATATGAAGGAGGAACCACATGAGAACAACAGTTGCAGACAGGCAGTTCGATGAGGAGCGGGCGTTATATAATTTGCGGGAAGCGGACGTAAAGAATTGTGTTTTTGCGGGACCGGCGGATGGAGAGTCGGTTCTGAAAGAGTCTCGTGACGTGAATCTGACAGACTGCACCTTCTCTCTGAGATACCCTCTGTGGCACGTGAAAAAGTTTGCCATGGAGCATTCAACCATGGATGAACTGACGAGAGCGGCAATTTGGTATGCGTCGGACGGCGTGATACGAAATTCCACACTGGGCGGCATCAAGGCGGTCAGGGAGTGCGAACGGCTCCGGCTTGAGAACTGCCATATTGTGTCGCAGGAGTTTGGATGGAAATCAGGAGAAATTACGCTGACAGATTCGCAGATCGAGTCGGAGTATCTGTTTTTTGACAGCAGGAACGTAAAACTGGAGCGGGTGCAAATGAAAGGGAAATATTCCTTCCAGTATATGAAAGATCTGGAGATTACGGATTGTGTGCTGGATACCAAGGATGCTTTTTGGCACAGTGAGAACGTGACAGTCAGAAATTCCGTGGTGAAAGGGGAATATCTGGCATGGTTTTCCGACGGCCTCACCCTGATTGACTGTAAGGTCATCGGAACCCAGCCGTTATGTTACTGCAAAAACTTAAAGCTCGTCAACTGTACGATGGAGGATACGGATTTGTCTTTCGAGTATTCGGATGTGGAGGCGGATGTGAAAGGGCATGTCCTTTCCATCAAAAATCCGAAATCGGGGACGATTACGGTGGACAGCGTGGGAGAAATCATAGAAGAAGCACCTGTTATGGAATGTTCGGGTGAAGTTGTGATTCGTGAGAATAACGGGTGATTCAACAAAAATAGCAAATGTTACCAAGCGATATTGCGACAGAAAAGACAGTGGCAGAGTGGTTTACTTAAGTTGGAAAATCCGATCTGTGTCGGAGAAGAAAAAGGAAAAGCGGGTTATATATTAAAGGATATTTTAATATATGACCTGCTTTTCTTATTGGTTTAATTTTTATATATGGCTTTCAAGTGATCCATTCTGGCTCCGGCATTTACCAGAAGCGCATCCAAAATAGTAATGGCGGCCATGGACTCTACCACCACGACGGCTCTTGGAACGATCACGGGATCGTGTCGGCCTTTGATGGAAATACGCACCTCCTCCTTCTGCCTGTTTACGGTATCCTGAGGGGAGAAAATAGAGGGCGTCGGTTTTATGTGGGCGCGCAGCACAATCTGCGAGCCGTCGCTGATGCCGCCGAGTATGCCTCCGGCATGATTAGAGGCTTTTACGATCTGCCCCTTCTTCATGCGGAAAGGGTCGTTGTTGGAGGAGCCGCTGCGGGTAGAAACCTCGATACCGTCGCCGATTTCCACGGCTTTGACTGCGCCTACGGACATAACCGCTTTTGCCAGATTGGCGTCCAGTTTCTCAAACACGGGATCTCCCAGTCCCGCTGGCACGCCGTCTATCAGGCATTCGATCACACCTCCCGCGGAGTCGTAATTGCTCATGCAGTCCGAAAGATATTTTTCAGCGCGGGCGGAGGCATCTCGGTCAGGCATGGAAGTAGGGGTTTCCGTGATAGCGGCCGGATCAAAGGAGGCCGGATCAATGCTTATGGGACCGATCGATTTTGTGTAGGCCATAAGGCGTATGCCGAATTCGGAGAGAGCTTTTGCGGCGATGGCGCCGGCAGCCACGCGGCCGACGGTTTCTCTGCCGGAGGATCTTCCGCCTCCACGGTAATCGCGGAACCCGTATTTTTGATCAAAAGTATAGTCGGCGTGGCCGGGGCGGTAGCATGCTGCGATTTCCGAATAGTCTTTGGATCGCTGTGAGGTGTTTCTGATCAGTAGGGAAATAGGCGTTCCCGTGGTCCTTCCTTCAAAAACGCCGGAGAGAATCTCCACGGCGTCCGCTTCCTTGCGGGGGGTGGTAATTTTGCTCTGGCCGGGCTTTCTTCTGTCTAGATATGACTGGATATCGTTTACGGTAAGTGGTAATCCGGCGGGGCAGCCGTCCACGACAACGCCGAGTCCGGCGCCGTGTGATTCTCCCCATGTAGTGATTCGATAGATAATTCCGAGTGTTGAACCTGCCATTGTCTGATCCTTTCTGAAATAGTGTGAAGTTTTCTGAAAACAACATGCAGGATATCCTGCATAATTAAATTGCATATGAAATATAAAATGTACAATTAAATACAAGCAGGGCGGCAGCCGTTCTAAATTATATGTGCGAAAAAAAGAATAACGCATAGTAGGTATGAAGAAAAGCACGGTTTTGCCCGTATTCAGCATATCATATTTTGTTTAAAAAGCAAGAGCAGCGTATGGAAAAAAAGCACGGGAAAAACGGTGTGCGGGGTGTGGGAAGGGAGTAGAGACAAAAAATCAAATCAAGGAGGAAAAGAAATAAAAAAAAGGGAGAAATATGACAGATTTACATAAAAAAGGGGTGTACAAATAAATTTTATGTGTTATGATATATGACAGAATTGCAGGAGAAGAAGGTTCGAGGGCTGAAATGGAAAAAACATTTCGACAAAAAATAATAACATACTTTACCGGTACAGCCAAAAAAAACAGACTCTTGAAATATCCCTGTCTGGCGGGGATGTCTTTGGCGCTTATGTTCTGTTATTTGGGTATACATTTTCAATCCAACGGAAAGCGTTATGCCAGCATGTTTTTTGTGGTTGTCTTTTTTATGAGCAGCTGCAGTTTTTCTTTCGCCGTGTTTGCTGAGCGCACAGGGTTTACCGGCGCGCAGGAAACTTACAGCGCAATTGTGGAAACCTCTGACGTATCGTTGGCGGTGGTTGAACCGGTGAATCCGGTGGTCGAGGAGATTCTGGAAGAGGGGAATATAGTGTCTGCGGAGCATGATGTGAACACAGAGACATACACGCTGGATGATCTGCTGGAGCACCATGGGCACGATCATGACATGGATTCGTATGAGAAAACGGCCGGGACAGAGCAGGGGACGGGAACGGAACTTGCTTTCGATAACGCCGACTGGCGTCTTGTACTTATCAATAAGCAGCATCCCATTCCCGAGGATTATGATTTTAAACTGGGGACCTTTACATCAGGTATGCGCTGTGATGAGCGTGTGATAGAAGACTTGCTGCTTATGATGCAGGCGGCGAAACAGGAGGACTTAAATCTGGTGGTCAGATCCCCATACAGGACATCCGATCATCAGGAAGACAATTTTAACGACAGAATCAAATCCTATATGAGACAGGGGTTATCTTATATGGAGGCTTACAAGGCGACTTCTAGAGTCATTACGGTTCCCGGATGCAGCGAACACGAGGTGGGATTGGCGCTTGATATTACTTCAGACACCTTCATTCCGCTGCAGCAGGGCTTTGCGGAAACGGAGGAGGGCAAGTGGCTGGAGGCACATTGTCATGAGTACGGTTTTATTCTGCGTTATCCTTTCGGCAAGGAATATATCACCGGCATTGAGTATGAGCCGTGGCATTTCCGTTATGTGGGCCGGGAGGCGGCGGCGGTCATGAAGGCTGAGGAACTGTGTCTGGAAGAATTTTGGGATAGATATCTATAGTTATTTCTAAAAAAATGCAGCAGATAGAATGGGGACGGGGTTACGAAACCCGGAAAAGAGGTATGATGTATCGAATTTTAAAGCAAGAAGGCAGGGCGAAGCGGGCCGAATTTACCACAGTGCATGGCACGATTCAGACCCCTGTCTTCATGAATGTAGGGACAGTGGCGGCCATAAAAGGCGCGGTATCCACGGAGGATCTGGAGAAGATCGGCACGCAGGTAGAGCTGTCCAACACGTATCATTTGCATGTGAGGCCGGGGGACAGGATCATCAGGGATCTGGGCGGCCTGCATAAGTTTATGTCATGGGATAAGCCGATTCTCACGGACTCCGGCGGCTTTCAGGTGTTTTCACTGGCAGGGCTTAGGCGGATTAAGGAGGAGGGGGTCTACTTTCACTCCCATATAGATGGCCGTAAGATTTTTATGGGACCGGAGGAGAGTATGCAGATTCAGAGTAATCTCGCATCCACGATTGCCATGGCTTTTGATGAGTGCCCGCCCAGTATGGCGGAAAGAAAGTACGTGGAAGATTCCGTGGCGCGTACAGCCAGATGGCTTGTCCGCTGTAAGCGCGAAATGGAGCGGCTGAACGGTCTGGATGATACGATCAATAAAGAACAACTGCTATTCGGGATTAACCAGGGGGCGGTTTTCGATGACATCCGTATCGAACATGCGAAGCAGATTGCGGATCTTGACTGCGACGGGTATGCCCTTGGCGGCCTTGCGGTGGGAGAGAGTCATGAGCAGATGTACCATGTGATCGAGGAGACGGTGCCTTATCTGCCGACAGATAAACCGACCTATCTAATGGGAGTGGGGACGCCGGCGAATATTCTGGAAGCCGTAGAGCGGGGCGTGGACTTCTTTGACTGTGTATACCCTACAAGAAACGGGCGGCATGGCCATCTGTATACGAACCGCGGAAAGATAAATCTTTTTAACGCGAAGTACGAGCTGGACGACAGACCGATTGAGGAGGGATGCCCCTGCCCGGCATGCAGACGCTATTCCAGGGCATATATCAGACATCTGCTAAAGGCGAAGGAGATGCTGGGAATGCGGCTTTGCGTTCTGCATAATCTTTTCTTTTATAATACCATGATGGAGGAGATTAGGGATGCGCTGGATGCAGGGCGATTTGCGGAATACAAGAAAAATAAGCTGTCCGGGATGCAGGGAGCGGGTACGAAGAGCTGCAGCGCTTAAGGCTTTGTGAAATTTTCGGGAAGGGGCTTGTTTTTCTTTTCCAAGTTGTGTATGATATGCAGTAGTGTTTTATTGATTAAATAACGGAGGAAACAGTATGGGATTATTATTATCGGCTGATGCGGCTGCGGCTGCTTCCGGCGGCGGTCTGATCATGGTTATTTATATCGTCATCATTGTGGCGTTTATGTATTTTATTATGATTCGCCCGCAGAAAAAGGAACAAAAAAGGATGGCGGCGATGCTGGCGGAAATGGCGGTGGGCGACTGCGTATTGACGAACAGCGGGTTTTATGGCATTGTGATCGATATTACCGACGACACGGTGATCGTAGAGTTCGGCAGCAATAAGAACTGTCGTATTCCGATGCAGAAGTCGGCGATAGCCCAGATCGAAAAGGCGGAGACGGAGTAGGATCAGAAAGCAGACGGAATGGGTCATGGCTTAGTGCCATGGCCTTTTTTACTTTATATAGGAAATTGAAAGAATTTCTTTTTCATAACTCTATTGACAAAGGCATATAAACGTTGTAAAGTTATAGGTTGTGTGAGAGCACAATATAGCATTATTATTTGATGGAGGAGATTGTGATGAAGAAAAGAACGGTAAAGGCATTGATTTGTGCGACACTTATGGCGATTAGCCTGTCTGCGACCGCTTGCGGCGGTTCCGATGATGGGGCTAAGGGTGCGGATGCGGCGACGGAAGAAGCGGCGCCCGCCGAGGAAGAAGCTTCTGCTGAAGAGGAGGCGCCCGCCGAGGAAGAAACTCCTGCTGAAGGGGAGGCGCCCGCCGAGGAAGAAACTCCTGCTGAAGAGGAGGCGCCCGCCGAGGAAGAGGCTCCTGCTGAAGTGGAGAGCGGCAGCCAGAAGACGTTGGAAGATTTTATAAAGGATGATCCCACTGCAGAGCAGCAGCTTCAGGAGCAGGCGGCAGCACAGGGTGACGATGAGGTAGATATGTCCATCGAGATCAAAGGAAACGATGTGGTTTGTGTAGCTACATTTAAGGAGGGCATAGAACTGCCGGATGGTACAGCGGATGTGCTGAATGAGGGTATGGAGCAGCTTGGAAGTGCGTTTTCCGGGCTTGCAGGTTCCCTTGACAGCATGATCGGCGCAGAGAAAGGAACCGTTTCTTACGGCATCAGATATTGTGATGCAAACGGCAACGTTCTCGCAGAGAAAAGCTTCAGAGCAGAATAAAAATTGTGAAAAAGCGGTTTCAGAGAAACCGGGCGCGGAAACGGCCCGGTTTTTTGCTGTTGAAATTTGCCCGGGAATAGTCTAAAATATATAAGTATTATTTTACGATAAGACAGCTTTGAAATTAAGAATGCGGGCGCGGTCCGGCGGACGGCTCAGAACGGAGGAACCTATGGAGTTAAAGATAACATGCATACCCGGCGACGGAATCGGCCCGGAAATCGTGGCGGAGGCAAAGAAAGCGCTGGATGCGGTGGCGGCAAAATATGGACATGACATGAGATATACGGATATTCTGATGGGCGGCGCATCCATCGACGTGCACGGCGTACCGCTGACGGACGAGGCGGTAGAGACCGCGCGGCGTGCGGATGCGGTGCTGATGGGTTCGATCGGCGGTGACACGACCACTTCCCCCTGGTATAAACTTGCGCCTAACTTACGTCCGGAGGCAGGGCTTTTAGCGATCCGCAAGGCGTTAAATCTTTTTGCAAATCTCCGCCCTGCGGTTTTATATGAGGAGCTGGCGGGCGCATGTCCACTGAAAACGGAAATTTCCGAAAAAGGTTTTGATATGCTGATTATGCGGGAGCTGACAGGCGGCCTGTATTTCGGTGAGAGAAGCACTACGGAGGACAACGGGGTAAGGAAAGCAGTGGATACGCTGACTTATGACGAGAATGAGATCCGCAGGATTGCCATAAAAGGCTTTGACATCGCGAGAAAGCGAAAAAAGAAAGTGACCAGTGTGGATAAGGCGAATGTGCTGGATTCTTCCAGACTGTGGAGAGCGGTCGTAGAAGAGGTGGCAAAGGATTATTCCGACGTGACGCTGGAACATATGCTGGTGGACAACTGCGCGATGCAGCTTGTCAAAGATCCGGCTCAGTTTGACGTAATTCTGACAGAGAATATGTTTGGAGATATCTTATCTGATGAGGCGAGCATGGTGACCGGGTCGATCGGTATGCTGGCGTCAGCTTCCTTAAACGATACGAAATTCGGCCTGTACGAGCCGAGCCACGGTTCCGCGCCCGATATTGCGGGTAAAGATCTGGCTAATCCCATTGCAACGATTCTCTCGGCGTCCATGATGCTGCGCTACAGCTTTGATCTGGACAAAGAGGCGGACGCCATTGACAACGCGGTAAAGCAGGTGCTTCGGGACGGATACCGTACCGGTGACATTATGTCTGAAGGCTGCGAACAGGTGGGATGTAAAAGAATGGGCGACCTGATTGTGGAGAGAATTAAATAATAGCATGAGTTATTTTGTGAAAGTTTTCGGCGGGAAGGGAAAGTCATATTTTGTGGCCGGTAAAAGGCGTGAGTTAAACAGGGAAGACGTGGTTTTCTGCCTGTTTTTTCTCATGATGGCGGTTTATTACGGGAGAAGGATGTTTCTACTGACCCCATGGTACGACGAGTTGTACACTTATTATTATTTTATCAGCAGGGGGCCGATGTATGCGGCGATTCACTGGCCGCTCCCAAATAATCACGTGGGATATTCCACGCTGTCGGCATGTCTGGGGATATTTGGATGTGCGCCGGTGGCTCTGCGTGGTGTATCCTATCTATGCAGTCTGGGCAGTCTGGTTTTGCTGTACCGCATTTCCAAGAAATACCTTACGGAGGGAATCGCACTTGTCCCTGCGTTCCTGTTTGCGGGCATGTATATGGTGAACCAGCTTGCGGTGCAGGGCAGGGGCTATGCGCTTGTGACGTTCTGCTATCTGATGGCGGTTACGTCACTTTACGCTATTGTGGCGGAAAAGAAAAATAACAAATGCAATTATATTGTATTCGGGACAGCGCTTGTGATTGCCCTGTGGGCAATTCCGAGCAGTCTGTATGTGGTGATGCCAATTTGCCTGATCGGGGGTTTTGTTCTTCTTCTTGACAGGGATTACAACCGGCTTTTCAAACTGGTTATCGTCTCTTTGATCAGTGCGGTGTGTGTCGCTGGGCTTTACGCTATTTTGTGGCTGGCTATCGGTTCCAATCTGCTTTCCAAGACGCCGGACGGGCCGTTTTATACGGCGGGACATATTGATATCATTCTCCACGCGCCGCTTCGTGCGCTGTGGGAAGGAATCGGTTACATGCTGGATACGCCCTATATCCAGAGTATGACCAGAGAAGCGTTTTGGGGGCAGGCCGGACACTGGCTGAAAACACTGTTTGGGCTGCAGCTCTCACCCGGCGCAGGACTTTTGGGGAATGGGATGTGCGCCCTGCTTCTGGCCGGGCTTCTGACAGCGTCGGTCTGTCTGCTTAGAAGACCGAAGAAAGTTTTTTGGGAGTGGTATTTTGTGCTGACGGCGGTTTTACTCGCAGTGTCACTCGTGATACAGTGTAAGCTCCCTTATCAGAGAGTATTTTCCTTTCTCGGCGTGTGGGCTGCGCTTTTGACCGGATGGCTGGCAGAGAACTTATTCGCGGTTTTAGGGAAACTTTCAGACGCCCGTTTTAAGAGAGGAGTAGGGGACGGGATCAGAAAAGGCGGTAAGATTCTTGTCTATGCCGCTGCGGGCGTTTCATGGGCTTTTGCGCTGGCGGATATGACGGCGTACAGCATGAGGGACGAGTTGATTGTGGATGCTTACGAGCAGATTGAAATAGAAGATACGGATATTATAGCGGTGACGGACTGCGACCAGGAGTATCTGCTTTTGTATCTCTACGGCATCCGGGATGAGCAGATTACGAGAAATATAGAGGAGGCGGATATCGTCCTTCTGGATAAGGCGCTTCTGGGAAAACCTTACGGTTACCGGGAGGCTCCCGAGGAGTGGAAGTTTTACCTCACAAAGGAGGATGTGGAAGCGAAGTGCTCTTATATAGAAGAAAATATGAATCAGGTATATGAAAACTGGCAGGTTATCCTGTTTGCAGGAAATCAAGCGCGAGCGGAGTGAGCATTTGATTTCACCAAACAGGATAGCGAAAAAAACAGGGAGCACGAAGAGCGGCAGACGCGAAGCGGCTGGTTTTTTGAGCTTAAGAGTTTGCAGGAAATCAAGCGCGAGCGGAGTGAGCATAAAGGAGGAGAAAAACAATGAGAAGTGACAATGTGAAAGCGGGTACCCAGCAGGCGCCCCACAGAAGTTTGTTTAATGCACTCGGGTTTACGAGGGAGGAGATGAAGAAGCCCATGGTGGGTATCGTCAGTTCCTACAACGAGATCGTGCCTGGGCATATGAATCTGGATAAAATCGTGGACGCGGTGAGACTGGGTGTGGCTGAGGCCGGCGGCGTGCCGGTGGTATTTCCGGCGATTGCTGTCTGCGACGGCATTGCCATGGGGCATATCGGTATGAAATATTCGCTTGTGACCCGCGATCTGATTGCGGACTCCACGGAATGTATGGCGCTGGCGCATCAGTTTGACGCGCTTGTGATGGTGCCCAACTGTGATAAGAACGTACCCGGTCTTTTGATGGCGGCGGCCCGCATCAATGTGCCCACGGTCTTTGTATCCGGCGGACCCATGCTGGCGGGGCATGTGAAGGGACAGAAAAGGAGCCTGTCATCCATGTTTGAGGCGGTCGGCTCCCACGCGGCTGGGACGATCACGGACGAGGAGCTTTTGGAGTTTGAGGAGAAGACCTGTCCGACATGCGGTTCCTGTTCTGGTATGTATACGGCAAACTCCATGAACTGCCTTACCGAGGCGCTCGGTATGGGACTTCGCGGCAACGGCACGATCCCGGCGGTCTATTCCGAGCGCATCAAGCTGGCGAAGCACGCGGGTATGGCTGTGATGAATCTGCTTGAAAAGAATATCAGACCCAGAGATATTATGACAAAGGACGCGATCTTAAACGCCCTCACGGTGGATATGGCGCTTGGCTGTTCCACTAACTCCATGCTGCATCTGCCGGCGATCGCCCATGAGGTGGACTTTGACTTTGACATTGCGTTCGCCAATGAGATCAGCGAAAAGACGCCCAATGTGTGCCATCTGGCTCCGGCGGGTCCGACTTACATGGAAGATTTGAACGAGGCCGGAGGCGTCTATGCGGTGATGAAGGAGCTTGCGGACATCGGGCTGCTTCAAACGGACTGCATGACGGTGACAGGTGAGACGATCGGTGAGAATATCAAGGATGCCGTCAATAAAAATACGGATGTTATTAGAACAGTGGAAAATCCTTACAGCAAGACAGGCGGTCTCGCTGTCTTAAAGGGAAATCTGGCGCCCGACGGCAGTGTGGTGAAGCGCTCCGCCGTGGTGGAGGAAATGATGGTGCACGAAGGACCTGCCCGTGTCTTTGAGTGCGAGGAGGATGCGATTGCGGCGATCAAGGGCGGTAAGATCGTGGCGGGTGATGTGGTTGTGATCCGCTATGAAGGGCCAAAGGGCGGCCCTGGTATGCGGGAAATGTTAAATCCTACTTCCGCCATCGCGGGTATGGGACTTGGCTCCAGCGTGGCGTTAATTACGGACGGTCGTTTTTCCGGTGCATCCAGAGGCGCATCCATCGGCCACGTATCGCCGGAGGCGGCGGTGGGCGGCCCCATTGCGCTGGTGGAGGAGGGCGATATCATCAGCATCGATATCCCGAACATGAAGTTGGACGTGAAAGTCTCTGATGAGGAGCTGGCGGCGAGACGAAAGAACTGGCAGCCTAGAGAACCCAAGGTGACGAGCGGATATCTGTCCAGATACCGTGAGATGGTGACAAGCGGCAACAGGGGCGCGATCTTGGAGATACCGAAGGGTTGACAGGTGAAAGAAACAAAGATAAATTACAACCGTGATTTTATAAAAGGCAGGAGGAAGAAAAATGAATTTGACAGGTGCGCAGATTGTAGTGGAATGTCTGAAGGAGCAGGGCGTCGATACTGTCTTTGGCTATCCAGGCGGCACGATTTTAAATGTGTATGATGCGCTGTATCAGCACAGTGAGGAAATCAAACATATTTTGACGTCCCATGAACAGGGGGCGGCACATGCGGCGGACGGTTATGCCAGAGCCACCGGCAGGGTGGGAGTCTGCCTGGCAACCAGCGGTCCGGGGGCGACCAATCTGGTGACGGGAATCGCAACGGCCTATATGGACTCAGTGCCCGTGGTGGCGATTACCTGTAACGTAAATCTTCCCCTTTTGGGAAAGGATTCCTTTCAGGAGGTAGATATCGCGGGTATCACCATGCCCATCACCAAGCATAATTATATAGTAAAGGACGTCAATATACTGGCGGACACGCTCAGAAAGGCGTTTGTCATAGCAAGAAGCGGCAGACCAGGTCCGGTGCTTGTGGATATCACGAAGGATGTGACGGCAAATTCCTGTGACTATGAGAAAAAGACACCGGAGAAAGCGGAAAAGCCGGGGCGTTATACGGAGGAAGAGCTGGCGGCGGCGGTGCGTCTTCTGGAGAGTGCGAAAAAGCCCTTTATCTATGTGGGCGGCGGCGCGGTGATCTCTGGGGCTTATGAGGAAGTGAGAGCTTTTGCCGGACTGGTTGATGCGCCTGTTTGTGATACGCTGATGGGCAAGGGCGTGATCGACGGACATGACGACAGATACACGGGCATGATCGGTATGCACGGCACGAAGACTTCCAATTTCGGTGTCAGTGAGTGCGATCTGCTGGTTGCGCTGGGCGCGCGTTTTTCCGACCGTGTGGTGGGAAATCCGAAGAAGTTCGCGGAGCATGCCAAAGTGCTGCATATCGACGTGGATGCGGCGGAGATCAACAAAAATATCAAGACGGATGTTTCATTAGTGGGGGATTTAAAGGAAGTGCTCATCCGGTTAAATGAAAGGCTTTCCGGGCAGAAACATGAGGAGTGGATGGCGCATATTGCGGAGCTGAAAGAGAAATATCCGCTGAATTATGACAAGGGGGCGCTTTCCTGTCCTTATATTATGGAGGAGATCGACCGGGTAACGGGCGGTGGCGCCATTATCACAACGGATGTGGGACAGCACCAGATGTGGGCGGCACAGTATTATAAGTATTCTAAGCCCCGCACGCTTTTGACTTCCGGGGGCTTAGGCACCATGGGTTATGGCTTGGGTGCATGTATCGGGGCCAAGATGGGGCAGCCTGACAAAATCTGTATCAATATCGCGGGGGACGGATGTTTTCGTATGAATATGAACGAACTGGCCACGGCCAGCCGTTATAACATACCGATTATTCAGGTGGTAATCAACAACCACGTGCTTGGTATGGTCAGACAGTGGCAGACATTGTTTTACGGGAAACGCTATTCCCAGACGATTTTAGACGACGGTGTGGACTTTTGCAAAGTAGCGGAAGGGCTCGGCTGTGAGGCGATCCTTGTGACGAAGAAGGAGGAGGTGGCCCCCGCTATCGAGAAAGCCATTTCCTTAAAAAAACCTGTGTTATTAAACTGCGTTATACCGGAGGATGACAAGGTATTTCCGATGGTACCTGCGGGCGCGCCCATTAGCGAGGCCTTTGACGCGGGGGATCTGGGCGCGGGAGAAAAGTAGTTATTATGTGAAGGTCGGTTATGAAGAGAATACTAAAGCATATGGCAGTCATTCTGGGTATCGTCACAGTCAGTCTGATGGCGACCTATCTGGGGCTTGCCGTGTACTACCACAACGCGTTTACCTATGGTACATGGATCAACGGGATCTACTGTACCGGCAGGAGTATTCAGGAGGTAAACGACGAGCTGGTGAGGGATTTTACATATGAAGGCGTCACCGTGAAGGATAAGGACGGCAATTCTTATGTGATATCCGCGGAGGAAATTTCATATCAGTTTGACTTTAAACAGGCGCTTGAGATTTATCAGAAGCGGCAGAATCCGTGGATGTGGATTGAGAGTCTGACGGGCGGACGCAGGGTGGAGCTTGTGCCTGTGGTTTCCTACAGCAGGGAGGCTTTTGAGGCCTGTTTTGCCGCCCTTCCGATCAGTCAGGACGACCGGACGGACCGGGAGCGCCGGGTGGAGATTGTCCGCACGCCGCAGGGCTATAAGCTTGTGAACGAGCGGACGGATGTGCTTTTTATCGAGCAGGCCAGAAGCGCGGTGCTGACCGCGATCGAGGAATCAAGGAGCGAGGTTTCTCTGGTTGACGAGGGATGCTATCACGATCTGGAGCTGACGGCGCAGATGCGCGAAACAATGGATATGTGGGAAAAACTGGAACCTTTTCAGGACTGCGGTATCGTTTACCGGATGGGGGAGGAGGAGATCCCTGTGGACGCCTCCGTTGTCTGTGACTGGATAGCGCTGGACGGTAACGGACGTTTTTTATTGGACGAATCAGGCGGGTTTCAGTTAAAAGAGCATGCGATAGAAGAGTTTGTGGAAAAGCTGGCGGCAAAGTATGACACTGTGGGCGTGAGCAGACAGTTTATGGCCACCAGAGGAGATGTGGTGACGGTGGAGGGCGGCCTTTACGGCAATAAAATAGACCAGGAGGCGGAGACGGCTTACTTGACAGACGCCTTTTACGGAAAAAAGCGTGAGGTACACGAGCCTGTCTACACACAGGAGGCGTGGAAGAAAGGCAGCGAGGACATCGGCTCAACCTACATAGAGGTGGATATGGGCGAACAGAAGATGTACTATTACGTGGACGGCGTCTTGACGATAGATACGCCGATCGTGACGGGAAACACATCCCGCAGGATGGGAACGCCCTCCGGGGTGAACTTCGTGTACGCAAAGCAGAAAAATCGCATTCTGCGGGGCAGAGACTATGCCTCACCTGTGGATTTCTGGATGCCTGTAAAAGGCAATATCGGTATTCACGACGCTTCGTGGCGAGGGACATTTGGCGGGAATATTTATAAGACCAATGGCTCCCACGGGTGCATCAATACGCCCCGCACGGCGATGGAACAGCTCTTTGACATGGCGGAAGTGGGGACACCGGTGGTGATGTTCTATTAACAGATCAGCCAGATCGGGTTCGACTGGCTGATCATGCTTGTATGAAGTTATCAGTCGGACAAAGGACTGAGGGAGCGCACAGGATTGTTTAACAAAGTAATTGACTAAAGTGCCGGAAGGGCGTAAAATGGTTTTTAGTTTTTGTAAACAGAAACGAATGAGGACGGGAGGAGAGAAAAGTGTCCAGAGTGTATAATTTTTCAGCGGGACCCGCGGTTTTGCCGGAAGAGGTGTTAAAAGAGGCAGCCGAGGAGATGCTTGACTACAAGGGGTCAGGGATGTCGGTCATGGAGATGAGCCATCGGTCGAAGGTTTACGACACGATCATCAAGGAGGCAGAGGCGGATCTGCGCACGCTCCTTAACATTCCCGATAACTATAAGGTATTGTTTTTACAGGGCGGCGCAAGCCTTTTGTTTGCGTCTGTGCCCATGAATCTGATGAAGAACCGCAAGGCGGGCTATATCCTGACGGGACAGTGGGCGAAGAAGGCTTTTGCGGAGGCGAAGATTTACGGTGAGGCAGTGGAGCTTGCTTCTTCCGCGGATGAGACGTTCTCCTATATTCCGGATTGCTCCGATCTTCCCATAACGGATGATATGGATTATGTTTATATCTGCGAGAACAATACGATCTACGGAACCAAATATCATACGCTGCCGGATACTAAAGGAAAGATTCTGGTTTCCGACGTGTCTTCCTGCTTCCTCTCGGAGCCGATGGATGTGACGAAGTACGGCCTTGTCTATGCCGGCGTACAGAAGAATGTGGGACCTGCGGGCACACAGGTTGTCATTATCAGGGAGGATCTGCTGACGGATGAGGTGCTGCCCGGTACGCCCACCATGATGAAGTTTAAAGTACATGCGGACAATGAGTCTTTGTACAACACGCCTCCCTGCTACGGCATTTATATCTGCGGCAAGGTGTTTAAGTGGCTTTTGAAAAACGGCGGCCTTGAGGCGATGAAGGAATTAAATGAGAAGAAGGCGAAAATCCTTTATGATTTCCTCGATGAGAGCAGGCTCTTTAAGGGGACGGTCAGAAAAGAGGACAGATCCCTTATGAATGTGCCTTTCGTGACAGGAAACGAGGAGACGGACGCCAAATTTATCAAGGAGGCGACAGCGGCCGGGTTCGTAAATCTGAAAGGACACAGAACCGTGGGCGGTATGCGCGCCAGCATCTACAACGCGATGCCTGTGGAGGGCGTGGAGAAGCTGGTTGCCTTTATGAGGGAATTTGAGCAGAAGTGCTTAAAATAATAATGACAGAAAGGATAAGTCCGATGTTTAAATATCATTGCTTAAATCCCATCGCACAGGTGGGTCTGGAAAAATTCAGTGAGCAGTATGAAATGACAGAGAAGATAGAGGAGGCGGACGGCATTCTGGTGAGAAGCGCGGCCATGCACGACATGGAGCTGCCGGAAAATCTTTTGGCCATCGCCCGTGCAGGTGCAGGAGTCAACAACATTCCGTTAGATAAATGCGCGGAGAAAGGCATAGTGGTGTTTAATACGCCCGGCGCCAACGCAAACGGCGTGAAGGAGTTAGTGATTGCGGGTATGCTTTTAGCGTCCCGTGACGTGGCCGGCGGTATCGAGTGGGTGAAGGCGAATGCGGCCGACGAGAATATCGCGAAGGACGCGGAGAAGGCGAAGAAGAATTTCGCGGGAACGGAGATTCAGGGAAAGAAGCTGGGTATCATCGGCCTTGGCGCGATTGGCGTGAAGGTAGCCAATGTGGCGAAGCACCTTGGCATGGAAGTTTACGGCTACGACCCTTATGTGTCCGTAGATGCGGCGTGGAACTTAAGCCGCGACGTAAAGCATGTGCTTCATGTGGAGGAGATTTATGCGGAGTGCGATATCATCACGATTCATGTGCCGCTGATGGATGCGACGAAGGGTATGATTAATCAGGATGCGCTCGAACAGATGAAGGACGGCGTGATCCTCTTAAACTTCGCGAGAGACCTTCTCGTAGATGAAAAGGCAGTTCTGGAGAGCATCCAGGCCGGGAAAGTGAGAAAGTATGTTTCCGATTTCCCGAACCCCACCACGGCAGGACAGGAGGGGTGCATCGTGATCCCGCATCTTGGAGCATCCACGGAGGAGTCGGAGGACAACTGTGCGGTGATGGCTGTGAAGCAGTTGAAGGATTATCTGGAGAACGGCAACATTGCCAACAGTGTGAACTATCCGAAGTGCGATATGGGGATATGCGAGCAGGCTGGCCGTGTGGCGATTTTCCATAAGAACATTGCCAACATGATCACCAAGTTTACCGCCTGCTTCGGTGACAACAACATCAATATCTCCGATATGATGAACAAGTCGAGGGGAGAGGTGGCTTACACGATGCTGGATATCGAGACGCCCGCCTCCAAAGAGATCATTGAAAAGCTCCAGTCCATCGACGGCGTGTTCCGGGTGAGAGTGGTGAAGTGAGTCAGCTTTCGTCAGATTGGATACGAACGGCATGGAAGTGATATAGAGTGATAATAGTATATAGAGAAATGAAACAAGGGTCTGTCAGACAAATTCGACAGACCCTTGTTTTGTGCAGGGTGTTTTCAGCTAAGCCGGTTTGCGATAGAAGAAAAGTCTGCGCTCTCCCCATCCTCCAGCGTGGCTTGCAGCTTTTTGTCGGCCTCCACAGCGGATTCGCTGGCCAGATCCATATAGAGGATGAAGATATCCTCCACGGATTTCCCTGTTTCATCGGCAATTTCCTGCATAACGGGTTTTAAAGCTTCTAATTGAAATGAAATTCTGGTTTTCTGGGGATCGATGTCCGCAAGCGCTTCTTCCGCGTAAGCGTTGATCCGGTCCAGAATTTTCTGTTCTTCGATGGTCATATTATGCATCTTCCTTTCCACTTCTTATTTTATAGATTTTACTTTGCGGTGCATATGTTAAAAACTGCCCTTGCACCGCTTCGCCGCTCATTGGAACAATTCTACCACTATTCCCTTGTGGTGACAAACATTATTTGTTAGAATGAATACATACATCCTGTAAAATACAGGGAAAAGGAGAGAGCTATGGCAGATATCATTCCGTTTCGGGCAGTCAGGCCAAGGGCCGGTCTGGCAGACAAGATAGCCGCGCTGCCCTATGACGTTTACAATAGAAAAGAGGCCAGAGAGGCCGTGGCAGGGGATGATGATACGTTCCTGCGGATAGACAGGCCGGAGACACAGTTTCCGGAAGGATATGATATGTATGCGCCGGAGGTTTATGAGAAGGCGCGGGAAATACTCGATCATATGATGGAGGACGGGCATTTCATACAGGAGGAGAAGGAAGCGTATTATGTCTATGAGCTGGTGATGGACGGCCGTTCTCAGGTGGGAATCGGCGCCTGCGCCTCCGTGGATGATTACGATGCGCAGGTGATAAAGAAACACGAGAATACGAGAGCGGATAAGGAGGCCGACCGCATCAGGCATGTGGATGTGTGCAGCGCCCAGACCGGTCCGATTTTTCTGGCTTACCGGAGAAGAGCGGAGATTGAGCGGGAAGTGGAGCTGGCTATGGAGAGGGAGCCGGTGTATGATTTTACGGCGGCTGACGGTGTTACCCACAGGCTTTGGGTGATAGACGGGGCAGATGCCGTGGAGCGGATCAGGGATGCCTTCCGGCAGGTGGAATCCATCTACATTGCGGACGGCCATCACAGATGCGCGTCAGCGGTGCGGGTTTCTAAGAAAAGAAGGGCGGCCTTCCCTGCTTACACGGGAAAAGAAGAATTTAACTATTTTCTCTCCGTTCTGTTTCCGGACGATCAGCTTATGATTATGGACTATAACAGGGTGGTGAAGCCGGGAGCAGACTTTGACGAGAGTACATTTTTGGAGAAGGTAGAAGAGGCGTTTGCGCTGGAAAAAACGGGAAAGGAGCCGTACAGACCGCAGAAAAAGGGCGAGATCGGCATGTATTACCGGGATGCGTGGTATCGCCTGACGATAAAGGAAGCGTGTTATACGGGAGATCCGGTGGAAGATTTGGATGTGGCGGTTTTACAGAAGGAGCTGCTGGAGCCTGTGTTTGGCATTGCGGACCCGAAGGTGGATGAGCGCATCGACTTTGTGGGCGGTATCAGGGGGCTTGTAGAGCTGGAACGGCGTGTTCATACGGACGCGATGGTGGCTTTTGCCATGTTTCCCACGGATATCCACGAACTGTTCGCCGTGTCGGATGCGGGAAAGCTGATGCCTCCGAAATCTACATGGTTTGAACCAAAGCTAAGAAGCGGGCTTCTGATTCACCGGATAGAGGAACCGGGTGAGGGCGCTGCAGATGATTCAGGCGGTGGTAAGGAATAGAATGTCACAGCTTTTAGCGGTACAGAAGTAAAAGGGAAATTGGAATGTTAATGCATAGGAATGACAGAAAGGCGGAAGGCGCAGATGAATAAAAAGACATATAAACTGATGAACTGGGCAAAAATAGAGGAGATTGTCTACTCGGAGTCGGATAATCCGCATGAGATTCTCGGCGCCCACGCGGCGGGAAGCTCGGTACTTGTGCAGACCTTTCAGCCGGGGGCGAAGAGCGTACGCTTGCAGCTTTTGGACGGTGACAAGAGCTACCGGATGGAGGAGGCCGATGAGGAGGGGTATTTTGCGCTGCTTTTGCCGGGAAAGACCATTCCCGCGTATGAATATGTGGTGGAAGCGACGAACGGCAGCCTGAAAAAGCTACGGGACGCTTATAATTTTGCGCCGCAGATCAGCAGGCAGGACACGGAGAAATTTGACGCGGGCATCCATTACGGTATTTATGAGAAGCTGGGAGCGCATCCTCAGGTTGTGGACGGAATTGCGGGTACAGCCTTTGCAGTCTGGGCACCGAATGCCATGCGGGTCAGTGTGGTTGGCGATTTTAACGGCTGGGACGGCAGGGTCCACCAGATGCGGCGACTTTGGGATTCCGGTATTTTTGAGATATTTGTTCCCGATGTAAAAGAGGGGGATTGCTATAAATTCGAGATCAAGACGAAAAGCGGCCTTGTGTTTATGAAGGCGGATCCTTATGGTTTCGGGGCGCAGATGCGGCCGGACAGCGCCTCCGTGGTGCGGGATATCACGGGCTTTTCATGGAAGGATGAAAAGTGGATGAAGGAGCGCGCTGCACTGCAGGCGGAGAATAAGCCCATGAGTGTGTATGAGCTTTATCTCGGTTCTTTTGAGAAACCCTCTGACGGCAGGGAGTTTTTCACTTACAGAGAGCTTGCGCCGAAGATAATCGACTATGTGAAGAAGATGGGATATACCCATATCGAGTTGATGCCTGTGATGGAGCATCCGCTGGATGAGTCATGGGGCTATCAGGTGATCGGCTATTATGCGCCCACCTCCCGCTATGGTACGCCGGAGGACTTTATGAACTTTATGGATGAGATGCACCGGGCGGGAATCGGCGTGATTCTGGACTGGGTGCCAGCACATTTCCCGAGGGATACTTACGGACTGTCGGGGTTTGACGGCACCTGCCTGTATGAGCATCAAGATCCGAGACAGGGATTCCATCCGCACTGGGGTACGCTGATTTATAATTACGGCAGACCGCAGGTGAGCAATTACCTGATTGCCAATGCGCTGTACTGGGTGGAAAAATACCACGCTGACGGAATCCGCATAGATGCGGTGGCTTCCATGCTTTATCTGGATTATGGAAAGAACGACGGGGAGTGGGTGGCGAACATCTACGGCGGCCATGAAAATCTGGAGGCGGTGGAGCTGTTAAAGCACTTAAATTCAATAATGAAGAAACGCAATCCGGGTGTGCTGATGATTGCGGAGGAGTCCACGGCGTGGCCGAAGATTACGGGGGCGCTTGACGAGGACGGGCTGGGATTTGACCTGAAATGGAATATGGGATTTATGAACGATTATCTGGGTTATATCACGACGGACCCCTTCTTCCGTTCCGGGAGGCACAACGACCTGACTTTCAGCATGATCTATGCCTACAGCGAGAAGTTTATGCTGGTGCTGTCCCACGACGAGGTGGTGCACGGCAAAGGTACGCTCCTTGGCAGGATGCCGGGAGAGCGGGAAAAGCAGTTTGCCAACCTTCGGCTGACCTATGCGTACCACATGACCCATCCGGGCAAGAAACTTTTGTTTATGGGGCAGGATATCGGGGAATACAAAGAATTTAACGAAAAACGTGCCGTGGAGTGGGAGCTTTTGGAAAATGCGGACCACAAAAAGCTAAACAAACTGGTGGCGGATTTAAACAAATTTTATGTTTCTTCTCCTGCGCTCTATGAGAAGGATACTTCATGGGAAGGCTTTGAGTGGATCAACTGCATCACGCCAAACGCCTGTATGCTGTCTTATATCAGAAAGGCGGACGACGTTAAGGATATGCTGGTGGTGGTGGCGAATTTCGCCGACGCGAGACAGGAATTCCGGGTGGGTGTGCCCTGTGAAGGAAAATATCAGGAAGTTTTCAATACGGATGATCCGGCTTACGGCGGCAGCGGAATACTGAATACGGCAGTCTGCGATGCGTTGGAGATGGAGTGGGACGGCAAGCCCTATGCCATCGATATGGTGAGTGCGCCGCTCAGCATCAGCATATTCTCCTATACACCTTATACGAAGGAGGAGAAAGCGGAGATTGAGCGGAAACGCGCGGAGGAAAGAAGGCTGGCGAAGGAAGCGGAAGAGAGACGGCTGGCCGAAGAGGAGGCCGAGCGAACGGCGCGGGCGGCGGCGGAGGCCAGAGAGCAGGCAAAACGGGCGGCGGCAGAGGCGAAAGAATTGGCGAAACGGGCAGCCGCGGAAGCCAGGGAGCGCGCGAAAGCAGCGGAACTCTTAGAGAAGGCTGCGGAAGCGGCGGCGCAGAAGCTTCAAGAGCTGACGAAGAAGCCGAAGACAGCAGTTAAGCAACCGGTGGACGGGAAGGAGGAGCCGAAGGCCGTATCCGCTGCAAAGCCCGGAGAGAAGCAGGCAGGCAAGAGGGCGGCGGTGAAGAAAGCGCCCACAAGGCGAACAAAAGGGAAAGAGACGGATGTCACGAAACCTGCAGAAAAACAGGAATCTGTGAAGAAGGCAGAGAATGACGGCACAAAAGAGTAAGAGATAAGAAGCAGTAAGAGACAAAAAACGGTAAGAAACGCAAAGCAGGGTGTGGATAGTGGAAGACAGGATTCGTTCCAAAATAAGGCGAGCGGATAAAAGGAGGCGGCATGGAAGATCAGGCTGTGGAAGAACAGATCAGGGAGATTGAATATATTGCTTCGGATGAGCTGAACGTAGGGCTGATCCAGAGGTATATGGAGGAACTGCCGGAGAAAATGCTTCGTCTGGGCATCAGGATGCTGCTGGCGTTGGTTGTATTTTTTATCGGCATACAGCTCATTAAGCTGGTGCGCAGAATCCTTCGGAAATCCTTTGAGCGCCGGAATGTGGATGTGGGCGTGAGTCGTTTTCTGGATTCCCTTGTCAAGACAGTACTCTACATCCTGCTGCTCTTTATGATCGCTTCCTCCTTTGGGCTGGATGCAACCAGCGTGGTGGCTCTGGTGGGTTCCGCAGGCGTGGCCATTGGTCTGGCGGTACAGGGCAGCCTGTCCAATTTTGCGGGAGGCGTGCTGATTTTGCTCCTAAAGCCCTTTAAGGTGGGAGACTATATCAGGGACGCCGTCGGCAACGAGGGGATGGTGGAGGATGTACAGCTTTTTTATACCAGACTGGCCACACCGGACCGTCATATGGTGGTGGTGCCGAACGGGGAACTGGCAAACGGCAATATTTTGAATATGAGCACGTTGAACGACCGGAGAATGGATATTAAGGTGGGGATTTCCTATGAGGCGGATATCCGCATGGCGAAGGAGGTTCTTCTCAAGGTGCTGGAGGAAGATCCCGGCGTTTTACAGGACGAGGAGAAGCGGGTGTTTGTGGATGATCTGGCGGACAGCAGTGTGGTTCTCAATCTGCGCTGCTACAGCACCAACGAAAATTTCTGGGAAACCAGATGGCGGCTTATGGAGTCGGTGAAGTATGCGCTCGACGAGGCGGGGATCGGGATTCCTTTCCCGCAGATTGATGTGCATATGAGGGAAAATTGACGGCAATATGAATGCCGGAAAACCCGACGCAGTCATGAATTGTAACGCTGACACAATTTGCTGACAGATTTCTAAAAAAATCTCTTGCAAAATGACGCATTCCATCATATAATAATCATTGTTGCAAGGTTATGCTGGAATAGCGCAGTCGGTAGCGCAACTGATTCGTAATCAGTAGGTCGAGGGTTCGAGTCCCTTTTCCAGCTTACGCGTATAAGCAGAGTCAAGAACAGGCGGTGATTATTTTATGTTTACATCAGAAATAATTACCGCCTGTTTTTGACGAACACCGCGAATGAGAAATGCGAAGCATTTCGAATCTGCTTATATGTATAAGCAAAGTGGAAAACAGACACCAGTCGTTTTATGTTTGTATCAAAACGACTGGTGTCTGTTTTTAGGATATAGCCGGAGGACAATATATACCGACTAAGTCAGTCTATAATTGTTACTTTATATTTACCGAAATAAATACTACAAGAACTTGACATAATATTTTACCATGATACAATATATAGTGCGTGCGACGGGTGATGACAGAAAGGACATACATGATATAGGGTATCAGATAGAATATGGGGGAGTTTGTTGAATGAAGATTATCAAGAGAAGCGGCGTGGAAGTCAACTTTGATCTGAAGAAGATCATAGCGGCGATCAGAAAGGCAAACAACAGTGCAAAGGAGGAGGACCGCCTGACAGAGGAGGAGATTGACGAGATTGCGTCTGTGGTTGCCGACCATTGCGAGGAGATGCGAAGGGCTCCGGGCGTGGAGGAAATTCAGGATATGGTGGAGAACCAGCTTATGAAGTACCGGGCTTACAACATATCCAGAAACTATATCACATACCGCTATAAGAGGGCGCTTGTGCGCAAATCCAACTCCACGGATGAGCAGATCTTAAGTCTTTTGGAGTGTAACAATGAGGAAGTAAAGCAGGAAAATTCCAATAAAAATCCCACGGTGAACAGTGTACAGAGGGATTATATGGCGGGGGAAGTGAGCAAGGATATCACGAAGCGGTTTTTGCTTGCGCCGGATATCGTGGAGGCGCATGAGCAGGGCGTGATCCATTTCCATGACGCGGACTATTTTGCACAGCACATGCACAACTGCTGTCTGGTCAATCTGGAGGACATGCTGCAGAACGGCACGGTAATCAGTGAGACGATGATAGACAGGCCAAAGAGCTTTTCTACCGCCTGCAATGTGGCGACTCAGAGCATCGCGCAGATTGCGAGCTGCCAGTACGGCGGGCAGAGCATTTCCCTTTCCCATTTGGCGCCTTTTGTGGATGTGAGCCGGGAAAAATTCCGCAATAAGGTGCGGTCGGAGATGGAGGAGATGGGTGTAAACGCCACGGAGGAGCAGATAAGCGCCATCGCGGAGCGGCGCGTAAAGGACGAGATCAGGCAGGGGGTGCAGATCATCCAGTATCAGGTGATCACGTTGATGACCACCAACGGGCAGGCACCCTTTATCACGGTTTTTATGTATATCGGAGAGGTGCCGGAGGGGCGTACCAGAGACGATCTGGCGATGATCATAGAGGAGATGCTCAACCAGCGGATTCAGGGCGTGAAGAACGAGAAGGGCGTTTACATCACCCCGGCATTCCCCAAGCTGATCTATGTGCTGGAGGAGGACAATGTCCGTGAGGGCACCAAATACTGGTATCTGACCAAGCTGGCGGCGAAGTGCACGGCGAAACGGATGGTACCGGACTATATTTCCGAGAAAATTATGAAGCAGTTAAAGGACGGAAACTGCTACACTTGTATGGGGTGCCGCTCTTTCCTTACCGTGTATCACGACGAGAATGACCAGCCGAAGTTTTACGGCAGATTCAATCAGGGTGTGGTCACTTTAAATTTGGTGGACGTGGCCTGTTCATCCAAGCGAAATAAAGAACGTTTCTGGGAAATTATGGATGAACGGCTGGAACTGTGCAGACGGGCGCTGATGGCGCGGCATAACCGCCTGAAAGGAACACTATCCGACGTGGCGCCGATTCTGTGGCAGAACGGGGCGCTTGCCAGATTGAAAAAGGGAGAAAAGATTGACAAACTTCTCTATGGCGGCTATTCCACGATATCGCTTGGGTATGCCGGACTATGTGAGTGCACCAGATATATGACGGGAAAGAGCCATACAGATCCGGAGGCGACGGCTTTTGCCCTGAAAGTTATGCAGTATTTGAATCATGCATGCAAGGAATGGCGGGAAGCGACGGACATTGATTTCAGCCTTTACGGTACGCCGCTTGAATCCACAACCTACAAGTTTGCGAAGTGTCTGCAGAAGCGGTTTGGGATCATCGAGGGTGTGACGGATCGCAGTTATATCACGAACAGTTATCATGTGCATGTGACGGAGGAAATCAACGCTTTTGATAAGTTAAAATTCGAAGCGCAGTTTCAGGAGCTTTCCCCGGGCGGCGCCATCAGCTATGTGGAGGTGCCGAATATGGAGGATAATCTGGACGCGGTGCTCTCCCTGATGCAGTATATTTATGACAATATCATGTACGCCGAATTGAATACGAAGAGTGATTACTGTCAGGCGTGTGATTACCACGGGGAGATTGAGATTGTGGAGAACACGGACGGGAAACTTGTCTGGAAGTGTCCGAACTGCGGCAATACCGACCAGAATAAGATGAATGTGGCAAGACGTACCTGCGGCTATATCGGGACGCAGTTCTGGAATCAGGGGCGTACGCAGGAGATTAGGGAGAGAGTGCTGCACTTATAACAAATCGGGCGCCGGCGCGCTCGATTCAGAGAATGCTCCGCGGTTTCGGATGTTTGAGGTGTGACATGTACTATTCTGTGATAAAAAAATGTGACATTGCGGATGGGCCGGGGGTGCGGGTGACGCTCTTTGTGAGCGGCTGCACCCACCACTGTGAGGGCTGTTTTAACCCAGAGACATGGGACTTTCAGTACGGAGAGCCCTTTACGGGGGAGACGGCGGCGGAGATTATGGAGGCGCTTTCGCCGGACTATATCGCGGGACTTACGCTGCTTGGCGGGGAACCGCTCGAATACGCAAACTGGACGGCGCTCCTTCCTTTTTTGCGGGAGATGAGATCGCGTTTTCCGCATAAGAATGTATGGTGCTATACAGGGTATCTCTTTGACAGGGATATTTTGGACGATTTCTGCGAAAAATGGGCGGATATGAAGGCGTTTCTGAGTTGCCTTGATGTGTTCGTGGACGGGGAGTTCATACAGGCGCAGAAAAACATCAGCCTGCGCTTCCGGGGATCCGAAAACCAGCGGATTATTGATGTGCAGGCGTCTTTGCGGCAGGGGAAGACCGTGTTGTGGGAGGACGGGGAGAGCAGATAAGAAAGTAATATAGAAAACAGGGCGGCAGAGGGGCTCCTCTGCCCTTTTTGCGGGATTTGCGATTGGTGAAATAAACAGATATAATAAACCTGACACAGTATGTCAGTGTTTTGCCATTCTGATTATGGAAGGGATACGGCGGTGCAGGAGAGCAGATTGTTTAAAATTGTGTATTATTTACTGGACAAAGGACAGGCTACCGCCACAGAGCTGGCGGCGCGTTTTGAGGTGTCAGCCAGGACGATTTACAGGGATATTGACGCCCTGAGCAGCGCGGGTATTCCCGTTTATGCGGAGGCAGGCCGAAACGGGGGCATTCGTCTGCTGGAAGATTTCGTTCTGGATCAGGCCGTGCTGTCTGAGGGGGAAAAGCAGGAGATCCTCGCGGCCTTACAGAGCGTCAATATTACCCGGAATATCAGTGAAAGCCAGACCTTGCAGAAACTTTCCGCCATGTTTCAGCTTCCCCCGGAGAACTGGCTCGAGGTGGATTTTTCCAGATGGGGTAATCAGGGGTACGACAAGGAAAAGTTCGGACTGTTAAAGACGGCGGTCATTCACCGCAGACATGTCAGAATCTGTTATGCCGGATCCGACGGGACTGTGAGGGAAAGAACCGTGCAGCCGTATAAACTGGTTTACAGGTCTAAGGCGTGGTATTTGAGAGCATTCTGCACGCAAAAACAGGATATGCGTACTTTTAAGCTGAATCGCATTTTGGAGCTGACGCTTCTGGAAGAGCATTTTTTGCGCCGCAGTTTCCCGGAAACGCCGGACGTGGGAGAGACGGATGCTCCGATGATTATGCTGCGCTTTCCGAAAGAGATGGCATACCGGGTTTACGACGAATTTGACACAGACCAGATCGAAAGGCAGGAGAACGGGGATCTGATTGCCTGCGCCAGAATGCCGGAGAGCGCGTGGCTGACCGGGTTTCTTTTGTCGTTTGGCACGCAGGTGGAGATTCTGTCGCCTGCGTACCTGAGAGAACGCATAGCGGAACAAGCCAGAAAAATTTACGAGAAAAATAAAACCTGACATAAGATGTCAATATTATGTCGGTATAATGAAAGACATAAAGGCCGCCGTTCAATTTTGCAGACAATAAGCGGAGCAGAAAAGACGGGCATTTGGCGAATGATATAATTTAAACGATGATCAGCAGAGTGGACACAGGGAGGAAAATAACATGGCAAGACCGGCGACAAAAGCAGATTTATTGACTGCAGCAACAGAAAACTATAGGAAACTGAATGAGATGATTGAGGGACTGACGGAAGAAGAACTGGGTACTCCTTTTGATTTTTCGGGCAGCGCGAAGAAAGAGGCGCACTGGAAACGGGATAAAAATCTGCGGGACGTTCTGGTGCATCTCTATGAGTGGCATCAGCTTCTGCTGACATGGGTAAATGCCAACCGGAGGGGCGACAACTGGCCGTTTATTCCGAAACCCTATAATTGGAAGACATACGGTGACATGAATGTGGTATTCTGGAAAAAGCATCAAGAAACGACACTTGACGAGGCGAAGAGCATGTTTGCGGAGTCTCATGCCGAAGTGATGGCGTTAGCGGAGACTTTTTCCAACGAGGAACTGTTTTCTAAAAGCGTTTTTCCGTGGGTGGGCGGAAGCACGCTTGGATCCTATTTTGTCAGCAACACCTCAAGCCACTATGACTGGGCCATGAAGAAACTGAAGGCGCATAAGAAAAACTGTGCCGGAAAGTGAGGGCGGACGGATGCACTTTGTGAGGGCGAAGGGGATCTTATCCTCCCATAACGGGATGAACCTGTACCGGGGCTGCTCCCACGGGTGCATTTACTGCGATTCCAGAAGTAGATGCTACCATATGGAGCACGCTTTTGAGGATATCGAGGTCAAGGAGAATGCCATAGAACTGTTGGAATATGCCCTGAAACATAAGCGGCATAAGTGCATGATCGGCACGGGCTCCATGACGGATCCCTATATCCCGCTGGAAATGGAACTTGGCTATGTCAGAAGGGCACTGACATTGATTGATGCGTATGGGTTCGGAATTACAGTGATTACAAAGTCGGACCGCATCTTGCGGGATCTGGATCTGCTTCAAAAGATAAACGAAAAGACGAAGTGTGTGGTGCAGATGACCCTGACTACCTGTGATGAGGCGCTGTGCAGGAAAATCGAGCCAAATGTAAGTACGACGGGAGAACGGTTTGCGGCGCTTAAGAAGTTTCGGGACGCGGGCATTCCCACCGTCGTGTGGCTGACGCCGATTCTGCCCTTTATCAACGATACGCAGGGGAACCTTTCCGGTATTCTGGAGATGTGCGCGGAGGCGGGCGTCTGCGGGGTGATTCACTTTGGCACGGGAATGACGCTGCGAGAGGGGAACCGGGAATATTTTTACAAGCAGCTTGACCGTCTGTTTCCCGGATTAAAAGAAAAGTATATACGAACTTACGGGAACCGGTATGAGATCGAAAGCCCGGACAGCGGCCGGTTGACGAAACTGTTTCACCAGAAATGTGCGGAGAGTGGAATGGTCCACGATAATGAGGAAATATTCCGATATCTGCAGACCTTTGAGGAGAAGGGAGCGGGCAGGCAGATGAGTCTCTGGGATTTGTAAATTCTTTGCTGATGGGGTTTTGAGTAGTAGAATAACGGCAGGGGCGCCCCTCTGTCGTTTATTTTGGTTTATGCTGTAGTCCTTTGATCACGGATATTACGGTATCGAGTTGTAATTCGTCTAAATGCTTTATTTCCTCTGAAATCTGACTGATCTTTCCCGGCGCCGGGTTTTTTTCGTCAAAAAATTCTTGAGGCGTGATCTGAAAATATTCACAGATATAGAAAAAAACCTGCATGGAAGGAAAGGTAAGCCTGTTTTCGATGCGGTTAATATAACTTTCATTTTGTCCCAGAGCCAGACTCATTTCTCTGGCAGATACATTCTTTTGATTCCTTAAGGAAGTCAGCCTTTCAAAAAAAAATTCCTCAAACATGATACCATCCCCCCTTATCTGTAAAATTATATAGTACAAAGTGTCTCCGAATGGAACATATAAAATCCTATAAATATTGACATAGGATATACAATATCGTAGAATGTGATTGTGCATGATGTGAACGGGAAATATAGGAAGACGATTACAGTAGGATGAGGAAGTAAGGGCAGACAGGGGCATGTTTGACCATAAGAGGCTATGAAAAAAACATTGGTTTTATGGATAAAAGAATTGGGTCTGGTTTGCGTCTGCGCGATATTGGGTGTCGCAGCGCTTGCGGTTACTTACTTTATCCCCAGAGATCGAATGAAGGAAAATGTGTGGACGTCAGCGATTGCGATGCATAAGGAAGGGCTGGGTTCCCATATCTGGCAGGATATCGAAGAGACAATGCTCGATATCTATACGGACGGACTGATCATCAACGTGTCATACACGGAGACAAAGGATGGCATCAGGGACATTCTTCTTGGCACGCATGTGGAGGTGGACGGAAGAAATCCGATGGAATCCCTCTATCAGGTGGCCGCCCTTTCCAATGACAATTATAGGGTAAAGAATTACGGAAGATACTGGCATGGATATCAGGTGTTGATGCGGCCGCTTTTATGTTTTTTCGCCTATTCGGATATCCGGCAGATCAATATGATTTTGCAGCTCGCGCTTGTCTTTGGCTTCGCAGCCGTCCTTGCGGGGACGAAGGAGAAAGTATTTATCGTTCCCTTCTTTGGGATGTATGTTTTCCTTTCTCCTGTCAGTCTGTGCAGTTCCCTGCAGTATTCTCCGTGTTTTTATATTATGATGCTGGCGCTGTATGCTTTATTGACAGGGAGAGAAAAGTTAACCGGCACGGGGAGAAATTATCTGTTTCTTCTGACGGGCGTATGGACTGCCTATTTCGATTTTCTCACATATCCGCTTATCACTTTGGGCGTGCCGCTTATTTTCTGTCTGGCTCTGGATGGGAGCCGTCTGCCGGAAAATCAGAGGAGCGGTTGGAAAAATCTCTTCTTACATACGCTGTCATGGGGGACCGGGTATGTGGGAATGTGGTCGTCAAAGTGGGTAATTGCTTCGATTTTTACAGAGGAAAACATCATATATGATGCCTTTGCTGCGATTGCCTATCGCAGCGGATATTTTATCGAAAAGCATACTTATTATGATACGTTAAAATTGAATTTCGACGTTATTAATACGAAGGTGATCCTGCCGGCAGCGATCTGTGCGGCGGCTTGTATTGTTATATTCAGAATGGTAAATCATATGGCGGTCGATCGAAAGCTGCTCCCGGTTGTGGGGACGGTATTGGCCGTGTCTGTGTACCCGTTTTTCTGGTATTTACTTACCAAAGATCATTCCTGCTCCCATTCCTACTTTACATGGAGGGAACTGGGGATCAGTGTGTTTGGTATATTGACGGCAGGAATCATCGGGATACAAAAATCTGCGGAAAAGAATGGAGCGTGAAGGAAACCGGGCAGGCGAAGAAGCCTGCCTATTCCATTTCTTCCGCTGCTAATATTTCTTCTTATAATAATGTTCCACACTCTGAATCAGCTTGTAGAACACCATGGCAATCGCGCACAAAATAATAATCGAAGTGATCACCATGTTGAGCTGGAACACCTGTGACCCATAGATAATCAGATACCCGAGGCCCCGTCTTGCGGCCAGAAATTCTCCGATGATAACACCCACAAGGGAAAGACCGATGTTGACCTTCATGCTGCTTAGGATCAGCGGCACGGAGCTCGGCAGGATCACTTTGGCGAGAGCGTCTCTGCGGCTGCCGCCCAGTGTGTAGATCAGCTTGCACATTTCCGGGTCAACTTGGCAGAAGCCTGTGTAGAGGCTGATGATGGAACCGAAGACCGCCACGGAGAGACCGGCAACGATGATCGTATTGGTACCGGTTCCCAGCCATACGATGAGAAGCGGTGCGAGGGCGGATTTCGGCAGGGCATTCAGGACGACGAGGTAGGGTTCCAGAATTTCGGAGAGGCTGTTCCGATACCAGAGCAGGGTGGCGGCAAGGAGACTTAAAGCAGTGACCAGAAAGAAACTTGTGATTGTCTCAAATAAGGTGACGCCGGTGTGGGCGAAGAAGGAATGATCGACAAGCATCTGTCCGAGATATTTCACAATACCGGAAGGGCTGCTGAAAAAGAAACTGTCTATCCAGCCGAGTTTTGCGGCTGTCTCCCACAATCCCAGAAAGAGGAATAGAAGGAAAAATCTTGCGAGGGTGATACGGTGGTGGTGCCTGTGGTGGGCGCGCAGGAAATTTTCCTGTTGTGGGGAGAAAGGCGGCGAAGTCTTATGCGGTTGTCGTGTCATCGGTTAATACCTCCCATAATTGATTAAAATATGTCTGATAGGCAGCAGTGCCGCGGATGGCCAGAGGGTCTTCGCGGCTGATCTCATAATGGATTTCCATTTCACGTTTGATCCCGGCAGGGCGTTTGGAGAGGACGATCACCCGGTCAGCCAGCGTGATGGCTTCGGAGAGATCATGGGTGATTAACAGTGCGGTCTTTCCCGTTTGACGGATGATATTCGCGATGTCCGCGGAGACGGAGAGTCTTGTCTGGAAATCCAGAGCGCTGAATGGTTCATCCAGAAGAAGGAGATCCGGGTGGACGGCCATGGTGCGGATCAGGGCGGCCCGCTGTCTCATGCCGCCGGAAAGTTCGGAGGGCTTCTTGTCTTTAAAGTCTAAAAGACCGTAATCCTCCAGCAGTTTCAGCACATAGTCCGTGTTTTCTTTTGTGAGACTGTGGGTGAGTTCCAGACCGAGAATGACATTCCGATAGACCGTGCGCCACTCAAAGAGATGGTCTCTTTGCAGCATATAGCCTATCTTTAAGGCGGTGTCTGCGCAGTAGTCTTTGGAGGAAAGCCCCCGGTAGAGAACCTCGCCCTTCTCTGTGGCGAGCAGTCCCGCGATGATGGACAAAAGAGTGGACTTGCCGATGGTACCTATTTGGAAACTTTTGACTACATGCTGATCATCAAAAGCAAGATAAGGAGTATGAGATATTTTGAGTCTGCGCCAGTGGAATTTCATATGGAGAAGATCAGCGATCGGATCAATTATGAGTTGTTTGACAGACGGATTCCAAAGGTAAGATTAGCCAGAGAGGTGGGCGTGGGCAGAGATCTGGTCAGCAGTTATACAAGGGAAAATTTCCCCGAGGAGTCCATGCAGATTCCGGTCTTAAAATCTTTTGCAGCGTATTTTGACAAGGATACTTATTACTTCTGTAATGATTATCATAAATTTATAGATACTGTGGATGTGGTTAAGCTATTGAAAAGATTGCGGAAGGAAAAAGGGGTGACACAGAGAAGATTTGCTGATGAGCTGGGGGTTACGATTGCCATGTATAAAACTTATGAGCAAGGCAAGAGCAGTCTGCCATATTCGGTTTATCTTAGGTTGCGAAAATTGTACGGACCGTTTGAATAGGAAATGGGCTGACCAGCCTGAAATCCATCAATCCACCTATTCCACCTGTTACAAAGTATATGATATGTGTGTTTTTCATAGAATTTGTATAGGGTGGGATGGGTGGAAAGGTGGGGTAAGGGTGATGTGGTCAGAGAAAATGGGTGGTTATTAGGGAGGGTATGTGGTAAAATGATAATAAGTTATTGAGAAAGCTATGAGGGAGGACTCAAGTGAAGATATATTTGGATAACTGCTGCTATAACCGTATTCTTGATGATCGCAGCAATTCACAGATTTATTATGAACGAAATTCGGTTATGCTTATTTTGGAGTTGGCAGAAAAAGCAGCAGTTGAATTAGTGGGAAGTGAAATGCTGGTTAAGGAAATGAATGACATTGCTGATAGTTATAAGAAATCTGTTCTTCAAATGATGTATGACTTGTGTTCTGAAGAAATTCGAGTAGATGGTTCGATTTTAGATAGAGCAGAAGAGATACGTCATTGTTCCAATATTAAGTATAAAGACAGCATTCATTTAGCGTGTGCGGAAACCGCAAAAGTAGATGCTCTTCTGACAACAGATAAAAAGTTTATTCATAATGGCGGACGTATCAAGATAGATACAAGGATCATGAATCCAAATCAATGGCTATTGGAGGTGTTATATTAATGATTTCGACGAAACTAAATATAGTGAATAACGCGGAAATTCAAAAAAATGGTATTATGGCGCTTAAGGAGGCTTTGGGAGTAACCGGGACTCTAAAGTTTCTGGAGCAGTTTGACAATGGCGGTTATGGTGACTACACAGCGGAGAAGTATCAGGGTGGAGATGCGGAACCGACAGATGAAGAGATCCGTAGGATGTTTAGGTAAAGTTTTCTGTTGAAAGAGACTGCTCAGGTAATGTAGCTTGGCATGGAGCCACAGGAGCATATTCATTATGCCATGCTTATGCGGGTCATGGGGTACGATTATGGTGTATACAAGAAGCAGTATGACAGTAACGCGCAGGCATGTAAGGCGCTCAATAGCCTGGCATTCAGTAACGGGGATAACATAGACCTTTTTAATCTGCTTGAAATTCTTTTAGGGCGGGATCTGTCAAGGAATGAAGCGAGGGAAAAGGCTATACAATACAGTGAAGAACATGGGACGGACAAGACGGTGGTTATGACGATAGCCGGAGCCACCAACAGCAAGATAGACTATAGTGCATTTGAAAAAGGAGATGGCAGGATGTGTACATTGTTTGAAGAGATTGCATTACAGTCTTTTGCGGGTACGCTGCCTGCAGATGTTGATTATGAAAAAGAACTGGAAACAATGCGGGAGGAAAAGTGAAAATGGAAAATCAGACAGAAATTAATGTGATTTGGGAATCGTTAGGAATAGCCAACGATTTTATATTCGGCAAGGTGATGCAGGATGCGGGACTATGTAAGGAATTATTGCAGAGGATACTGCCTGATCTGGAAATAGACCATATAGAGTACCCGGAGACACAAAAGGGCATCCGACCGGATGTGGATGCAAAGAGTGTCAGGTTAGATGTCTATGTGAAAGATGGGAAGGGCACCGTTTACGATATCGAACTACAGGCGGCGGATACGAAGGAATTACCCAAGAGAAGTCGGTATTACCAGAGTATGCTGGATCTACAGTTGATTGACAAAGGGCAGACTTATAAAAAGCTGAAGCCGAGCTATGTTATTTTTATATGTCCGTTTGACCTTTTTGGCAAAGGGAGGCATATTTATAGCTTTGAGAATATCTGCAAAGAGGACAACAGCGTATTTCTGGATGACGGAGCGGTGAAGATATTCTTAAATGCCAGTAGCAGGCAGGATGATGTGAGCAAGGAATTAAAGGCGTTTCTTGATTATGTGGCTGGGATAGAATCGGAAGATGATTACGTTCAGAGAGTGGCGGAGGCAGTGCGTGAAGCAAAGAAGAACAGGGAATGGAGGCGTGAGTATATGACATTATTAATGCGTGATCAGGAGAATATAGAAAAAGGGATAGAAAAAGGGATAGAAAAGGGGAAATCTGTAGGGGAAGAGATGATGCTTATGCTGGTTCAGAAATTGGTGGATAATAACCGTTTCGATGACATATCAAAAATTAAGGATAATAAGGAGTACCGGCAGGAATTATATAAAGAATATCATATTTCCCTTTGAGGTTTGCAGGCAGTACGAAGAATTGAAAAAGTGGTTTTTATTCCCGCGAGCAACGAGCCAAGTGACTGCTTGCAGGCATTTGGCGACTGCCGCGAGGGTTTAATACCCCGCAGCTTGCTGCGCATTCAAGCTACGATGCCCCGCAGCTTGCTGTGCATTAAAGCTACAATGCCCAGTAGCTTGCTGCGGGGTATTTCACTTCTTTTTTCCAGATGCTTGCAAATATGATGACGGGCGCCTTGCAGATTTATATAGGGAAGGCTATACAATATAGTGAAGAACATGGGACGGACAAGGCGGTGGTTATGACGATAGCCGGAGCTACCAACAGCAAGATAGACTATAGCGCATTTGAAAAAGGAGATGGCAGGATGTGTACATTGTTTGAAGAGATTGCATTGGAGAACGAAAAGAAGGGCAAAGCAGAGGGAAAGGCAGAGGGCAAAGCAGAGGGGATTATTGAGACTGGCTTAGATGTTGGACTTTCAGAGCAGGATATATTGTAGCGTCTCCAAAAGAAACTGGATATATCGCTTCAGAAAGCGCAGGAATATGTTTCAAGATTCGGAAAGCGGACGGTATGAGTGCGAGTTTGAAGTAAGGAATGTCATTAAGCCGGAGGAATTGGAGGACCGTGATACGGAAGTGTTTTCCATATTAGAACACGGGAACACAGCAAGAAGTATACAGGCGGTCAGAGATCATATTAAGATTAAGAAAGAAATCCACGGTGTAAGGTGTGGAGCTTGTGATGCTCGGCATGGAGTCACAGGAGCATATTAATTATGCTAAGAGTTGTCTATTGCTGTTTTGCGGCACTTACCTCGCGTGACAAGTACAGTATTTTGGAATAAAGTTGAGAAGAATTTTCCGATAAACGAGGATTTCCCGAAATAATACAATGATAAGGGAGCACTATAAAAGTATGAAAATGATATGATATACTGATTGAAATATTTGTAAAAATGAAAGTATGCGGAAAAGGAAGAGGATAAGGGGACTGGCATAGACAGGAGTAAGTTGTGACATTACGGAAAGCATATCAGGTTCTTGGAATTTCGCAGGGAGCCGGAAAGAGCGAAATCAAGAAAAGATATAGGAAACTGATGCAACAGGTGCATCCGGATGCTAACGCATCATTGCAGGGAAACTATTTGTACAGTGCGCAGGAAATTAACCACGCATATGCAATTTTGATGAAAGAGAAACCGGCCGATCTTGAGAATATTAATTATGATGGCCTGCATCCGGGCTCGAAGGATAAAAAGAATGCCGCGTGGGACGCGCCTGTCAATGGAAATGCATTTGTGGAGCGGGAAGTTTTGCAGTATGTGGAAGATTATGATGGGACGGTTTTGGGAACTTTCTGTGTGGCTAAAGGGAAATACCTGTGGAAGACAGATGAGGATCTTCCACTTTTTTTGCGCAGTATGTATCAATGCAGTAAGGAGCTATTGGACGGGATAGATGAGAGATATTATAAGGGAGGGGCTTCAAACAGACGGCAGCAGATTCAGGCGGAACTTGCGTATCTGCTTGCCCAGCAATTTATAGATGCATCTGCCTTGTTCTCGGAAATTGCGCAAGAGGAGGAAAGCAGTCCGGACGGAGAAAGGATTTTTTATCTTGATTCCATGCTGGAATTGGAAGATGGGATGGCTCCTGTAAAAAGGGGGGAGCTGTTTTATCCGTCCAGGCTTAGTAATCACAGATTATTTATAAAAAATCAAGCAGGGCAGGAGCTGGGGTATCTTTCTTTTTTAGACGATCGTATGTATTATCTAATCATTCCTCTTTTTGAACAGAAGAGAGTCCAGGTCAAAATGCAGGCAGACGAGGGGAAGGCGGAGAAAAGGAAAGGGAAAGCGGTCAGGTATCTAAAGCTGCATCTGTGGGTAAAACTGCAGGATGCGGATAGGCGGATGCCCGAAAGCCTGAACTTGCAGATTGATAAGCTATTGGCAGATTATGTAGATGCCTGCTTATAATTTAAATGACTTGGAAGTTTTCCGCTGAGATTTTTGCTATATTAGTAACCTCTTTTTGGAGGATAACAGAATTTGTCATAGAAACAATAGGTATTGTATTTTTAAGCAGGATGGAAGTGTCTGGGAAAAGCTTTATAATAATGGCAATAATAAAAGCAAAGTTTTCTGTTGAAAGAGGCTGCTCAGGTAATGGAGCCACACTGAAAATTGGAGTGATATAGACGAGAGGCATGGGTATATGACATTATTGATGCATGATCAGGAATGGATATTTTAGAGGAGAAATGATATATGTCACTGGCAATGCAGAATTTGATAGATCAGTATATTTCTGAAATTAAGAAAATTTATGGTTTACATTTACGGAAGGTGATTTTGTATGGTTCTTATGCCAGAGGAGATTTCGAACAGAATTCAGACGTAGATATTATGATATTGCTTGATATATCGGAGTCAGATTTAAAGTCTTACAGCCAGAAACTTTTTTATATGACATATGACTTTAATTTAGATAATGATCTTGATATAAAACCGATTGCCAAAAGCGAGGCACATTTTATAAAATGGATTGAGAACTATCCGTTCTATGCAAATATCCATAAAGAGGGAGTGATTTTATATGGAACAGCATAAAAATGGATACAAACAGGAAACAAGTGTAGATTCCGCAGACATTTCAAAGAGTGTGGAAAGATTTAAAGTATTAAAGTCTTTTGCGGGTACGCTGCCTGCGGATTTTGATTATGAAAAAGAACTGGAGACAATGCGAGAGGAAAAGTATGCTCGTTTTAATTGATTCAAATAGGGATCAGCAGGATGTTTAGGTAAAGTTGAACTAATGACGATTGCAATAATTAATGTAAATATGGAGTGAAGAGGGTGATTAGTGTGAAAGAAAGTAAATTAAGCCAAAAACGTGAAATAGATACAAAAACAAGGCTCACACCGTGAACCTGAATAAGAGTATTCCCACCTTGATAAAAGAGGCGCACCTGCACATCAACAACAAATGGGTGGGTGCATCTGACATTGATGCCGGGAATGCCTTATAAAATCAAGTCTATTGTAACACGAAAACTTGAAGGTGTGAACCACTTTCATTACTATTTGTGCCGCCAGCCAAAGGCGGCGGAATGGAGATTTTTATGATCAAAATGATTGTCTGGTTACCTTGTGTCCGGCCCGTAAGATGGTAGAATATGCGGATGGGCAAGGACTGGATCTGCATACCTTTGATTTGGTGGTGTGCAGCGGCGGTGATGGAACACTTAACCTGATTGTTTCCTTTTGTCAGGAGAAGAAGCTGGATGTTACGATTGCCTATGTACCGTCCGGATCTACGAATGATTATGCGTACAGTATAGGAATACCGGGAAATATGGATGCGGCACTGTATAATACCTTGAATGGGACGGTCAGACGAATTGATATAGGAAACTTCAATGGGAGATATTTCCTGTATGTTGCAGCGTTTGGTATTTTTACAAAGACGTCCTACAGTACGCCGCAGAAATCAAAGAATTTACTTGGACATATGGCCTACATACTGGAGGGGATTAAACAGCTCTCAGAGATCAGAAGCTATCATATGAAAGTCATGGGATGCAATATAGAGTATGAGGGTGATTATATGTTAGGCCTTGTGACAAATTCATTATCTGTCGGGGGATTTAAAAATTTGCTGCCAAGAGAGAATATAGCGCTGGACGATGGCGAATTTGAGGTTCTGCTGATACAAAAACCCTCCAATCTGGCAGAAATGCACGGAATTATTAGTGCATTGCTGAAAGAAAGGCTGGATGATGCGGCATATATCACTTTTTTTAAAGCGCCAAAAGTAGAGATACATGCGGCAGGAAAAATTGCGTGGACACTAGACGGGGAATATGGCGGAGAAGAGCAGGATGTGGAGATTCTAAATATGGAGAAGCGGTTGGAGATTGTGTGTGAGAGATGAGGAGTTATATAAAAACAATGATATTGGAAAATGAAAAGTTACATTGAGAATTTATATATAGACTGTCGATGTTGAAATTTTTGCGTATAAAGATGCGACGTCTATTCCTAAAAAGAGTATAGCTATTAAGAAGGACTCGCCGCAGTGATTCCGGAAGCCATTGCCATACAGAACAGGATATATTATTTTTGCAAACAAGCATGCGCTTTCCTTTACATACCTTAAATCGGATGATAGAATGAGAGAAACAGAGATATAATGTTTTCCGGCAGTTATTGATTCATTTAGGGAGGAACCATAATGCGGTATTTCAATACAGAAGGATGCTGTAAACCAAACGAACATTATATGGTATGTCTTGATGAGAGATTGAGGACAATCAGGGAAGAGTTTGTCGAAAAAGGGAAATATTTTGTTATTAACCGGGGAAGACAGTACGGTAAGACAACAACGCTTATGGCTTTGGCGGAGTACTTAATTGCTGATTATGTTGTCATCCATATGGATTTTCAGATGATGAGTACGGCCAGTTTTGAAAATGAGCAGATTTTTGCGACGAAGTTTATCAGACAGATAGAGCGCTATATTTCACGAAAGAAAGAGAGAATGGAGGGGATTGACGCACAGACCTTCCAGTCGTTGCTTGCGTTGAAAAACGAAGAAAAGCTTTCGCTGGATCTGCTGTTTGAGGCATTGAGCGAAATGTGTGAAACGGCGGAGAAGCCAGTCGTTTTGATGATCGATGAAGTGGACAGTGCGTTGAATAATCAGGTGTTTATTGATTTTCTCGCGCAGCTTCGGGGTTACTATCTGAACAGGGATGAGTTTGCGACGTTTCAGTCGGTGATTCTGGCGGGCGTGTATGATATCAAGAATTTAAAATCAAAGATACGGCCTGATGAGGAGCACCAATATAACAGTCCTTGGAATATTGCGGCAAACTTTTATGTAGCTATGAATTTTTCGGCGGAACAGATCGCTGATATGCTGTGTGAGTATGAGGCGGATCATCATACGGGAATGAATGTGGAGGCGGTTGCAGGGGAAATTTATCAATATACTTCCGGCTATCCGTATCTGGTGTCTGCCATCTGCAAAATTATGGATGAAAGGACGGCCGGTGTAGACGATTCGACAGCGTGGATGAGGGAGGGAATCCTGCAGGCTGTAAATTATATTTTAAAGGCGGATTTGCCGTTGTTTGGAAGTATGATAAAGCATGTCAATGAATATCCGGTGATAAAGAAGATGCTGTATGATATTTTGTTTTGGGGTGAGTCAATGTCCTATAACTCTGATAATCGCGCCATAGGATTGGCGGGAATGTTTGGGTATGTGGAGGAATTGGACGGAAAAGTGAAGGTGTCAAATCGCATTTTTGAAACCCGCTTGTATGATTATTTTCTTTCAGAGGAAGAACTGGCGAATGAAATATCCGGCTTTTCCAAGCAGAACAAAAATCAGTTTGTCAAAGGCAGAAAACTTGATATGGATCGAATCCTTGAAAGGTTTGTGGAACATTTTGCCGATATTTATGGAGACAATGATGAGAAATTCATTGAAACTTATGGACGTAAATTTTTCCTGTTGTATCTGAAACCGATTATTAACGGAACGGGTAATTATTATATTGAGGCGCAGACGAGAGATGCCAGAAGAACGGATGTAATCGTGGATTACTTCGGAGAACAGTATATTATAGAACTGAAGATATGGCATGGTAATGAGTACAATGAGCGGGGAGAACAGCAGCTTATAGAATATCTGGACTACTACCGCCTGGACAAGGGATATCTGCTCAGTTTTAGTTTTAACAGGAAAAAGGAAGTGGGCGTGAGAGAACTGCGGATTGAGGATAAGACCATTGTCGAAGCGGTGGTGTGATTTGCCGGAATTTATATAGCAAAATAATATCTGAAAGCCCAACAAAGGGTATAAACATGACAAACGCATGAGTAAATAAATTGTGAACCTTCCTTTTTCTCTGGTAAGATAAAAGAAAATAGGAAGGTTTACATAATGGAAGAATTATTAAACTGGATGGAATACATTGAAGATGTGCGTCAGACAGGAAAGGTACGCCATAAGCTCAAGGATATACTGGTCATCGTTCTTTTTGCAACACTGGCTGATGCGGATGACTGGGTAGAGATAGCCATGTTTGCTGAAACCCATTAGGATTATCTGCGTAAATATATAGAACTGAAAAACGATGGGGACGCAGAAAGCCATAGCGGAAAAGATAAGAAAAAAGCGGGCAGATTATGTGCTGGCGCTTAAAGGGAACCAAAGCGGGCTGTATGGGAATGAAAACGTCCATACGTTTGTCGTACCCTATTATCCACCATGATTGACAGTGTTTTATGATAACGATATAATTAAATGACTTACTGACGTAGTCATACAAAAAAGAAAAATGGAATGGATAACCGAGCAGAAAGGGAATGAAAATGGCAAAAATCCAAATTTACAGAGGAAAAGAGTTTAAGGTATGTGTGGAGGAGTGTATTGAGGAGGATAGCCTCTTTTTTGAAGAGTACAAGAAAGCTGCGCATATGCTTGACGAAATCGTCAGATATGATAAGACAAAAGCCGACATGCGAATCGATGGTCAGGACATGGAATATGAGAATAATATCATCGCAATATGCGGGGAAAGAGGCGAGGGAAAGAGCAGCGTCATGATGACTTTTGTCAAGGCCGCGGTACAGTACGCCTTTGACGGAAAAAGCAGTGAGCGCGTTTTTGCAGAGACGAGGCATATCAAGGGTAAATATTTTGCCGAGCCTGTTATCATAGATCCGTCTCTGTTTGATGACAGGCATAGTATCTTAGATGTTGTTTTAGCCAAGCTCTACAGCCGAGTGGATGCGCGCACTGGGGATTCGTATTTTGGCGGCGCATCAGACAATGACTATAAGGAATTGATTAACTGTTTCCAAACCGTATATAAATATGTCAGTCTGATCAACAACCAGAGAAAGAGTCTGGACGACCAAACTGACTATGAGGGGGATATCGGGCGCCTGGCGCGCCTTGGCGACAGCACGAACTTAAAAAGAGATCTGATAAAGTTAATCAGGCAATATCTTAAATTCATATCAAATGATAAAAAGGGTGAAAACGAAAGCGAACTGATCATCGCTATCGATGATTTGGATTTGTGCAGCGATAAGGTGTACCGCATGGCGGAAGAAATCAGAAAGTATTTGATTATTCCAAACGTTGTGATTGTTATGGCGCTTAAGGTGGAACAGATGGAGGACTGCATACGGGAAAAATATATCCATGATTACAGAGGCAGTTTTGAAAGGTATAATTTTAACAACCGCATTACGGATGAAATCAATATAATGACAGAAAAGCATGTCAATAAGCTGATTCCCAAGGCCAGAAGGATATACCTTCCAAAAGTGATGGATATGTATCAATTGACAATCGCGTATGTCGATGACTGGGGAGAAGAGAAGAAAGAGATCTGGAGCACGGGCGAACGATATGATATTGTTACGGTTATGCGGGAGTTGATCTATCAAAAGACAGGAATCATACTGCTGCCGAAAGAAGCGGGTAAAGACATCTTGTTTTCCAATAATCTTCGAGAAACGGTCAATATGATTGTCTTTTTGCTCGAGATGAACGAACCGGGTGCGGGAAATGACGAGCGATATAAAAATGTTGTCGAACTGGAACAATATTTTGAGAGAGAATGGGAACACAACAATATTTTAATGCGGGATCGAGAAGAATTTTACTCTTTGAAACGTCTGGGTGTCGATAGTGTGAACGATAACGCATGTTCTTTTTTGCAAAAACTATTTTATGATACGCAAAAAAGAAAAAATCCGGCTTTGGCAAATTATTTTACGGAAGCGGACAATGATTTCACATGGGTGGTGAGCTGGATTCAAACTATAAATCACTACATAAGTAATGTATACCAGAAGACGAGGACCTACAGTATCAGCGTACTCTATACGTTTATGCTGCATAAGCTGGTGCTGGAGGAAAAGGGCAGAGAGCTGACAAAGCTTCTCGGTGGGTATGTATGGAGCGGCATGTTTGCAAATATTATACCCGGCGTGAAACAAACGGGAGTGGACAGGACAAGATTTGCTGCCAGAACAGAGGATATATATAATGAAATTCTTGCTTATGTGAGCGGTAATGCCAAGGAACCTATCCGCTTAACTTATGGAAATAACGGGAGCGTGAGCGTTCCGGGGGTTCCGGTCGGGGAGGATAAACAGGATCATATTTTGTCATGGATTTTAATGGCATTCATCGCAAATAACTATTATATTGAAAATTATCAATATAAATTTATAACTCATGGCAGGATTGTATGGAACAATTCCACAACGCATGAATTTATGCATGTCAGTTTGGAAAATTACATACTCGCTCTGTTCAACATAGATTCTGTCTGTGAAAAAGTGAGTTTTAGGGCGTTGGGAGTGGAGGAGGAAATACAGGATTATCTCAATCAAATCAGGGAAAGGAATCGGGAAAGCATCAGTTTTATGCGGGCTGTTGTCTCCAATATGGATGTTGTGGTGTCAATACTGCTATACTGCAGAGATAACCATGATGTGAGATCCGGATCAGAAAATGAAACAGACCGGAGCAAAAAGCTGATAAAAAAGTTTTTCGAAAATATGGTTAAATACATGGAGCAGTACGGTGTTGCGGGGAATGTTGAAACGCTGACGCATTTTGTATTGACAGAAGAGAAAAGCATCGATATATGTGATTTGTATGCGAGGCTTATCGATATCACAGGGACGGATCAAGGGGTTCGTGATGAGAAAGAGCGTGAAGGCGAACGGCTTATGGCGGAATTTCGAGAAAAATTGAGGATAATGCCTCTCCCGGAAACTTGGGCTCCGCAAAAACAGAAGGTATCCCTGTACTTGCTAAAGGCTTCCACGATAGCGACGGCAAAGACGAATTTGGAAAATCTGGCGGTAAACATACAGAGGTATATTGGCGAGAATAAAATACTGCCCTATGGATTCAATGCGGATGCGCTGTGTGATTTTTATGCAAAGGTATTAGACACATATTTGCAAAATGAAAACGAACCGCTGACAGACGAATTGAGGGAAGAATATAAACAGATGGTTGCGATACACAAAACCATTTAATTTTTACAGGGCAGATGGGAGACCAGAGTGGATACGGAAAGAGGAAACCTTGAGATACTGTTTCAGAAAATACCTTACTGCAGAATAGACTGCCGGAGGGACGGAGGGCGCATTGGCCATGACTACAGGTCGGTCGATGAACGGCTTTATTTGAAATATGCCAGAGATGTGTTCTCGCACAATTCCGAGGATGAGGTTAGGAATAAATATCAATATTTGAAAGAAAAGATTAAGGGAAAAAATGTATTTTTCACAATATGGGATTTTGCCGGAAAGGTTCTAATCTATGACGGCAATGAGATCAAATGCAGGATAGACGAGATGCTGCGGTGGCGGGAAATATCTTTTCAACTGGGACAGGATCTGTTTACTTGTGCGTTTTTGGCGAATCAGGCCGTCAAAAAAGGAATCCGCATAGAAAAATTTTCATGGGCGCCTATTATCCTGAGCGATGATAGGAGATTGTATAACATATTGAAGAAGGGAATTGCGGAAAACCACTTTCATTTAAACGGCTCTGCTAAGATATTTGAACTGAATTGGATCTGCCTGATGAATCTGATAGAGAACAGGAGGCATGATTTTAAAAAGATCTCAGACACGCTGCAAACGCACTGCATGGAGGACGCGGGGATTCAGACACACAGGGAAAGCCTGTATGAGATATGCCAGAAGGCGGCATTGTACAGAATATATCTCTTTGCCTGTCTTAGGGAGGATGATTTTTTACTGCAGAAGGTGGAGGAGATACACAAAAAAATAGAACAGGGCATTCCCGTTTCATTTCTCACATCCAAAATTCAGGATATCATCACGCTGGCCAAGTATCTGTATGGAGCGATGGTGGACAGATGTGAAACGGAAAATAAAGACGGGAAAGCAGTGACAGACGAAAAACATATTTTGGACTATGCGCTTGAAAAGGCCATGATACATAAGAACAACAACGAGTGCCGGTTACTTTCTGGCGAGCGGAAATTTTTGTATGATTGTTTTGAGGCTGTTGTACGGGGAAAATTTGACGAGATGCAGAGCAATGTCTTTTACAGATATCTGTCGATCAGGACACGGTTTCGGGGCGAATTGATTCAGGTAAACAGGCAGGTGGGGTTTGCGAATTTCAGCAATTATGAGAGGCGGAAGGAGGCTTTCATAGAACAGATTCCTATGTATGAGGAAGAGCTGATCCGACTAGCCATCAATGAGCCGCTGTCCAAAGACTATATGAAATATCTGGAAGCCCGCATATGCCCAAGCGATACACCGTCAGCACTGTATCGAAAAATAGAGCGGTATCAGAAAATAGAAAACGAGGGCAGCAGTGATAAACTGTCATACATACTGCATTTCCCTAAGGAAAAGGATGCGGATTTCAAAGAATCCATGCCAAGGCATTATAAACTGCGGAAATCCGTTATGAGAAAATCGAAGAGCATCGCAAAGTTATTGGATGCGGAAACTTTCGCAAAAGATCGTATCAGGGGAATCGACGCATGTGCAAACGAGGTGAATTGCAGACCGGAAGTTTTTGCTCAAGGTTTTCGATTTTTGTCAGATATCATGTTTGAGAGAAAATATATCTGCAATGGCCAAAAAGAAAACATAATGACAAAACTTTGCACCACATATCATGCGGGAGAGGACTTCCTTGATATTGTAGACGGCATCAGGGCGATAGATGAGGCGATGCTGTTTTGCGGACTTGGCAGAGGAAGCAGGATAGGCCATGGCCTGGCGCTGGGAATCGACCCCTATTCGTACTATTGCTATAAGGGAAAGATAATCGTAATGGAAAAGCAGAGACTGCTTGACAATATCGTCTGGGTTTTGTGCAAATCAGATGAATTGGGCATCGACGTTGACAGAAGTCTGAGAACAGAATTGGAAGGCAGATTCTATGAGCTGTATAAAGAAATTTACGATAAGATAATTGGCCATGAGGTATCCTTGCTGGATTATTATCACAGCTGGAAACTGAGAGGGGACAACCCGGCGCTATATTGGCAGGAGTCTGGCGAGATAAAGGAGATTGTGAAAGAGACGAAAAATGCGGTCATACCATATGACAGGTATGGATTTAACGATCAGATTGAGAATATAGAAGTGATTCGAGATATAGGTAATATCAGAAAAATTTATCACGCATATCACTTTAATAAGACGGTCAGAGAAAGAGGAAATGAAATGATTACCCAGAAAGTGGGCAAGAGATATGCCGATGTCGTAAAACAGGTGCAGGATTGCATGATACATCAGCTTGTTATGCGGGGAATAGGCATAGAGTCAAACCCATCTTCGAATTATCTGATCGGTACCATTAAGAAATATGATGAGCATCCTATTTTAAGGTTTAATTCAAGAAAACTCGGAAATGCCTCAACAAATATGTCGCTGAGCGTCTCGATTAATACGGACGATCAGGGCGTCTTTGATACGCTGCTGGAAAATGAGTATGCACTTATGCTGCTGGCGCTAAAAAAGGCAAAGGACTATGAGGGACAGTACAAATACGATATTGAAGATATTTACGAGTGGATTGATTATGTCAGAAACATGGGAATGCAGCAGGTGTTCAATCCGAAAGTATAAAAGGGTGGAATTGACATTTTGAAGGGAGCCCTCTTCCTATTCTGCGGGAAACGTTCGGACCGCTGTAAGCGACTCGTATGGATGGGAACAGGGTTTCTGCTCCTCTATAAGCGGTTTGAGGACGGCCGGATGAGGAGCATCAGTATAATAAGTTTGCTGGTGTAGATGATGTGACGGCATGGGCAAGGGAGGGAATCCTACAGGATGTAAATTATATTTTAAAAGCGGATTTACCATTGTTTGGAAGTATGATAAAGCATGTCAATGAATATCCGGTGATCAAGAAGATACTGTATGATATTTTGTTTTGGGGTGAGTCAATGGTGTGTAATCTGAATAACCGCGCCGTGGGATTAGCCGGGATGTTAGGATATGTAAGGGAGCAGCAAGGACATGTTCGAAATGCGAACCGTATTTTTGAGACATGTTTGTATGATTATTTCCTTTCAGAGGAAGAACTGGCAAATGAAATAAGCGATTTTTCCAAGCGGAACAAAAATCAGTTGAAGCGGTGGTGTAATCTACCAAAGTTTATATAGCAAAATAATATCTCAAAGTCAGATGTGGGGTATAAAAAATCTGCATTGTTAAAATGCGGATTTTTTTGTATACTTATTATGGAACTGAGAGATATATGTCTGTTTTCCGTAAAAGAGGAATTAATATTCATGATGGAACAGAGAAATGAACATGACGAAACAGGGCAGGCTCCGGCAGAAGAAGCGCCCACGAAAGAGCAGGCGGAGTATACGCCTTCCGTGCAGACGGAGTTTATGCGGGAAAAGATCAAACAAAAGCCTGTCAATAAGAAAAAGCTGCTCCGCAGAACGGTCATAACCGCTGTTATGGCGGTGGTATTCGGTCTGGTGGCGTGTTTTACGTTTTTGGTGCTGGAGCCGGTGATCAGCAACCGGCTTTATCCGGAGGAGGAACCGAAAGAGGTGGCTTTTCCCGAGGAGACGCCGATCGAGGAAATGAAACCGGAGGACATGCTGGTCAAAGAGGAAGATGTTGAAGCGCAGACGCCGGACCCGGTAGACCTGGAAATGGTGGATGAACAGATTCAGGAGGTACTGTCCCAGGTGGACAGGGAGCTTACGCTGGAGGACTATCAGAAACTTTACGAGGAACTGCGGAAGCTGGCGGAGGATGCAGGACGCGCGGTGGTTACCGTTGCGGGTGTTACTTCGGATGTAGACTGGTTTAATAATATATATGAAAACGTGGCTTCGGCTTCCGGTGTGATTGTGGCAAACAACGAAAAGGCTCTGCTTATCCTAGTCAGTGCAGGAAACATAAAAGGAGCGGACAGTATCGAAGTAACCTTTTGCGATCAGACACAGGTGGAAGCCGAAATTGTGCAGAAGGATGAAAATACGGGGCTGGCGATTTTGTCTGTGCCGCTTTCTTCTATCGGCGGGGAAACCATGGATAAGATAAGTATTGCGGAACTGGGCAGCTCCAACACTGCCAATATGCTGGGAATGCCTGTGATAGCGCTGGGAAGTCCGCTGGGTACCGGTGGCTCTATCAGCTACGGTATGGTGACCTCCACGGGAACCGTGATCGATCTGCCAGATTCGGCTTATAAGAAGATTACAACAGATATTTACGGAAGCCGGAATGCGACGGGGATTGTGATTAATTTGAAAGGTATGGTAATCGGCATTATAGACAATGTCAATACCGGAAACGATATGAGCAATCTGCTTACGGCATATGGTATCACCGAGTTAAAAGGTACGATCGAGCAGATGTCCAACAATAAGGAGCGCGCATATTTGGGCGTGCATGGGGCTGATGTACCCAAGGAGGCCATTGAAGATGCGCAGATTAACACGTCTGCGGGCACATATATCAGAGAGATTGAGATCGATTCACCGGCTATGGACGCGGGGATTCAGAGCGGCGACGTGGTAACCAGAGTGGGAAATACGCAGATCACGACTTACAATGAGCTTCTCGGAATCTTGCGCACGTCGAAACCGGGGGATATGCTGACGATCACGCTGACGAGACAGGGACATGAAATGAGTGTGGATGTGACGCTGGGGAGCTGGTAATACTCGGCGGCGTCAGGATGGCAGTCGAGCGGAAGATTTGACAGCGTGTTGTTTCATAGAGCGGATGTGTGGGATGTACTAGTCGCAGCGATGGGCAGGTAGCCGTATGGCAAGAAGAGAAATGGTTGAGCGGATAAGCGATTTGACAGGAAATGGGAAAGGATGGGCGAAAAATGAAATATATTAAGGACTACAAAGAAAGCGATAAAATGTTTGATATTTATCTGTGCAAGCACAAGCAGTCGGCGATTACCAAGAATGGAAAACCCTATGACAATGTGATTCTGCAGGATAAGACGGGAACCGTTGACGCGAAGATCTGGGATCCCAACAGTGCAGGGATAGAAGATTTTGACAGTATGGATTACATAGAGGTACACGGTGATGTGACCAGTTTTCAGGGAGCTTTGCAGGTCAACATAAAGCGCGTGCGCAAATGCAGGGAGGGCGAATACGATCCGGCGGAGTATCTTCCGGTCAGCAAGTTTAAGAATGCGGATATGATGAAGGAACTTCTGGAGCTTGCGTCAAGTGTCAAAAATCCGTATCTTCATCAATTGCTGGAAGCGTTTTTCGTGAAAGATGAGGCGTTTATCAAAGCGTTCCGCCAGTCCTCAGCGGCCAAGACGGTACATCATGGGTTTGTGGGCGGTCTGCTGCAGCATACGCTGGCGGTGACAAAGCTCTGCGATTATTTTTGCACACAGTATCCGGTGTTAAACAGGGATCTGCTGATCACGGCGGCAATCTGCCACGATATCGGAAAAACAAAAGAATTGTCGCTTTTTCCCCAGAATGATTACACGGACGACGGACAGTTTCTCGGTCATATCGTCATCGGAAGTGAGATGATCGGGGAAAAAGTCAGGGCGATAAATGGGTTTCCGCCGCTGTTGTCCAATGAACTCAAACATTGTATTTTGTCCCACCATGGGGAATTTGAGTTCGGGTCTCCCAAGAAACCCGCAATCGTAGAGGCGGTAGCGCTAAATTTTGCCGATAATGTTGATGCCAAGATGGAGACTTTTACGGAGATCCTGGAAAACAGCGCCGAGAAAGGATGGCTTGGATTTAACAGATTGTTTGAGTCAAATCTGCGCGGGACAAGTTTGGAGTGAAAAGCATGGAATATAAAAAAAATGATATTGTCCGGATTGTGATAGAAGATATCGGAAATGATGGCGAGGGCATCGGCAGGGTGGAAGGGTATACCCTGTTTGTGAAAGATGCCGTGATCGGTGACGTCATTGAGGCGCGCATTACCAAATGTAAAAAAAAATATGGTTATGCAAGAGTAGAGAAGGTGGTGACACCTTCTCCTTTTCGTGTAGAGCCGAAATGCCCTTTTCACAGACAATGCGGCGGCTGCCAAATTCAGGCTATGAGCTATGGGCGTCAGCTTGCCTATAAACAGAATAAGGTGCGGAATCATTTACAGCGGATCGGCGGTTTTGCACTCGGGACGGTCGATGCGGTTATGGAGCCGATTGTCGGCATGGATGAGCCGTGGCATTACCGTAACAAAGCTCAGTATCCCGTGGGATATGATAAGGGAGGAAATCTGGCTGCCGGTTTTTATGCGGGAAGAACTCACGATATCATTGCCAATACGGACTGTCCGCTGGGGCCGCCTGAGAATAATGTGATTTTAGAAGCGGTTCTCTCCTATATGAGAGAGAACGACGTAAGCGCTTACCGCGAAAGTACGGGAGAGGGACTGGTGCGGCATGTGCTGATCCGCACGGGGTTTGCTTCCGGGGAAATTATGGTATGTTTGGTGATAAATGGGAGAAAGCTTCCGGGGGAAGATAAACTGGTGGAGAAGCTGACAAGGGTGCGGCTGGAGAAAGCTGTTTTGGCGGGTGACTGCAGGCATCCTGCAGCGGACGATGAGTTGTCTGCCGGTGCGTGTGAACAGACAGCACAAACGGAAGAGCGGAAAAAACCGTGCAAGAGGATTGTCAGTATTTCAATTAATATTAACAGGAAAAAAACGAATGTGATTATGGGGCATGAAATACGAGTGCTTTGGGGCCGCGGCTGGATGGAGGACAGTATTCGTGTGGCGGATTCGGCAGAGTTCGAAATGGCTGGTAAAGGGGATGATGGCGGCGCGGGAAATGAAGGGAGAATTACATTTCGGATTTCACCGCTGTCCTTCTATCAAGTAAATCCCCGCCAGACCGAAAAACTCTATGGCCTTGCGCTGGATTATGCGGGACTGACTGAGCAGGAGACCGTGTGGGATCTGTATTGCGGTATTGGGACGATCTCTCTTTTTATGGCAAAACGTGCGAAGAAGGTTTACGGGGTGGAAGTGATTCCACAGGCGATAGAGGATGCGAAGGAAAACGCCCGCAGAAACGGGATTACAAATGTGGAATTTTTTGTGGGGAATGCGGAAGAAGTGCTTCCTGCATTTTATAGGGGCGAACTGCTTGCGGCATCCGAGGAGAGTGTGACAGGAGTAGCTGAGAATGTAAAAACTAACGGAAACGACCGGATAGAAAAGGACAAGGCGGCTTTAGAGAAACAGATGCGGCATCCTGACGTGATTGTGGTTGATCCGCCCCGCAAAGGATGCGACGAAAAATGTCTGGAAACCATGCTTGCCATGCAGCCGGATAGGATTGTCTATGTGAGCTGCGACCCGGCGACGCTGGCGAGGGATCTTAAGATTCTTTGTGAGGGTGGGTATGAGATGAAAAGGGTGCGGGCGGTAGATCAGTTTGGTCATACGGGGCATGTGGAGACTGTGGTGTTGATACAAAGGAAAGATACCTAGAAATCCTTGAATTTACGCACTTTGTGACATTTTTCAGTTTCAACAAAATCGGTGAAAATCATAAGGAAAAGATACTTGTGAAGAAAGTAACCGTAGTTGTGGCGTTAGACCTCGGTACGGGGAACACAAAAAATCCTGACAATGAAAGTGAATAGAGGACTTTCAGATACAGTGATAGACAATAGGGATACTTGAATGAGAGTATCCCTATTTTTTATATAGGGCATTCCATAGAGGGATGCTCTTTTCAATTCAATTTTAAAAGGAGGAACAGAAAAATGTCAAACACAGCGTTAGAATATTCATTTATACTATAACCATAAAGGTATGAACAAATATATTGGTATTTTATGGTAAAGGATGTTGTTTTATGATATTCTTTTAGATATATTTAAAGATGAATGCTAAAGAGGTAACAAAATGAAATATTGTTTCTTTTATGATGAAACAGAACACAATCGAAAGATAAATTATAATACGGTAACGGCCAATAATTATTATGATAATTTTACCACAGCTATTGTGGGATGGAGTGAGGAAAATGAAGTTAAAATTTGTAAAAGATATAGTGATTTTGAAACCAAATATGAGGGAAGAAAAATAAATGGGGAATTAAAAAGTATTACCATGAAGCAGAAAAATTTGCAATACGGATTTGCTTCGTTAAATAAGCATTCAATAGAGTTTTATGAAGATTTACTTTCAATATATAGTAAGGAAATTATAGTTTATTTTTCTGTGTTTAGTAAAATCGAGTATGTTATCAACCAGTTATTTATGGACTATCATAATTCTTGGTTGGTTGATGTTGATTTAATGAAATATTCAATTGTTAAGGCACTTCTTGTATATCGTCCAGTTAAAGTAATACAAGCGATATATAATAAACCGTATGATTTTGTGAAAGAATTACATATATTTTTTGAACAAAGAATTGAAAAAAATAAGATGAATGTCACACTTAAAGAACGAGAAAATAATGTTTTTGAACAGATTATACTTTTATTAGATGATGTGCAACCCATTAGTAGTTTAGATTGGAGATATTTTGCACCATTTGATGGTTTTAATAAGTTGTGCAACGAAATGAATTTAAAGGAGTTTTCTCTTGTGATTGATAAGGAGGGAAATACAGGTAACACATTAAATGCCGCTAGAGATATTGGAATAAAGGATGTGAAAGAGGGGAACTCAGCTGACTATATTGGAATAAGAATGGCGGACATGTTTGTTGGTCTTATTTCAAGATTAATGAAATCGCTCCATACGGCATTAATTAATGATAGTGCAAATGAAAAAGTTCAGAAAACATTATTAGGCACTGAATGGTTTGTACTCAACAATAGACAACTTAATTTATATAAAAAATTGTACAAGATAATATGTATTGATAATAAGTATTGGTATAGTACATATGCAGGTATATATTCAGACGATTTAGTTTCATTTATAGCATTACTACAGTATATGAGCCATTTTGAAAATGCAGATGAAATAAGGAACGATAATTATGACATGCAGCCAAAGAATTTTAATTTGTTTGCGTGTGAACAGCTTCAAAGTCATTTTGATCATATAAGCAATAAATTGCCAGTAGAACCTATTGCTAATGACTCCGCTGAGTATTTTTTTAATCAAAAAGGAGCTAAGGTATATAAGGACATTTCCAGACAACCGAAATTAAGAATCCGAGAAGGGCACAATCAGTATATGGTTTTATCGGTTGGAATAGATAAAAACGGGGTTCCTTTGGTTACAATAGAGGAGAATAAGAAAGCAAATTGTTACAGGATTCCAGACAAATATACAGATTGGGCAATAACAATGGTTGGAATGGCTAACTCCGGAATCAAAATTTTACCGGAAGAAGTGGTGTTTTCATTGGTTAATGGAAAGTACTATGTGGATATTTTATAGCAAATGCTGAACAGGAAAATTGGGAGTTAATTTATAGAATATAACGAGGTGGTTGAAATGATAGAGAAAATACAGGAAAGTCATTTATAATATAGCCAAAAAAGAAACAGCAAATTCCTAAGGAGTAGCTTATAAATTGAAAGCTTAATAAAATGTGTTAGCTTGAGGTGCATTATGGATGAATTTGAATTATTGGGAACATTAAGTGAGAGGATTAATCAGTATGTGGAAATGGGAATGGGTAAATATTTCCAATCACACAATATGAATTATTATCTTTTTTATCCATTAATTGCTATTGAGCTAGGAGTTTTACAAAAAGCACCAGAGGATATTGATAATTTATTTAGACGTTGTATAGCGGGTTTTTTATATTCTAAAACAGTGGATAGGGGGATAAAGATAAAGAAAGGTAAAATTAATATTCGGAGCTTAAAAAAGTATGTAAAAGATTTAGATCAAGAGCTTTATTTAATGTTTCAGGACTATAGATTTGCCAGAGAGGTAAATGATATTAATCCATTTTCTAAAGCACAACTTAATCACATAAAAAATAACACTTATAAACTGACGACATCATGGGTTGTGGATGAGCTAAAAGAAACAGATATTTATTTTTACGGAGTTGATAATCCAGACGCGAGTAAAGAAGAGCAGATACAAACACTGGAGATAATAAAAGCCTTTTGGAGCAAAGTGGTTCTTGAACAAATAAAAATTGAGAAATTGGAGGAACATACGGAGTTAGGACTATATGGGCTTTGTAGGGAGATTGTAGAAAAGGATTTGAATAAATGGTTAGCCAATGTGAGAAGTAGTGTGTTTACTCACCCTAAACAGTTGTCAGGGGTTTTAGGATATTTCTACTATCGGGCCATGCTAAAATCAATTGCAATTAATATATATAAGGATTTCACAGAAGATATATATGAAATTGGCAGAGAAGTATTGCTTGTACTTAATAAAAATAATTGTATTGATGAAATATGTAAGGTCAGTGGATTGAAGCGGGATAGAGTGCAGACAATAATTGATTATTTAATAAACAGAGGAAATTCCAATGTGTTAGAATTTCCTTTGTTTGAAGTGGAAGAAAATATTGTAACTGTACCGTCTCTGATAAGAGTAAACGACTGGCAATTCAATATAATAAATGGTCATTATTCAAAAGGATTAAAGATTTTAAATAGGGAAAATACAATATCAAAAGTAACAGAGGAACGTATAGATAAGTTGCTGGAAGGTGTGCAGAATGTTGCTGTAGCTAGGACAAGGAAATATAAATTTGTTAATGGAGAAGGAAGTAAAATCGAAAGCGATGTTGATTGCGCTATTTATGATATGTCTCAAAATATAGTGTTGATAATGGAGGCAAAGTGGAGAGATAATCATTATTTTGACGAAATAGATAAAGCGTATGGAAGAATATTCAAAACATTAATTAAGGCATATTCTGACCAGATTTCAAAACACCAAGAATTTATGTCCAGACCCGGCAGCATGGATTTTATATTTAAAGAAGATAAAAGGTATGTAAGTCCAAAAGAAACGCCGACATTTTGTTATATTTTAGTTGATAAACGAAATCAAATGCATATAGCAGATAAGCATATGATCTCAGAGTATATGCTGGTTTACTATTTGAGAAGGTACATTAATGATGGAAAGTTGAATTTAAAAAGGATGTGGGAAGAAATTAGTCAGCTGCGGACAGAAGTCAAGTATATTTCATCGTCAAATGAATATAAAGAATTTGAGATTGGAGAATATAAAATTTTGGTGGAAAATGGAGAGCTTCATTTGGACTACTTATAATGCACATATTCACTGAATAGTGGTAAAAACAAAAGAACTTTGATATGATTTAAAACAGACAAAGTAACGTAGAATGAAGGAGAAATAGTACAATGGAAAATTCGGAAAGTAAGAATGAATATGAAAGAATCCGTAAAATGAACCATCAACTATATATTATGAAGAAGAATAAAAAAGCCATTCGTTCTAAATGGAGGCAATCCAGAGAATTGCTGGAAGAGGTTATAAAAACATTAAGTGATAAAGAAATTAAGTTGAAGGAAGCGTTAGATAATTCGATTACAGCATTGCTCCGCATGCAGATGCAAGAGGATAATGTTCCATTAAAAAAAATTAAGGTAGATAGAATGAATGGTGAACCTGTATGGGTAGTGAGTTATGATCATGACGGAAGATGGGGAATTGTCAACAGCGACCGTGAGTCTGTAATTTTTCCTACAGCAGAAGGAGTGGAAGAAGAATATTGGTTTGATGGTAATTATATCTTTAGATTTGAAAAAGAAATTAAGGACTATTCTAAGATATTAGAAAAGTATGGTTTTGAAGATGAAGAATAACTAATGGAGGCGGGAAATGGGATTTTATTTATATAGATTTGTGGATGAAAAGGATAGAATATGTAGAGATAACTAATGAGTCAGAAGAGGTGGCATATGAGGCAATATTGATTAATCAGATACGGCCAAAATACAATGTTCAGTTTAAAGATGAGGGAGATTTCAATGTAAAAATACCGGAATTTAATTGGGATATATTTGAATGGGAATATAATGGTCAGCTTGATTGGTTAAAGAAGAAAAAAATGGGTGTAATTAATGCAAAAGATGTGATGGTTAATTGCATGAGTCAGTCTGAGCAACAAATTGCTTTAACTGGCATTATTGACGTAGATTCCAGAGTGATTATGATTAAACAAAGTCTTACATTAATTGCAGGGGTAAGTGGTTCTGGAAAAACCGATTATTTGCTTAACATAGCAAAACATAATGCTGCAAAAGGAAAACGTGTTCTTTTCATTAATTTTAAAAATGCTGTTGAAGAGTTGTCCGTCCGGCTCTTGTCGATTGATAGCCATATATCTCTTCAAAAAATAGTACAGAGACAAATGACAGATTCAGAATGGGAGAAAGTAATTAAGTGCATTGAAAATAGAAATAGTGATGAAATTTTATTTTATAATGCGAACCAAAATTATTTGGAAATAAAAAATATTATGTCTGAGATAATGAGCAATAGTGTTGATTTAGTTATTATTGATGATATACAGATGATTGAGGACGAAGGGAATCGTTTTGCTAAAGAAAGAATGGATTATGTTTTGAAGAATATCAGAACAATTGCGGGTCAGTTGTCAGTACCGATTATTGGGGCATATTGTATTCCAGGCAAAGAAATTGAGAAAAGAGCAGATCGTAGACCACTTTTATCTGATTTGGAATATAAGCTTACTTATCCGGACAATATACTGCTTCTATATCGAGACTGGCTGTATAACATGGAAAGTGAGAAAAAGAACATAGAAGAGATATTTATAGCCAAGAATATGATCGGGGATACATATCATGCAAAGATGATAGTCACAGGTGGTGTCTGTGCAAATTTTCAAGATGATACAAAAAGTGGAATTCCATGTTGAGTAAAGGTAGGTGTAAGACTTATGGATAGTCAATTAATGAAGCCATTAATTAATGATATAAAAAATATACTTGATGTGGCACGTAATAATGTCGCACGGGAAGTGAATAATGAGCTGATTGCTGCATATTGGAAAATCGGAGAGATAATTGTTCGTTATGAACAAAATGATAGTATCCGAGCTACATATGGAGAGCAGACCTTAAAACAGTTATCTAAAACATTAACTGCAGAGTTTGGTAAAGGATTTTCAAGGTCAAATCTTCAAAATATGCGTGCGTTTTATTTGAACTACGAGAATTGCCAATCACTGACTGGCAAATTGACGTGGACGCATTATTGTGAACTTTTGTCTATTTCTGATAAGAATAAGAGGGATTTTTATGAGAAAGAAGCAATTAATGCAAATTGGTCTGTACGGGAGTTGAAGAGACAGATTAACACTTCTCTATATGAGAGATTGCTGTTATCGAAAGGGGATGTTAACAAAGAGGAAGTGTTAAATTTGGCATTAAATGGAATTGAAATTAATGAGCCGAAGGATATTATAAAAGATCCATATGTATTTGAGTTTTTGGGTGTACCAGAGAACAAGCCAATGCTGGAAAGTGATTTGGAAAAGGCACTGGTCAGGCAGATCGAAAAGTTCCTGCTCGAATTAGGACGAGGCTTTATGTTTGTGGGGACACAGCAGAGAATAACTATTAATAATACACATTATTATGCAGACATGGTGTTTTATAACAAACCACTGAAGTCATATGTGATAATAGAATTAAAAACAACTAAGTTAATGCCAGAAGCGGTAGGCCAATTAAATATGTACCTTAATTACTACGAAAATGAAGTAAATGATGAGGGAGACAATAAGCCAATAGGTATTATTCTTTGCACAGATAAAGATGCAATTGCAGCAGAATATGCTTTGGGTGGTTTATCAACTAATATTTTTGCATCTAAATATACTTACTATATTCCAGAAAGGGAGCAGTTGATAGCAGAGGTTGAAAAAATAGTAAGACAGTGGCATGAAAAGGAGCAGTAATCTTTAGAGGTGCTCAAAAGTGGGAAAAGAAGATAAAAGAAATGATAAGTAATTAACCAGTAGATGGATTCATTTATAAAGAGATAGCGAAATGGTTAGAATCAAGCCTCCAAGTCAAACAAGATTTGGGGGTTTTCTTCTGCTCATCTTTATCAAAATGTCATTTCCAGGAAAGATACGCTGTGATAAAATATGCTTAGATCTTTTTGGTAATATAAGAGAAATGTTTAACATAATGCTCTAAGTTTGAAAAGACGAAAGGGAATGTATAAAGATGAAATTAAATATGACATGTGAAACGTGTGAATTTGGCTCTAATAAAGGTTGCTGCGCTGAGAATAGTAAAAAAAATTATCAAGATGATACAGAGTGTGGTGACTGGGGAGCTTCTTTGGGATATTTTTCAGAAATCATGGACAATGCTCCATGGTATATTAAAGAACCCTATAGAGGATGCCATATTGGTTATGATAAGTTTTTGGATCTTTTAAGAAAAGATGATCAAGGAATAGGAATTGAAATCAATATTTATGACGCAATAGAGAAAGTTTATGAAGTAACACCTTGGGAATTGGCAGGGGTGTTAGGTGTATCAATAGGAGTACTTGGATATGCTAGGACACGAAAGACGATAGATAAGAGAAAAAAGCAGTTTTCAAGTAGATTACATATTCCGGAAAGTTTTTTTGATCGGTTTCTATCTACGCAGCTTGAGGCATTAAAACAATGCAGAGAGGAATTCTATAAATTTTACGGAAGTGAAACCATAAAAAGGTTTAAGCAAAATGGAATAAATGCAATGCATTTAAAATTCGTAGAAGATGCCGCTCATGATAAAATTCTTAATGAACAATATCGAGAAGAACATCAATATAAGTATCAGTATGAGGAGAAAAATAAGATGTATCATGATTTATCAGATGATTATAAGTCAAGAGATTATGTGATAGCGATAACCTTAAAAGAGGGTGAATATTATGGAAATTTATTTTATGAATATAATTATGGTGGTTATGGATTATCGGTATCAATTATGAGAGATATATTGGACTTTGTTGAAAATCTCGATTGTGAAGAAATAGATGCATTAAATGAGGAAGGTTTATTAAATAATAACATTGGGTTAAAATCAGATATGAATGGCAAGGAAATTTATTTCGAATTGAAAAATGAAAGAGGAGATGTACTAAAGAAAACAATATCGGAAGATGAGCTACAAAAATATATTGTAGGCTATGAAATGATTAGATGTGATGGGCATGGAATGAAAAAGGAGCGTAGGCGATGTAGTTCTTGTCAAAATTTCAAGCCAATAGAAGGATGCGCTAAAGGAAATTGTATTGCCAGTGGAGATGTAGTTCAAAGAAGTAGAATAATATGTGCAATTAATTATATTCCCAATAAAAATGAGTGTTGTAATGGGGAAACTTTCTATAATAGCTAAAATGGTTGGAAAATCTATCCGAAAGAACAAACTATGGTACAATTGCAAATAGCGATGAGTGCCATAGCAAAGAGCAGATTACAAATCAAGCCGAAGCCAGTCAAAGGCTCGTCTATAAACACAATTAATTAAAAAATCAATAGTGAAATATTTGTGCCTGCTATTATTTCTGAATTATTATTCGAAGAGAAAATTACAGAAAACTCTGGTGTTGAAGAAGTGAAGCGGGAAGTATTCTCGTTTTTGGATAGAGAACAATTAGGATTAATGAATGTTACAATTGTTTTGGCGGGAATATGTTTTGAACAAATTACTAATGAATTTTATCATAAGATTAGCAGAAATCTAAAGTCGAAAAGATAGGTGAATGGAGTGAGGACGAAGATGATGATAATAAGGAGTATGATATAAGTAAATTAATACCACTTATTGAAAAAGTAAGGGAGATTTTTATCAAGGATATGAATATTTTGCTTCCAGAAGAGAAGAAATCTAAAGAAATTTTTAGAAAGGTCTTTAGAGATAAATAAGCAATGAACAGAAATTTATTTTTTGAGTGACGACAGGGGCATGTATTATTGGCTTAAATAAGGGCATTGGGTGAAAAGTCCGGTAAAGAATAAGATGGTATGATGTGAACATCAAATACAGGAGGTGCCACAATGCACGCATGGGAAGCAATTGAACAATCTTTAAACTATATTGAGGAACACTTGACAGAAGAAATTTTGACGGAAGAACTGGCAAGTATTGCCGGCCTGTCTCCTTTTTATTTTCAGCGTTTGTTTAAACGACTGGTAAATAAACCGGTTCAGGAATATGTCAGGCTGCGCCGCTTGGCAAAGGTGATTGAAAGACTGGGAAACACCGAACAAAGAATTCTTGATATAGCTTTGGACTATGGCTTTTCAAGCCATGCAAATTTTACACGGGCCTTTAAGGAAGTGTATGGAATTACGCCTGAAAATTACAGAAAGAATCAGCCAATGCTAAATACATTTGAGAAGCCGGAAATTTCTATAAAGTATGTTTTGGTAGATGAGAAAGTTCCGCTGATAGTAGGTAATATCGTTCTGGAAATTCAAAGGAAAAAAATAGTTGATCCGGAAATTTACCTTGGATTGGAGACAGCGGTTTGTCTTTCTGCGCAGATTCCGGCAGGTGAAAGTACTGGTGTAGATATGCCGGGGCAGCTTTGGAAACGCTATCATAGGGAAAAACCCTATATCGCAGAAGACATCAATACTGCTGTAGAAATGGGAATGTCCCATATGGGGAATTCTGCGCAGGGCTTTTTCATGTATTTTGCCGGTGGACTTATAAAAGAAATACCGAATTATATTCAGGAAGGATTTGTTAAGCAAGAGCTTTCTGCAGGTGAATATATTGTCTGCAGGATTGAAGCTGAAAACTTTGAGAATTTGGTAACGTTTGCTTTAGATCAGGCAAGTAAATATCTTTTTGGTACATGGCTGCCTGCCCACAACTTGACCACGGAGCCCTTTTCAGCAGAAAAGTATTATCGTGATTCGCCGGATATGGCATGTATGGAAGTGTGGGTTAAGCCGATGCCTGCTGGTCAGGAAATTTATATTCAACAAAACCGCTGAAAGACCAAATGATCTGGGCTGAAATTTCTTTATTGACGTTACCACCAGAAGAGGGCATTATCGAAGATGTAAGATTAATAAAGAAAATGGAGATTTAACAGGCAAGAAGGCATCAGCCGAAAGACGTATGCTTTTTGCCGCCAAAGGCCATGAGTATCAGTGGCAGCCTATTATGCTGACCGAGTATGGCGGAATTGCTTTTGACCGTAACGGTGCCGAAAATTCTTTTAAAAGCAGTTTTTGGATTGAAATTTTATGAGTGATTTATTTTCAGAGAGTTTAACGGAATATGTTAAACTCTCTGGAGTAATATTAGGAGAAAAATAAAATGGGTTTAATTACGTATCAAACATTAAGTGAAAATGAAATTTATCTGGAGCTATTTAAAGACTTTATCCGTCATCAGACAGTAACAAAATGCTGGCGCAGGGAAAATGGGAAGTGGATCATAAAAGACGATCCCTTTGTGGACGACTGGTCGGAAAAGGATTATGAGTTCCTGGTATCCTGTCTTAAAAATACAGTGGCCGGCGGAGGATTTGTCAATGCTGCTTTTTATAAAAATGCATTAAAAGGATTTGTTTCTGTAGAGCCGGATTTTTTTGGCGGGGAAGAAAAATACCTTGATTTATCAAGTATTCATGTCTCGGAAGATATGAGAGGCATGGGAATTGGAAAAGAGCTTTTTCTTTCTGCGAAGGAGTGGGGAAGAAGAAGAGGTGGAAACAAATTATATATATCTGCGCATTCAGCAGTAGAAAGCCAGGCATTTTATAAAAAGATGGGATGCGTGGAAGCAAAAATATACCATCAGAAACATGTGGAAGCAGAGCCTTATGACTGTCAGTTAGAGTGTAAACTTTAAAACCATATTGTACTTAAAACAGGCGGAATGAATTTATGGCAAACATTTTAATTGTAGAAGATGAAAAGACTATGCAGAATATTATTTCCACCTATATACAAAGAGGCGGGCATACTTGTTTTAGAGCTGATGATGGTGTTGATGCTTTAATGTTATTGAAAAATAACCCTATGGATCTCATGATACTGGATATTATGATGCCCCATCTTGACGGTTTTTCCGTATGCAGAATGGCAAGAGAAATGAGCAGCCTGCCAATTATTTTCCTGACTGCAAAAGAGGATGAAGAAGATAAATTAAAAGGTTATGAATACGGTGCGGACGATTACATGACGAAGCCATTTAGTCCTAAAATTTTGCTTGCAAAAGTAAATGCTTTACTCAGACGTTTTTCTATCAATCCCAAAGAATCACTCAGTGCAGGAAAGATATCAATATTTTCTGAAGCTCACGAAGTATTTTTGGATGGTCAGGAAATTGCAATAACCCACAAGGAATATGAACTGCTAAAATTTTTTATGATGAATGCAGGGCAGGCTTTTTCACGTGAACAATTACTGAATCGGATTTGGGGATATGAATTTGAAGGAAATACGCGGACTGTAGATACACATGTTAAAACTTTGCGCCAGAAATTAGGTGAGGAAGGAAAACATATTGTAACGCTTATCCGCTCGGGGTATAAATTTGAAGTTTAGGTGACTGAAATTGAAAGATGGAGAAAAATGGGCAAAATAAAAGAACAGTTTTCACTCCGCACAGTACGGAAAAAAATTATTTTTATTTCTAAAATCGCAGGTGCTTTTTTGATTATTTCATATATTATTTCTGTTCGTCTGCCTTTTGAAAAGGATATTTCTTTTCTGATCTGGGTAGTTATTGTAGTTGTATTGACGCTGACTGTAGATTATTTATTAGGGCGTTTTATTTCAAAACCAATCTCAAATATTTGTAAAACGGCGCAGAAAATCGCGGGATTAAATTTTTCTTCGCCCTGTGAAATAACTTCAAAGGATGAATTTGGCAGTCTTGCAGACAGCCTTAACCAAATGTCCGAAAATTTACAACGGACAATTATGAAATTGGAAAATGCAAATATGCAGCTTGAAAAAGATATATGGCAGAAGAAGCAGCTTCTGGAAGAGCGTAAAGAATTAACTGACCGGTTGTCACATGAAATGAAAACGCCTTTAGGAGTTATACGGGCTTATGCTGAGGGAATACAGGATGAATCAGATGAAGAAAAAAGACAGCAGTATTCAGAAGTTATCATAGAGGAAACTGAGAGAATGAGCAGGCTTATATCTACATTGCTGGATTTATCAGCATTGGAAAACGGAGCAGTTTCGTTTGTGAGAGAACGGTTTGAGTTTATAGAATTTTTAGAGACGACAGCAGGACGATTGCTGATGGATCTGCCTGAAATCAATTTTAAATTGCAATATGAGTTTCCTGAAGATAAAGTATATGCTTATACGGATAAAGCGCGTATGGAGCAGGTTCTAAACAATTTAATTATTAACGCCAAAAAAAATGTGTCATTAAATGGAATTTTAAAATTATCAGTAACCAGACAGAATGCTAAGTGGTACTTTTCCATATTTAATCAGGGAAATCCCATTTCACAAGAAAATCTCTCCAGAGTATGGGAAAAGTTTTATCGTGATAAAAATGTAAAATATAGTGGCTCTGGTTTAGGTCTTGCAATTGTTGCACAAATCTTGTCTATGCAGAATTTAGAATATGGAATAAAAAATTTATCAAACGGTGTTGTATTTTTCTTTTCTATTCCCACAGAAAAATAAGATTTATATTTTTCACATGGATTTCACAACAATCACACTTCATTTTCACTCCGGTTTTTATGATATAACAACAAACAACAATCCTTCTTATGTAAGGGTTTTGTTGTTATAAATAAAAAGGAGGAACATAATATGCTTTTAGGAATGGAGTGGTATTGGTGGATTATTATTTTGGCAGTAGCAGGTATAATGATTGCTTTTAAGGTAAAATTTATGCGCTGGTGGGTTAAGCGCCAGCAGAAAAAAGAAGTGGATAAGTGTGGAAAATGGGGGGATGAGGAATGATTGAAGTAAAAGATTTAACTTATTCCTATGGAAAAGAAAAGAGGGCTTTACACGGACTTACCTTTACAGTAAAAGATGGTGAAATTTTTGGATTTTTAGGGCCAAATGGTTCAGGGAAGTCTACGACACAGAAAATTTTAACAGGAATTTTAAAGGGACATGGAGGAGACGTTTCACTGTTTGGAAAAAATATTACTTCGGTTCATACCAGAGATTTTTTTCAACAAATAGGTGTTTTGTTTGAATTTCCATATTTATACACTAATTTAAGCGGGGTAGATAATTTAAAATATTTTTCTTCTTTTTATCCCAAGGAGCAGGTTCGGGATGTATTTGAACTGCTGGAGCAGTTAGAATTTAAGAAAGATTTTTAAAAAAAACCGGTATCTTCTTATTCAAAGGGTATGAGACAGCGCGTCAGCATGGCACGTGCACTTATCAGTAATCCAAAGCTTTTATTTCTTGATGAACCTACCAGCGAGCTTGATCCATCGGGTGCGGTTTTGTTTCGAAAAATCATTGAAGAAGAGAGAAGGAAAGGGACAACGGTTTTTTTGACAACACATAATATGGTAGACGCAGATTTGCTTTGTGATCGTGTTGCATTCATTTCAAATGGCAAAATAGCTGCACTTGATACGCCCAAAAAGCTAAAGGAAAAAAACAGCAGTCATCAAGTAGAGATTGATTATCTATATAACGGGGAACGCCAAAAAAAGGTAATGAAAACCAAAGAATTAGAAAAAGAATTACCATTTTTACATGAGGAGGTTATCAGTATCCACTCAAAGGAACCTACATTAGAAGAGATGTTTATTCAGTATACGGGAAGGGGGCTGTCCTGATGTGGAAGGAGTTTTTCCAGCTATTAAGAAAAGATATGAAGATGATGCTGTCAGGCAAATTTTTTCTACTGGCCTTTTTATCACTTCTTTTATATTAATTTCATATATGTAAATATAGAGCAGGAAAGTTATCAGGTATACCTTTATGATCCTCAAAATTTATTTTCTGGACAGTCTGAGTATTTGAGAAAAGTAAATGACAGAAAAGAAATGGAAGAAGCTTGTGTAGACAGAGCTTCCATTGGAATTGACGTATCTGCCGATACACCGGAAATTTATATGGTTTCATCGGGAATAGAAACCACCGATCATTATCGGGCAATATGGGGAGAAGCTGTGTTTAATGGATTAACACAAGAAGAAACTGAAATCATTGGTACATATAACAAAGCAGTTTTTGCTACCACCCCTGTTTTCCTTGTGGGACAAATGGGAGTATCATGGAATTTCATAGTTTATTATCCAATGTATCATTTATTTACAGCAATGAAATCTGCATATTTTGGTAAATCAACTGTTTCATTTCCGTATTATTTTGCCTGCATAGGAGCAAGTGGTATATTATTTTTTGCTGTTTGGCGGGTGATGACACGTGAAATGACAAAGGAAGGATAGAAACTGTGCAGCAATTAAAATATCAATTAAAGAATATCCGTAGAGATAAATTGTGCTTATTGACTTTTCTTCTGCCAATTATTGTTGGAATTGTTATTAACTTATTACCTGCCATAAGTTTTCAGATGCTGAACCAGGTGTCATTTGGAAGTATAAAAAATGATCTACCGGAAGAAGCTGCTGTATGGCTGCGTCAAAATGGGAATCTTATAGAATTCAAAACAAGAAATGATCTGGAAGCTGCAGTAAATGATCCGGCAACGCAGATGATTGGTGTCCTGCGGTCTGAAAATGGCATATGCGCTGTTTTATCAGGTGATGAATTTGAATTATATAGTACAATAGGAAAAACCTTATCACAGCTTTATGAAAACCGGATAAAGGAAACAGTATTTTTAAAAACACTTATTCCGCAAGAAGCAAATTATGATGGGTTAAAATCTCTTTTAATTGTTATAACACTAATTACAGCAATGTTTATGGGATGTACATTTAATTCTATGAATATAATTGGTGAAAAGGAAGATGGAATTGCGCTTGTTAATCAAATTCTCCCAATGAATACCCGGACTTATATTCTGCAAAAATTGGCATTGGGATTTTGGGGGGAATTATATCGACGGCGATTACGGCTTTTCTTTGTATTAAAATTAATCAAAGACAAATAATCCCTTTGTTTCTGCTAATTGCTTTGGCAGTTTATACAGCTTCGCTTATTGGCTTATTTGTTGGACATATTTCATCAGGAATGATGATAGGAATAGCCTATATTAAAGTGATCATGATTGTGTTTCTGGCATTTCCTGTTTTATTTTATCTGATGGTTTCTACTGACAGTGTGATTTATATATTCTTTTATCTGCTCCCTTCCAGAGCAGCTTTTTATGGATTAATGGATCTTTATAGCGGACAGGTGGAGAGATTATGGTTAAATATTGCAATATTAGCCGCTTATACAGTTATATTAAATTTTGTTTTTATATGTTTCTCACAATATAGAACAAAGAAAATTTATCAGGTATAAAACAGTAATAGCTGCACCGGTAATATTTATCAATAAAATCGGTGCAGCATAACACTATTTCTGAGCTTTACGGCACTTCCAAACGTAAGCCAGTATATCTTTCAAAACAAGAAAGGCATCAAGTTCTTTGTAGCCATATTTCTTTTCCAGATCTTTAAGCAGCCTGCTTAATTCTTTGGCATATATTTGTATGTCTACTTCATTTTGATAGGTGGCAAGGATGGGATATTTTTTACTCCATGCTTTTGTCCAGTCAATTTTATCAGTTACAGAATCATTTGTCCGGTCAATAATTTCCTGAATTTCTTTTACATCAATATCAAATTCAATTAATTCGTCTAATGTTAGTTTATACAAATTTGATAGTTTTTTGGATTGACAAATATCCGGCAAAGTATCATCAAGTTCCCATTTTGAGATAGTCTGTCTGCTGACGCCCAGTTTTTCAGCAACTTCTTCCTGCGACAGGCCGCTTTTTTTGCGCGCATTAAAAAGGTTATTTCCTAAACTCATAATTGTTACCTCCTGTGCTGTGTTTGAACAAATTATAAGTGAAGGCGCGGTAAAAATCCAGCAATGGCATTTTCCATTTATGCCCGGTTTTTTAACATAATTCAGAATTACAAATTTTACCGGAAAAGACATCAATTTTCCCAATCTGATAGGAAGAAAAAATTTTTTTACTATTATATAAATAAGTATAAAAGTCTGGAGGAACTAAAATATGCTTGGAGGTTCTGTAGTTATAGCGTTAATCCGATTTGCAATAAGTCTTGCTGGAGTCATCATACTGTTTCTGCTTATGAGTAACCCACGGTTTAACAGAAAAAAAACCATGATTATTTATGGATGCTTTAGTATTGTTTTGCTTTTGTCTGCGTGTATCTGGTACATAATCGATCAGGAAAGCTGTACAAGAATGGTAGCTTTTTTCATGTATATCTGTTTTGCAATTCTTTCTATATTTATAAACGGTGATTCTGTTTATCTTTCTATTTATAAACTGGCGCTTACATTTTATCTTTTGGCGTTTTTCCTTATTGGAGGAATTGAAATTTCCGTTATTTTCTTTCAGCGGAATGTATGGGCGGACATTATTGCGCGAATTTTGTTAATTCTGCTTATGGTTTATTTTATTGAAAAAAAGGTAAAAGTTTCTATTCAGGAATTTGGATATTATGTGGAAGAGGAATTGGACAGATTCAGCGTTGTTGTAATGATTATTAGTATACTTTTTGGAATTGGATTTATTTTAAATCCCAATATCAAAGAGCATACACCTTACCGAATTTTTCAGATTTTTATGAATTTCTTTCTTACAGGTGCTTTACAGCTTCTTGTTTTCAGACTTTATCTGCATATGGGGAAAGAAAAAGAGTATCAAAGAGAAAATCAGCTAATGAAGATGAATCAGAGGCTGCTTGAAAGGAATATGGAACTTTTAGAGGAATCGGTAGAATCCGGCAGGAGAATCAGGCATGACGCCAGACACCATAATATTGTAATTGCAGAGTATGCCCGTAGAAAACAAAATGAAGAGCTGCTGAAGTATCTTGAAGAATATAACAGGGAAATTGAAGAAAATATGACGGAAGCTATATGTGGAAATGCAGCGGTCAATAATATACTATCTGCATATACCAGAATGGCAAAGAAGGAGCAGATAAAGGTCACGCTGGATGTGGAACTTGGAAAAAATCTAACAATTCCTGACATTGATTTGATAACGATATTGGCCAATGCGTATGAAAATGCTATTTATGGATGTATAGAGGTGAAAAAACAGAGTAAAAATGAGGATTGTTTTATTCATATTATGATCAGCAAGAAGAAAAATAAACTGGTTATATACTGCAGCAATACTTGCAGAATGGAGCTGGAAATTCAAAACGGGCAGCCTAAGTCTGAAACTACAGGGGGGATAGGGGTGTTAAGTATAATTAAAACAGCTGACAAATATGAAGGAGAATATGATTTTCAAAATAACAATGGGGTATTTATTTTCCGTTTAATTTTAAATCTTCCGCAGACGTTATAAAAGGTAAGGAAATGCTGTTTTTTGTATAAAATCATTTCTCCTGTGAATATTTATTAATTTGCCGGATCAACCGGCAGGGGTTTCCCACTGCCAGGGAATTTTTCGGGATGTCTTTTGTAACAACGCTGCCGGCTCCTATTACAGAGCCATCACCTATGGTAACTCCGGGAAGAACAATGACACCTCCACCCAGCCAACAGCCATTTCCGATTTTTATAGGTAAAGCATAAGTGCGGCAGAAATAAGTTCCGCTTTCCATGGAAGGATCTTCCGGCATCCAGTGAGGGGTAAGGCGTTCTGACAGTTCAACGGGATGGGCAGCAGTATAAAGTTGTACATTGGATGCAATCAGTACATTGTTTCCAATTTCGATTTTGTTGCAGTCCACAAAGGTACAGTTCATATTAATTGATACGTTGCTTCCCAAATAAATATTTCTCCCATAATCGCAAATAAAAGGCTGGCCTACGGATACGTTTGTACCAATTTGTCCGAAAAGCTGCTTTAAAATTTCCGTTTTTTCTTGTTTTTGTTCATATTGTAGTTCATGATATTTTTTTAACAGTTCTCTGGAAGTCTGCTTAAAATCCAGAAATATTTTATCATGGCAGTTATAGTATTCTCCTGCCATACATTTTTCTAATTCTGTCATAATGTTGCCTCCATATATAAAATATAATACCGCATAAAATGTATGATTGATAGAAATAAATCTGAAATGAACAATTTTTTTGTAAAAATGATCATATTGGTAAAAAATATTTTTGTTAAAATATTTGGAAGGAGAAAGAATTATGTGTACGGCAGCAACCTATCGAACAAAAGATTTTTATTTTGGACGTACTTTAGACTATGATTTTTCTTATGGTGATGAGGTGGTGATCACTCCCCGGAATTTTCCTTTTCACTTTATTGAAAAGGGAACGATAAACAGCCATTTTGCAATAATCGGCATGTCGTGTGTGATGGAAGGATATCCTTTATATTATGATGCCGTAAATGAAAATGGGCTGGGAATGGCAGGATTAAATTTTGTAGGGAATGCATTTTATAATGAAAGCCGGAAAGAGAAAGATAACATAGCACAATTTGAATTTATTCCATGGATTTTGTGCCAGTGTACAAATGTGAAAGAAGCCCGCAGTCTCCTTGAAAGAATAAATATGTTAAATGTTTCTTTTAATGACAGGCTACCAGTTGCACAGCTTCATTATATTATTTCGGATAAAAATGAAAGCATAACAGTAGAGCCTTTAAAAGAGGGAATTAAAGTATACGAAAACCCTGTAGGTGTTCTGACCAACAATCCGCCTTTTGATATGCAGATGCTTATGCTGAACAACTATATGAATTTATCTGCCGGACCACCGGAAAACAGATTTGCAAAGGAGCTTTGTCTGAAAGAGTATGGACGGGGAATGGGAGCAATAGGGCTTCCCGGAGATTTGTCATCCCAGTCAAGATTTGTAAGGGTAGCGTTTGTAAAAATGAATTCTGTCTCAGGAGAAGGAGAAGAAGAAAGTGTCAGCCAATTTTTTCATATTCTAAATTCTGTTGATCAACAAAAGGGATGCTGTGAACTTGGAAATGGAAAATATGAAATCACTATTTATACTTCGTGCTGTAATGCCAGCAGGGGAATTTATTATTATACTTCTTACAACAATCATCAAATTACCGGGGTTGATATGCACAAAGAAGATTTAGAGAGTAGTGAGCTTGTCAGGTACCAGGCTGTAAAACAGGAGCAGATTAAAATGCAGAATTAAAAAAGATATATTTTACATGTTGCTGCAATCAGGGTATAATGCTAAAAAAAGCAAATGGAGATGATGAGGATGAACAAAGATCTTACGGTAGGAAAACCGGAAACGGTGCTATGGAAGTTTTGTCTGCCCTTATTTGGAAGCATTGTTTTTCAGCAGCTATACAATATTGCAGACAGTCTGGTGGCAGGAAAATTTATTGGTGAAAACGCGTTGGCAGCAGTGGGAAACAGCTATGAGATTACGCTGATATTTATTGCATTTGCTTTTGGCTGCAATATCGGCTGCTCCGTAGTGGTTTCCCAGTTTTTTGGTGCAAAAAAGTATAAAGATATGAAGGCTGCCGTATATACCACTTTTGTATCCAGCGCAGTTTTATGTGCTGTTTTGATGCTGTTTGGAATGTTGTGTTGTGATTATCTTCTTGGGCTGATTCACACGCCCACGGAAATTTTTGATGATTCAAAGCTTTACCTGGATATTTATGTGTGGGGCCTTCCCTTTTTGTTTTTTTATAACATTGCAACGGGAATTTTTTCTGCGCTGGGAGACTCCAAGACGCCATTTATTTTTCTGGCGGTTTCTTCTACCTCCAACATTCTTGTAGATATCTGGTTTGTCTCCGGATTTCATATGGGAGTGGCAGGTGTGGCATGGGCAACCTTTTTATGCCAGGGCATTAGTTGTGCATTGGCTGTTGTGGTAGTGTTAAAAAGGCTTGCCGGAATCCATGTGGAAGAAAAAATTCCGATTTTTTCTTTTGATGTGTTTAAAAAGATTGTGGTCATTGCAATTCCAAGTATTTTGCAACAGAGCTTTATATCAATTGGAAATATAGTGATTCAAAGTGTAATAAATGGTTTCGGCCCCGGAGTGATTGCAGGGTACTCTGCTGCCATTAAATTAAATAATCTGGTTATCACATCTTTTACCACCCTTGCAAACGGAGTCTCCAATTATGCGGCACAAAATATCGGTGCAGGAATTATGTCCAGGGTGAAGGATGGATTTAAGGCAGGAGTGAAAATGGTCTGGATGATTTCCATTCCCATTGTAGTTTTGTATTTAGCGGCAGGCAGAGCTCTTGTGAATTTCTTTATGAATGAGCCTACGGAGCTTGCTTTGGCATCTGGAACAGAGTTCCTATATATTGTAGCCCCCTTTTACTTTGTCGTATCAGTAAAACTGGTTGCAGACGGCATTTTAAGGGGTGGCGGCCTTATGAAAAACTTCATGATAGCAACATTTACGGATCTTATTCTGCGGGTAGTGCTGGCAAAGGTGCTTGCACCGCAGGTTGGTTATATAGGAATCTGGTGTGCATGGCCGATTGGCTGGTCCATAGCTACGGTGCTTTCGGTAAGATTTTATGGGAAGGGACCTTGGAAAAGAAATGTTAAATGATCAGTAAAAGAACGCACTCGACGACATACATTTTTAAGGGAAAGATGATGAAAGATTGTTTACAGCTTTTTAATGAAAAAACAGCAAAATGGTTTAAGGAAACATTAGGAGAGCCTACGCCTGTGCAGAAAGAGGCGTGGCCGGCAATTGCTGCCGGCGGACATGTGCTGGTATCGGCGCCTACCGGAACAGGAAAAACTCTTTCAGCCTTTCTGGTGTTTTTAGACAGACTGAAAAAAGAAGCGTTTGAAGGAGCATTAAAGCAGGAGCTTCAATTAATTTATGTATCTCCCTTAAAATCCCTGGCAGCGGATATCAGGGAGAACTTAAGAAAACCTCTTAAAGGGATTGGCGGAGAGGAGCTGATTAGAGTAGCGATTCGTACCGGAGATACTACCCAGCATGAAAGAAGACAGATGATCAAAAAGCCGCCCCATATTTTGATTATTACGCCGGAGTCCTTATATTTAATGCTGACCAGTAAAACAGGACAAAACATATTGTGTACAGCCAGGGCAGTGATCATTGACGAGCTCCATGCCCTGATTGATACCAAGCGGGGAGCTCATTTAATGTTGTCCTTAGCAAGGCTGGATATTTTATGCGGAAACCCGTTACAGAGGATTGGCTTGTCCGCCACCATTTCCCCGCTTTCCGCAGCAGCCAGGTATCTGGCTCCTGAGGCAGTTACCATTGCAGCGCCTTCTATGGAAAAGAAGAAACAATTAAAAATTTTAGGTTCTTATGTGAATAGCAGTAAGAGAAGAAAAGATCCTGTGTGGCAGGAACTTTCAGAGCTGGTGTATCGGTATTGTCAGGGAAATCAAAGTGTGATCGCCTTTGTGGAAGGAAGACGATATGCGGAGAAACTGGCATATTATGTAAATTTGATTGGGGGAGAGGATTTTGCAAGGGTGCATCACGGAAGCCTTTCCAAAGAACAGCGTCAGGAGGTGGAGGAGTCTTTAAGGGAAGGAAAGCTGCGACTTTTGTGCGCTACTTCTTCTATGGAACTGGGAATTGACGTGGGGGAAATTGATCAGGTGCTGCAGGTGGGATGTCCCCGTACCATTTCTGGAACAATGCAGAGATTAGGGCGGGCAGGCCATAACCCTTCACGTACCAGCGTAATGTATTTATTTCCCAGAACAGCGGCGGAGTGTATTTTAAGCGGAATGACCGCGCAGCTTGCCAGAGAAGGGAAAGTGGAATTAATGAATCCCCCCAGAGGGTGTTTTGATGTGCTGGCCCAGCATTTGGTTTCTATGGCAGCATTTAAGGGCTATGAAGTGGATGATGTGATGGAAATTCTGCAAAGGGCATGGTCTTTTTCCGAAGTAACAAAAGAGGATGTAAAAGAAGTGCTTCAAATGCTGGCAGGGGATTATGAGCATAAAAGAGATGTTCCGGTCCGTCCCAGAATTTTGTACGACAGGATTCATGAAAAGGTGGAAGGAGATGGTTATAGCAGGATGCTTGCCATTTCAGCAGGGGGAACGATTCCTGACAAAGGACTTTACACGGTTCGCACACAGGAAGGTGTAAAAGTAGGAGAGGCGGATGAGGAGTTTGTCTACGAGACGCAAAAGGGGGATCGATTCATATTAGGCGCTTTTGCGTGGAAGGTAGTAAATATTGGAAGAGATACAGTGACGGTTACACAGGCACCGGTGGAAGGTGCAAGGCTTCCCTTCTGGAAGGGCGAGCTGAAAGGGCGGAACAAAGAAACCGGAATTTATTTTGGAAAAATACTGCGTAGTCTTTCCAAAGCAGAAGAAGAGGGAAACTTAAAAGATGCACTTGCAGAGCTGGGATTGGATGAATCTGCGGCACTGCTTTCGGAAGGATATTTGAAACGGCAGATTGCCGTCACAGGCGGACTGCCTGACGATAAAACTATTTTGGCGGAGCATTTTCGGGATCAGTCCGGAAACAGCCAGTTAATGATTCATTCTGTTTTTGGAAGACGGATCAATGCGCCGCTGGCGCTGCTTGCGGCGCAGGAAGCGGAAATAGAACTTAAAATGAATGTAGGAAGTGTGGATGAGGAAGATGGTTTTTTACTTTATTCCTATGGGGATCAGGTAATGCCGGAAGGACTGCTTAACAGAATTGATCCTGAAACTGCGGAAGCTGTTTTAACCGCCATGCTTCCTGCTGCGCCTGTTTTTAACATGGCATTTCGTTATAACTGCGGAAGAGCGCTTATGATGGGAGCAAAAGGAAGCGGAAGGCAGCCTCTTTGGATGCAGCGGCTTCGGAGTGCGGAAATGCTGGATCAAGTGGTAAGAGAGAAAAATCATCCTTTGATCAGAGAGACAAAAAGAGAGTGCATGGAACAGATCTGGGACGGTGCAGGCGTGCGGGAGCTGCTTGAAAAAATCAGATCGGGAGAAGTTTTGGTGCGTGAGGTTTACACAAAGACGCCTTCTCCCATGTCCCTGCCTTTGCAGTGGGGGCAGGAGGCAGCGGTTATGTATGATTATGCGCCGACGCCCAGAGGGATTCATACTGCGGTTGCAGATGCGCTAAAACAGGAGGAAATGGTAAGACCGGGCGCCCTGGAGCTTTCTCTGGTTCAAAAAAGAGAGAAGCTGCCGACGGATGAAAAGCAGTTGCATTCCCTTTTAATGACAGAGGGAGATCTGGCGGCCGGAGATCTGGATATTCCGGTGGAGTGGCTTGAAAATTTAAACAAGGAAGGACGCGTTTTTTATCTGGAACAGGGGCTTTGGATTGCGGCGGAACAGGAAGCTGATTATCATGGGGCACTGGAGGAAGGGAACAGGGAAAAGGCATGTTCTATTATCCGGCGTATGTTAAGATATCGGGGAGGGGCAAGTGCGCGTCAGGTGGCGCTTCGCTATAACTGGCAGGAAGAAAAAGCTCTGGAGTTGCTTAAAATATTATGTGAAAATGGAGAAGTTGTTTCTCAGGAAGAATCTTTTGATGAAGAAAAGAGAGACAAGGTTGTTGTCTATTATCATGCCCAATTATATAAGCGTGCCAGAAATAAAACGTTAAAAAACCGTAGAGAGGAAATTTTTACCTGCCCGCCACAGGCTTATGCAGCACTGCTTGCTTCCCGTATGCGTCGTTCTGTACCATCCGAAGAGAGTTTAAAAATGACAGTATCCTCCTTTGCAGGAACAACTTTTCCGGCAGCTTTATGGGAGGAAGTACTCTTTCCTTCCAGAGTAAAAAATTACAGGGAAGGTCAGCTGGATGCATTGTTATCTGCCGGGGAATATTTTTGGCATATGGAAGAAGGTGGGAAGGTTCGTTTTGAACGTACGGATGAAATCGAATGGGAGAAAGAACCGGAAATTAACTGGGAGAATCTTTCGGAAAAGGAAAAGATGCTGGCACAGGCATTATCCAGACGGGGAGCCAGTTTTATGCAGGCATTAAACGGAGTTCTGGAGGGAGAATCGCCTTATGATACTCTTTTAGCGCTTATGGAAAAAGGCATTGTATGTGCAGACAGTTTTGTGCCGGTGCGCCAGTGGCTTGATCAGGAGAAAATAAAAAAATCTGCTGCCAGAGTACGGGTGGGAGCTCGTGTGAAGGCATTGCAGGCAGGGCGGTGGGATTTGGTGAGGCCGCTTCGCCCCCTTTCAGTGCAGGAGCAAATGGAGAGATGCTTTGACAGATACCTGATTCTCTGTCGGGAAAGCGCTGCTGCATATGGTTTGTCCTGGCCGGAAGCACTCTCTCTTATACGGATTCAGGAATATACGGGACAGGTAAGAAGAGGATATTTTGTGGAAGGGCTGTCCGGGGCACAGTTTATCAGAGGAAAGGATTTTGGCGGAGTAACCGCTGCTTTGTCTAAAACAGAAAGTGATATGGTCTGGCTAAACGGAGCAGATCCCATGCAGATATGGGGAAAGCTTCTTCCCCACAAGGAGGGTAAAAGCTTCCTTAATATTTCGGGTTCAGTGGTGGCTCTCAAAGGAGGAAAGCCTGTTGCAGTTTTTGAAAAACAGGGAAAAACGCTTCGGGTTTTTGAGGAAAAATACTTAGGAGAAGCAATAAAATTGTTTGTGGAGGAATACAAGAAAGGACAGATTTTTAAGAACAAAAAGAGAATTCAGGTAAAGGAATATCCTTTTGATGCGGCGAAGTCATTGGCAGAAAACGGTTTTGGGAGGGAAGTTTTAGGATATTCTTTATATCGGTAGGAAAAACTGTTAAAATTTAGAAAGGAATATTGCATGGAAAAGGAATTTTTAAAGGAAATAAATAAGCAGGCAGAACAGGCAGTCAGGCTGCTGCTTGAACAGGCACATTTATCGGAAGGCGATATTTTGGTTGTAGGGTGTTCTTCCAGTGAAGTGGTGGGAGAAAGAATCGGCACCTCTTCCAGTTTGGAAACAGCAGAGGCAGTGTTTGAAGGTATTTATCAGGTGGTATTAGAAAACAAGCTTTATCTGGCGGCACAATGCTGTGAGCATTTAAACAGAGTATTAATTATTGAAAAAGAGCTTGCCAAAAGAGAGCGACTTTCTATTGTAAATGTGGTTCCCCAGCCAAAGGCAGGAGGTTCCTTTGGAACTACTGCTTATAAAAGGTTATTCAATCCGGCAGCTGTAGAGCATATTAGTGCGCAGGCAGGTATGGATATTGGAGATACACTGATTGGCATGCATCTTATGGACGTGGCGGTTCCGGTCCGCATTCCGGTGAGGGAAATTGGGCATGGGCATTTGGTATGTGCCAGAACAAGAGGGAAGTTTATAGGCGGTGAGAGAGCAGCTTATAATATAAATATGTTGTAATCCTTTAAAACAAATTTACGTTCTGAAATGGAGGTTAAGGTGGAAAATAAAGATTATGAGTGGTGGGCAGGATATACAGGTGATTCATTTGAAAGTATGGGGCAGAGTCTTTGCCAAAAGTGTAAACGAAGAGCCATAGACCGAAGTGAAGATTCTAAATCCGTATTGTGCAAAGAATGCAGGGAAGAGCTGATAAAAAAGCAAAAGAGGCGGATGCTTTGTATAGGAGCCGGTGCACTGGTGGTATGCATTTGTACATTTGGCGCCATATTAGCCGTAAACACATTAAAAAAGCAGCACATTAAGGAAGTTGAAACTGATCTTGAAAGTGTTTCAGAATCGAAAGAATCTATGCCGGATACTGAGCAGGAAGATAGGCAGGAGTCTACAGAGTTTACAGCAAAAGAAGGGTACATTCTGACGGAGCTGAATGCATTACTTACTGCATTGGAGGAAGATCCGGAGGATATTAATACAGCCTTTAGACTTACAGATATTGCCATGCAGTATGCTTATTATGATTATGCATCCTATACCATTAATCAGTACATTGCTGAAAAGGATATTTCTGACAAGCAGTATCGAAAAGTGATTGGATATGTGGATAAACTGAATATCTATTATGATACTTGTGATTTAAGTGATGAACTTGTGGCGCAAGTGTATGAAAACATTGGTGAAGATGGGGATCCCTATGAGGCTATGGAAGAATATTGTGAAGCCATGTCAATGTACATTGGAAGCAAAAATTATGATCAGGCACTTGTTTATTACTGTTTGGGAGGTATGGAAGCAGATGAAGAGGCGAGAATCAATTATTTAAAAGAGTGTATTGAGATTAATCCTTATTATTTTGATGCACAGGCGCAGATTGCAACCTATTACCGCAGACGGGGAGATCTTGATAAGGCAAGGCAGGTGCTTGAGGAAATTTATGCGGTGAACAAAGAAGATTATTCTGTAATGCGGTCTTATGCCACACTGGAGCTGGTGGAGGGCAATCTGGAAAAAGGGCTTGATTTTGCTTTAAAAGCCTATGAATTATATGATGAAGGTAATTATGTTGTGGATACTTACATAGTTGCACTTGTGGCAAATGGCAGGATACACGAAGCGAAAGAGCTTGCTAAAGAATATGAAGATAAGGATTATGAATTTGATGAAGAGTTTTATAGTTTTCTGGATGGAAATATGACGCTGGAAGAATACTATATAGGGGACTAACTGCTGTATTTAGTGGAACTGTTTAAGCAAAGTTCTTGAAAAAGGCGTATCTATTTGTTACACTAAAAATTGGTTAATGTGGTAAAAATATTATTTTAATAAAAAGGAGTGTACATTATGAACAAAGTAACATTTGATTACTCCAAAGCAGCTTCCTTTATTCAGGATCAGGAAGTTGAATCCATGAAGAAGCTGGCTTTGGATGCAAAAGAATTACTGGTTTCCAAAACAGGTGCAGGTAATGATTTCCTTGGATGGATTGACCTTCCTGTGAATTACGACAAGGAAGAATTTGACAGAATTAAAAAGGCAGCAGCCAAAATCCAAAGCGATTCAGAGGTTTTGCTGGTAATTGGAATTGGCGGTTCTTATCTTGGAGCAAGAGCGGCCATTGAATTTTTAAGACACAGTTTTTATAACACAGTAAGTAAGGAAATTAGAAAAACTCCTGAAATATATTTTGTAGGAAATTCTATCAGCTCCACTTATATTAAACATTTAATGGATGTAATTGGAGACAGGGATTTTTCCATTAATATGATCAGTAAGTCAGGCACTACTACAGAGCCTGCAATTGCATTCCGTGTGTTTAAGGAAATGATGGAAAATAAATATGGAAAAGAAGAAGCGGCAAAGAGAATTTATGCTACAACAGATAAGGCAAGAGGCTCTTTAAAAAATCTTGCTACGGAAGAAGGCTATGAAAGCTTCGTAGTTCCGGATGATGTAGGCGGACGTTTTTCCGTTCTTACTGCTGTTGGCTTACTTCCTATTGCCGTAAGCGGAGCAGATATTGATAAACTTATGGAAGGAGCTCAGGCAGGACGCAAGGCCGCTCTGGAAGCTTCTTTTGAAGAAAATGATGCGCTGAAATATGCTGCACTTCGGAATATTCTTTTAAGAAAAGGGAAATGCATTGAAATTCTTGCAAATTATGAACCCAGTGTTCATTATGTTTCCGAATGGTGGAAGCAGCTTTACGGAGAGAGCGAGGGCAAGGATCAAAAGGGTATTTTCCCTGCCAGCGTGGATTTGACCACTGATCTGCATTCTATGGGACAGTTCATTCAGGATGGTTCAAGAAATATGTTTGAAACGGTAATCAATATTGAAACCAGCAGAGAAGAGATTATTCTCAAGGAAGAAGCTGTTGATCTTGATGGGCTTAATTACCTGGCAGGCAAGAGCGTTGATTTCGTAAACAAGAGCGCCATGAATGGAACTATTCTTGCTCATACAGACGGACAGGTTCCCAACCTGATGGTTAAGGTACCTGAAGTGAGTGAATTTTACCTGGGGCAGTTATTCTACTTCTTTGAGTTTGCATGCGGCGTCAGCGGATACTTGCTTGGCGTAAATCCTTTCAATCAGCCCGGTGTGGAAAGCTATAAGAAGAATATGTTTGCACTTCTTGGAAAGCCCGGCTATGAGGCACAGAGGGAAGAATTGCTTAAGAGATTATAAAAGTTAAGTTAATAAAAAGCCTGGAATGTAAAGCTGCCGCGGTTTATGTGGCAGCTTTTTAGATAAATAGTTGAAATTCGGGAAAGTATGATAACCTATGTTCCAAAAAGGGCAACAATGATGGCCAGTGTAGAGCCGATGCCTACAATTGCACCGACAATACCAATCAAAAGTATTAAAATATTGTAAAATAACATAACATTACCTCCATAAAATAAAACATATTTTAATAATTGCTAAAATCTGGGTACGCAAATAAGCCTATGGATTCATAGGCAATAAGAGTAGCTATGCCATTCTTTTTTACTATCTGTATTGTGGATATAATTTGAGACGACAGCCTGAAAGTATAACTTGGGAAACTGCATAATGCCTGCTGCCATAAGAAAATTAGAATTTAAATGAGACTGTGCTTTTTCACATAAAAACTCAAAGGATGCTTTGATATCTTTCCTTAAACCAGAGCTTTGTCTGGTAGCCGGTCGTACATAGGAAATATTATGGATGCCAAGCATTTCTGCGGTGCAGATTGCACTGTCTGCCGCATCAGTGCTGCAGGAAGAAATGCTGGCTGCAGGAGATGAAAAGGGCATGTAATCTAAAGAGGAATCTGCTTTATAATTATCAAAACACATTCCGGAAATCAGCATGGATAATACAATTATGAAACTGATTATATACCGTCTTATCTTCCGCACGAAAGCCACCTCGATTATTACTATAACATAGAAACAGCAGTTCGTCCATGCTAATACTGCTCTGAACGTAAGCCCTACATACATTTATTACAATCTTATGGCTGAATTGCTGCGGAAAACTGTATTGCAACGAAAAGTTTCTGGTAATAAAGAAAAAGTTCAGGTATAATTATATAGCTTGCGCAGAAAGGGTGTGGACAAATGATGAATGCTGTCAATGATATTTTGGAAATTTTTATTGTATATGCAGGTGCCTTTTTGATTAAAAAGTATGTATTTCTTGAAAATGACCTGGAATTAAAAAAACAGAGGCTCTTTTATCTGGCCAGTCTGTTTCTTATTATTCTGGTTTATATTTTTTCTGGTAAAGATTACGCAACACTGCTCGTTTTGCTTACAGTGGGAGTAAATATCAGCCTTGCAAGGAAAACGCACAGGCTGCGAGGATTTCTTTTATGTGTTCCAATTCCTGGAATTATAGATGGGCTGCTTGTTCCAATTTTAATATTACCTGTACGTTTATTGATTCTGTCAGCGGAGGGAAAACAATTATATAGCTTTGCCATAATGGGATTGACAGCTTTTTTATTGATATTGTTTTATATAAAAGGCAAAAGCTGGCGGAATTTTTTTCAAAAAGAAATGAACCACCGGCATTTACATAATTGGGAGCGGTGGCTGCTTTGTGTGGTTGGTATTTTGATGCTGATTTTTTCCAATATGGCGGTTGCCAATGTAGAAGATACAAAAGAGAAAATTTTTACCAGCCAATATGCATAAATATGTGCATTATGGGAATTACTGCTTTTATACTGACAATTACAATTATTGTGCTGATTGTGCAGGGAAATAAACGATCTTATTATCATGAGCAGGTATCGGATATGCAGTTTAATATTATTACCACAATGGCGGATATTGTGGAAAGCAGAGATGGCAACACAGGCGGTCATATAAGACGCACTGCCAGGTATGTGGAAGCCATTGCAAAAACATTAAGAAAGCAGGGAGCATTCCCGGATATTTTGACAGACCAGTACATGGCGGACATGATCGTTGCGGCGCCCCTTCATGATATTGGAAAAATTCATGTTTCAGATCTTATACTGAATAAACCGGGAAGACTGACAGAGGAAGAGTTTGAAATCATGAAAAGCCATGCGGCGGAGGGGAGAGATCTTTTGCTGCGGGCCAAACAGCAATTGGGGGAATCTTCTTACTTAAATATTGCAATAGATATGGCGGCATACCATCATGAGTGGTGGAATGGAAAAGGTTATCCTGATCAAATTGCAGGAGAAGCTATTCCTTTATGTGCAAGGATTATGGCGGTAGCTGATGTATTTGATGCGCTGGTATCGAAGAGATGCTATAAAAACGCCATGCCGGTTGAGAAAGCATATAGCATTATCAGGGAAGAATCCGGCACACATTTTGATCCGGTAGTGGTAGATGCGTTTTTTGACTCCATTTGTCAGATAGAAGCGGTACAAAGCGCGTAAAAATCATAAATGCCACGTAAAGTAGCAAAAATATTATTTATGTAATCTGCACTTTCTTGTTATGGAAAGTGCATTTTTCTATCATGTGAATTAACAAGTTTAGTTAAATGAAAAACAGGAGGATAAGGCTGAATAAATTGCTTGATAGCAATTTATTCAGCCAGGAATTTGTACCGAAGCGTTACAAATTCCGTGATGGCAGAGCGAAATCTGACATTTCGCTCGCCTCCCTCAGCACAAAACGCTTCGGGATGGAGGTAAGAATGACATTTGGTGAAAAATTAAAAGAGGTCCGCAGACAGGCAGGAATGTCACAGGAAAAACTGGCAGAAAAACTGGGAGTGTCCAGACAGGCAATTACAAAGTGGGAAACAAATGCAGGAATTCCGGATATTGAAAATATTATGGCTGTTTCCACATTGTTTCATGTTTCAATTGATGAGCTTTTGTCTAATGAAAAAAATATTACACAGTCCAAAGATTACTTATTTGAAAGTGTTACAGAATATGATATTGATTTTTCCAAGCGGTTTGATATGAAACTGGGAGGCGCCAATGCACTGATTATGTCAGGATATGAAGGAGAAAAGGTGCGGGTTCGGCTGGCTTCTAATACCTTATCAACATTGCAGAATGATTTTAAGCTTAAAATTGATGACATTAAAAACCGTATTGATTTGGATATTAGAAGAAAAAATGGAATAACAGAGGCGGATGCAAAAGGGGCACTTACAATATTTGTACAGCTTCCAAATAAATACATTGGCAAGATTGAGCTGTCCGTCAATGCTGAAAATATTGAAATACGTTCTTTGGAATGTGAAAAAATTGAACTTGATACAAAAACAAAAAATATGATTTTGGATGGAGTAATTGGGGTTGTGGAAATAAACTGTAATCTGGATATGAATATTATCTGTAATTCTTTGAACGGATCAGTAGAAATTAATCAGGTTTCCGCAACATCAAGAATTCGTTTGCCGGAAAAAGCCGCATTTGCTGCCCAGGCAAAGGGAATCAAAACAAGTATTTCCTATGAAAAGGACGGGCAGAAAACCACATGTTTTGCAGATGAGGATTCTGATAACAGAATTGAATTAAATGGTATGAAAAGTGAACTGGTTATCTATACTTCAAATCTATAAAGGGGTGCAAGAGTGAAAAAGAAAAAAGAAGCAATTATATCAGCAAAAAATTTAAAGAAAAGTTTTACCACCAAAGACAGATCTCAGGATATTTTTGATCAGCTTGCAGTGTTTCGGAGGAAAAATTGTGGTTTTGTTTTTCAACAGATTTATCTTTTGGAAAATATGAGTTTGATGGACAATGTGATTACTGCAGGCGCGCTGGTAAATAAAAACCGGAAGGAAATTACGAAAAAAGCTTCGGAATTATTTGAAATTATATATGTCTTTTTGACTATCTTTTTATATCTTCTTAAATGTCCGCAAAGCCTTATTTTATAGGCTCTACGGGCATTTTGCTTTTGTGGTAAACCTCACATATCTAGGCTTATCTTCTTATATTTTCTCTGTCAATCGTGGTTAAAATCGTGGTAAATACTTCTATGCAATTAGACGCTGAACCTCTGATTTTGCGGTATCTATGGACGCATGAGCGTACCAGTTCATTGTGATACTGATGTTTGAATGTCCCATGATATACTGTAAATCTTTCGGGTTCATGTTTTTGCTTGCCAGTCTTGTGCAGAACGTATGGCGTAGCGTATGCGGTGTGATATGTGGCAAAGGGTTGTCCATGTGGTGCTTGTTGTATTTCTTTACCATACGGACAAATAAAGTGCTGTAATCAATCGCAACTTTCGGCTTGCCTTTGTTGTTATTCGTAACTTTACCCACTCCTAATTACCGGTAAATTCTTCAAATTAAAAGAAGGTACAGCATAATTCATTCTGATGAATATTACGTCAGATTGTTTTATCCTGTAC
>CAMTMP010000009.1 GCA_947073545.1 uncultured bacterium
TTTAGAACACAAAAGGGAAAATGCAATGGCTTTTTCTATCCGACTAGAAATGGTCAATTCTAAGCGACTCTGGGTGGCCAATTCTGCCCGACCCTAACATCATAAAAATCGCCCTCCCTATTGCCATTATAAGGTATATGGCAATAAGAATAAAGAATGCAATAAGTGCTAAAAAGCAAATATCCGTTGCGCGCTGTTTTACAGTTTTTCAAAAGCAATTTCCAGAATAAAGGATTGCCTGACAGGAAGGAATGTGAGAAAATGGAAACGGAAAAAAACGATTGTGCGAAGGAGGAACTCAGTATGCAGTACAGAATTATCGGAGACACGATGCCGGCAGTGGAGATTTTGTTTGATGCGCCGGGAGAGTCCATGTACACCCAGTCGGGCGGTATGGCTTGGATGACGGAGGGCATTTCCATGGATTCCAACATGAAGGGTGGTCTGGGAAAGAGCATTGGCCGGATGTTTTCGGGAGAATCTCTCTTTATGGCAACTTATAAAGCGGAGCGCGCGGGCAGTATGGTGGCTTTTGCCTCAACCGTGGCCGGGGAGGTACTTCCCATTGATGTGGGGGCAAGCGGTGGTATGATCTGTCAGAAAGGCGCGTTTCTCTGTGCACAGGAGACGGTGCATCTGAACGTAACTCTGACCAAGAAGCTGTCTGCAGGGCTGTTCGGCGGGGAAGGATTTATCCTGCAGGATATCAGCGGAACCGGAATGGTATTTCTGGAGATTGACGGCAATAAAGTAGAGAAAAATCTGGCGCCCGGAGAGGTTCTCAAAGTAGATACAGGAAATGTGGTTGCTTTCGAGCGGAGCGTCAGCTATGAGATTGAGACCGTGAAGGGGATTAAGAACATTCTTTTAGGCGGAGAGGGTCTGTTTTTGACAAAGCTCACAGGGCCGGGGAAGGTGATCCTCCAGACGCAGAACTTTAATGAGTTTGCGGGGCGGATTATCAGGATGGTGCCGTCGTCGAGGTAGAAGATTTTATAATAGAAAAGTGATTGGAAGAGGGTTGTGGAAGGCTGAAAAATGTGATAAAAGCATTTTTCAGCTTTTTATATGAACGTGTTTTGTTGGCATGTATTGTATAAAATTGCTTTCTAAATTGAAATATAATTCGGTTTAATCGCAGGAAAAGGGGAGGAAATATTTCTTGAAACAAAAGTTATTACAGCATGTTAGGGATTGATAAGGCCGCAGATGAAATTATGGGAGAGATTAACGAATATATGGAGCCTGTGTTTGAAGATATTTGCAGACAATATTTAATCAGACGTGCCAAGACCGGAACGCTTCTTTTATTCCGTATACCATTGGCAAGTGGTGGGGAAATAACCCGGTCATTAAGGCGCAGGATGATGTGGATTTACTCGCGCTAGACCGGAAAGGGGAGAGGGGGATCTTTGTGGAATGCAAGTTCCGGAACAGGCCGATGGCATTGGAGGAATATGATGATCTGGTGACGGCAGCGGAGGCATTTCCAGACGTGAAGGAGAAGATGTTTTTGTTTATCAGTAAGAGTGGGTTTACGGAAGCGGTGAAGAGGAGGGCTGAAAAAGAGGGGGCGGAACTGGTTGAGGCAGGGGAGCTGTATGGGTGAGAGGATAACGGCGGCCTTTTGGCCCGAATGTTGTAATAATAGGATATTTGGTCTATAATATTTTTATGATTTTATCAATACAGTATGCCATTTTAAAGGATATACATTGTATGGCGGAAGGGGAAAGGCTGTATGTGTGAGGAAAAGATAAGGGCGGTCGTGACACAGTTTGCAAAAGAAGCGGAGAAAATATATGGAGCAGTTTTGCGGGCTGTGATTTTGTATGGTTCCTTTGCACGGGGGATTTTGCAGACGATAGTGATATCGACATTATGGTTTTGCTGGATGTTGGGCAGGATGAGATCGGGATAGCAAGGAAGAAAATTTTAGATGTTTCAGATCAGATCGATTTGAAGTATGATGTAGTTTTAGCGCCGGTGATTCAGAGCTGGCGGTTATATAATCAGTATATGGCAGTGTCGTGCTTTTATCAGAATGTGCAGAAAGAAGGTATTAAGTTTGCTTGAATATAAAGAATTACAAAAAGATTATGCAAAATAAAGACTTGATAAATTGAGGGAAGATTTGGATTATTTTACCAGAGTAGTTGATAATATGGTATGATGTTAATATATAAAAAATAGGAGCGAAAAATAATATGAATAATTTATTAGTAAATTCTTCTCCGTCAAAAGAGTTTTTCCTAAATATGATTACGAAAGACGTGACTGTTGAGAGTAGCATTTTAGATTTGATTGATAATTCAATAGATGCTTATAAGAGAGAAAGAGAAAAAACAAAACAGGGAATTATTGAAATTTCATATAGTATTGCTGATGATTTTTTTTCAATCAATGATAACTGCGGAGGGATGTCCAAGGAAATTGCGGTTAATAAAGCATTTAGATTTGGAAATGAAAGAAATCGTGATGCCGGTACGTTAGGAATGTATGGAATCGGTATGAAAAGATCGATTTTTAAAATCGGTTCCAATTTTGTTGTAGAGAGTAAGACAGATACAGATTCCTACAAGGTATATATGAATCGTGATGAATGGATGACTCTTAAGGATGAAAAAACCAATGATGACATTTGGAAATTTCATTTGGATGATGTTGACTTGAGTTTTGATAATGGAGTTCACATTAAAATAGAAAAGCTTAGCGATTCATTAAAAACGTATTTAAAAATGCGAAATAATGTGGAGACGTTAAGAGAAAAAGTCAGGAATGCATATAGAGAACTGTTGGGAAATGGTGTTGTTATATCTATTAATGGTGAGAAAATACATTATTCAAGTGAGACATTATATATGGCAAGCTTTTTGAAGCCGTATGTAAACACTTATAATATTGGGAGAAACAATGAAATTGCAATTAAGATAATTGCGGGAGTAGGGGATCCATCGCCAAAAGATGCAGGGTGGGATATTATTTGTAACGGACGTGCTGTGATTCAAAAGGATCGGACAGAACTGACGGGGTGGGAATCATCATATGATTTGGAAGAAGAAAATGGTGTAGATGAAGCCTTTCAGGGGAAAATCATACCGGCTTTTCATAATGATTTTGCAAGATTTAGGGGATATGTGTATATTGATTGTGACGATCCGAATCAATTGCCACTTAATACAACTAAGGATAGTATAGATCAGCAACATTTTGTATATCAATTTATATTTCAGGAAATGCGAAATGCAATGCGTTATATTTTGCCTAAATTGCGAAGATTACAAGAAACCATTAGAGATTGCAAAAAGGAATCAAAGATTCCTCCAAATGAGAAATTTCAAGAACAAAAGGTGACGGCTTACCTTGCTTCTGAAAAAACGGAATTTAAGCTTGAATTGAGTGAATATCATGCAACGGAAAAAGCAATAAGAATTCCTCTGTCACTGGATGAAAAAACAGTCAAAGAGTGGAAGATATATTTTCAGGCAGAAACAAATAAAGCTCTGGGTGAAGAAATTAAAAAGTTTGTACAAGAGAGGCTGATTACAGATGAACAGTTATGAGAAAATAAATTATAAGTTACGACCACAGAAAAGAATTGAAAGAGCTTTAATTGCACAGTTAATTAATAATTTCCAGCATATTATTGGAGAGAAAATAAATTATATTGGAATGGGATCTCTCTTTTATGCTGATTTTGTATATTTTAATCGTTATTGTGATTTAAATGAAATGATCAGCATTGAAATGATGGAAGATGAGTTTGGGATTTATGATGAAAAGAAAGAAACGAGGTTTAGGAACAATAAGCCGCTTGAATCGATCCAGTTGATTCCGAAAGCGGTATCGAAGGCAATTGATGATTTACCATTTGAGCAATCAAATTTTGTTTGGCTTGATTATGATGGTTCTTTTGAGCCCGCAATCATTAGTGATGTTGAAGAGATAGTTAAAAGGACGAAGAAATCATCAATTATTGCTGTTTCATATAATGATCGTATTCCAAAACAATATAAATCGAATCAGGAGTTTTATATTGAAAAATGTAAGAAAGAATATAGTGAATTTGTTTTGGAAGGAGTAGATCATAACTTTACATCAAAGGGTTACGCAAGAATAGCATCTGGAATTTGTGAAAAGTATTTAGAAGACCAGATGGATTTTTATAACAACGTTAATGGAACTAATTTTGTACTGAAAAAATTGAGTAAAGTTGAGTATAAGGATGGCGAAAAAATGAATACGATTATTTGGGTGCTGCTGGATGAAGATCAGCCTTATGCACAGTCTTTTGAGCAACAAATATCTGATTCGGAAATATATGGGGAATTGAATCTTAAAATGGAGATATTGACGTTGTTTGAAAAGCAGTTACTTGACAGAAAGCCGTCTGCAGATCGAAAAGACAGAAAAAGGACGGCTGAAGAGCTGGGATTAGAGATCGAGACAGTTGAGCAGTATTATAAATATGCAAAATATATTCCGGAGTATACGGAGATCATTGTTTAAAACATACATATGAGATGTATATTTATAGAATGATAGCTATTATTAAGTGTTTCCAGCAAGATGCGAAAGGCTAATTCTGAAGATGACATTAAAAGATTTATCATTAAAAATTAGTTATAGGAGTAAAGGACCTGGTAATATACTTGATGAACTTTTAATTCCCGGGTTAAGATGCTCAAAAATATATAAAAGAAGTGTTGGCTATTTTTCTTCCGGTGTATTCGATCTTATCGGTGAGGGATTAACTGAGTTGGCTCAAAATGATGGTGAAATAAGGCTGATCTGTAATCCTGAGTTAAGCAATGAAGATATTGAAGGAATCAGGTTAGGGTATCATTTGAAGGAAATTATAATTCGAAATAAATTTGAGGAGGATTTGGAGAATTCCTTAAAAGCAATTGATGACAATAATTTGAAACTTCTTATTGAATTAATTGGACATGGGAAAATGAATGTATTAGTAGTTGATTTGGAGGATGAATTAGGCATATATCATGATAAAATTGGATTGCTGGTGGATTATGACAATAATAAGGTGCTTTTTGTAGGTTCTCCCAATGAGTCGATAGGGGGTTATAGAAATAACTATGAAAAAATTCGTGTGTCAATGAGCTGGAAAGTGGGAGATGATGAGCGAATTCAAGATGACGAAAAGGAGTTTGACGATATATGGGATGGATTAAATGAATATGTTATGCGTATTGATTATACACAATTGGTTTTATCTCGGTTGGAAAAGGAAAGAGTGAATAGAGGCCGGGTGAGACAACCCGAAACAGGAGTTAAACTTCGCGAATATCAAAAGGCAGCGATTAGTGCATGGGAGAATAATGGTTATCATGGCTTTTATGTAATGGCCACTGGAACAGGGAAAACTTGGACGGCTATTTATTCTGCATTAAAAATTATTGAACAAGAAGATATTCTGCTTGTAATCTGCGCTCCATATAAGCACCTTGTCAGACAATGGTATGAGGATGTACATAATGTTTTGCCTGACAGTAATATAATTATGGTTTCCAGTGAAAACAAAAGTTGGGAAGAAGAATTTCTAAATGCTGTCTATAATTCTAATTATAATAGCAGCGGAACAATTATCGTGATATCTACGATCGTATCTTTTGGTTTGCAAAGATTTGAGCGAATCGTTAACAAATCGAAAATGAATAAAATGCTGATTGTTGATGAAGCTCATCGGTTTAAAAACAGAGAAAGTAAATTAAATGAATTGTATTCATATATGCTTGGTCTGAGTGCAACACCTTCCAATAAGAAAAGTGATGAATATGGTGAAGCATTAATGAATTTCTTCGGAGGACAAGTATATAATTTGCCGATAGAATATGCAATTGAGAAAAATTATTTAGTTCATTATAATTATCATCCAATTTTTGTATATGCAACCGAACAAGAGGAAAAAGATTTTGAGAGATATACACGCTTAATGGTTTCTTGTTTTAGAAATGGAAAGTGTTTTGATCTTGAAAGTCTTTCCAGACATAAGCGGTCACGGTTAAGAGTTATATCAATGGCAGAGGAAAAGATTTCAAACATGAAATGGATTTTAAGCCAGGTTCAGGAGTCAGACCATTTTATTGTATACTGTGGGGATGGCAAACTATTTGATAGTAACTCTGGAGAGGAAATAAGACATATTCAATATGTCAAGGAAATATTGTATGAACTCGGATATAAATCCAGTCAGTTTACAGCGCAGGAAGATATGAAAACTAGAATGCAGTTGGTGGAAGCATTCAATAAGGGGCATATAGATTCGATGGTGGCAATTAGATGTCTGGATGAGGGGATTAATATTCCGTCAATTAAAGGAGCTCTAATTTTGTCAAGTAACGATGATTATAGAGAATTTGTACAACGGCGAGGGAGAATTTTAAGAACATATACTGATGAAATGTCTGGGGAAGAGAAGCAGATCGCAAATATATATGATGTGATTGTTCTTCCGAGTGATCATTTGCATAATTTTGCTTTGATTGAATTGAGAAGATTTTTTGAGTATCTTAGTCTTGCAGAAAATAAGCAAGAGTATATGGAAACTTTAGAAGAACTATGTACCAGATATGGTGTTGAGCAAGAAGAGCTTATGGAATTGGATGAGAATGAGGAGGATCTGGATGAATAGACTTACAGATGATGAAATGGTGAGTAAAATCATTGAGATAGAGAAGAATGCGTCGAGGAAAAAGATGTTTGCTGAAGCAGGCGGGGGATTTAAAGTTTCTGCTATGAAAATAAATTCTGATGCAATTGACAGTATACTTAAGTTGCTTGAGGAGGAGTTGAATGAAAATTAAATCAATTGAATATCAAAATTTTCGTAATTTTGAGAAACGTGGAAAGATTTATTTTGATACAGATGGGAAAATTACGATTGTATATGGAACAAACGGAGATGGTAAAACGACACTTCATCAATTGTTTCAATGGATTCTTTATGGACGGGTCAATTTTAACAGAACAACAAGTGGAAATAAACTTTATAATTTGGATGCTGGCGAGAGGTTAAGTATAGGATCTTTTTTTAAAACATATGGAAAAATTGAATTTGAACATAGTGGGGAAGAATATGAGGTTTGCAGAGAATGGTGTTATTATAAACAAAGTAATGGAAATATATCAAGAAAAACAGAAAATGATGATTTTTCGATATATAAGTGTGATGAGAATAAAGATTGGAGACGATTAGAGAATCCCGGTATCATTATTAATGAGGTTCTTCCGGGTGGCTTATCATCCTATTTCTTTTTTGATGGAGAGACAATGATAGCAGATTTAAAAATGACAGGGAGTGAATCAGCTAAATCATTGAAATCGGCTCTTTTTACAATTTTAGAACTTGAGTTATACGAATATGCTTTAAGGGATTTGGGATCAAAAACGCAATCTCAAACAGTTCTGGGAAATTTATTTAGTAAAAGTATAAAAGCACGTGAGAGAGCAACTACGGAAAAAGAGAGTCAAGACTTACTTAGAGAAATTAGAATATTGAATAGTAGGATAGATAAAATAAACGATGAACTTGTAGTAAAGAACGAAAAAATAAAACAAAATAGCGAACAAATAAAAAGCCTGTCGGAACGTATTGGTTTAAATAAATCTAATAAGGAATTAGATAATGAAAGAAAAAAATTGAATGAGAGAATTGCAAAAAAGAAATTAATGATTAAGGATGAACAAATGCGATTTGGCAATGAAGCAGCGAATAATATGTCCTATTTATTAATTGCAAAAGTTGCAAATGAAGCTGATCAAAGATTGTGCTTGGAAGTACAAGAAGAGGAAAAGAATGTAATTCCTGGGTTGACAAAGGAATTATTGAATAACTTGTTAAATGAGGAATATTGTATTTGCGGGAACCCATTGTGTGAACATGAGCATGCTGCGCTGGAAAAATGGAAAACATATTTCCCACCGACATCTTATAAGGCAACATATAATCGATTCAGCCACAGTATGACAAAGTATTCTGGTAGTTATACTGGCAATCGCTTATTGGAGTATTTTCAGAGAATTATTGGGTATAAAAACGAAATTCGAGATTTAAATACAGATATTCAAGAACTTGACAAAAAGCTGAAAAAGAATGAGGATGTAGATTTTTATATTGATAAACGCGCTCAACTTGAAAAAGAGAATGAGAAATTAATTGAGGAAATAGAGGATGATAAAAAGCAGCAAGGTGATTTGGAGCACAAATTATATATTAGGGAGAGAAGGGCTAAGACAAATAATAATGCGAGCAGCGAGGCATTGGAATACGAAGAAAAATATGAATATATGCTTAAAATAAAAGAAGCAATTAAGGATAAATTAAAAAGAGAGACAGAAGACTATACGCATAGGCTTGAAAATGAAATTGAAAAATTAGTAGATGCCATGTTGACAAGCGAACGAAAAGTAACGCTTAATGATGATTTTCAGTTGAAAGTGTGTGATAGTCACGGTGACGAATCAAAATCGGAAGGGCAGTTTGCAGTGATTTCGTTTGCGTATATAGGTGGCGTTTTAAAAGTGCTCAGCAATTTTAAGCATTTTAAGGAGAAAGAATATCCTCTTATTTTGGACGGGCCGTTTTCTAAATTGGATTCTGAGCAGAAAGCCAATATTCTTAATACGATACCAGAATATGTTCCGCAGGTTATTATTTTTTCAAAAGATCCGTTATTTAAGGATATTAAAGAAGAAAAAATAGGAAAAGTTTGGACCATACAAAGTAATGCTGAGAAAAACAATGCAACGATAGAGGAGGGGTATCTATGGAAGTAAAGTCCCATTTAGTATGTAAAGGGGAGGCGTGGTATCAAATTAATAGCAAATTGGTACATACTTTTTTTGACACCCTTTGGGATGCGTTCAAGTTGTGTATTTCGATTGGAATACTTTATGATCATGCAAAAGAAGAATTGGGTGACAGCGAAGATCAGGCGACTGTTCCAAGTAATATGTTTAATAGAAATTCGGAAGTAATGTCATATTTTTTTAAGACAGCAATTCTGACATCTAATTTAGTGGATTTTACAGAGAAGGATAGACTTTATTTGGCATTCTCAGAGGATGTTAAAACAGAAGATCTCGAAGGTGATGACCGGGAGCTATTAATTAAGGGTGTGTCGGAAAAAGCTCTTTCATTTGATAAAGTTGCTTTTTTAAGGACCTTTGCAAATTATGGAGCAGAGAAGCTTGCTTCATGTATATCGGTCAATGATAATGAGACAATGGAAAACTTAATGGATTTTCTAAATGATTCATATGATGGAGTGACAGAAGAATTGATGAAGATGAAAGAACTTAATGAAAAGTTTGACGATGAATGGGGTGATGAAGTTATAGAGTAATAGTAATTAGACTAAAACAGGATTATTGTTATTGACAAAAAACATCTACTTAAGTATACTGCTTAAGTAGATGTTTTTGCGGAGGTAAATATGAATTTCAGTTACAGATTCCCAGTAGTAAAGGGAATTCAAGCAGGTAAAATATATTATATAGCTATGGTTCCCCTTAAGATGCTCGGTCGCCTTTTTGCAAGTGATGAGGAATATGTTTTGCCTGAATACAGGGCACAGAGAAGGTTAAATGAGGCGAGAATCCCTGAAATAAAAAAATATATTTTAGATAATATGGATACATACGTTTTTTCTGCACTGGCAGCTTCCATAGATGGAGAGTTTAATTTTCTCGAGAAAGACAATGATGGAACCGGAATCTTGGAAGTGGCGCTGGACGCTAAGTTTTTGATTAATGACGGGCAGCATAGAAAAGCGGCTATAATGGCGGCACTTGAAGAGAATCCAGTGCTGGAAGATGAAACAATTTCGGTGGTGTTCTATGAAGATCAAGGACTAGCACGGAGTCAACAGATGTTTACTGATTTAAATAAACATGCGCTTAAGACATCTAATTCACTTGCGGAACTGTACGATTCAAGAGATCTGCTTGCCGTTGCGACCAGAGAAGTAATTTCGGAAATAGATTTTTTAAATACATATGTAGATAAAGAGAAAGATAATCTCGGGAAATATTCTGCGTCGCTATTTACTTTAAATATTTTTTATTCGGCCAATAAAAAAATTTTACGGAGAAAAGAATGTGATGAGGATTTTAAAGAATTTCTCAAAATGTTCTGGGGGCTAGTAGTGAAGTATATGGTTCCATGGAATGATTTGATTTCGAAGGAATTAAGCAAAACGGAGCTGCGTGAACAATATATTGCCGCTCAGGGAGTTGTGATTAAGGCATTTGGAAGAGTGGGAGGGTACTTGTTTGAACATGATGAGTGTGAGTTGGACCAGTATCTTCCCAAAATTATAAATGTAAATTGGAAACGAAATGCTGTCCAATGGAAACGACGTGTGATTGGTAATAATGGTCGTATGATTACAAATTCAAATGCAGTTCTGTTGGCTGGGAACGTTATTAAGAATTATATGGAGTTGCCGTTGACTGAGGATGAAAAAAATGCAGAAGATAAATTTATGAATAATTAATTATAGAGATTGATGATGAAAGAGAAGCGTGCTATGGAGAAAAAGAAAGAGGAAGCGACAATAACAAGAGATAAGATTGATGGACTAATGGAGACCGTGCGTAATCTATATATGTCTGATGATATTCCATGGGTAATAGGATATTCAGGTGGAAAAGACAGCACAGCTGCTTTACAGCTGGTTTGGCTGGCGCTTAGCGGGATGAACAAAGCGGATTTGAGGAAGGATGTCCATGTAATTAATACGGATACGTTGGTCGAGTCTCCGATTATTGAAAAGTGGGTTGAAAAATCTTTAAAGATTATGGATGAAACCGCGAAAGAAAAGGGGTTGCCTTTTATTACACATAGACTTACGCCGGCGATGGATCAGACATTTTGGGTTAATCTCATAGGGAGAGGATATCCATTTCCAAGGAAAAAATTTCGGTGGTGTACCGATCGGCTAAAAATTCAGCCGGTCAATAATTTTATTAAATCGGCGATTGCTGAGCATGGTGAAATTATAATGGTATTAGGCACGAGAAAAGCGGAAAGCCAAAGAAGAGCAAGAACAATGGCTTATTATGAAAAGAAAAGGGTGCGTGAATTGCTTAGTCCGAATCCGACATTAGCGAATGAACTTGTATTTTCACCTTTAGAGGAGTGGAATGATGATGACGTCTGGGTATTTTTAATGCAGTATAAAAATCCATGGGGATATTCAAACCATGAATTACTTACGCTATATAAAGGTGCGAGAGCAGATAATGAATGTCCGATGATGGTAGAAAAAAATCTTCCCAGTTGCGGTAAAAGTCGATTTGGGTGCTGGGTTTGTACGATGGTGGAAAAGGATAAATCCATGGAGGCGATGATTGACAATGATAATGAAAAAGCATGGATGGCTCCTTTATTAGACTTCCGTAATAAATTTGGTGATGAAGAGTTAGATCGTGACCGGCGAAGCTTTAAGAAAATGCAGGGCTTTTTGCAGGGATCTTATGGGAGATTGCATCATGGACCGTATAAAAAGGAAATAAGAGAAGAGTGGTTAGAAGAGCTGCTGAGAATACAGATGGAAATTAATCAAAATGGACCTGCGGAATTTGCAGATTTGGAATTAATTTCTTTGCCGGAGTTAAGAAATATTCGGAGAATCTGGGTAAATGAGAAGCATGAATTTGATGATTCCCTGCCAAGAATTTATGAGTTGGTAACGGGGGAAAAATTTGAAGATCCCGATTGGATTGGTCTGGAAATGTATGGAAAAGATGAATGGGATCTCTTAAAAGAAACTTGTAATGATTTATTTAGAGATGAAAAGTTGTCATTTGAGATGATGTATAATTTGGTTGCCATTGAGAATGCAGCGAACAATGTCAATGATCGGAAAGGCATTCTAAATTCAATAGAAAATTGCATAAGGCATAATTTTTATACAGATGAGCAGGATGCTACTGCATATTATACAACTCAGTTAGACAGAAAGAAAAGGCTTGGCGGTAAATATGATGAGAGATTCTTTGCACATATTCGAGAGGAAGCCGAAGAATTTGATGGTGCGGAAGAGGAAGCAGAATGATTATTAAAGAATTGGTATTGCACAATTTTGGTATATATGCGTCTACAAATAAGTTGGAGTTTCATGGTGAAAAACCAGTTGTTTTGATTGGTGGTATGAATGGCAGAGGGAAAACGACCTTGTTGGAAGGAATTCTTTTGGCATTATATGGAAACAATTCGTTTGCATATCGAGAGAGCAGTCATCATTCCTATGGACAATATTTGAAATCTTTTGTGAATAGGATAGACGGGACATTAAGAACGTATATTGAATTAGAATTTTTGATGAAAGACGAGGATGCTACATATCGAATTCGTAGGGAATGGGATGGTAACAAGAGAAGGCTGACAGAAAGTATATCAGTATTTAAAGATGGTAAACCGAATCAGTTTTTGACAGAGCATTGGCTTATGTTTATGGAAAGTCTTCTTCCAAGCGGTTTATCAGAATTTTTCTTTTTTGACGGTGAAAAAATAGCTAAACTGGCGGAGGAAAAGACAAGTAAGCAAATGCAGGAGTCAATTAAGGCGTTAATGGGAATCTCAGTGTTAGATTCGTTGGAAAATGATCTGTACAGAGTCATTAACAAGACAGCTAAAAGCAGATTGGATGATAATGAAATTGAAGAAATTGAAAATTTGCGTCAAATAAAGGAGGAGGCAATAAAAAAGCTGGAGTTGGTTGATGTAAGAATTAATGATTTGTATTTAGAAAAAGAAATGTTGATTCAACGAATGGAAAAATTGCAGCAGGATTATCAAAAAAGAGGAGGCGATGTGGTGGCTCAGCAGCAGGAACTCTTTCAAAAAAGATCTTCTGTAGCAGCCAGGATGGCGAATATTCAAGAGCAATTAGTGAATGACGCTGCTTCGGAATTACCACTTGTTCTTGTGAGGAAATTGTTAGAAAATATAAAAGAAAATGCTGAAATTGCACAGGACGAGAAGATGATGGAGACTGCATTAAAAAAAATGGATAGTCTGATTGCGGACTTTGATCAGAATGGTACCCATAGTCAGGATATTCAAAAATTTATGGATTTTGTGAAAAGGAGGGCAAAGAAGAAGCAGGGAGCCCCTTCTTATAATCTTTCGGATACAGCAATTTTCAAGCTGCAAGTACTTTTGGAGGAGCAGTTACTTGGCAATAAACTGTCTGTTCAAAACCGACAGGAAGGATTATTGAAATTGCAGAAAGAGGCAGAGCAATTGGATAGTTATCTGTCTGTTGAAATTGATGAAAAAGCTGTGGCCAGAATATATAAGAGAATAAAAGAAGCAGAGCAAAAGTATTTAGCGTTAGAAGTGAATATTGAGTGTATGAATGAGGAGAGACGAATCTGTAATAGAGATGCCATAGCTGCTACAGCGTTATATAGTAAGAAGGTAGAAGGATACTTAAAACGTGTTGAACTAAATGAGGATCGTGATCGAATTATTAAATACTCGCATATGGCAGTTACTATTTTAAATGAATATAAAATTCGATTACAACATAGGAAAATTAAGTTAGTGGCAGAGACGATGACGAAATGCTATAAAAAATTAGCTAATAAGAAAAATATGATTCAACGAATTGAAATGGATCCCGATTCATTAGATTTAAAATATATGAATCAATTGGGGGAAGAGGTTGCAAAATCGTCTTTATCTGCGGGAGAAAAGCAGTTGATGGTTGTTTCTCTTTTATGGGCATTGGCATTATGTTCAAAAAAGAAACTGCCTGTTATTATTGATACGCCGTTATCTCGCTTGGATTCGGCACATAGGGAATCGTTGATTAATATATATTTTCCGAAGGCAAGTGAACAGACCATTATTTTGTCAACAGATTCGGAAATTGATAGATCCTGTTATGAATCTATGAAAGACAATATAGGAGACGAGTATACACTGGAATATAATGATGAGACAAAAACCACGACTGTTAAAAAAGGATATTTTACGGAGGCATTAAAATGATCATAAAGCAGATCAAACTGTCGAGTCAGGCAAAAGATAAATTATCCCGGTTGAAGGGAAAAACAGGAATCAGAAATTGGAATGTTTTGTGCAGATGGGCATTCTGTTATTCGTTGAATGAAAATAGCGTACCTGCGGATGTGCCAATCGAATCCGATAGTAATTTAGAAATGTCATGGTATACTTTTGCAGGTGAGTATAGTGAGCTGTACGAGGCGCTGATGATTGAATGGTGTATGGAAATGGGAATAGAAGCAAGTGAGACTAATCTGGCAAAGTATTTTAAGCTAAACCTTGAGAGAGGAATTGCACATTTATCGGGAACGAATTTTATTAAAAATTTGGATGATTTATTGAATTTGGCGACGGGGATTTAAGAAGCTGATTCAGAATAACATGTTTGAGAATGAAAATTTGATGAGTGTGGAGAAGAGTAATGGGTATTTATTTAGATTATAACGCTTCGTCCCCTATTGATCATAGGGTGTTGGATTTAATGATTGATGTATATAAAAATGTATATGGCAATTCCGATAGTAGAACGCACATATATGGGGAGAATGCCAGAAAAGTTGTTGAAAATGCAAGATTGCAAGTGGCACAGCTACTAAGAGTAAAAAGCGGAGAAATTTTTTTTACAAGCGGTGCTACGGAAAGCAATAATATTGCAATTCGAGGTTTACGAAAATATGCGGAAGAATCGGGGAAGAAGCACATTATTACTTCATCAATAGAACACAAGGCAGTATTAGAAACGGTTAGGAGTCTTAAAGGAGAGAGATTTGAAGTAGATTTCGTTGATCCGGAAGAAGATGGGCGAGTAGATTTGAATAAGGTTCTTGCCTTAATAAGAAATGATACGCTGCTTGTAAGTCTTATGCATGCAAATAATGAAACTGGTGTCATTCAGCCAGTAAAGGAAATAGGAGATGTATTGGCAGAAAAAGATATTTTGTTTCATGTTGATGCTACACAGAGCTGTGGGAAATTAGTGCCAGAACTAAAAGAACTAAAATATAATATGCTTTCTATAAGTGCACATAAGTTAAATGGACCGCAGGGCGTTGGTGCATTAGTTCTTAGAAAAAGGCAGTATAAGTTGCCGCCAGTAAAAGCGATAACATTTGGGGGATTGCAAGAATGTGGAATTCGCCCGGGAACAGTGCCGGTTGCACTTGCTGCCGGGTTAGGGAAGGCGTGCGAATTAGCTGATGCAGAATATGACGAAAACTATGCACGGTATCTTGAGAAAAAGCAAGCTATTATAGAAGTGATTGAAAAATCTGGGATTTGTTATGTTTTTAATGGTGATCAAAAATACTGTATGCCAAACACTATTAATGTAAGTTTCCTGGGTGTTGAATCGGAAGCGTTGATGCTTTCTGTTAAACAGTTTTGTGGTATTTCGAATGGCTCTGCATGTACATCGCATGATTATACTCCTAGTTATGTATTACGGGCTATGGGATTAGATACAGAAAGAATTTCGTCTGCTGTCAGGATTAGCTGGGGGGCAGATACGGATAAAATAGAACTCGTTAATCAAGTAAAGAAATTAATTGAGGTTGCGAGAGGATTAAAGACTTAATATACGAAATCGGGATTTAGATAGTATCGAATATAATCAGAGCATTGGTAATCAAGGCGTGTAACTTGTTTAGATTGTAATAGTCCAGATTGAAAGCGGAATTAATTGTCATCAAGAGGTGAGCAGAGGGAGGAAATATAAATGACAATAGTAGAGTCACTAAAGGCTGTATTGAGTGAATACCCTGGCGGAATGACAAATAAGGAAGCGTATGAAGCAATAATAAAAAAAGGGTTATATGAATTTTCTGCTAAACAACCTGAACATATTGTTAATGGCATACTTAGAAGACACTGTTTCGGGTTAGATTTCCCGACGGCAAACCCGGTTAAATATTTTAAAATAGTGGGACATAAAGGAAAGAAACCATTATATTCGCTAGTAGATATAACTGAAATAGAACCAGAAATTTTGAAGAATAGTTTTAGAGATACGGAAACACTTCCAGAGGAAAAAATACAAAAATTTTATGATGTACATTTGGAAAATATATATGCCCAGATCATAGATATTATTACAGGTAAATTGCCTGAGTTTTTTGAACGTCTTATTGTGGATTTGTTATTAAAAATGGGTTACGGATATGACCGTAATTCCGGAATTGTTGTGGGAGGAAGTCACGATGGCGGGGTTGATGGAATAATAAATGAGGATAAGTTGGGCTTAAGCTTAATATACCTACAAGCGAAAAGATATACATCTGGAAATAATGTTGGTAGACCCGAGATACAATCTTTCGTGGGTGCAATGCAAAATATTCAAAAAGGTGTTTTTATTACAACGTCAGGTTTTACACGTGAAGCAATGGAATATGTAGAACGCCAGCAACAAAAAAGTTTGCGATTGATTGACGGAGAAATGTTGGCTCGTTTAATGGTTAAATATGAAGTGGGAATAGTAAGTCAGCAAAGCTTAAAGATTTATAAAGTAGATAATTCTTATTTCGAATAATGGAGGATATTCTGTGGTATGCTCAAAGAGCTGATATTTGTGATTTAGACTTATCAGTTTCCAGCATCTTGAAAAACCGCCCAAAACAGTGTAAAATCTAACAAGCATGTATTTCGTACGACAACACGAGGAAACAGGAAACAACTCTGACACGGAGGTAACTATGGCATTAAGTAAAAAACCGATGACAGGTATGAAGGACATTCTCCCGGAGGAGATGGAGATCCGCGACTATGTGATCGGCATCATCAAAGAAACCTACGGCAATTTCGGCTTTACCTCGATCGAGACGCCCTGCGTGGAAAACCTTCCCAACTTAAACTGCAAGGCGGGGGGCGAGAACGAGAAGCTGATTTTTAAAATATTGAAGCGCGGAGAGAAGCTGCGCATCGACGAAGCAAAGAGCGAGGAGGATCTGACGGACGGAGGTCTGCGCTATGATCTGACGGTGCCTCTTGTGCGGTATTATTCCAACCACGCAAACGAGCTGCCTGCGCCGTTCAAGGCTTTGCAGATGGGAAATGTGTGGCGGGCCGACAGGCCCCAGCGGGGACGTTACCGCCAGTTTATGCAGTGTGATATTGACATTTTGGGGGAGGCCTCGAATCTGGCGGAGATCGAGTTGATTCTGGCTACCACCACGACCCTTGGCAGGATCGGATTCAAAGATTTTAACATCCGCATCAATGACAGGCAGATCTTAAAGGCCATGGCGGCCTACAGCGGCTTTGCACAGGAAGACTATGATCAGGTGTTTATCATTTTAGATAAGATGGATAAGATCGGCAGGGACGGTGTGGAGGCGGAGCTTCTGGAAGCCGGATTTCCGAAGGAGAATGTGGACAAGTATCTGGCGCTCTTTGCGGGGATGGAACAGGCGGATGACGCCATCGCCTACATTGCGGAGAGACTGGAGGGCGTGCTTCCGGCAGGGGTAAAAGAGAGCTTTCAGGAGATCATAGACAGTGTGGAGGCCACCAAGGGGGACTTCTTTAAGCTGGTGTTTGATCCCACGCTGGTGCGCGGCATGTCCTACTATACGGGCACGATCTTTGAGATTGACATGCCTCAGTTTGGCGGAAGCTGCGGCGGCGGTGGAAGATATGATAAGATGGTGGGGAAATTTACAGGAAACGACGTGCCTGCCTGCGGTTTTTCCATCGGTTTCGAGCGGATTATCCTGCTGCTTTTGGAGAGCGGCTTCAAGGTGCCAAAGGCGGGAAAGAAAATTGCGTATCTGATGGAAAAGGGGCTGCCTTCTGAAAAGCTGTGCGAAGTGATGGCAAAAGCGCAGGAGGAGCGGGAAAAGGGAAACCAGATTCTGGTGGCCCGGATGAATAAGAACAAGAAGTTCCAGAAGGAGCAGCTCACCGCACAGGGGTATGAGGCTTTCGAGGAATTTTACAAAGAGGAACTGAAAAGATAACAAAGATAACATAACAGAAAAGAGGGAATCACAGTTATGGCAGAATCAATGAAGGGTTTAACGAGGTCGCACCGCTGCGCGGAGCTTTCCATGAGCAATGTGGGGGAAGAAGTGACCGTGATGGGATGGGTGCAGAAGCAGAGGAACAAGGGCGGCATTATATTTGTGGATCTGCGCGACCGTTCCGGCATTTTGCAGATTATATTTGAGGAGAGCGACTGCGGCGCGGAGGCGTTCGCCAAGGCGGAGAAGATGAGAAGCGAGTTCGTCATCGCCGTTGTGGGCAAGGTGGAGAAGCGCTCCGGGGCTGTCAACGAGAATTTAAAGACGGGAGAGATCGAGATACGCGCTGCGCAGGTGCGCGTTTTGTCCGAATCCGAGACGCCGCCGTTTCCGGTGGAGGCGGACTCTAAGACAAAGGAAGAGATCCGTTTAAAATATCGGTATCTGGATTTGAGAAGACCGGATCTGCAGGAGAAGCTGATTCTGAGAAGTAAGATCGTCTCGGAAATGCGCGCTTTTATGGCGAAGGAAGGCTTTCTGGAGATCGAGACGCCGATTCTGTGTAAGTCTACGCCGGAGGGAGCGAGGGACTATCTGGTGCCCAGCCGCGTGCATCCCGGCAGTTTCTATGCGCTGCCCCAGTCACCGCAGCTTTATAAGCAGCTTCTGATGTGTTCCGGTTACGACCGGTATTTCCAGATCGCCAAGTGCTTCCGGGACGAGGATCTGCGTGCGGACAGGCAGCCCGAGTTCACACAGGCGGATATGGAATTGTCTTTTGTGGATGTGGACGATGTGCTGGAAGTGAACGAGCGGCTGATCAAACATATCTGCAAGGAGGCCATCGGGCTTGACGTGCAGCTTCCCCTGCCCCGCATGACATGGCAGGAAGCGATGGATCGTTTCGGTTCCGACAAGCCGGACACCCGCTTCGCAATGGAACTGAAAGATGTGTCAGATGTAGTGGCAGGCTGTGGCTTTGGCGTGTTTACGTCGGCCTTGGAAAGCGGCGGTTCCGTGCGCGGCTTAAATGTGAAGGGACAGGCGGCGATGCCTCGCAAAAAGATCGACGCGCTGGTGGATTTTGCGAAGGGCTACGGCGCGAAGGGGCTGGCTTACTTAAGCGTGCAGGAGGACGGCACTTATAAGTCTTCCTTTGCAAAGTTTATGACGGAGGAGGAGCTTTCGAAGCTGGTGCAGGCGATGCAGGGCGAGAAAGGCGATCTGCTTCTGTTTGCGGCCGACAAGAAAAATATCGTTTACAGCGTGCTCGGCGCGCTGCGCGTGGAGCTTGGGAAGCAGCTTGGGCTGATCGACGAGTCGCAGTTTCACTTCCTCTGGATCGTGGAATTTCCGCTTCTTGAGTGGAGCGAGGAGGAGAACCGCTTTATGGCGATGCACCATCCGTTCACGATGCCTATGGAGGAGGACTGGCAGTATATCGACTCCGATCCGGGCAGGGTGCGGGCGAAGGCTTATGATATCGTGTTAAACGGGGTGGAGCTTGGCGGCGGTTCCGTCAGAATCCATCAGGATGACATTCAGGAGAAAATGTTTGAGGTGCTGGGCTTTACAAAGGAGCAGGCCTGGGAGCAGTTCGGTTTCCTCTTAAGCGCCTTCAAGTACGGCGTGCCGCCCCACGCGGGACTCGCTTACGGCCTTGACCGTATCGTGATGCTTTTGACCCATGCGGACAGCATCCGTGAGGTGATCGCATTTCCGAAGATCAAGGATGCGTCCTGCCTCATGACGGAGGCACCCGGCACGGTGGATGAGAAGCAGCTTGCGGAGCTGCAGATTGCGATCACACCTGCGCCGGAAAAGGAATAAGACGGCGGAAGAACTTGCAAAGAGTAGTGCGGAAAAGAGGGTAATATGGCGGAACAAAAAACAGATAACAAGGCGTTGGAACAGGCGATCGAGGCTTTTCGCGCGGATAAGGAGAAAGACAGCTATGTGAAGGTGATGGAGCTTTTGGAGAAATCCATTGTGCTTGTGCCTGCCATACCGCCGAAGGATATTGACCCGGCTCTCATGGAGCAGTTGAAAGCGGGAAAGCCGGTGCAGTTTCCCAAGGATACGAAGATCGTTCCCTGTCTGCTGCGCAAGGAGACGGGAGAGCAGGCGCTTCCCATCTTTACCTCGCCGGAGCAGATTCCGGAGGATAAGAGGAGTCCTATGGTGATGGCCATGCCTTTTATGGGAGTGGTCTCCATGGCCGCGGCCAATCAGGATAAGGTGGAGGAAGTTGTGGTCAATCCTTTTACCGGTATGATGGTCTTAAATAAGTCGGTTTTAGAGATTGCGGAAAAGCGCAGAAAGGCAGCCGGGCAGATTAAGACGGTCCAGTTGACGCAGGAGCAGTTTAGGGATCTGGCCCATAACAGGGTGTCGCTTTTCCTTCTGCCTAAATTCTTGTTTGAACAGAAAGAAGCGGGGCTTAAGAGGCTGCAGCAGGAGGAGGGCACGTTTCTTCTGCAGCTTTACGACGAGGTTTACCCGAAGGGGAAAAAGAGCGGATGCAGGGCGGAGGACTTCTCCCTGATGACGCTGAATCTGTCGGATACGATACAGCTTACCCGTCTGGACCTGCCCGACGAGACGAATAAAAAGGGGCTGTGCTACCGTGTCTATGCGGTCTTTAAGAGGGACACGGAAGAGGTGCTCTACTACACGCTGGAAAACACGAAGGACGGCAATATGATCGCCAGAGTCACACAGGACGGGAAACATGAGGTGGTAGAACCCGCGCCGGACAACGGGGCGGAGATTGAGGCGATTCTGAATCTTGTGGAGCCGAGTTAAGGCAGCGAAATGCCATAGGACCAAACGGGTGAGTCTTGGGAGAGCACAAGAAAAACGGACGGCGTAACGTTTGGGGACCGAAAAGGTGAGTTTGGGGGCGCATAAGAAAAACGGCGCATGTCCCGGACAGGAAGGAAAAGGACGGCATGAGAGATACGGTTATCTTTGATTTGGACGGGACACTCCTCGACACGCTGGAGGATTTGACGGACAGCGTCAATTACGCCATGAAAAAGTTTGGCTTTCCCGTGCACACGATTGAGGAGATACGCACCTTTGTGGGGAACGGCGCGCCCAAGCTCTTGGAGCGCAGCATACCGAACGGTGTGGCAAATCCTGACTACGAGGCTGCGCTGGCAGCCTTTAAGGCGCATTATGCCGAGCACTGCGAGGACAAGACAAAACCCTATGAAGGGGTGACGGAGACGCTTGCCGAATTAAAGCGGCAGGGGTATCATCTCGCCGTTGTCTCCAATAAATTCGACGGTGCGGTGAAAAAGCTGTGTAAAAAATACTTTGGGGAATATATAACGGTCTCTATCGGGGAGAGCGCGGAGGTCAAGAGAAAGCCTGCGCCCGATACGGTGTACCGGGCGCTTCGTGAACTTGGATGTGACGGCTCCCGCGCGGTTTACGTGGGAGATTCCGAAGTGGATATTCAGACGGCGAAAAATGCGTCGCTGCCCTGTATCAGTGTTACATGGGGATTCCGCACCGAAGAAAAGCTGCGGAGCGAGGGCGCGCTGGATGAGTTTTTTGTCAGGACTCCTCAGACGCTTGTGTCCCTTCTGGCTCGTCTTCGGTTGGAAGGGTAATCAGCACTTTCACGATATGGTTATTTTTGATGCCGCAGGCCCGCAGGGTGATGCCGTTTTCTAAGGCGATGGTTTCCTGATCCTGCGGCAGACGGTCAAGCTGCTCGATCATAAGACCGCCGATGGAATCATAGTCTTCGGAATCCAGAGAGACGTTGAGCGCATCGCTTAAGTCGTCCAGCTTCATGCCGCCTTCTACCAGATATTGGCCTTCCTCCGTTTCCTGAATCAGTTCTTCTTCGTCCGCGTCGTACTCGTCGCGGATTTCTCCTACCAGCTCCTCTATCATATCTTCCATGGTGATCATACCGACCGTGGCGCCGTATTCGCTTAAGACGAAGGCGATACTGCTGGACTTTTCACGGATTTCCATTAACAGGTCCGATACGTTCTTGTATTCATAAGTATAGTAGGCCTCGCGCAAAATCTTCTTGAGGCTGAATTTTTCCTTGTCCTTTACCAGAATAAAATCCTTGATATTGACAATGCCGATGATGTGGTCCGGATCTTCGTCATATACCGGAAGGCGCGTAAACATGCAGGACTGAAAGGTAGAGAGCAGTTCCTGATAGCTCGCGCTCAGAGGAACCGTGGTCATCTGGATGCGGGGGATCATGATATCTTTCGCGACGGTGTCACCGAAATCAAACACGTTGTAAATGAGCGTCCGCTCCTCCGACTCGATCACGCCGCCCTCATGGCTTACGTCCACATAGGTCTTCAATTCTTTCTCGGTGATGCTGAAATTGTTTCCCTCCGAGCTGATATGTAACAGGCGCAGAATCCAGTTAGAGAGCATGTCCACCAGAAAGATAACCGGCGTAAGCAGTGTCATCAACAGGCGGATCATTGGTCCGAACATGAGCGCAATAGGTTCGGCGCGCTGCATAGCCCATGTCTTGGGGATGATTTCGCCAAACATCAGAATGACAAAGGTCAGAATGCCAGTGGCGATTCCCACAGCCTTATTGCCCCAGAGACTGATTGCCAAAGTAGTCGTCAGAGAGGAAGCGGACAGATTGACAATGTTGTTGCCAATCAGGATGGCGCTCAGCATTTTGCCATACTGGTCTAAAATGGCGAGCACACGGATGGCTCCCTTGTGGTCTTCTTCGGCTAAGGTGCGCAGACGCACTCTGTTGACGGTCGAAAAGGCAGTCTCGGACGAGGAGAAAAAGGCCGATAAGAGCACGAGCACTCCCAGCGAGACGAGTTGTATGACACCTGTGGTATCCAATGATTTTCACTCCTTTACCATATCTATAATCAAAAATATTAGTATAAGAACAAGATTGTGTCAAGTTTTAATGCGTGCGGGAATACATATTTATAAGAGAGAAGAGAAAGGACAAGGGGGTTATCATGGGAAAAAAGGATTTATATATGGAAAAGGCCGTCTTTATCATTAAATGTATGCTGGGCGCGTACATTCTGACAGCGGGGCTTCTGCTTCTGCTTGCGTTTATGCTGTACCGTTTCGGTTTGTCCGAGAAGGTGGTTTCCATCTGTATCATAGCGGTCTACATTATCGTTACTTTTCTGGCGGGACTGCTAGCGGGGAAGAAGGAGAAGCGGAAGAAATTCCTGTGGGGACTTGTCATGGGTGCGATGTACTTCGGTATTCTGGTGGTCGTGTCCCTTGCGGTGAACAAAGGCGTGGAGGATATCGCGGGAAATATGATGACGGTCTTTTTCCTCTGCGCCGGCAGCGGTATGCTCGGAGGGATGGTGAGCTGACCCACCAGTTCAGCCAGACCTTCGTCTGACCGGCAAATCATGCCAGCATGAATTTGACGGGCGAAAAGTTTTGTGCTATACTGTCTAAAGTTATGAGCAAGTTTATACATAAGGAGGATACACCGGTGAAACATATTAAGACCTTATCTACCAGAGATCTGAAGGAGTCCATGAAGAAGGGCGGCTGCGGCGAGTGCCAGACATCCTGCCAGTCTGCATGTAAGACTTCCTGCACCGTAGGAAACCAGAGCTGCGAGAAGGCGAGATAGTTTCCGTTTGCGCTGGCGCAGGCTATTCGCGCCGACGTTTCGCATCAGAAGAAAAGATCAGGAAAAGACAGGCCCGGCATGCGGCGCATGACGGGTCTGCTTGTACGTTATGCAGCAGTTTGGCAGGGGCGGCGGACGCGGGCCGGACTGCGATCAAAGACAGAAGTCAGGAGAATCATTGTGATACATCAATATATAAGCAACGGTTACCATATTGTGATGGACGTAAACAGCGGCAGTGTTCATGTGATGGACAAGCCTGCCTATGACACCGTTCCGGTCGTGGAGCGGCTGCTTCGGCAGGGAATAGAAAAGCGGGAGGAGATCGCCCGCACGGTGGCAGAGGAGTTGTCCATGGACCGTCCCGTGGCGGAGGAGACGGTGGAGGAAATCCTGTATTTGAAGGAGCAGGGACAGCTTTTTACGGAGGATATCTATGAGAAATACATAGACGCCTTTCAAAATCGGGAGACCGTGGTGAAGGCGCTCTGCCTGCATATCGCCCACGACTGTAATCTGGCCTGCAGATACTGTTTTGCAGGGGAGGGGGAGTACCACGGCAGACGGGCGCTGATGAGCCTGGAAGTGGGAAAAAAAGCGCTGGATTTCCTTGTGGCCAATTCCGGCAGCCGGGTGAATCTGGAGGTGGATTTCTTCGGCGGCGAGCCGCTTATGAACTGGCAGGTGGTGAAAGATCTGGTGGCTTACGGCAGATCCCTTGAGGAGCCGCACCACAAGAAATTCCGTTTTACCCTGACCACCAACGGTGTGCTGCTTGACGATGAGATTTTGGGATTTGCAAACAGGGAAATGGCAAATCTTGTTTTAAGCATAGACGGCAGGAAGGAAATCCACGATCTGATGCGGCCCCACCGCGGCGGACAGGGCAGTTACGATGAGATCCTCCCGAAATATAAGAGGGCGGCAGAGAGCAGGAATCAGATGAACTACTATGTGCGGGGCACATACACTCACAACAACACCGACTTTGCTGCGGATGTGATTCATCTGGCAGACGAGGGCTTTGAGCAGATCTCGGTGGAGCCTGTGGTGGCGGAGAAAAAAGAAGATTATGCCCTTCGCATGGAGGATGTACCCAAGCTCCTTTCCGAGTATGACAGGCTTGCTTTGGAATATATTCGCAGAAAAAGGGAAGGAAAGGGTTTTCAATTCTTTCATTTTATGATAGATTTAGAAGGTGGCCCTTGCGTGGCAAAGAGACTGTCAGGCTGCGGGTCAGGTACGGAGTATCTGGCGGTTACCCCCTGGGGAGATCTTTATCCCTGTCATCAGTTTGTGGGGCAGGAAGAATTTCTCATGGGAAATGTGGACGAGGGGATTGTCCGGGAGGATCTGCGGGATCAGTTTAAAGCGTGCAATGTCTACGCGAAGAAGGCGTGCAGGGATTGTTTCGCGAAATTTTATTGCAGTGGCGGCTGCGCGGCCAACGCTTACCATGAGAGCGGTGACGTGAACGGTTCCTATGAGTTGGGGTGTGAACTACAGCGGAAGCGTGTCGAATGTGCGATTATGATAAAAGCGGCGCTTGCCGATAAGGAATCATCGCTCGGCAGCGATGATGTGAGTATGCCTGTGGCAAACTCTGAGAATGCTTCGCATTCTCCTTAAATGATTTACACAGTTGCGTTTTTCGAATTATGAACAAAGGAGAGTTAGAAATGAAAAAGAGCAGAGCGGTTGTCAGTCTGATCGTCTATGTGCTGATTTTGGGACTGCTGGGTTATACGGCAGTCTTCGGCGTCGGTTCGGACAAGTCGGGCGCGGCGGAGAGCATTAAGTTGGGACTGGATCTGGCGGGCGGCGTCAGTATCACCTATCAGGTAGTGGGAGACGAGGATCCCAGCGCGGAGGATATGAGCGATACCATCTACAAATTGCAGCAGCGTGTGGAAGGTTATAGCACGGAGGCGCAGGTATATCAGGAGGGGACTGACCGGATCAATATTGAGATTCCCGGCGTTACCGATGCCAATGCGATTTTAGAGGAGCTTGGTAAGCCAGGAAGCCTTTACTTTATCGCCCAGACGGACAGCGAGGGCAACAATAACTATGACATGGGCTACGGAGTGGATGCGGCAGGAAATCTGGTTCCGCAGTACCAGTTGAACAAGACATTGGAGGAATTGCAGGCGGACGGCTCCATCGTGCTTACAGGTACGGAGGTGGACGGTGCGCAGGCGAGAGCCCAGCAGGATTCCATGGGTAATCTGGAAAACGTAGTTTCCCTTTCCTTTAACGAGGCGGGTAAGCAGGCATTTGCAGAGGCGACGACCAAGGCTTTTGAGAACGGTGAGACCATTGCGATCTACTACGACGGCGAGTTTGTGAGCGTGCCCAATGTACAGGCGGCTATCACGGACGGCAACGCGGTCATCACGGGGCAGAGCACGGCGGCGGAGGCGGAACAGCTTGCTTCCACCATCCGTATCGGCGGACTGAAGCTGGAACTTGAGGAGCTGCGATCCAACGTGGTGGGCGCACAGCTTGGTTCGGCGGCGATCCAGACAAGCCTGACGGCGGCGGCAGTCGGTTTTGCGCTGGTGGTTATCTTCATGATTGCGGTTTATTATGTGGCGGGTTTTGCGGCGTCTCTGGCGCTGTGCCTGTATACGGAGCTGCTGGTCATTCTGATGTATGCCTTTGAGGTGACTTTAACCTTACCCGGTATTGCGGGTATTATCTTAACCGTCGGTATGGCGGTGGATGCGAATGTGATTATTTTCGCCCGTATCCGCGAGGAGCTGGCGGAAGGCAAGAGTGTGCAGAATGCGATTAAAATAGGTTTCCAGAAAGCGTTGTCCGCGATTCTGGATGGCAATATCACCACATTGATTGCGGGTCTGGTACTCTACTTTATGGGAAGCGGTACGATCAAGGGCTTCTCCATTACTTTGATGTTAGGTATCGTCCTTTCCATGTTTACGGCGCTTGTGGTGACCAAGTTCTTAGTAAATGCACTCTATGCGCTGGGCATTCAGAGTGAGAAAGCCTACGGCGTGGCGAAGGAGAGAAAGACCATCAACTTCCTCTCAAAGAGATATGTGTTCTTCGGTATTTCCGCCGCAGCGATTCTGGCAGGATTCGTTGCTATGGGCATCAATAAGTCGAGTATCGGCATGACCATGAATTACAGTCTGGATTTCGTGGGCGGCACTTCCACAACCATGACCCTTAACGAGGATATGAGCATCGAGGAGATCGACGCGCAGATCGTTCCCCATATCGAGAAGATTACCGGGGATAGCAATGTGATGAGCACAAAGGTGGCCGGCTCCAACGATATTATTATCAAGACTAGAACGTTGAACGTGCAGGAGAGAGAAGCCTTCAACGAGGTGATGGTAAACAACTTCGGCGTGGACGAGAACAGCATCACAGCGGAAACCATCAGCGCGACAATCAGCTCCGAAATGCAGTCCGGCGCGATCAAGGCGATTCTGGTGTCCACGGTGCTGATGCTTCTGTATATCTGGTTCCGCTTTAAGGATATCCGTTTCGGTGCAAGCTCTGTGATCGCACTGCTGCATGACGTACTTGTGGTGCTTGCGTTCTACGCGATTGTGAGGGTGTCTGTGGGCAATACCTTTATCGCGTGTATGCTGACGATTGTCGGCTACTCCATCAACGCCACCATCGTTATTTTCGACCGTGTGCGTGAGAATCTTCGTGGAATGAGGAGCAAGGAAGGGCTGGATGAGATGGTCAACAGAAGTATCACCCAGACGCTCACAAGAAGTATCTTTACTTCCCTGACCACCTTCTTCATGGTGGCTGCGCTGGAAGTGTTCGGCGTTTCTTCTATCCGTGAGTTCGCGCTGCCTCTGATGGCCGGTATTATATGCGGTACCTATTCTTCCATCTGTCTGACAGGTGCGCTCTGGTATGTGTTCCGCACGAAGCTGGTGAAGAAGGCGGCAAAGTAAGAATAGGGTTCAGCACGCGCTCATAAAGTACTATAAATTACCCTCTGAAAATGTTACAATAGGTTGTGACTTTTTCGGAGGGTGTTTTTTGCGCTAGAGGAAATGGCAGTAGATACAGAAAGGTTTGACAGTGGTGTTTTTATATGGCGAAATGGATGCTATCCGCCAAGAAAGCGGATTTTAACGATATAGCGGCGAAATTTCAGATTGATCCGGTGATTGCCAGAATCATACGAAACAGGGACGTGGTGGGAGATGAGATGATCGAAAAATTCCTGCATGGCACGACGGCCGACTTATATGATCCGGCTCTGCTAAAGGACGCAGAGAAGGCGGCGGCTATTCTCTGTGAGAAAACGAAGGAGAAGAAAAAGATCCGGGTAATCGGAGATTATGATATCGACGGCGTCTGTGCTACGTATATTCTGACGGCATGTCTGGAGCGGTGCGGCGCGGAAGTGTCTGCGGTGATTCCCCACCGGATTCTGGACGGTTACGGGTTGAATGACCGGCTGATCGAGGAGGCGGGAGAGGAGGGCGTGGACACCATACTTACCTGTGACAATGGCATTGCGGCGCTTTCGCAGATTGCCTATGCGAAAGCGCTTGGCATGACGGTGATTGTGACGGATCACCACGAAGTGCCTTACGAGGTGCAGGCGGACGGAAGCCGCGTGGAGACGCTGCCCGCTGCCGACGCGGTGGTGGACCCGAAGCAGAGCGATTGTCCCTATCCCTACAAGGGCATCTGCGGTGCGGTGACGGCATATAAACTGATGGAAATTTATTTGGGAGGCATGGCGGATGAGGGCGCCCTGTCCGCGGGGGAGAGAGAGACGCTCTTGCAGGAGATGCTGGCTTTCGCTGGTTTTGCCACAGTGGGAGATGTGATGGAGCTGACGGACGAGAACCGGATTCTGGTCAGGTATGGCCTGCGGCAGATTGAGCGGTCTGATAATCCCGGTCTTCGCGCGCTGCTCACGGTGAACGAATTGACACAGAAGCGGCTGACGGGGTATCATATCGGCTTTGTTCTGGGTCCCTGCCTGAATGCGACGGGACGGCTTGACACGGCGAAACGAGCGCTTACTATGTTCAGGACGAAGGAGGAGGCGCAGGCCGTGACCATAGCCGGGGAGCTGAAAGCGTTAAATGACAGCCGGAAGGAAATGACCCTTCTTGGGACGCAGCGGGCCATGGAACTGATAGAGAATACGGCGTTGAAAGAAGATAAGGTGCTGGTGGTATTCTTGCCGGATTGTCACGAGAGTCTGGCGGGGATCATTGCCGGGCGGATCAGAGAGCGGTACTATAAGCCGGTTTTTGTGTTGACATGCGGCGAAGAGGGTGTGAAGGGTTCCGGACGGTCCATAGAGTCCTATCATATGTACGATAGGATGAGCGAGTGCAAGGAGCTGTATACGAAGTACGGCGGGCACAAGATGGCGGCAGGGGTGTCCATGCCCGAGGAGAATGTGGAGGCGTTCCGGACATATCTGAACGCGCACAGCGGCCTGACGGATGCGGATCTTGAGGAGGTCATACATATCGACGTGCCCATGCCCATGTCCTATGTGACGATTGATTTTGTCAGGCAGCTTTCCCTGTTAGAGCCTTTCGGCAACGGCAATCCCAAGCCGGTCTTCGCCCAGAAGGATGTGAGGGTATGCAGGGGACGGATTCTGGGGAAAAATAGAAATGTGGGAAAATACCGGGTGGCCGACGGGAGCGGGCGGGAGTATGACATGATGTATTTTGGGGATCTGGAGAAGTGGCACGCTTTTCTCACAGACCATTTCGGGCAGAAGGAGACAGACAGACTCTACGCCGGGGGCAGCAGCGCCATCGTCATCAGCGTTATCTACTATCCCGATATCAATGTGTACCGGGGAGTCGAGTCCCTGCAGATGGTGATGCAGGACTATAGTGCCTAAGCAAAAGAAAAACAAGCGACGGCGAAGCCGGCATTTGTTTTTCAGAAGAATCGAAGATTCTTCACGGCACATAACGAGCAAATGTCCGATGAAATCGGACGTGGAGTGCTGAAAGCGCGGATTTGCGAGTCTCATGCCTGAGTAAGAGAAAAACAGGCGGCAGGACACGAAAAAGCCCGGACATGCCGGGCTCTCTCGCAGTTTTCTTATGAGGGGGAGATAGTGAATTCATCAACTATCTTGATATTTATCATAATGTGTAATTGTGTCTAAAATGTGTTTAGAGTATGAAGTAAAAATAAAAAAAGATTAAGAAACCTTAAAGCAGCGTGAAGGAAAACACTAAGCTTGAAAGAACCTCACTAAGTGTTTTCAGGCTTCACACGAGAGAATGCCAAAGAACGGCATTCTCTGCAGGAAGACAAAAATTGCAAAAAAGCGTTTTTCGTGCTATCTTACTATATAAATAAATATAAGAATATATGAGGAAAAGATTTTAAGAGGTGAAATATGGCAGCTTTGGGAGAATTGTTGCAGGGGATATCCTATACGTGCGTTAGCGGCACGGCAGAACGGGAGATAACGGATGTTATATATGATTCCAGAAAGGTTATGGAGGGCTGTCTGTTCGTCTGCATACCGGGGGCGAAGGCGGACGGCCATCAGTTTGCGGCGGATGCGGTGCGCGCCGGGGCGAAAGCGCTGCTTACGGAGCGTGAAGTGGCGCTGTCTGAAGATGCGGATGTGACGGTGATCCGTGTGGCGGACGTTCGTTATGCCATGGCTTTTGTGTCGGCGGCTTATTTCGGGCATCCGGCAGAGCAGATGAAAATCATAGGCATTACGGGTACAAAAGGCAAAACAACGACCACATATCTGGTGAAGTCTATTCTGGAGCAGGCGGGCAGGAAGGTGGGGCTGATCGGCACCATCGAAATCATTATCGGTGATACCCATATTCATGCGGAAAATACAACGCCCCAGTCTTATCTGGTGCAGAAATATTTCCGGATGATGGCGGATGCCGGGTGCGATACGGTGGTGATGGAGGTTTCCTCGCAGGGACTGATGCTGCACAGAACGCAGGGCTTTGTTTTTGATTTCGGCATTTTCACGAATCTGGAGCCGGATCATATCGGAGAAAACGAGCATAAGGATTTTGACGACTATCTGCACTGTAAGAGTCTGCTGTTCAGACAATGCAGGGTGGGAATTGTGAACCGGGACGATTCCCACTGGGAGGCGGTCACGAAAGACTGCACCTGTCAGCTTGAGACTTACGGGATCGATACGGAGGCGGATCTTCGGGCGACAGATATTACTTTCTTAATCGAAAGGGGCAGTCTGGGAATGGCTTTCACCACAAAAGGGCTTACGGAACTTTCGGTGAAGACGGCGTCTCCCGGAAAATTCAGTGTTTACAATGCGCTTACGGCCATTGCCATCTGCAGGCATTTCGGCGTGGACGGGGAGGAGATACGAAGCGCCCTTGCGGCTGCGAAGGTGAAGGGACGCACGGAGATGGTGCGGGTATCCGACGAGTTTACTCTGATGATTGACTATGCTCACAACGCCATGGCGCTTAAGAGTCTGCTGGAAACGCTCAGGGCTTACAAGCCCCATCGTCTGGTCTGTCTTTTCGGCTGCGGCGGCAACCGGGCGAAATCCAGACGCTACGAGATGGGGGAGGTGAGCGGCCGCCTGGCGGATCTGACCATCATCACCTCCGACAATCCGCGGACGGAGGAACCCCAGGCGATCATCGACGATATTAAGACCGGAATCGCGAAAACAGACGGCAGGTATGTGGAGATCTGCGACAGAAAAGAGGCCATTGCCTACGCCATCGATCATGGCGAGCCGGGGGATATTATTGTGCTGGCGGGCAAAGGACATGAGGACTATCAGGAGATAAACGGCGTGAAGTACCCGATGGATGAGAGAGTGCTGATACGGGAAATTCTAGAGGAGAGAGCATGACGGAGCGGTATGCGGATGTGATTATAGATATCGCCCATGAGAAGGTGGATCGGGTTTTCCAATACCGGATTCCGGATGAACTGTCGGATGCGGTAAGGCCCGGCGTGCAGGTGCGCGTGCCTTTCGGCAATGGAAACCGTGAGAGGACGGGATATGTGGTGGACCTTTCGGAGGAGACGGACTACCCGCCGGAGAAGATCAAGGCGGTCAGCGCGGTGGATGAGAAGGGTATGTCCGTGGAGGGCAGGCAGATCCTGATCGCCTACTGGTTAAAGAGTAATTACGGTTCCACCACCATAGCGGCCTTAAAGACCGTGCTTCCCGTGAAGCAGAAGCAGAAAACGCTGGAGAAAAAGAAGGTGGTGCGGCTTCTGCCGGAGGAGGAGACGGAGAGGGCTGCCTGCGAGTGCGAGAGAAAGTACCAGCGGGCGAAAGCCAGAGTGCTGGCGGCCCTGCAGACGGAGGAAGAGCTGCCTTACGAGTTGATCAGGCAGAAGCTCCATGTGGCGGCCTCCACCTTACAGGCATTGGAGAAGCAGGGATATATCCGGATAGAGAAAGAGGCTTTTTACCGGAATCCTGTCAAGGCCGGGGATCGCAGCGAGACGCGCCCCGCGCTGAATCAGGCACAGCGGCATATCATAGAGGAAGTGCTTGCGGATTACCGGACGGGACGCCCGGGCGTGCATCTGGTGCACGGCGTTACGGGCAGCGGCAAGACGGAGGTTTACCTTGGCATCATCGAGGAGATGATCGCTATGGGAAAACAGGCCATTATGCTGATTCCGGAGATTGCACTGACTTACCAGACGCTTCTGCGGTTTTACAAGAGATTCGGAGACCGGGTTTCGGTGATCAATTCCTCGCTGTCCGCGGGAGAAAAGTATGACCAGATCGAGCGTGCGAAGGCGGGGGAGATAGACGTGATGATCGGGCCACGCTCGGCGTTGTTTACGCCCTTTGCCAATCTGGGCGTCATTGTGGTGGATGAGGAGCATGAGAAAAGTTATAAAAGTGAGACCTCGCCCAGATATCATGCCAGAGAGACGGCGGTGGAGATCGCGTCCCTGTGCGGCGCAAGCGTGGTGCTTGGCTCGGCTACGCCGTCCATGGAGGCCTACTACCGCGCTGTCAGAGGAGAATATAAGTTATATGAGATGAGAGAGAGGCCGGGAAACAGTGTGCTTCCGGCGGTGTATACAATAGATTTGAGAGAAGAGCTGAAACAGGGAAATCGTTCCATATTCAGCCGGAAATTGAAAGAGCTGATGCAGGATCGGCTTTCCAAGGGGGAGCAGACGATTTTGTTTTTGAACAGGAGAGGCTACGCGGGATTTATCTCCTGCCGTTCCTGCGGGCACGTGATGAAATGTCCCCACTGTGACGTGTCGCTGTCGGAGCACAGAAACGGAATGCTAACCTGTCATTACTGCGGGTATCAGGAGCGGAAACCGGCAAAGTGCCCTTCCTGTGGATCTCCCTATCTGATGGGCTTCAAGGCGGGGACAGAGCAGGTGGAGGAGGCGATTCACAGGGAATTTCCAGGGGCCAGGGTGCTGCGCATGGATGCGGACACGACCCGTAGAAAGGACAGCTATGAGCAGATCTTGGCCGCTTTTGCGGACGGGGAGGCGAATGTGCTTGTGGGAACCCAGATGATTGTGAAGGGACATGATTTTCCCGGTGTGACGCTGGTGGGCGTGCTGGCGGCGGATCTTTCCTTAAACCGGAATGACTATCGGGCGGGGGAGCGCACTTTTCAGCTTTTGACACAGGCGGCGGGCCGCGCGGGCCGGGGGGAGCGGCCGGGCGAGGTGGTGATCCAGACGTACCAGCCGGAACATTACAGTGTGGTTCATGCGGCGAGACAGGATTATCCGGGTTTTTATGCGGAGGAGATCGCTTACAGGGGTCTTGTGGGCTACCCTCCCGTGGAACATATGCTGGCGGTTCTCATCGTCTCCCGTGTGCAGGCGGAGGGAGAGTCGCTTGGAAAAGAAATGACCGATTTAGTCAAAAACGAGATGGCCGATGTGGCAGGTCTTCGGGTAATCGGACCGACGGAGGCGGTGATCGGGAAAATATCTGATCTTTACCGTCATACTTTTTATATCAGGCACGGAGCCTATCAGACATTGGTGGAGGCCAAGGACAGGCTGGAGTGTTTTTGCAGGGAGAGGAAGCTTAAAGGACAGACGGTACAGTTTGACTTTGATCCGATGAATACATTTTAGAGGGATAGAAAACAGGAAAGACAGGAGGAAGAAGCAGTATGGCAACCAGAAAAGTCAGGGAGATGGGAGATCCGGTTTTGAATAAGCAGTGTAAGGAGGTGACGGAGGTTACCCCCAGATTGCAGGAGCTGATCGACGATATGTTTGAGACGCTGTACGAGGAGAACGGCGTGGGACTGGCGGCGCCTCAGGTAGGCATCTTAAAGCGTGTCGTGGTGATCGACACCACGGGGGAGGATCCGCTTCTGCTGATCAATCCGAAAATACTGGAGACCAGCGGGGAACAGGACGGATACGAGGGATGCTTAAGCGTCCCTGGCAAGAGCGGCAAGGTGACCAGACCCAATTATGTGAAAGCGCTTGCCTATGACGAGAATATGGAGCCTTTCGAGATCGAGGGGACGGAGCTGCTTGCCAGAGCCATCTGCCACGAGGTAGATCATCTGAACGGGTGCCTGTATGTGGAAAAGGTGCACGGGCCGCTTGTCAATACAGAGGATCTGCGGGACGACGAGGAATGATACCGACGACAGATGCGGACGGGAAACAGCGGATATATCGCGGGGCCCGGAAAGGAGAGCGTTAGACAGATGAAAGTGGTGTTTATGGGAACGCCTGATTTTGCGGTGGGCGCGTTGGAAACAATCATAGAGGCCGGACATCAGGTGACGGCGGTGGTGACTCAGCCGGATAAGCCGAAGGGCAGGGGGAAGGAAGTGCAGATGACGCCGGTAAAGACGTGCGCGCTAGAGCACGGCATTCCGGTTTTTCAGCCGGTAAAAGTCCGGGAGCCGGAGGCGGTGGAGACGCTTCGCGGTTATGAGGCGGATATTTTTGTGGTGGCGGCCTTCGGGCAGATTCTTCCGGAGGGGATACTTGCCATGCCAAAGTATGGCTGCGTGAATATCCATGCCTCGCTTCTGCCAAAGTACCGTGGGGCAGGGCCGATCCAGTGGGCCATCATCAACGGCGAAAAAATAACGGGCGTTACTATTATGCAGATGGATAAAGGGCTGGACACCGGGGATATGCTATTGCAGGCGGAGGTGGAGATTGCCGCAGGCGAGACGGCGGACACCCTGCACGACAAGCTGGCGGCAGCGGGTGCGCGGCTGATCGTGGAGGCGCTGGCGAAGATAGAGGCAGGCAATGTGACGCCCGTTAAGCAAAACGATGAGGCGTCCTGTTATGCGAAGATGCTGAATAAATCCATGGGGAAGATTGACTGGAACATGGAGGCGGAGAAGCTGGACTGTCTGATACGGGGGCTGATTTCATGGCCGGGCGCCTTCACCGTCTTTCGGGGAAAAACCTTGAAAATCTGGCAGGAGGAAGCGGTTTCGGAGCAGATGTTTGCCGGGGAGAATCCTGTCTGCAGCGCACAGCATGAACAAAAACCGACGGGAAAAAGGGGCGTGACGGCGTGTGAAACAGATGCTTCGAACGCAGATACGCCGTCCGGCACGGTGGTTCGTGTGGATAAGGATGCATTCTATGTACAGACGGGAAAGGGCGTGCTTAAGATACTGGAGGTGCAGCCGGAGGGCAAAAAGCGCATGGCTGTCAGGGACTTTCTGCTGGGATATCCGGTGAAGGCAGGCGACATGTTTGAGAAGAATGTCCGGCAGTCTGCGCCATAGGATGTTTTGCTGATTGGTTCGAAGTTTCAAATAGGAGAAGGCAGGAATGAATTCTCCTCAGACTGGAGGAATGAATATGGGATATTACGGATACGGATTCGGTTATTATTTTGATCCGACTTACTTCCTTGTACTGATCGGAGCGGTGCTATGTCTCCTGGCGCAGGCTAAGGTCAGCTCTACCTACGGCAGGTTTTCCAGAGTGCAGAGCCGGACGGGCATGACGGGCGCGCAGGCGGCCCAGAGGATATTACAGATGTCGGGGATTTATGACGTGCGGATCGAGCATGTGGGCGGAAATCTTACGGATCACTATGATCCGGTGCACAAGGTGCTCCGTCTCTCGGATTCCGTGTACGGTTCCACTTCTGTGGCGGCCATCGGGGTGGCGGCCCATGAATGTGGACACGCGGTACAGCACGATAAGGGATATGGGCCGTTGAAATTCCGCTCGGCTTTGGTGCCTGCGGCCAATATCGGCTCGAAAGCGGGGATCCCGCTCATCATTCTGGGTGCGATTCTGGGGATGAATCAGGTGCTGATTCAGATCGGCATCTGGGTTTTTGCTCTGGCAGTGCTTTTTCAGGTGGTGACTCTGCCCGTGGAGTTCAATGCATCCGGCAGGGCGCTTGCCATGCTGGGGGATTACGGGATGTTGGAGCGTGATGAGACAGCCGGATGCCGGAAGGTACTGCAAGCGGCTGCCCTGACCTATGTGGCGGCGGCTGCGTCGTCAATCTTACAGCTACTGCGGCTTGTGCTTCTGTTTGGAAACCGGAGCCGCGACGATTGAACGCAGGACGGATGAAGGGACGAAAGCGTCGGATAAGGAAAGCGGGCGCGGCGACGGCATCGGAGGCAAAACGCGGGTGCATCAATGCCTGCGATGAGAAAAGTGACGGGAGTGCGGGGACATGGCACAAATCAATGTACGGGAGATCGTTCTGGATATTCTGCTGGAGTTTTCCGGGCAAACAGAATACAGCAATGTACTGATCGGGGCGGCGCTGGATAAATACAATTATTTGGACAGCAGGGAAAAGGCTTTTATCAAGCGGGTCAGCGAGGGAACCATCGAGAGGCGGATCCAGCTCGACTATGTGCTGGATCAATATTCAAAAACGCCTGTTATAAAAATAAAGCCGCTGATCAGGGAACTTCTGCGCATGAGTGTGTACCAGCTTTTGTGCATGGAGCACATTCCGGCGTCGGCGGTCTGCAACGAGGCGGTGAAACTGGCAAAAAAGCGCAGGTTTCAGAGCCTGCAGGGATATGTGAACGGCGTGCTCAGAAATATTGCCAGAGGGCGGGAGGCGCTGACATGGCCGGACAGGCAGAGCGATCCGCTCGGGTATATGTCCGTCTGTTACTCTATGCCGCTTTGGCTGGTGGCGCACTTTGCAAAGAGCTACGGAGAGGAGGTCTGCGGGAAGATTCTGGGCGCATATCTGGAGAGTGGACCGGTGAGTGTGCGTCTGGACGAACGCCTTTCGGAAAAGGAGCGGGAAGAACTCCTTGCCGCGTGGGAAAAGGAAGGGGTCAGGGTGCGCAGACACCCGTACCTGTCCTATGCGGCCGGATTACAGGGGGTGTCAGGCATTCCCGGTCTCGCCGGATATCGGGAGGGCCGGTTTTCGGTGCAGGACGTCAGTTCCATGCTGGTGGTGGAGGCGGCAGGTATCCGCCCCGGAGATACGGTGATCGACGTCTGCGCGGCGCCCGGCGGCAAGGCGCTTCACGCGGCGGTGAAGCTGAACGGGTCAGGTGAGGTCATTGCCTGCGATGTGAGCCGCTATAAAACGGATAAGATCGAGGAAAACCGTGCCCGTCTCGGCATGGAGAATGTGTCTGTCCGGGTGCAGGATGCGCGGGAGAAAGACACTTCCCTTGTGGAAAAGGCGGATGTTCTGCTGGCGGATGTGCCCTGTTCGGGGCTTGGCGTGATCGGCCATAAGCAGGATATCAAGTATCGGGTGACGGAGGAATCTCTGGTGGAGATTCAGAAACTGCAAAAAGAAATAATAGCAAATGTTATTGATTATATCAAGCCCGGCGGCATTTTGATGTACAGCACTTGTACCATGAATCCCGGGGAGAATGAAGAGATGGCGGCATGGATTTGCGAATCCTTCGGTCTGGAGAAGGTGAGCATGGAGGACAGTCTTCCCGATGGATTGGCCAAAGAGGGAAAACGGGGGATGCTGCAGCTTTTGCCGGGGATTCACGAGACGGACGGCTTTTTTATGGCGAAGCTGCAAAAAGCGAAGACGCCGGTTGATCGGAAAAGCGAATCGTGACAGTCTGGCCAGAGACTTTGCGCTTGCCGCAAAGTCCGGGGAGTATGCGGATTCGCTCAGGAAAGAAAGCGGAACTTATTATGGAGAAGAAGGATATTAAGTCCCTTACGCTGGAGGAACTGAAAGCGGAGATGGCCGCGCTTGGTGAAAAGCCGTTTCGGGCGGTACAACTTTACGAGTGGATGCATAAGAAACAGGCGCGTGAGTTTGCGGAAATGACCAACATTCCGCTGGCTATGAAAGAGAAATGTGGGGAATGCTATCATTATACGGTGCTGCGTGCGGAGGCGGTACAGGAGTCGTTCATAGACGGCACGAAAAAATACCTGTTTGCGCTCTCTGACGGAAATATGGTGGAGAGTGTGTGGATGCGCTATAAACACGGCAACTCGGTCTGTATTTCTTCGCAGGTGGGATGCCGCATGGGGTGTCGCTTTTGTGCCTCCACGCTGGACGGACTGGTGCGGAACCTGACCGCTTCGGAGATGCTGGACCAGATTTACGCCATCACAAAAGAGACGGGTGAGCGGGTTTCTAATGTGGTGGTGATGGGAAGTGGGGAGCCCCTTGACAACTATGAGAATCTTCTTAGGTTTATCGGGCTGCTTACGGATGAGAACGGCTTGCATATCAGCCAGCGGAATGTGACAGTGTCCACCTGCGGCATTGTGCCCATGATGCGGAGGCTGGCGAAAGAGAAACTGCAGATTACGCTGGCCCTTTCCCTTCATGCGGCGACGGATGAGAAAAGGCGGGAACTGATGCCCATCGCCAATCAGTATACGCTGGAGGAGCTGATGGCCTGCTGTGCTTACTATTTTGAACAGACCGGACGGCGGATTACCTTCGAGTACAGTCTGGTGCGGGATGTCAACGATACGCGCAGGGACGCGGAGACGCTGGCGGCCCTGATTCGGGGTTTGAACTGCCATGTAAATCTGATACCGGTGAATCCCGTAAAAGAAAGGGAGTATGTGCAGTCGGAGAGACAGGCGGTGGAGGCTTTCGCCGCGCTTCTTGCCAAAAAGGGAATTAACGCCACGGTCCGCAGGGAGATGGGCAGGGATATCGACGGAGCCTGCGGACAGCTCAGACGGCGCTTTTTGGATAACGGTTCAGCCGGAACGAAGTTGACTGGCAAATCGGACCTGCACGAATTTGACGGACAACAAATGGTCTGAGGGAACGCGGTTTAAATAGCTTGCTCTTTTGCAGGGAATATGCTAACATGGGTAATTGGTAAAATATGCTAAACGGAGGAATATGCCGTGCTTAGGTCTTATGCGCTGACAGATATCGGGCGAAGAAGGCAATTAAATCAGGATTATATTTATTGCAGTGAGACGCCGGTCGGGAATCTGCCGAATCTTTTTATTGTGGCGGACGGTATGGGCGGCCATAAGGCCGGTGATTACGCTTCCGACCTGGCAGTGGAGACGGTGATTGCGGAGGTGGAGACTTCTTTTGAGAAGAATCCCGAGAAGATTTTGAATCATGCGATTTCCAGAGCAAATGAGATTCTGCGGAAACGTGCCAGTGAGGACTATTCCTTGAGCGGTATGGGGACGACGTTTGTCGCGGCTGCCTGTCTGGGGCGCTTTCTGGAAGTGGCGAATGTGGGAGACAGCAGACTCTATGTGATCGGCGAAAAGATCGAACAGATTACGGAGGATCATTCTCTGGTGGAGGAGATGGTCCGGATGGGCGGGATCGGCCGGGAGGAGGCCAAGAACCACCCGGATAAAAATATCATTACCCGTGCGGTGGGGGCAAGGGATGATGTGGAGGTCGATTTTTTCAATCGGGAATTACAGACAGGAGATATGGTTTTACTTTGTTCGGATGGTTTGACTAACATGGTGGACGACGAGACGATATGCCGGATATTGAAAAACGGCAACAGCCTCAGGGACAGGGTAGAAGAACTGGTAGAGACGGCCAACTTAAACGGAGGCAGAGACAATATATCGGTGATCGTTATCGAACCGTTAGCAGACGAGGCGTGAAATGCTCCGAAATGAGGTAGAACATGATTAAGATTGGAATGATGATTGCTGACCGGTATGAGATTTTGGAGAAGATCGGTACCGGCGGTATGTCAGATGTATATAAAGCAAAAGATCATAAACTGAACCGTTTTGTGGCGGTGAAGGTTTTAAAGCAGGAGTTCAGTGAGAACGCCAATTTTGTATCCAAATTCCGGATCGAAGCGCAGGCGGCGGCGGGGCTTATGCACCCCAATATCGTCAATGTCTACGATGTGGGTGAGGAGGGTGAGAACCACTACATTGTCATGGAACTTGTGGAAGGAATCACCCTCAAGAAATATATCGAGAAGAAAGCAAGGCTATCCGTCAAGGAGGCGGTGAGCATTGCGATTCAGGTTTCCATGGGAATAGAGTCGGCGCACAACAACCATATTATCCACAGGGATATCAAGCCGCAGAATATCATTATTTCCAAGGAAGGCAAAGTGAAGGTGACAGACTTTGGCATCGCCAAGGCCGCCACCAGCAATACGATCACTTCCAATGTCATGGGAAGCGTGCATTACACTTCGCCGGAGCAGGCAAGAGGAGGCTACAGCGACGAGAAAAGCGACATTTATTCGCTTGGCGTCACCATGTTTGAGATGCTTACGGGCAGAGTGCCCTTTAACGGGGAGACCACGGTAGCCATCGCGATCAAACATATTCAGGAAGAGTTTCCCTCGCCGAGGGAATATGTGCCGGAAATACCGATCTGTGTGGAGCAGATTGTTTTCAAGTGCTGTCAGAAAAGCCCGGACAGAAGATACCAGTCCATGTCCGAGCTGATTGTGGATTTAAAGCAGTCGTTAATCAGCCCCGACGAGGATTTTGTCAGGGTGGCAGATCCGGATGAGGAGGCTTCCACCCGTATGATCACCGACAGAGATATGGTGCAGATCAAGCGCCAGTCGGAGAACCGGGATTCCATGGATGAGGCCATGCGTCTAAAGAAGGATGTCAGAGACAGGGATCATGCGCGCTCCTATGAAGAGGATGAGGACGAGGATTGGGACGATGACGAGGAGGACTACGATCCCAAGATGGAGAAGATCACTACCATACTTGCGGTGGTGGCGGCTCTGCTGATCGGCTGTATCCTGATCTTTCTGGTAGGCAGGACGATGGGCGTCTTTACCTTCGGGGAAGAAAAAATGCCTGAGAATCAGGAACAGGAGACTGAACAGGTGGAGATGATCCGCGTGGTCGGTATGCATGTGGACGAAGCGAAGCGGATGCTTCTTGATCTGGATCTGACGCCGGAGATCAAATATGAGGTGAGTACTTCTTACGATGCGGGAACGGTGCTCCGGGCCAGCGTACAGGACGGGCTGATGATAGATAAGGGGACTACGATCATGCTCACGGTGGCGGAGGCTGCGGAGGGCGTGGAAGTGCCCGACGCGGCGGGAAAATCCCGGGCAGAGGCGACGTCCCTTCTGGAGAAGGACGGATTTGTGGTAAATGTGGTGGAAAGCCATGATCCGCAGGTGGAGAAGGGAATTGTGATTTCCCAGTCTCCGGAGGCGGGGACTACGGCATCCGCCGGTTCCAGTATCACCATTCGCGTCAGCCAGGGCGCGGAGGACGATAAGGTCAGAGTGCCCGATGTGGTCGGTATGACGGAGATGGATGCCACGGCTACGCTGACGGAGAGTGGGCTGCCCGTAGGAAACGTCACAGAGACGACCCATGATGATCCTGCGCTAGCGGGGATGGTATGCTATCAGAGCTACTCGGTCGGCTCCTATGTGGACAAAGGTACGCCTGTGGATCTGCGGATCAGCACCGGGGCTACCCAGAAGACGTACAAGTATGCAGAGGGAATTACGGCGCCTACGGAGGAGCCGTCTTACCAGAACGGGATGCAGGTAAACGTGACACTCACCGCAGGGGATGGTACACAGCTTTTAAATACGCAGACGACCACATTCCCGGTGGGAGTAAACTATACAGGAATCAAGTCAGCCACAGGTATCATCCGCTATACATTTACGGTACAGACGGAGCCTACCACGATCACCAATCCCGAGACCGGAGAGACGACGACCGAGGGCGGCGGGACGGAGACAAAGACGGTAGAGAGACAGGTTAATTTCGTAGAAGAGTAAAGCGAGAAGTACTTCTAAAGCGCAGCAGCATAGGCTGCATCGCAAAGTCAGCGTAGCTGCCTTGGAAGTACTAAGTTTCGCTTAGGAGGATGCCCAAAAGCGGCATTCTCCGCACAGTGGGATGATGTTGGTTGGAGTGTATGCTGGGAAAAATCATGAAAGGGATCGCCGGCTTCTACTATGTGCATGTGGAAGGGCGCGGCGTCTATGAGTGCAAGGCAAAGGGAATATTCAGAAAAGAGGGAATCAAGCCTCTGGTCGGGGATGACGTCGAGATGGACGTGCTGGATGAGCCGGAAATGCGCGGCAATATCCGTAACATTCTGCCAAGGAAAAGTGCGTTGGTAAGACCTGCGGTGGCCAATGTGGATCAGGCATTGATTCTCTTTGCGATTGTGAAACCGAATCCGAACTTTAATTTGCTGGATCGTTTTTTGATTCGTTTGGAGCAGCAGAAGCTCCCGACAATCATCTGTTTTAATAAAGAAGACATCGCGTCCCCAGAGGAAAAGGAGGCGCTTCGCAAGGCTTATGAGACTTGTGGATACCGTGTGTTATTTATAAGCGTTTTGGAAAACAGGGGGCTGGATCAGGTGAGAGAGCTGCTGGCGGGAAAAACCACCACGCTGGCGGGGCCCAGCGGCGTCGGCAAGTCCTCTCTGATCAATCGGCTTTCCCCTGCCACACATATGGAGACGGGGGAGATCAGCGAAAAGATCGAGCGCGGCAGGCATACCACCAGACATTCGGAGATCATTGCGCTGGGGGACGGCACCTATATCATGGATACGCCGGGATTTACCTCACTGGACATGCCGGAGATCACGAAGGAGGAACTGGGCGGGTATTATCCGGAGTTTGGCGCGTATGAACCGTTTTGTAAGTTCCGTGGTTGCGCCCATATCAGCGAGCCTGACTGTAAGGTCAAGGATGCTGTGGAGGCGGGAGGGATCAGTTTTGTGCGGTATGAGAATTATGCGGTTCTTTACAGGGAGCTTAAGGAGAAAAAGAGGTATTGAGACTGGAGCGTAGTGAGCCTGCAAAGAAAATGATGTTTTGCGCCGCAATCGGAATTTAAGACAGGTAGTGTTGCAGAGAGGTATTCCGTTCGAAATGAAGCTGCCGCAGACAGCACTATCATAGCTGTTGAGGCTTTTTGATTGGGAATGTTTTAAAAGATAAAGACGATTATCAAGTAATGAAAAGTATTGTGATGAATCAAACAGAGGAAACAACGGAGGAATAAGCTAACATGAAACTAGGCATCGTAATACGCGGTGCCGATTTCATATTTCCACGGATTTTTATAAATGTCTATAAAACCCAGTGTTTTCAATGCTTTGCGGGATTCGGGGATTCATAAAGATTCATGTGGATTTCTATAGATTCATGTCAGATTGGCGCGGAATTGGTGCGGTAATATTGGGGAGAAAGAGTTCCAACACAGAAAATCCATTTTGTAATTATTGATTTAAGCGTTGAGGTCACTTATAATAAACGAAAGAGGGAATAAATGAAAAGACAAATTTAGCAGAGACGGTCGATGCAACGAATGATTCGGGAGCAGTATATGATACGAATGTAAAATATTTGCTTGCAGATAAGCAAATACTATCAAGAATATTGAAATGTACAGTTGAGGAATTCCAGGATATGGACATTTCCGATATCATGGGTTGTATTGGTGAAGATATTGAGATAGGAACAAGACCAGTTGATGCCGGTCTTTCCAATCTTGGACGTATGACAGGAACAGCAGCGGAAGATAATGTTCCGGGAGAAGGAATAATCTATTATGATATTCGTTTTACTGCATATCATAAGGAAAGAGAGATAAAAATCCTTATTAATATTGAAGCGCAGAAATCATCGGATTCCGGTAAGTTAGGATATCATTTGGAAAACCGGATCATATTTTATCTTGCAAGGATGATTTCGGCACAGAAACAGACAGAATTTTTCCACAGCGATTTTGATAGCTTGAAAAAAGTCCGAAGTATCTGGATCTGTATGGATAATATCGGGACAGAAGATTCGATTGAGGAAATAAGCCTTGACAGAAAAACGGTCTTTGGGAATAAGAAAAATCCATATTATATTGATTTGATGAAGGCTGTCATTGTTAATATAAGAAATGGTTCGGGAGAGTTTGTAAAGAAATCTCAAAATGTATTGATCGCTATGTTGGAAGAGTTGATTTCTAAGAAAGATGCAGCAGAAAAGAAACGTATTTTGGTGGATGAATATGGCATGGTAATGACTGCTGAATTGGAAAGGAGAATCCAGATTATGTGTAATTGGTCAGAAAGTATTAGAGAACGGGAAAGAATTGATGCCAGAAATGAGGCTAGAATTGATGTTAGAAATGAGGCTAGAATTGAGATTATTGAAAAAATGATTAAGGCGAATGCGGCCAAAGAGCAGATTATTTCTTATGGGTTTACGGAAGCTGAATACGCAGAGGCAGAAAACTCTGTATATGCAAATTTATAAATGTCAGATTGGTGCGGTGTTATTTTGGAAAATGAGGTTCAACGCAGGAAAAGGTCAATGACTTAAAGGTTGTTGACCTTTTTGCTGATTTTAGAGTATCATTTGTTTATAGCAGGAGAAAATATTGTGAGGACAGATATGGAAATTTTTCACTCCACGGCGCCAGTTCCGCCAGCTGTTCATCGGTCATATCTTTACTTGGCCGATGCTCCAGCAGAAATTTGAGATATTCGTAAATATTCAGGCCGTTCGCTTTTGCCATCTCAACCATTGTATAAACTACCGCACTGGCATTCGCCCCTTCTACGGAACTGCTGAACAGCCAGTTCTTCCGGCCTACTGCGAATGGACGGATTGCATTCTCGCTGAGATGATTAGTAAAGCTGCAGCGTCCGTCTTCCAGATAGGTCTCCGCTGTATCTCGCCGATTGAGAACATAATTAACCGCTTTATCCATCCGGGTGTTCCGGACTGGCTTCTGCTGATCCAGCCACGACCAGAAGGCCTCCAGAACAGGTTTTTCCTTCTCGAGACGCATCTGGTTCCGCTTTTCATAATCACCGGGATACTTTTTGTTAATGGAGTCCTCAATGGCGAATAACCGGTTGCAGTACTGGACTCCCTGCACTCCCGGCTGGCTGTAATCATACTGCTTTCCTTTGGGAACAGCATCGATAAAGTATCGGCGGATATGTGCCCAGCAGGAGCAGCGCCGGATCCCCGGCAGATTGTTATAACCCTGATAGCCGTCCGTTTCCAGATATCCGCTGTAGCCTTCCAGAAACTTTTTTGCATGGCTGCCACTCCTGGTCGGAGAATAGCCATACAGGATGATCACCGGAAGCCCATCCTCACCGCTTCGGAACAGCCACATGAACGACTGGGTCTGCGCTCTGCGGCCTTCCTCATTCAACACCTGGACCCGGGTCTCATCTGCCATTGCAAAACTGCGTTTCAGTAACTCCCGGTGAAAGTAATCATACATCGGCTGAAAATAGTTCTGCGAACAGTAGATGATCCAGTTGGCAAAGGTAGTGCGGCTGATTTGGGCGCCATACTGTTTCCAGTCCTTCTCCTGTCGGTAAAGGGGAAGTCCATTGGCATACTTCTGATACATCGTCCATGCAACAGTGGATGCTGAGGCAGGACCCTTCCCAACCAGAGCCGCCGGAACCTGAGACTTTATGATCACGGGTTTTTCCGTATCGCCGAGTCCTTCCTTGCAGGATGGGCATCCGTAACTCTGGCTGTAGTATTCGATCACTTTACAGGTGGCAGGAATGAATTCCAGTTCCCGGCGGACATACTCCTCGCCGATCAGGACCATCTGCGTACCGCAGACCGGGCAGATCCGGTCTTCTTCCGGAAGAGGGATCACTACTTTTTCAACCTTCAGGCCTTTGAAAAGCTCCTCATGAGCTGCCTTCTTTTTACGGGTATGCTCCCGGATCACAGTATCTTCTTCCGGCAAGGAGGGATCCTGTTCCATTTCCGCTTCATCAAAGAGATTCTGTTGTCCCGGAATGTCATCGGATCTTCTTTCACTGGATGAGCCGAAAAGCTTTTTGGTCAGATAATCTACCTGTTCCTGAAGCGCTTTCTCGTGACTGGATTTTTCATCAATCATAAGACGGAGAGATCTGATCAGCTCAGTCTGTTCAGATACCATTGTTTTCAGCCCGGATACTGTATCTTTCAGCTCTCTGAGCTGGATATCTTTTGCGCTGGAAGCCATCGTTTCTCTCCTCGAATTTGATACCTTTATTATACCAGAAACGGGGCTTTTACGAAAGGAAAACAGCTCCTGAAAAATGCCGGATTTACAAGAAATTTCCGGATTCTTCTGTGCAGGATTTCTGCTGAAATCCAGATGCTTTTTACTCTGCTTTCAGGGCTTTTGGCTGGTCAATATCAATCCCCGACATCAGCCAGTCAAACTCCCGCCAGGAAAGATTCCGGACCTCTGACTGCTTCCTGGGCCATTGATCGCCGCCGCGGACAGATAACCGCTTATAGATTAGAACGAAGCCGTCCGGTTCCCGGAACAAGGCTTTGATCCTGTCCCGTCTTCTTCCGCAGAAAAGGAAGAGAGCGCTAGACGACGGATCCATCTTAAGCTGGTCTTCGATAACGGCGCAGAGTCCATCAATGGATTTTCGCATATCGGTATAGCCGCAGACAATGTAGATCTTTTCAAGTCCGGAGATGTCGCCTAACATGAGAGTTCCTCAAGCAGGCGGAATGTCCTGGTAAGCAGGGCCGGATCCGCATCATTGCTAATACGGATTGTGATATCCTTCATAGCAACTTCAATCGTATGTAAATTGTTAAGGTACGGGTTCTGCATCTGTGATGCTGTATGTTGTTCCGAAATGTGATCCGGCACAATGTCAATGGGGACCACGTCCTGTTTCGGGCGGGGAACCTCAAGATGACCGTAATTCGCTGCTGGGATCTGATCCGCTGCTGTTTTCCGACAGCGGCTGACCCAGTTGTAAAAAGTGCTTACTGCAATGTCGTTTTCACGACACCAGTCAGCATCTGTCATGCCGCTCTGGCGGCATTCATTGATAAGCCGGATCTGTTCCACCATCGGAACACGGGCTTTGCGAGTACCTGCCATAATCTATCCTCCATAATTGTAGTGAAATAGTCTAAATATCTATCGACTACAATTATAGGTGATACTTGAGGATCAGGAAATCCGCAGGAATATTTGGCGCTTACGAAACATTATCTGAAAGAGTACAAGAGAGGGATTTATTCAGGCTTGTTACTATCTGGCGAATTAAAGAAACATCTGCTCATGATACAGGAACAGGCAGAGGAAAGATTTGATTTGCTGGTGCAGCAGATGGCAGAGCGGGAGGCTGGCCGCATGGTGAGCTGAATATCCTCCTCCAACGCCTCATTCATGCTCGAATTTAATTTACAAAATCTATCTGTACAAAAGTTTTCCCCATGCTGACTTGAATTTACATTATGGTAGACTTTTGCCCGTAAACCTGATAGAATACATATATTATCATGATTTTAACAGACAACATTGATAGGAACTGGAATGACTTTATTCATATAAGGAAAGATTGGTAGCAGGTATGGGTGATTTGGGCGGGGCAAAGCAGCAGAAACTGCATTTTCCCATGATGGAAAATGACGAGTATCAGAAAGCGCAGCGACAGGAAATCAAACTCGGGAAAGAGGAAGGGCTGGACGTATCTATTTACTCAAACCCCGAATTTAACTGGCTGCAGATGGAGCAGATCCGCATGGGGCTTAAGGATAAGGTGGATGCCTCTGTGTATGCCGATCCTGCTTACAATTACGAGACCATGCGACAGATCAGACTGTCTCTCTACTCGGCGATAGACCTGATCCCCTATCTGAAAAGGGGATTTGCGGATGACGATCTGGAGGAAATCCGTTTTGCGCTCATGAACCGGCTGCCGATTGACAAGTGGTTACAGGATATGATGTGTGCGCCGCAGATCCATGAGATCAGGATCGGGCTGTGTGAGGATATTGATATCACGCCTTACGCCAATATCATGTATAACTGGATGCAGATGCGGGAGATCCGTCTGGGGCTGGAGAAAAAGCTGAACGTGTCGCTTTATACCAATCGTCTGTTTAACCATGCGCAGATGCGGGAGATCCGTCTCGGACTGGAGGCCGGGCTTGACGTCACATCCTATTGCAGTCTGGTTTACTCGGCCACGGACATGAAGGAGAAACGGCAGGCGATTATCAACCGCAAGCGGGCAAGCGGCACGGCAGCGCCGGAGAACAGAGCGGAGACACAAAAGGCTGTAGATGCAGAGCAGGAACCGGTGAAAAATACGGATAAAGGAAAGAATGCCGTTTCGCAGGATAAGAAGGGGAAAAGTTCTCTGGCCGCGTCCCTCCAGAAGAAAGAATTTTCTATAAGTATAGAAGAAAACGGAAATAAAGCGTATGCCTACATTCCTTGGATTCCGGGCAATATCGTCACCGAAGAGGATATCTATAAAGATCTGGAGAGGCGGGAGATCGTTTTTGGCATCAAGGAAGATGCGATTGCCGATATGATTGACCGCAGAAGGCTGAATGAAAAAATTCTGATTGCCGAGGGAATCCCGGCCCAGAAGGGAAAAGACGGCTGGTTTGAATGGTTTGTCAGACTCGATCTGCCGCGTATTCCGGCGCCGCTGCCGGACGGCGGGGTTGACTATGTCAATATAGAAGCGTTCGAGATGGTGGACGAGGGCGAGAAGATTGCCTTTTATCACCGGGCGGAAACAGGCATCAGCGGCAAAAATATATATGGGGAAATGATTCATGCCGAAAACGGTATGGAGCTGAAACCGTTAAGGGGAATCGGATTTGCGATTGAGCCGGACGGATGTACTTACACATCTAAAATGAACGGGAAGTTCGAGTTTACGGCGGGACGTATTCTGATTACCAATATGCTGATTGTGCGCGAGGATGTGACCGCCGTGACCGGAAAGCTGGAGGTGGACGGTTCTGTCTATGTGGTTGGCAGTATCTATTCCGGGGGCTATGTCAAGGCAACCGGGGATATCATTGTCGAGCATAATGTGGAAACATGCAGGCTGATCGCCGGCGGAAACGTTATGATCAAAACGGGAAGCTGTTCTAAGAACGACTGCTTTATCGACGCAGGCGGCGAAGTTTCCGGAAGCTTTTTTGAGGCTGCCAATATCCATGCGGGAGGCAATGTCAAGGCCAACTACATTATGAACAGCAGCATTAAGACGATGGGAAGGGTGATCGTATCGGGAAGCAAGGGGATGCTTCTGGGCGGTATGGTCAGCGCAGTCAGGGGCGTGGAAACCTATAATCTGGGCAACAGGCTGCACCTGAAAACCGTGCTTGACATTGGCCGGAACGAGCTGTATGAAAAGGCCCATGAGGAATATGAGAAAAAGCGTGAAAAACTCCTTAGCGATTTAAAAGCGCTGGAGCAGGAGTGGGGAAAAATCTTACAGCTTGAGGAAGCCGGAAAAGAGGTGCCGGAGGAGATACAGCGTAAAATTTATGCGGCGATTGAGGTGCAGGGACAGAAACTGGCGGAGATCGACGGTGAGGAGTCAAAATTAGCCAATCTGACGGGGCAGGCGGCCAAAGAACCTGTCTGTGTCAGAGGCAGGGCTTATGAAGGCAGTGTGGTTATACTAAACGGCATCAAGTATACACTGTCTGCAGAGGTGCGCAGGGTTCTTTTTAAACTTCGCAACAAACAGGTAGTGATGGTAGCTTTGTAATGCGTGCGGACTGCACGGCGGCCGAAACACGATGGGCAGCACAGCGCATTCTCTAAACAAGGAATGAGAAGGTACAGGTAAATTATGAAACGTGACACCATTTTAATTTTTGAGGACAACGAAATTGATCGTGCAATTCTGGTTGGATTGTTACAGTCGGAGTACAAGATACTGGAAGCATCTAACGGCAAGGAGGGAATTGCACTGCTAAACTCCCATTTTGCGTCTATTGCGATTGTCCTGCTCGATAATCTGATGCCGCTGATGGACGGTTTCACCGTGTTGGAAAATTTGAAGGAAAAAAATGTACTCAATAAGATTCCTTTTATCATGATTACCGGAGAAAGTTCGCCGGAGATGGAGAGAAAGGGCTACGAGTATGGAATCGTAAGCTATGTGAAGAAACCGTATCAGTCTGATGTGGTGAAGCAGGTGGTGCAGAATGCCATCGGCTGGTTCCAGTATAAAATGCAGTTGGAGATGATGGTCAAAAAGCAGAACATCAGTATCCAGAAGCAGAACAGCGTATTGCGCCAGCAGACGAAAAAGCTGAATCATGTGAATGAGATTCTGATTGATTCCCTGAGCAATATTGTGGAATTTAGGAATATGGAATCCAAGCAGCATATCAAAAGGATTCGGGAGTATTCCATGTGCCTTGGCAAGAGTGTTATGAAGCTTTATCCGGAGTATGAGCTGACACCGGAGAAGCTCATACAGATTGGTTGGGCGTCCTCGCTGCATGATATTGGGAAGATTGCCATTCCGGATACCATTATTTTGAAGCCGGCCAAGCTGACGGCGGACGAATTTGAGCTTATCAAATCGCACACGACGAAGGGTGCGGAGATCATACAGAACAGAGTGCGCTTGAATGACAGGGCGATCTATGACTATGCCTACGATATTGCGCGGCATCACCATGAAAAATATGACGGAAAGGGATATCCTGACGGCCTGAAAGGGGATGAGATCAGCATTGCGGCGCAGATCGTGTCGTTGGTGGATGTGTACGATGCGCTCACCTCGAAGCGGGTTTATAAAATAGCTTATGAATCGGATAAGGCATATCAGATGATCCTGAACGGACACAGCGGAAACTTTTCACCGAAGCTCCTGAAGGCTTTTGCGGAGGTGAAATCCAGCTTTGAACATCTGCTGGAGATGTATTGTGATGAGGAGTGACCTTTTCGTAGGTTGAAAACGGATAAGCGATGATCCCAACTTCTGCGTGTTTCGCTTCACCACCCAGCGCTATAACTTGTTTATAGACTGGGAAGTGGTGAAAGGGGAGATACACGGATAATCGATTGAGAAAATATAAATAAGGCCCTCCGATTACCATTGAGACTTGCTTGCAAGTATCTGGGAAAGGAGGGCCTTGCCAATGTCAAAAACAGAAGGTCTGACAGCGGCCGTCAGCTTATGACTGGCAGCTTTCGGCCGCGGATATGCGATAGGAAAAAGGATGCCGTCTATCAGCACAACTCGAATTTCTGAACCATTTTATTCAGCATTTCCGCCTGCGAAGCCAGTTCTTCCGAGGTTGCGGAAGTTTCCTGGGAGGCTGCGGAGTTATCCTGTATACTGTGGGTGATCTCATCGATTCCTATCTGGAGCTGTCTCATGCTCTCTGCTTGAATGACCGCGACTCCCGCTGTATTTTGAATCATTTCGTTTACATTGTTGACAGCGCTTACGGATTCTTTCAGGGAATCCATAGCCCCGTTGGCAATGGTATTGCCTTTGGTGATCTCTTCCATGGAGATTTCGATCAGCTCTCTTGTATTGTTGGCGGCTTTGGAGCTTTCCTGAGCCAGTTTTCCGATTTCGTCGGCAACCACTGCGAAGCCTCTTCCGGCCTCGCCTGCACGGGCGGCCTCAATGGAGGCGTTCAATGACAGAAGGTTTGTCTGGGAGGCGATGTCTTCGATTGTCTGAATGATGCCGACCACTTGCCGGGAAGTTTCTTGAATCTTGTTCATGGCATCTATCATCAGCTTCATTTTTTCCTGATTTTCTTCGATCATAACGGCCGCCTGCGCGGTTGCCTGTGCGGAAGTTTCCGCATCCCTGCGGCTGTTTTCCACCTGATCTGCCATAGTGGTCGTGGTTGCGGAAATTTCTTCAATGGACGCGGCTTGTGCCTGTGCCCCCTCTGCCAAAACTTGGGAGGCAGAAGCCAGCTCGTTGGCTCCTAAGGATACCCGTTCTGCGCTGTCATTGATTCCAACCATGACCTGATTCATGGAATCGGAGATATTTAACAGTGCGGTTTTGATCTTTTGAAATTCTCCCACATAATCATACTGCAGATCAATACGCAGTTTTCCGTCGGCAATTTGTGATAGCACCTGTGCAGTCTCATCAATATATGCGATATATTCTTTCAGACGGTCAACGGTTTTCTGGAAGGAATTACCCAATTCCCCGATCTCGTCTTCACTGGTAATATGAATATCAACGTCCAGGTTTCCGGCGGCAAGCTGCTGTGCGGTGTGATTCAGCTCCAGAATCGGTTTTGTCAGCTTGTCTGCGCTCTTTTTGATGCTCAGGGCGATCATTACGATACCTGCCGCAAAAATGATGATCAGTGCAACAATCATTGCGGCCAATACAGAGTAGTACTCTGACATCGGCATATTGCTAAGCACAACATAACCGGTATCCCCGGCATATTGCAGGGAGCCGTATTTGGTGAGGCCGTCTACTTTGTATTTCAGAAATGCATCCGTTTTTGAAGCGATCGCACTCCTGACATTCTCGGAGACATTCACGTCGTTGATATTCTTTTGAATGATATCCGTCTGCGGATGATATAGGAAAGTGCCGTTTTCAGACAGTAACAGCATATACCCTTTGCGCCCGATCTTATATCCGCTCATAATTTCTGTCATATGATCCAGAGCGATATCCATCCCCACGGCACCTAGAACCTCGCCTGTGGCATCGTCATATACGGGGGAAGCGGCGCTTAAGATCAGCTTGCCGGTGGAGGAATCCACATAGGGCTCTGTCAGGACGGTTTTCTTTTCAGTGATGCAGCCGTACCATCCCCGCCCTGTGATATCCCATCCTTCTTCGCTTATAAATCCGTCGGACTGCGCCAAAGCGCTTGCATCAAGATCGGAAATCCATACGGCCATAACATTTTCCTTGTCGGTATTTGCGATTTTTATGAGATTATCCATAACGGTATCCATTTTTTCCGCTTGGAGGATATTGTCTCCTGCCGTGATTTCCTGCATGACACTTTTAATTTCGGGATTGACGGACAACTGCTCGGTGCTCTTGGTATATTGCTCAAGAAAGCCCGTTAACTGGTTTGCGGCGGCGTTGGATTCCTGCGTCAGTTCCTTTTCTTTTGAAGTAATGATCAGCCATCCGACCATACAAATGGCAACCACTGCGATCAGCAAAAGGACGAAGATAACGCTGCCGCCGATCTGCTGAAGAATTTCATTCGCTATTTTTTTCTTAGAACCTTTCTTTTCCTTATGGTGTTTCATGATAGTCCCCCTTATGTAAATTTATGACTCCTTCTTTTATTGTACTGCTGATTTTCTGTCAATACAATAAAAAATTATACTTTTTTTATGATATTTTTAGGCAAAATTTACAAAGGCGTGAATCGCGTAAGTTGTATAACAATGGTAGATATTTACATCATAGTAGACTTTTACCCGTAAACTTGATAGAATAAATATATTATGTGGCTTACAAACAGGAGCGGCATCGGCAAAGGGGAAAATATGGGAAAAAGTCTGAGCTTTGATATAGCGGCGCTTCTGATTATTGCGCTGCTTCTGGTTTCATGCATAGTGAGGAAAATGACCAGCGGTACACCAAACCGGTTGTTTTTGGCACTTATTTCCGTGCATTTGTTTGCAACGGTCTTTGACATCTGGGCGGTGGCGCTTGATCATGTGTCCGGCACGAATCCGGCCGCGGTGTATGCAGCGCATGCGGGATATTTAATCTTACATAATTTCTCGGTGCCGGTGTACGTGCTGTTTGTCATCAGTCTCACGGACACCTGGCACAAACTCAAAAAGGACTTTCGGATTCAATTTGTGCTGTGGGCGCCTTTTTCGATCGTTTTTGCAGCGATCCTTGTCAATCCGTTTAGGAAAAAGATGTTTCTGGCAGACGGCGGCTATCAGCGGGGGCCATGGTACTTCCTGGTTTACGTGGCGGCAGCAGTCTATGCGGTTTTTATCATCGGCTATATGTTCCGGTACCGGAAGCTGGTGGAGCGTTCCAAAATTTTTGCGGTTATGTCTTATATACCGATTGGCGTTGGCGCTATGCTGATTCAGATGGCGTATCCGACGATGCTGGTGGAAATGTTCAGTGCGGCGGTCAGCCTGCTTCTTATGAGCGTAGGCGTTCAGAAGCCGGAGGAGATCGTGGATTCGGACACGCAGTTTATGAAGTACAGCGCCTATGCTACGGATATGAAAAGAAATTACAGAAACGAAAAGCATGTGAACTTGGTTATGTTAAACCTCGGCAGCTTTTCATCCATCAACGCTATGATGGGATATGATTTTTCCATGCTTGTATTAGGTGATGTGGTGGCAAGAATACGCAAGGTCAATAAGCTTTTGTACAATAAGGGGGAACTGTATTATTTGGACCGGGGACGGTTCCGTATGGTGTTTGACGAGAAGCACCGGGAAAAGGCAGCGCAGGCGGCGGAACTGCTGGTGGAGAGTTTGAAAGAGAAGTCGGATTTTAACAATTTGGACGTGAGGCTGAATCCCTTTGTGGTACTGGCGAGCTGCCCGGAAGAGATTCCCGATTTTAAAGCGCTTATGACTTTTGGCACGGATTTTCACGAGAAACTCAAGTATGAAGGGCGTGTGATGCACGTGCAGGAGGTCTATCATAAGGGACTCTTTGAAATCCACAAAAATATCGATCAGATCATTGAGGAGGCGTTGGAATTTCACCGGTTTCAGGTGTACTATCAGCCGATTTATTCTATAGAAAAAGGGAGATTTATATCTGCGGAAGCGCTGCTTCGGCTGTTTGACCCGGCATATGGTTTTATTTCTCCGGAGATTCTTGTCACAGCGGCGGAGAAAAGCGGCGCGATTCACAGGATAGGGGATTATGTGCTGGAGGAGGTCTGCAAATTTATTGCCAGCGCGGAATTTAGAAAGCTGGGATTAGAGTACATAGAAGTCAATCTGTCGGTGATGCAGTGTATGCGTGTCAATCTGGCGGAAAAGGTGATGTCGATTATGGGCAAACATCGGGTTGCCTCCGAGCTGATCAATCTGGAGATCACGGAGACGGCGGCCAGCCACACGCAGGAAGTGATGGCGGAAAATCTGAACAAGCTGACCCGGGCAGGCGTATCTATTTCGCTGGATGATTATGGGACGGGCTATTCCAATATCAAACGTGTGATCCAGCTTCCGTTAAAAATTATAAAACTTGATAAAACTTTTGTGGATGAACAGGACAATCCCAAAATGCGGGTGGTTCTTAAGAATACGGTAGCGATGCTCAAAGATATGGACATGGAGATTGTGGTGGAGGGCATCGAGACACAGGAGATGCTTGATTTCTTTACGGACTTACGCTGCGATTTTATCCAAGGGTATTTCTTTTCCAAGCCGCTTCCGAAACCGGAATTTATAAATTTTCTCAGATCTCAGGCAGAATAGAAACAGACCATTGCATTTCCGGCGCTGTAATGCTAATATAAACTCGTTACACAAACGAAGCAATACAGTACGAAATGGAGGAAAATTATGAAAAAGAGAGTTGTGGCAGTAATGCTTGCGGCGGCAATGGTATGTTCTCTTGCGGCCTGCGGCGGCGGTAATGAGGCAGCGGCGCCCGAGGCTGCACCGGAGAGCACAGAGGAAGCGGCTCCCGCAGAGGATGCGGCAGAGACGGAAGCAGCGGCGGAGGAAGCGCCGGCAGCGGAAGGGGAGACGGCGACAGGGCTTAAGATTGCGATTGTATCAAGTCCCTCCGGTGTGGATGACGGTTCCTTTAATCAGGACAACTACAATGGTATCCTTACCTTTATTGAGAGCCATCCCGACTGCACGGTGACGCCCGTGCAGGAGACGACGGGTGATGTGGCGGCAGCGGTGCAGGCGGTGGCTGACATTGTGGCTGACTATGATGTGATTGTGTGCTGTGGTTTCCAGTTCGCGGGAATTACGACCATTGCGCAGGAAAACCCTGATGTGAAGTTTGTGCTGGTGGACTCGTTCCCTTCCGGGGAGGATGGTAGCGACGCGGAAGTGGACAACATCTACGCGATGCAGTTTGCGGAGCAGGAGTCCGGTTTCTTTGCGGGTATGGCGGCAGCCCTCGAGACGAAGTCTAATAAAGTGTCTGTGGTGAACGGTATCGCTTATCCCTCTAACGTGAATTACCAGTACGGTTTCGAGTGCGGTGTGAAGTATATCAATGAGACGGAAGGAAAGTCTGTTGAGATCGTGGAGCTTCCCTCCTATGCAGGCACGGACGTGACCGGCGCAGATGTGGGCGGCAACTATGTAGGTTCCTTTGCGGACGAGGCGACCGGCAAGGTAGTCGGCAACGCGCTGATCGCTGAGGGTGTGGATATCATCTTCGTGGCGGCAGGCGCATCCGGCAACGGCGTCCTCACTGCTGTGAAGGAGGCTGACGGCGTTTACTTCATCGGCTGTGACGTAGACCAGTATGATGACGGTGCAAACGGAGATGCGAATGTGGTTCTCACCTCTGCGGTGAAAGTGATGCATCTGAACGTGGAGCGTGCGCTGAATGCAGTTGTGGACGGCAGCTTTAAGGGTGGAAACGTTGTGCTGCAGGCCGATACGGATTCCACGGGATATATCAATGCGGACGGCAGACATCAGCTCTCCGCTGAATCTATCACAAAGCTGGATGCGGCGTACGAGCAGATCAAGAGCGGCGCGATCGTTCCGGCGGCAAACTTTAACGGTGTGACACCGGAAGATTTCACTTGGTAGGAAGCAGAGCTTGTGCGCAACCGGCGCACGGAAAAACAGCATATAATGATGATCGGACTGCGGGAGTGTTTCTCCCGCAGTCTTTCTTATTTCATAGGAAATTGCGACAGTGCAAACCATTCAAGGAGAATGCGAAGCATTCTCAGAGTTTGCCGCAGGCATACTCTTAATGTCCGCTGCCGAGCGGCGATTTTTTATCCGCAAAGTCAGAAAAACGACAGAAGCAAGCGGAAGTATATATCTTGCGAGATATGCGACTTTGCCTTATACTATAATCAGATACGCGTTGGGATGCAGAGAAGGGCAGGAGACCGCATATGTCTGACTACATTATTGAGATGAATCACATTACAAAGCGTTTCCCGGGTATTGTCGCGAATGACGATGTCTCTATTCAGGTAAAAAAGGGAGAGATATACGCCCTTTTGGGGGAGAATGGAGCGGGGAAATCCACGTTGATGAGTATGCTGTTCGGCATGTATGAGCCGGACGAGGGGGAGATCATCATCCGGGGAGAAAAGGTGAAGATTGAGTCCCCCAATCATGCGACCCGGTTGAATATCGGCATGGTGCACCAGCATTTTAAGCTGGTGAGCAACTATACCATAGCCGAAAACATCGTTATGGGGATGGAGCCGGTCAAAAAAGGTTTTGGTTTGTTTAAGACGCTGGACCAGAAGAGGGCCAATGAAGAGATCCGGGCGTTGTCTGAGAAATTCGGGCTGGAGGTGGACCCCACCAAAGTGATTGAAAACATCAACGTCTCCATGCAGCAGCGGGTGGAAATATTGAAGATGCTGTACAGGGAGGCGGAGATTCTGATCTTTGATGAGCCGACGGCGGTGCTGACGCCTCAGGAGATTGCGTTTCTTCTGGAGATCATAGAGAGTTTGCGGCGCGACGGTAAGACGATTATCCTGATTACCCACAAGCTGGAAGAGATTAAAAAAATAGCGGACCGCTGTGCGATTCTATGCAGGGGAAAGCTGATCGACGTGCTCGACGTGAAGGAGACGGATACGAAGACCATGGCCAATCTGATGGTCGGCAGGGAAGTGAACTTTTCCGTGGACAAGCCCGCATCGGAATACGGCAGAGAGGTTCTTAAAGTGGAGCATCTGACGGTGCAGAATGAAGATAAATTTGAAGTCGTGAAAGACGTCAGCTTTTCCGTGCGCGGCGGAGAAATTTTTGCGGTGGCAGGCGTCTCGGGAAACGGGCAGGTGGAGCTGGCGGATGCGGTGGCAGGGCTTTTGAAACCCTCGAGTGGCACAATTACCTTAAACGGCAAGGATATCACACACGCCTCGATCCGCAGCCGCAATCTGGAGGGTATTTCCTATATCCCGGAGGATCGCCAGAATGTAGGATTGGTGATGGATTTGTCCTTGTCGGACAATCTGGCATTGAAAAATTATTTCAAGCCGCCTTTTTCCAAGGGGCCGGTGATAGCGGGTGATGCGTTTACCGGCTACAGCGACGGGCTGATAGAGAAATACGACATAAGAAGCGGACAGGGGAGCGAAACCATTGTGCGTTCCATGAGCGGAGGCAACCAGCAGAAAGCGATCATTGCCAGGGAAATCGAGCTGGATTCCTCTCTTCTGATCTTTGTCCAGCCCACAAGAGGATTGGATATCGGAGCGATCGAGAATATTCACAGGCAGATTGTGGAGCAGCGCAACAAGGGGAAAGCGGTATTGCTGATCTCACTGGAGCTGGATGAAGTGATGAATCTCGCGGACACGATCGGCGTGATCTATAACGGGAGAATCGAAAAGATTGCGGATGCGAAAACGTTGACTCCGGGCGAGGTCGGGGAATTTATGATGGGAGTGGGGGGACGCCATGAAAAAGCATGATCTGATACCTTTTTTAACGGTTCTTTTAAGTCTGATTCTCGGAATCGTGGTGATTGCGCTTCTTGGGAAAAATCCGTTTCAGGCATATTACAATCTGCTGCAGGGATCGGGACTCGCTCCGAAAGCGTCCTATGCGGGCCACAAGGGTATGATAACGGATTTTACCAGTTTTCTGAATGCGCTGACGCCGATGCTTTTAGCATCGCTTTCCGTGCTGATCGCCCTGAAGGCCGGGCTGTTTAACATCGGTGTTTCGGGACAAATGCTGGCAGCGGCTTTTGTGGCTACGGTTCTGGTGGGCTACTCTGAGCTTCCAGCAGTGGTGGCAAAACCGCTGGTTGTTTTGATCGGCGCAGCGGTTGGGGCGCTTGTGGGCGGTCTGGTCGGCTATCTGCGGCACCGCTTCAACATCAATGAGGTGGTCTCCACCATCATGTGCAACTACATAGTGCAGTTTGTAGCCAGCTTTTTTATCAATGTGTTTTTTGTAGACCCGGTATCCAGACAGTCAAAAAATATAGGCGCGGCCAGCAGGCTGACGCTTGTGGACACGGTGGTGGGCGATTATAAGATGGACATTCCGCTGGGCATTCTTGTGGCGGCGGCAGCGGTAGCGGCCACGGTTTTTCTGCTCGGAAAAACGACGCTTGGTTTTGAGATCAAGGCGGTGGGCAGCAGCAGCCGTGCGGCAGAATACGCAGGTATCCGCGTGGGACGTACCAGAGTGCTCGCCATGATGCTCTCGGGCGGTGCGGCGGGACTGGCGGGCGTGACTTACTATTTGGGGTATTTCTGCTCCATGCAGCCGAGAGTGCTTGCAAGCACGGGGTATGACGCCATCGCGGTGGCGCTTTTGGGCAACAGCTCCCCGATCGGCATTATTTTTTCATCCTTCCTGATTACGGTGATTTCCAAGGGAAGCACATACATGAGTTCCACGGCAGGGGTGCAGGCGGAAATGGCGTCCGCCCTTACGGGAATCATCCTGTTAATCAGCGCATGCGGCGCTTATGTGAGGGAAAGACTGGACAGATGGAAGGAGAACAGATGATATGAATACGATCATAATTGACGGTTTATCTTTTGCACTTCCGCTGTTTATCATGGCGATCGGCGGTATTTACTGTGAGCGCAGCGGCGTGACCAATCTGGCGATAGAAGGATTACAGGGCTTCGGCGCTTTCTGCGGCGCGCTGTTTGCGGTCAGTATTGCACCCCTTTTTGCGGGTGATTCTCCGGTGCCTTTTTATCTGGCGATGGTATTCGCCTTTTTCGGGGGTATGCTTTTTTCCCTGCTTCATGCGATGCTGTGCATCCGATTTAAGGCGAATCAGGTGATCAGCGGCGTGGTCATCAATATTTTGGCGATGTCTTTGACGGAATTTATGACCAAACAGATCAATGCCAGCATTTTTCAGGCGGCTTCCAACAAGTTTGTCCTGGGTGTGTCGGCCCGCATGACTGTGCCGGGGATCTCTTCGGTTCCTGTGCTGGGTGCGGTCTTTACCAATCTCTATCCCTTTGAGCCGGTGATTGCGCTGATCGCCCTTTTGGCGTGGTACGTTCTTTACAAGACGCCCTTTGGCCTGCATCTGAGAGCCTGCGGGGACAATCCGCACGCGGTGGATGCGGCGGGTATTGAGGTGGGAAAGGTGCGGCTGGTTGCGGTTATGGTTTCCGGTGCGCTTTCCGGGCTTGGCGGTATTTGTTTTGCCTATTCCATCTCCGCGAATTTCTCATCCAACATCTATTCGGGATACGGGTATCTTGCCATTGCGGCATTGATTTTCGGAAACTGGAAAATCCTGCCTACGCTGGGGGCATGTCTGCTTTTCGGCTTTGCGAGATCAGGCGGGTATGAGCTTGTAAAAATTTTGGAAATGCCGAGCAGCTATCAGGATTTGGTTATGGTGCTGCCCTATGTGCTGACGCTTCTGATGCTTGTATTTTTTGGCAAAAAAAATCGTTCACCCAGGGCGCTTGGCGTTATTTATGATAAGGGTGCACGGTAGGAGAGAGCAGCATGAGCATTGCTTTGATCGGACTTCAGACATTTGGTATATGCGCCATCTTTTTTGCGCTGGTGCTTCTGTTAAGCGGGGACGGCTCCAGGGAACAGAAAATGATGGAATATTTTCTGGTGGGTGCGTTGGTACAAAATATCGGATATCTGCTGGAGCTGACGGCGCCTACGATGGAAGCGGCCTTGGTGGCGGTGAAAATGCAGCATCTTGGAACCATGACAATACCGATCTGCTATTGCTACTTTATTTACATCTATTGTTTTGAGGAAGCGCCGCTTAAGTCACTGCGGCTTTTGGCAGTCGTTGACGGTTTTCTTTTGCTGGGGATTCTGACCTGTGACCACCATCGCCTTTTTTACAGACAAGTGGGATGGCATACGACGGCAGCGGGACATTCCTATCTGTTTCTGGAGTATGGTCCGGGATTTGCGGTCTTTATCATTTGCGCGACGCTCATTCCTTATGCGATGTCCCTGCGGGTGCTGATCCGCGCCTGTGCCCGAAAGGGTGAGGACGCGGTGGATCGCAAGTACGGGATGATTTTAGGACTCTCCTTTCTGCCGGTTATCGCTCTGTACGCGTATGTTACGAAGCTGACGCGGGCGTACGATTTTACGCCGGTAGTGCTTGGGCTGGTGCTTTCTTTTGTGGTGATTCTGGTATGGAGCAGGCGGGTTTACGATTTCGGCAGCTTGGCGTCGGGCGCGCTTTTGAACAGTATGAGCGACGGCGTGATTGCGCTGGATGAAAAGAGGCGCATCGTCAACTACAATCCGGCGGCGGCACGGATTTTTACAGGGCTGAACAGCCGTGCCATAGGCAGAAATATCGGAGAGATACTGGAGTTTCCGGAACCGGAGCCGGGCGAGGAGATAAATCATGATATTTTCATAGGTGACCGATACTATCAGAGCCATGTGGAGCCTGTGCCGGACCGCTTTGGCGTGATTAAGGGGCATGTGGTGTTGATTTTGGACATGACGGAGATCCGCAACAATATCGAGGAGATCAAGCGTGTCAGAATACAGGCGGAGCAGGCAAACGAGGCGAAGAGTGAGTTTCTGGCCAACATGTCCCATGAGATCCGCACGCCCATGAATGCCATTGTGGGTTTGAGCGATATCATCATGGAGGAGAGCAAGGGGCGGAAGGTGCACGATTATGCCTGTGATATTAAGTCGGCTTCCCGAAATCTTTTGGCGCTTATCAATGACATTCTCGATCTGTCCAAGGTGGAAGCCGGGAAGATGGAGCTGGTGTGCACGGATTATCATATTAAGAACATTGTGGACGAGGTGATTAATATGATGGACGGCGCGGCGTCGAAGCGTGGGATTCTGCTCAAATGTGAGTACGACATGTCCATACCGTGCCGGTACCACGGCGATGAGGGAAGGATCAGGCAGATTCTCATTAATCTTTTGAACAACGGATTAAAATTTACCAAGGAAGGGTATGTAAAACTTTCCGTGGGCGGCGGACCGGGAGAGGACGCGGACACGGCGCTTTTGCACATCGAAGTGAGGGATACCGGCTGCGGCATTAAGGAAGAAGACCTCGGGAAGATTTTTGAGAACTTCAGTCAGGTGGACGCGAAACGAAACCGCGCCGTGGAAGGAACCGGACTCGGTCTGTCCATCACCAGGCATCTGGTGGCGCTGATGGGAGGCGCCATCCGGGTGGAGAGTGTGTACGGGGAAGGTACGGCCTTTATTTTAGACATTCCGCAAAAGATTGTGGATCGGAGAAGCCTGACGGAGGTGCCGAAGGAGACTGTCGGAGAGGAAGAGGAGATACAGGTTTTCACGGCGGAAGACTGCCGGGTGCTGGTGGTGGACGATAACCTTGTCAATCGGAAAGTGGCCAAAGGCTTCCTGCGGCCGTACGGCTTGATAATCGACGAGGCGGACGGCGGTATGAAGTCCATAGAATGCGTCAGACAGGCGAAATATGATATTATTTTTATGGATCACATGATGCCGGAAATGGACGGTATTGAGGCAGTACAGATCATCCGCAGCGAATGCGGGGAGAACGGTACAATGCCGGTGATTATCGCGCTGACGGCAAACGCCATGGAGGGCGTCAGGGAAATGTTTTTGCAAAACGGTTTTCAAGACTTTATCACCAAGCCGTTAGACAAGAGAGCGCTCAACGAAGCGCTCCGTAAGTGGATACCCGAGAAAAGGCGCAAAGCGCCGGATACTTGGGAGGAGAGCGTGGAAAAAATGAGGAAGGCGAAGTCGGAAGAAAAATAGAATGAAGAGGCAGCGGCAGTATATTCCGAGCATGGAGGGGATCAGGCATGGCGGATCGGCGGCGCTGTCTGTGCTGTTACTTTGACGGGGCGCCTATGTGTCACTAGTATTTTGTCCTTTCTCTCGAGGAGGTTGTCAGATTTTTAATCTCGGCAGTTGTTTTTCGGAAAAAGAGTTGGATGAAACGGTTATAGCTTATAAACAATGCCGCCTTTGTGTCCGATATATATAACAACAGTTTAATAACCGCAAAGGACGCAAAAGCGTCCGCAGCGTGCAGCTGCGGCAAATGGATTTGCCGCTCCGACAGTATCACGGAGGATATAAGTATGGGCATAAAAGTAGGTACGAATCCGAGTCCGAACCGGACTGCGGCTGCAGAGGCTGAATCTATTAAGCAGAGAACGCAGCAGGATATTAAGAACGAGTGCGCCGGTATTGCGGCGAGGCAGACGGCGAACGCCATCAGGATTCAAAAACAGAAAGCGAATCAAAAGAAGAAAAAACTGAATTATAATTATAAAAAGATTTCGAGACAGATTACCATGAACAACACCTCGACGGGTGCACGCAGGGTTATTACGAAAGCCCGTGAGGAGGTAGTCTCCCTTCTCAGAAAGCAGATGAGCGGAAAATACGACGAGACCGATCTTCGTCATGCGATTATCCATGCCAGAAAGATGGAGCGGGTTGCGCGCAGGAAGAAGAAGCATCTGGAAGAGGAGGAGAAGGCCGCCGCTACGGGAAAGGGCCTTGTTGAGCAAGGGGCTGCGTCGAACGAGGACGAACGGATGAAAAAGCTCGAGGAGTCCATGGAGCATGTGAAGGACGAGGAACTGGAGCGGATGCAGGAGCTGATGGAGGAGTATGAGCGGCTCATGCAGGAGCTTGAGGATACCGGCGGGGTCAACGATCTTATGAAGGAGTATATGGGCGCGTCCGAGCAGGAAATGACACCGGAACAGGTCGATCAGCTCCGGAAAAAACACCGCGCCAATGAGATGAAGGACATCGTGGAAGCGGATATGAAATATCTGAAGGCGATGTTCAATAAGCTGGAGAGAGAGAAGCAGGCGGTAAGCCAGCAGGCATTCCAGCAGGAGACGAATCCGGCGGTATCGCTGGAGCTGCAGGGAGTGGACATTCCGGTTTCCCCGGATGTGGGACAATCGGGGGCAGAGCTGGTGGAAGGCGCCAATGTGGATGCGTTGGCGTAGAGAGAATAGCGGGGCCTTTGCTATGAAGGATAGCAGAGGCTCTTTTATTCCATAGGAATTTCAGGAGAGTGGAATGGCGGATTTTCTGAAAACCGAAAAGAAATGCGGACTGACCGGAGCCGTGTTAAAAAACACAGCATATATTACGATGCTGATCGATCATTTCTTCGCGGTGGTCTTCCTAAACTACATGAAGACGTATACGGTGAACGGCAGATGGGAACCACAGCTTGAGTGGATTTACCGCACCGGCAGGGCTGTGGGAAGGGTTTCCTTTGTACTGTTCACTTTTCTAATTGTGGAGGGCTTTTTTTATACGAGGAGCAGAGTGTGGTTTCTGGTACGGCTTTTTCTATTTGCCTTGGTGTCTGAGATTCCTTTTGATCTGGCTCTTTCGGGAATACCCTTTGACCGGAACGGACAGAATGTATATTGGACCCTGTTTCTGGGTGTACTGTTGCTGACGCTGTGGGAGTATCTCTCCCAATATGGGAATGTTTTTGCGGCAGCGGGACGCTGGGCGGTGCTGTTTGTGGAGTGTGCGGCGGCGTTTCTTGGCTCGACGGATTATCGGTTTATGGGAGTTCTTCTCATATTTACCATGTATCAGACGAGGGAAAAAGATGAGGGCGTCCGGTTTATGGCCGTGGGACTGGTCATGTTGTTTGGGACATGGGGGTCTAATTTGATCCGCTATGCGGACATGTACTCGGCGGATTATCTGTTTCGCTTTTCCTTGCGGGAAATGTACGGATTGCTGGCCTTTGTGTTGATTTTCCTCTATAACGGAGAGAAGGGGCGGCAGTTTCCGAAGCCGTTTTATTATGGATTTTATCCGGTGCATCTGCTGATCCTGTATGGCATTGCGAGGGTGGCTAGAGTTATGTAAACATATAAAAGCGGATAGAAAATCCCGGGATATGTATTTGATCCCGGGATTTATGGTGCGTTATATAAACCATCTGCCGGAGGCGCCGCACGGTAGCACGAGTCCGTTTGAGGAGACGGGCAGTCCGATCTCCGAGGATTCCACGTGGCCGCCGTATGCCGGGACAAGGGCGGTGTGTATCATGTAGGTGAGCACTGCGGGCTGCAGTCCGGTGGTGTAGGAGTTAACGAGGAAAAACAGGGCATTCTTTGACAACAGCTTGGCGGCAAGCTGAATGAGAGGGAACACATTCTCCTCTATCTTCCAGATTTCGCCTTTGGGACCGCGGCCGTAGGAGGGCGGATCCATGATAATGCCTTCGTAAGTGCTGCCGCGGCGGATTTCCCGTTCCACGAATTTGACGCAGTCGTCCACCAGCCAGCGGATCGGTGCATCGGAAAGTCCGGAGGCGGCCGCGTTTTCTTTCGCCCATGCGACCATGCCTTTGGAGGCATCCACATGTGTGACAGCCGCGCCCGCCGCGGCAGCGGCCAGCGTGGCGCCGCCGGTGTAGGCGAAAAGGTTCAGGACTTTGAGGGGACGGCCGGGGTCCTGCGCCTTTGCGTTCTTTATTATACCAGAAAACCAATCCCAGTTGACGGCCTGCTCCGGAAAAAGTCCCGTGTGTTTGAAGCTGAACGGTTTCAAACGGAAAGTCAGCTTTCGGTAGCGGATGCTCCACTCCTCGGGCAGATCAAAAAATTCCCATTCTCCGCCGCCTTTCTGGCTGCGGTGGTAATGACCGTTTTTCTTTTTCCAGTTTATGTCCGTTTTCGGGGTGTCCCAAATCACTTGGGGATCGGGCCGCACCAAGATAAAACGGCCCCACCGTTCCAGCTTTTCGCCCTTTGAACAGTCTATCACTTCATAGTCTTTCCAGTTGTCTGCAATCCACATATATACGTGTCCTCTCCAGTGAAATGGTTGGCACAGCTTGTCCGGCTGCGCTTTTGTCAATCGAAGGTAAGGTGTTATAAGCCATCTGTACGCTTTCCATAGGATAGCATATTTTTTAGGGTTGTACAACAGGGGGGATTTGGCAGGGGTACGGGAAGAAAGAAAAAATGTATTTGTTTCCTAAATTATATATAGTATAATAGATGACATGGAAGGGCTTGCGGAATATTTCTTCGCAGGTTCGTTTGTTCTAAAGAAAAATATTTTCAGAATGTGAGGACCTGCATATGAGTAAAGCGTATATGAAAAAGATCGTGTGTTTCGGAGATTCCAATACCTACGGCTATAACGCGGAGACGATTGACCGTTTTACGGAGGAGGAAAGATGGACCTGCCTTCTTTCGAAGCATTTGGGAGAAGGCTATGATGTGGTGGAGGAAGGCCTGGAGGGGAGAACGACATGTTTGGATGATCCGCTGTTTGAGGGCTTGTGCGGCTTTCAGTATTTATACCCGTGTCTCATGACCCATAAGCCTGTGGACTTGCTGCTGATTATGCTGGGCACCAATGACGTGAAGCAGCGTTTTTCCTGTACGCCTGCGAATGTAGCCAAGGGAATGGAAAGACTGGTACAGAAAGCCATTGATTCCAAAATTGCATTTAGAGACGGAAAACCTAACATTCTGGTGATTGCGCCGCCTGCGATTGCGCCGGAATATAAAGACACGGATGTTTACGGAGAAATGGGAGAGGGCTGTGACGTAAGAAGCCGCGCGCTTGCGCCTCTGTATGAGCAGGTGGCGAAAAATCTGGGATGCCATTATTTAGATGCGGGACAGATACCGGGAGTGGAAATGAATCCCTATGACTTTATGCATCTGAGTTTACAGGCCCATAGCGCATTTGCAAAGTATCTGGCTGAGAAGATTCCCGGCCTGGTTTAGAAACAGAAAAAGGAGCATTCCGCCGGGATGCTCCTTTTTGAACTTGCGGACGTCAGACGCCGGACTGCGCCGCCAGATAGTTAGCGCCCCACATGCCGGCAGAGTTGCCGAGCGCAGCGGCGGCAATATGTACATGAGAAAAGCTGGGCATAATAAACCGGCTCTTTTTCTCCTCGATTTTTTGCAGGATCATAGGCTGGGACATGACACCGCCTCCGAGAATGATGCAGGAGGGATTATAGATGTGGGTCAGCGTTGCAAGTCCGAGCATGATTTCATCCACCCATTTGTCAATGATGCCGACCACCGTATCATCGTGGAGCGCATCAAATATTTTTCTCCCTGTATCAAGATCCGGGCGATAGGGCTTCATCATTTGCAGAAGCCCGGTCGCGGAAGCGTATTTTTCGTAGCATCCGTCAAAGAAATCACTGCCTGAGAGGCGTGCGTCGCTGTGTGTGATGATGGCGCCAAACTCGCTGGCGGAATAGCTGGAACCATGGAAAACTTTTCTGTCGTTTATAACGGCACCGCCGACTCCGGTTCCATAGGTCAGCATCAGGAATTGGCTGTAATCCTGGCCGGCGCCGTAAACCGCTTCGCCCAGGGCGGCAGCATTTACGTCATTTTCCACGGAGACAGGAACATGAAACAGTTCCTCCAAGGTTTTTTTATATTGGATGCCCGTGTACCCGGGAATATTCTGATTGGCATAGATAATATACCCGTCTTTGACATCAACCTGTCCGGCAGTGCTGATGCCGATGGCATCATAACCGGAGTGATTCTGAATCAGGGAAATAACAGTCTCCAATATGTGTTTGCCGCCTTTTTGGGCATGGGTGGGAACTTCCCTGGTGTCGGTCAGATTATTGTCCTGACAGACACCGCATTTGATGGAAGTGCCTCCGATATCAAATACAAGATTTTTCATAAATATTTCTCCCGTTAGAATGTCTGTCTGGCTTCCTGCCCGCAGGAACACGAATGTACCTAATATTAAATATGAACCTTGCAGACCGCTTTTTTTAAGAACATATCGTCGCAGACAGCGATGTTTGGCTTGTGGGGTTCCCCGGCCATGCAGATGATGAAGTTTTCCGTGCCGATCAGGCAGCTTCCCAAATCGGCCGTCACTGCAGTGCCCACATCGCCTTCTTCGTTATAGTTGATATATTCAGCTTTTGCGCTGTCTCCGGTGTCCACCCGCTCGGTGCCAACCAGATCCATCTGAATATCCATGTAGTTTTTGTGAAACTCATACTGTCTTTCCTTAACAGGAGCGGCAGAGGTTTCCATGACATTGATAAACACATTGTCCTGATCCACAATCGTTTTGCCGACAGGCAGCTCGTTCAGATCATGGGAAACGATAAAATCAATGGCGGTATCCAGATTCTTATTCATACCTTTATACAATTTGAGATTAGACATTTTATCATAAATCATAAGAGTCTCCTATTTGATGCCGCTATAAAACCGCTGTGCTATTTCCAAAGGTCTGGTGATCGCACCGCCCACGACTACCGCGTGTACGCCGAGTGAAAGCATTTTTTTGGCCTGCTCGGGCGTATGGATTTTTCCCTCGGCAATGACGGGAATCGTCAGAGCAGATACTAATTTCTCTGCCAGTGGAAAATCCGGGCCGTCCGTTTTGGGCGAGTAGTCCGTGTAACCGCTTAAAGTAGTGCCTACAAGCTGCACCCCGCATTCGGCGGCGTTTACGCCCTCATCAACTGTGGAGATATCCGCCATCAACACAATGTCAGGATATTTTTCCTTAATCTGCGCAATAAATTCGTTGATGGTACTGCCGTCTCCCCGCTCTCTCATGGTGCAGTCCAAGGCAACGATGTCTGCCTCGGCATCGACCAGTTCATCTATCTCTTTCATGGTTGGAGTAATATAGGAAGCATAGCCTTCTACTACGCGCTTTACCAAGCCGATCACAGGCAGGCCGGTGGCTTCCTTGATAGCAACGACGTCCCGGATGCTGCTGGTACGGATGCACTTGCTGCCCGCCTGCTTGGCAGCATTTGCAAAAAATGGCATGATGGACATGTCCTGACAGTACATGGGCTCACTTGGTAGAGCCTGACAGGATACGATAATAGAACCTTTGGTGGCAGCTAGTATGTCTGCTAAGTTTGCTCTCATAATTTCCTCCATTCTTTCGGTTTCGGTCGAGTTAATATTCTCATGATGTGATGCCACCATTATAACATGAAAAAAATTTCCGGACAATAAAAAAATAAAAAAATATTCATATTACAATCAGAAATGAAAACTTTTTTAAAATCGTATTGACAAAATATTCGATTCAAAGTAAAATTTAAGTACACTATCATTAATGATCATTACATGCATGAATGGTCATTACATACATGAAAGGAGAGGAAAATGAAAAAGTTATTGGCATTACTCTTGATCGGAGCTATGACACTTTCTACAGTGGCATGTGGCTCCAGCGCACCGGCTGCTGAGGAAGCAGAGCTGGAAGCCAAGGAGGAGGCTCCCGCAGCAGCGGAGGAGGAAGCTCCCGCAGCGGAGGAGGAAGCGCCTGCCGCAGAGGAGGAGGTTTCCGCAGGAGGCGATGCGGCTTCCGAGATCACTCTTTGGACTTACCCTATCGGGAAATGGGGCGATGAGGCTACGGTAAAGGGTCTTACCGACGCTTTCACGGCAAAGACAGGTATCGCTGTAAACGTAGAGTTTTTGGCTTATGCTGACGGCGATGACAAAGTAAACACGGCGATCACGGCAGGGCAGGCGCCTGACCTTATTATGGAAGGACCTGAGCGTCTGGTTGCAAACTGGGGAGCAAACGGATACATGGTTGATCTGTCCGATATGCTGGATGATACCGATAAGTCGGAAATTCAGGCAGCGCCTCTGGCAGCATGTACTGCACCGGGCGGAGAAGTATATGAGTATCCCCTCGTTATGACAGCACACTGTATGGCAGTTAATATGAACGCTTTCAAGGAAGCGGGCGCTGATCAGTATTTGGATTTAGAGACGCATACATGGACAACCGAAAACTTTATCAAGGCTGTTGAGGCTCTCTATGCACACTACAACGACACGGTAGCAGCGGTTTACTGCGCAGGACAGGGCGGAGACCAGGGAACCAGAGCGCTGGTTAACAACCTGTATGGCGGTTCCTACACGGATGCGGCACACACCGCTTATACATGGAATTCTCCTGAAAACGTGAAGGCGCTGGAGCAGTTAAAGAGCATGGACGGTATTGCTTTTGACGCTTCTTTAGCCGGCGGCGATGAGATCGCTAAATTCTATCAGGGCATTTTAAAGATGGCATTCTGCTGGAATATCGCGCAGCAGTTAGACCCTAACGCAGCAGGAACAGGCGCAGGCCTTACCGTTACAGGTGAAGAGATCGAGTTCATGAGCTTCCCTTCTGAGACGGGTGAATCCAAACTGCAGGGTGGTATTTGGGGCTTCGGTATTTTTGATAACGGTGATGCAGCACGTATTGAGGCATCCAAACAGTTCATCAAATATATGGCTGACTCCGAAGCGACTGTGGACGCAGTGAAGGCAGCGAACTACTTTGCGGTTCGTTCCGCGGCAGAGGGTACAGATTTAACTGCAATCTGGGCTGACAACGAGATCATGGATGAATATCAGGTTCTTATGCCTCAGCTTGGCGACTACTATCAGGTTACACCCGGTTGGGCAGGACAGCGTACCGCATGGTGGACAATGCTTCAGAAGATCGGCTCCGGCACGGATGTAACGGAAGCGCTTACACAATATGAAGGCGAAGCTAACGCAGCAATGGCTGAATAATCGAACGACACACTGTTCTGAAGAGACGGTTTAGTCAGAGCGCCCCTTCCACCGGGAGTGGGAGGGGCGCTTTTATTAAAAACAGGTAAATAATACAATCTTTCACAGACAATGGGGGAAAGGGGGCGCATTTTCTTGAGTAGTCAGGTTACGCAAAAAAGAAGCCAGGCATTACAGCGCAGAGAAGATATAGCCGGTTATAGTTTTATGCTGCCCAGTCTGATTTTTTTTGCAGGCTTTGTTCTGATTCCGATGGTCATTTGTATTTGGCTCAGTCTGACGGATTCTAACATGCATACGCAAGGCGGCGGTAACTTTATAGGATTAAGGAATTTTAGCAATCTGTTTAAAGATGAGGTATTTCTGGATGCGTTATGGAATACCTTTGTCATTGTATTTGTGAGCGTACCTGCCGTAACGGCATTCTCTTTGTGGGTGGCTTCCGCTATCTACAAATTGAAAATGCCTGTTCTTTCGGCATTCAGATGTATTTTCTATCTGCCTGTGGTTACCGGTTCCGTAGCGGTAACGGTAGTCTGGAAATGGATGTTTGATAATTATACGGGTATTTTGAACTCTGTATTAAAGACGACCGGCGTCATCGACACCAATATTAACTGGCTGGGTGATGAGAAATATGCGCTTTGGTGTATTATACTGATTCTGTTTACCACATCGGTAGGCCAGCCGATCGTACTGTATGTGTCGGCGCTGGGCAACGTGGATGCATCCCTGGTGGAAGCGGCGCAGGTGGACGGGGCCACGGATCTGCAGGCTTTCTGGAGAATCAAATGGCCGCAGATTATGCCGACCACTTTGTACATACTGGTCATTACCACGATTAATTCTTTCCAGTGTTTCGCGCTGATTCAGTTGTTGACGCAGGGCGGTTCCGGAACACAGACGGTTATGTATTACATCTATTATACGGCCTTTAAGCTTACCGAGCAGAGCGGACATTTCGGTTATGCTAATGCAATGGGCGTTGTTTTGGCTATCTTCATAGGTATTTTGTCGGCTGTTCAGATGCGGTTGGCAAAAGAGAAGTAGAGGAGGAGAAGCGATGGAAAATAAAACAGGAAACGGTAAAGTTTATAAAATTATTTCGCTGATCATACTGGTGGTTTTGGCGTTCCTTTTCTTATTCCCCCTCTATTGGATCATCACCGGTGCATTCAAGCCGCCGGCAGATATTTATGCACAGAAGCCTGTCTGGTGGCCCAGCGAATGGGTAACGACGAACTTCAGTAATTTAATGAATAAGCGTACTGCGCCTATGTGGGAGATCCATATGCCTTTCAGTCGGTTTTTTAGCTCCGGCGGCGAGAGCATCACGCTCGCTACGGGACCTACCGTTCCGGCGGTGTTCAGATGGCTTTTGAATACGATTTTCATGGCGGTGGCGGCTATGTTTCTTACCTGCTTTACCGCTACGATGGCAGGTTATGCACTGGCGAAGAAACGCTTCCGCGGACGCAGTATTTTATTCGGTCTGATCATATGCGCTATGGCGCTGCCCAAGCAGGTAGTATTGATTCCCCTGCTAAAGGAAATGTCCGCCATTGGTCTTTATAATACCATTTGGGCAATCATATTTCCGACGGTGGGATGGCCCTTCGGTGTGTTCCTGATGAAACAGTTTTCGGAAGGCATTCCCGGGGAGATTCTGGAAGCCGCACGTATTGACGGCGCGGGAGAATGGAATACTTTTGCGACGATTGTTTTTCCGATGGTAAAGCCGGGTGTGGGTGCATTGGCGATTTTCACCTTTATCAATTCATGGAATGATTACTTCATGCAGTTGGTTATGGTAAGCAGCAATGTAAATTATACGATCTCTTTGGGTATTGCTACCTTACAGGCGGAAACCTCTATAGATGTGGGTATGCTGATGGCCGGTGCGGTTTTGGCATCCGTTCCGATTATCGTTGTATTCCTGATGTTCCAGAAATATTTTACGCAGGGTATTACGATGGGAGCGGTCAAGGGCTGATCGCGGCTGTCTGTGCTGCTGTTATGGAAACCCGCAGTAACCTTTGGCTTGGTATAGAGAAAGGATGATGTTAAAATGGATACGAAAAAATTTCGGGGAATTTTCCCGGCGCTGTATGCATGTTATGATGAAGACGGAAAGGTTTCATCCGACAGAACGAAAGCGCTTACGCAGTATTTGATGGATAAGGGAGTGCAGGGGCTTTATGTGGGCGGCTCTTCCGGAGAGTGTATCTATCTGAGCAAAGAGGACAGAAAGAAAACGCTGGAGGCTGTGATGGAGACTGCCGGAGGAAAGCTGGTGATCATCGCACATGTTGCATGCAATAACACCGAGGACAGCCAGGAATTGGCGGCTCATGCGGAGAGCCTCGGGGTAGATGCCATTGCATCCATACCGCCAATCTATTTCCGTTTGCCGGAACATGCCATTGCCGGATATTGGAACGCGATTTCCGCTGCGGCGCCGAATACGGATTTTATTATTTATAATATACCGCAGTTGGCAGGCACTTCTCTGACGATTAATCTGCTGCGGGAAATGAAAAAGAATCCACGAGTGATCGGTGTGAAAAATTCTTCTATGCCGGTACAGGATATCCAGCTTTTCAGAGACGAGGATGTTATCGTATTTAACGGACCGGATGAGCAGCTGGTTTCCGGACTGGCTATGGGAGCTGTCGGAGGCATCGGCGGTACTTATGGCGCTATGCCGGAACTGTATCTGAAGATTTTTGAGCTTTTCTCACAGGGAAAGACAGAGGAAGCAAGAGAGATTCAGAATGCGGCGTGCAGAATTATCTATAAGATGTGTTCTACTCACGGCAATATGTATGCTGCGATCAAAGAGATTATCCGCTTGCAGGGCGGACCTGATGTGGGCGGCGTGAAAGCGCCCTTGGCGGATCTGACGGAAGAAGACCGGGCGATCTGTAAAGAGATTGCAGATATGATTGCGGAAACAATTCAGAAATATTGTTAAAAAAATAGCATGGGCAACCATGCTATTTTTCCCAAAAGTAGGAAGGGATGCTGATTTTGAATACGACTAACTTGCTGCAGGATATTCAATTAAACTATAATCAGTTTACGAAAACAGAGAGAAAAATAGCTGATTTTGTAATTGGAAATTTGAACAGAGTGTTGTTTATGTCTATTACGGATCTGGCGGAGGCAAGCGGTGTGGCCGACGCAAGCGTGTATCGGTTTTGCAGGAGCGTGGGTGCAAAAGGATATCAGGATTTTAAGATGAAATTGTCTTTCAGTGCATCGGCGGATGAAATGGATGCGGCGGAAACGGAAAATTTCAAGATAGATTCCCTTGAATATACGTTGGATAAAATACTGCAGCATCATATCGGTGTGTTAAAGGAAACCCGAATGTTAATCAGGCAGGAGGCGGTCAGAAAAACACTGCAGATGATGGAAGAGGCGAAAAACATATATTTTTTTGGAATCGGAGATTCCCTGCTGACAGCAAAAGAAGCCAGAAATAAATTTTTGAGAATCTGTAATAAGGTAAATTCTATTGACGATCCTCATATGCAGGCGATGACTGCTTCCATGGCGGGGGCTGACGATTTGATCTTTATCATTTCCTATTCGGGAGCGACGAAGGATAATGTATATGTAGCGGAGATCGCAAAAAGGGCGGGGGCGAAAGTGATAGGCATAACCCATTTTATCAAATCCCCTCTGACTGCCTATACGGATGTGCTTTTAGTCTGCGGGTCCAATGAAGGCCCGCTGGACGGGGGCGCTATGGGAACAAAGCTGAGTCAGCTTTATGTGATTGACGTGCTGTTTCAGGAGTATTATTCACGCAATAAGCAGGTGTCCGTGGAAAATAATAAAAAAACATCAAGAGCCGTAGTAGATAAGCTCTATTGAGCGCTGCGGATGCCCTTTGACATTATCGGAGCCGCCTTTTGGTATGCTGCGATAGGGGAAATAAGAAAAATCGAAAAAAAAGAGAAATTTCTCTTGCAATTCCTAAAAACTTCATATATACTAGTTTGTGCTGTGGCATGATAGCTATGAAGCGTGAGGTTGCTGCCCGCGTGGCAGGTTTTCCGTGGAGCGAATGTCAAGTTAGGAAACTGACGACAAGTCACTGTACAGACAAAATGTCCGGTCAGCCGGAAACGACGTGTTTGTGATCAGGTGCGTAAACGCATAGGACACACACGGGAGAGTGTACAGTCACCGCTTGTCGTACTTATTTCATTAAAAGTGCGAAAAGGAGGCGACTTTTTTTATGGCAAGTCAAGTAATGAGAATCACCCTGAAAGCCTATGACCATCAGTTGGTGGATGCATCGGCGAAGAAAATCATCGAAACAGTTAAGAAAAACGGATCTCAGGTGAGCGGCCCCGTGCCTCTTCCTACGAAAAAGGAAGTGATCACCATTCTGCGTGCGGTTCACAAGTATAAGGACAGCAGAGAGCAGTTCGAGCAGAGGACCCACAAGAGACTCATTGATATCATCACCCCCACCCCCAAGACGGTGGATGCGCTCCAGAGATTGGAGATGCCCGCAGGTGTGTATATCGACATCAAGATGAAGAACAAATAAAAACCCCTACTAGAAAGACCCGGAGTAAATCGCTTCGCAGATTAACTGCCGCAAATTCTCGTGGAATTAGCGGCTGAAGAACCGCAGGCGGTTCTTCCCGTTAGCGAAAACAATTTACGGTTTTGAGGGTCCGCTGTAGAATGACAGGAGGTAAGAAAGAGAATGAAAAAAGCAATCTTGGCAACAAAGGTCGGAATGACCCAGATCTTCAATGAAGACGGCACATTGACGCCGGTTACCGTGCTGCAGGCAGGTCCCTGTGCAGTAACGCAGATCAAGACCGTTGAGAATGACGGTTACAGCGCGGTGCAGGTAGGCTTTGTGGACAAGAAGGAAAAAATTGTCAATAAGGACAAGGGCGGCAAGAAGGAAGTGATCCATCGCCACGGTGTAAACAAGGCGCAGAAGGGCCACTTCGACAAGGCAGGCGTTTCCTGCAAGAGATTTATCAGAGAGTTTAAGCTTGAGAACGCGGACGAGTATACGCTCGGCAGCGAGATCAAGGCGGATATCTTTGAAGCTGGCGACAGAGTGGATGCGACGGCGATCTCCAAAGGTAAGGGATTTCAGGGCGCGATCAAGAGACATGGCCAGCACAGAGGACCTATGACACACGGTTCTAAATTCCATCGCCATCAGGGTTCTAACGGCGCGTGCTCCTCACCCAGCAAGGTGTTCAAGGGCAAGGGTATGCCGGGACACATGGGCTGCGTTAAGGTTACGGTACAGAACCTCACGGTAGTGAGAGTGGACGCGGACAAGAACCTCATTCTGGTAAAGGGCGCGGTGCCCGGCCCCAGAAAAGCCTTAGTAACCATCAAAGAGACGACTAAGGTTGATGCGAAATAGTGGCTAAGCCACAGATGAAAGGAGGACCATTCAGATGGCAAACGTATCTGTTTATAATATGGAAGGTAAAGAAGTCGGCAAGATGGACTTAAATGATGCAGTGTTTGGTGTCGAGATCAATGAGCACCTTGTACACATGGCTGTAGTCCAGAATCTTGCCAATAAGCGTCAGGGCACACAGAAAGCCAAGACCCGCTCGGAGGTTTCCGGCGGCGGCAGAAAGCCTTGGAGACAGAAGGGCACGGGTCATGCGAGACAGGGATCGACCAGATCGCCCCAGTGGAAAGGCGGCGGCGTTGTGTTTGCCCCCACGCCCAGAGATTATTCCTTCAAGCTAAATAAGAAGGAGAAGAGGGCGGCGCTTAAGTCGGTTCTGACAAGCAGAGTGCAGGATAACAAACTGATCGTACTTGACGAGTTGAAGCTTGACGCGATCAAGACAAAAGAGTTTAAGAAGGTTATGGATAACTTAAAGGTTGGCAAGGCGATGGTAGTGATCGACGGACAGGACGAAAACGTGATCCTTTCCGCAAGAAACCTTCCCACAGTCAACACGGCGGTAGTTGAGAATATCAATGTATATGACATCCTTAAGGGTGACACGCTGGTGCTCACCAAGGATGCCGTAGCTAAGATCGAGGAGGTGTTTGCATAATGGCAGCGATTCAATACTATGATGTGATCCTCAAGCCTGTGATTACCGAGAAGAGCATGGCGGGCATGGGCGACAAGAAGTACACCTTCTTAGTTCATCCGGAAGCAAACAAGTCACAGATCAAAGAGGCTGTGGAGAAGATGTTCGAGGGTGCGAAGGTGGCTAAGGTCAACACCATGAATCAGGTGGGAAAGACCAAGAGACGCGGCATGGTTTACGGCAAGACCGCTAAGACTAAGAAAGCAATCGTGCAGCTTACTGAGGACAGCAAGGATATCGAGATTTTTGCGGGACTCTAACAAGACAAAGAGTTATTCTAAGGCGATAAAATACATCGACTAAGAACAACTACAGCTTTGTCTGAGAGAATCGCAAGCGATTCTCTGTAGGTCTGAATGTGAGAATCTTAAGCGATTCTTTGCAGATTCGAATAGGAGAATCTCAAACGGTTCTTTCAGGTTGCGAAATAAATATTGAAATAAAGGAGATAAGAGATCATGGCAATCAAGACATATAACCCATATACACCGTCAAGACGTAACATGACCGGCTCTGATTTCAGCGAAATCACGAAGAAGACTCCTGAGAAGGCGCTCTGCACTTCCTTAAAGAAGAATGCGGGCCGCAACAATCAGGGTAAGATTACGGTGAGACATCACGGCGGCGGAAACAGAAGATTATACAGAAACATTGATTTCAAGAGAAACAAAGACGGCATCAGCGCTAAGGTAATCGGTATCGAGTATGATCCCAATAGAACGGCAAACATCGCGCTGATCTGCTACGAGGACGGTGAGAAGGCATACATCCTTGCACCGGAGGGACTCAAGGACGGCATGAAGGTTATGAACGGACCCGAGGCCGAGATCAGAGTGGGCAACTGCTTACCTCTGTCTGAGATCCCGGTAGGTACACTGGTACACAATATCGAGTTATACCCCGGCAAGGGCGGCCAGATGGTTCGTTCCGCAGGCAACAGCGCACAGCTTATGGCTAAGGAAGGCAAGTATGCGACCTTAAGACTTCCCTCCGGTGAGATGAGAATGGTTCCGATGGTGTGCAGAGCTTCCATCGGCACGGTGGGCAACACAGACCACAACCTGATTAAGATCGGTAAGGCCGGACGTAAGCGCCACATGGGCATCCGTCCTACCGTCCGCGGTTCCGTTATGAACCCCAACGATCACCCGCACGGCGGCGGTGAGGGACGCGCTCCGATTGGACGCCCGGGCCCGTGTACACCTTGGGGTAAACCGGCACTCGGTCTTAAGACCCGTAAGAAAAAGAAAGCTTCCAATAAGCTGATTGTGAGAAGAAGAGACGGCAGAGCCATCAAGTAGATTAGGAGGATAGATAGATCATGGCAAGATCATTGAAAAAAGGACCGTTTGCGGATGCGAGCTTACTGAAAAAAGTAGATGCTATGAATGCGTCGGGACAGAAGCAGGTTATCAAGACCTGGTCCCGCCGGTCTACGATTTTCCCTTCTTTCGTGGGACACACCTTTGCGGTGCATGACGGAAGAAAGCACGTACCGGTATATGTTACAGAGGATATGGTTGGACACAAGCTCGGAGAGTTCGTGGCGACCAGAACTTACAGAGGACATGACAAGGACGAGAGAAAGTCCAAAGTTCGCTAATTTGAAAGGAGGATTCAATCTATGGCTAAAGGACATAGATCCCAGATAAAGAGAGAGAGAAACGCGAACAAGGATGTCAGACCTTCAGCGAAGTTGTCTTACGCTCGTGTGTCTGTACAGAAAGCTTGTTTCGTGTTAGATGCGATCAGGGGGAAGGATGTCGAGACAGCGCTCGGAATCCTTGCATATAATCCCAGATATGCGTCCAGCATCATCAAGAAGCTGCTGGAGTCGGCTATTGCAAACGCCGAGTATAAATACAGTCAGGATCCCACGAAGTACCCGAATCCGGAGAATCTTTACGTGGCTGAGTGCTACGCGAACAAGGGCCCTACCATGAAGAGGATTCAACCGAGAGCACAGGGTAGAGCTTACAGAATTGAGAAGAGAATGAGCCACATCACGATCGTTCTCGATGCAAGATAGGATCAGATTAGGAAGGAGAACAACATGGGACAGAAAGTGAATCCGCACGGATTGAGAGTCGGTATCATCAAGGATTGGGATTCCAAGTGGTATGCTGACGGAGAGTTTGCTGACTTTTTAGTAGAAGACTACAATATCAGAGAATATTTGAAGAAGAAGTTATACAGCGCGGGCATCTCTAAGATTGAAATCGAGAGAGCTTCCGACAGAGTGAAGGTTATCATCTACACGGCTAAGCCCGGTGTCGTAATCGGTAAGGGCGGCGCGGAGATCGAGGTGACCAAGAAGGAGCTTTCCAAGATGACCGGCAAGAAGGTTCTTGTGGACATCAAGGAGATCAAGAGACCCGACAAGGATGCGCAGCTTGTTGCAGAGAACATCGCGCAGCAGCTTGAGAACCGTGTATCCTTCAGACGTGCAATGAAGTCCTGCATGGGCCGGACCATGAAGGCAGGCGCAGAAGGTATCAAGGCAGCCGTTTCCGGACGTCTTGGCGGCGCGGACATTGCCCGCACCGAGTTCTACAGCGAGGGCACTATTCCGCTGCAGACATTGAGAGCAGATATTGACTATGGTTTCGCTGAGGCGGACACCACTTACGGTAAGCTCGGTGTAAAAGTATGGATTTACAAAGGCGAGGTACTTCCGACTAAATCTAACAAGGAAGGGAGCGATAAATAATGTTAATGCCAAAAAGAGTAAAACGTCGTAAACAGTTCCGTGGTTCCATGGCGGGGAAAGCGACCCGCGGCAACACAATTACCTACGGTGAGTATGGTATCGTGGCGATGGAGCCCTGTTGGATCAAGTCCAATCAGATAGAGGCAGCCCGTATCGCTATGACAAGACACATTAAGCGTGGCGGTAAGGTATGGATCAAGATTTTCCCGGATAAGCCCGTTACCGCGAAACCGGCGGAGACACGTATGGGTTCCGGTAAGGGAACTTTGGAGTACTGGGTAGCAGTTGTCAAGCCCGGCCGCGTGATGTTCGAGATCGCCGGAGTGGCTGAGGATGTGGCGAAAGAGGCGCTGCGTCTTGCAACCCATAAACTTCCCTGCAAGTGTAAAATCGTTTCTAAAGCAGACTTGGAAGGCGGTGTAGCGAATGAAAACTAATAAATATGTGGAAGATTTAAATAAAAAATCAGATGCTGAATTAGCACAGGAGCTTGTAGATGCTAAGAAAGAACTTTTCAATTTGAGATTCCAGAACGCAACGAACCAGTTGGACAATACGGCTCGGATCAAAGAAGTGAGAAGAAACATTGCAAGAATCCAGACTGTGATCACGCAGAAGGCTAAGACCGTATAATAGAACGCGAGAAGGTAAGAATGGCGAAGCGATTCTTACGGATTTCGCAACAGCGAAATCAGTTTCGCGGTAGCGAAATCAGATGAAAGGAGAGAGTCAATCGTGGAAAGAAATCTGAGAAAAACCCGTACCGGCAAGGTTACGAGCAATAAAATGGATAAGACCATTGTGGTAGCGATAGAAGATCACGTAAAGCATCCGCTTTACAAGAAGATAGTGAAGAAAACCTACAAGTTGAAGGCACATGATGAGAACAACGAGTGCAGCATCGGCGATACCGTAAAGGTAATGGAGACCAGACCTCTGTCCAAGGACAAGAGATGGAGACTTGTGGAGATCGTTGAGAAAGTTAAGTAACAAGGCGAAAAGAATTTCTAAGTCAGCAAAATGCGCTGACTAAGAAAATCTATGTTTCGTCTGCGAGGTATGCTTCGCAAACTCGATTTTAAGATTAAGATAAGGAGAAGATAGCATGATTCAACAGGAAAGCAGATTGAAGGTTGCTGATAACACCGGTGCAAAAGAACTCCTGTGCATCAGAGTTATGGGCGGATCTACAAGAAGATATGCGCGTATAGGTGATACGATTGTCGCTACGGTCAAAGATGCAACACCAGGCGGCGTTGTAAAAAAAGGCGATGTCGTAAAGGCTGTCGTTGTGCGCACCGTGAAGGGCGCAAGACGTAAGGATGGATCTTACATCAGATTTGACGAAAATGCTGCTGTTATCATCAAAGATGATAAGACTCCCAGAGGAACCCGTATTTTTGGACCAGTAGCAAGAGAGCTTCGTGATAAACAGTTTATGAAAATTGTTTCACTGGCTCCGGAAGTATTATAGGAGGTGCCGGTATGTCAACGTTTAAGATTAAGAAGGGTGATACCGTTAAGGTGATCGCCGGCAAAGATAAAGACAAAGAAGGCAAAGTAATTTCCGTAGACAGGAAGAAGAATAAGGTTCTTGTAGAAGGCATCAACAAGATTACCAAGCATGAGAAGCCTTCCGTAGCAAACCAGAACGGCGGTATCGTTCAGAAGGAAGCTCCCATCGATGCTTCCAACGTGATGTATGTGCACAAGGGCAAGGCGACCAGAATCGGTTTTAAGATCGAGAAGGATAAGAAAGTACGTTTCGCCAAGTCTACGGGCGACATCATAGACTAAATCTGAGAAAGGAGATCCATAAGCGTGAGTAGCAGACTTAAAGATATGTATAAAAACGAGATCGTAGATGCTATGGTCAAAAAGTTTGGATATAAAAATGTCATGGAAGTTCCGAAGCTTGACAAGATCGTGATCAATATGGGCGTCGGTGAAGCGAAGGAAAACGCGAAGGTGCTGGAGTCCGCTGTGAGTGATATGGAGACCATTACCGGTCAGAAAGCCATCATCACAAAGGCAAAGCATTCTATCGCAAACTTCAAGATCAGAGAGGGACAGTCGATTGGCTGTAAGACTACGCTTCGCGGCGACAAGATGTATGAGTTTTTAGACAGACTCGTAAATCTGGCGCTTCCCCGCGTGCGTGACTTTAGAGGCGTAAATGCTAATTCCTTCGATGGCAGAGGCAACTATGCCCTCGGTATCAAGGAGCAGATTATCTTCCCTGAAATCGAGTACGATAAGGTTGATAAGGTGAGAGGTATGGACGTTATCTTCGTCACCACAGCCAAGACGGATGAAGAAGCCCGTGAGTTGTTGAGATTATTTAATATGCCATTCGCCAAATAGAAGGAGGTAAATTCATGGCTAAGACAGCAATGAAGATCAAACAGCAGCGCAAACCGAAGTTCTCTGTGAGAGCGTACAACCGCTGTAAAATCTGTGGTCGTCCACATGCTTATTTGAGAAAATACGGAATCTGCAGAATCTGCTTCCGTGAGTTAGCATATAAGGGACAGATTCCCGGCGTTAAGAAAGCCAGCTGGTAACAAAGCGAAAAGAATTTCTAAGTCAGCAAAATACGCTGACTAAGAAATACTAAGTTTCGCTTGCGAGTTCGCTTCGCGATCTCGGTGACCAAAAGAATTTCTAAGACAGCAAAGAACGCCGACTAAGAAATGTCAAGTATAAATATATAGGAGGAAAAATCATGACAATGAGCGATCCGATTGCAGATATGCTTACAAGAATCCGTAACGCAAATACTGCAAAGCATGATACAGTAGATGTGCCCTCATCCAAGATGAAGCTGGCTATCGCGCAGATTCTCTTAGAGGAAGGCTATATCAGAAAATTTGATGTGATCGAGAACGGCAGTTTCAAAACCATCCATATCACCTTGAAGTATGGAGAGGACAAGAACGATAAGATCATTTCCGGTATCAAGAGAATTTCCAAGCCCGGTCTTCGTGTGTATGCGGGTAAGGAAGAGCTGCCCAGAGTACTCGGTGGCTTGGGTGTGGCGATCATTTCCACAAACCAGGGCGTTGTGACCGATAAGAAGGCAAGAGAGCTTCAGGTGGGCGGCGAAGTGTTAGCATTTGTTTGGTAACCTACCGGGCAAGCTCGGTCTGAAGAATGACTACGTCATTCTTCGCAGGCTGAGAGGACCATATAGAATTTCTAAGGCGACAAAAAAACCCGCCTGAGAAATGCGATATCTCACTTGCGAGTTCGGTTGGTGAGAAGAACTTCTAAACCGGCAGATGGATTTTCGAGTCTGACGTAAATCATTTATATTACAAAAAATACAGGAGGTACGGGCATGTCACGTATAGGAAGAATGCCAATCGCGGTTCCCGCAGGTGTGACTGTGGAGATTGCAGAAAATAATAAAGTGACTGTAAAAGGTCCCAAGGGAACGCTTGAGAGAACGCTCCCGGCAGAGATGGAAATTAAGGTGGAAGGCGAGCAGATTTTGGTTTCCAGACCGAACGACTTGAAGAAGATGAAATCCTTCCACGGATTGACAAGAACACTGATTCACAACATGGTGGTCGGTGTGACGGACGGCTTTGAGAAGAAGCTGGAGGTAAACGGCGTCGGTTACAGAGCCGCTAAGTCCGGCAAGAAGCTGACACTCAACTTAGGATACTCTCACCCTGTAGAGATGACAGATCCCGAGGGCATCGAGACCGTTGTGGAAGGGCAGAATCTGATCATCGTCAAGGGCATCGATAAAGAAAAAGTAGGTCAGTTTGCGGCTGAAATCAGAGACCAGAGACGTCCTGAGCCTTATAAAGGCAAGGGCATCAAGTATGCTGATGAGACAATCAGACGTAAAGTCGGTAAGACCGGTAAGAAATAAAAGATAAGGAGAGTATGGGAATGGTTAAGAAAGAATCGAGACAAAAAGTTCGCGTAAAGAAACATAACAGAATGCGTAACCGTTTCAGCGGCACCGCTGAGAGACCGCGTCTGGCTGTGTTCAGAAGCAATAATCATATGTATGCTCAAATTATTGACGATACAGTGGGAAATACTTTAGTCTCTGCATCTACTCTCGAGAAGAGCGTGGGAGGCGAGCTTAAGAAGACCAATGACGTTGAGGCGGCAGCATATGTAGGAACAGTGATCGCTAAGAGAGCAATTGAGAAAGGCATCAAGGCCGTTGTTTTTGATAGAGGCGGTTTCATATACCAGGGTAAGATTGCAGCATTAGCGGACGCGGCCAGAGAAGCTGGCCTGGAATTCTAGGAAGGGAGAAAGAAGATCACATGAGACGTACAATCATTGACGTAAGTCAGTTAGAACTCACTGAGAAAGTTGTGACAATCAAGCGTGTAACCAAGGTTGTCAAGGGTGGTCGTAACATGCGCTTCACGGCGCTTGTGGTAGTCGGCGACGGTAACGGCCATGTTGGCGCAGGCTTGGGTAAAGCGACTGAAATCCCTGAAGCGATCCGCAAAGGCAAAGAAGACGCGATTAAGAATCTGGTTTGCGTTGCACTGGATGAGAAGAACAGTATCACACATGATTTTGTCGGAAAATTCGGCTCTGCATCCGTTTTGCTGAAGAGAGCTGCGGAAGGTACCGGTATCATCGCCGGAGGCCCTGCGCGTGTGGTGTGCGAGCTTGCAGGCATCAAGAATATCCGTACAAAGTCCTTGGGGTCCAACAACAAGCAGAACGTAGTGTTAGCTACGATCATGGGTTTGAGCCAGTTAAAGACTCCTGAGGAAGTGGCTAAAAACCGTGGAAAATCCGTAGAGGAGATCCGCGCATAACAATGCGAGAAGATGTTCTAATGCTCGCAGCTGGGGCTGCATCGCAAAGAACATCTATGTCTCGCATGAGAGAATGCCCAAAAGAAGGCATTCTCTGATCAGATTCGAGGTTTTACGGAGATCAGGAGGGAATAAAATGGCAGCGAAAGAGGCAGATAAAAAATTAAAGATCACTTTAGTCAGATCTACAATCGGCCAGGTGCCCAAAGCTCGCGCTACAGTAGCGGCTATGGGGCTTCGGAAGCTTCATCAGACAGTGGAACTGCCTGACAATGCGGCGACCAGAGGTCAGATTCAGAGAGTAAGACATATGGTCAAAGTGGAAGAAGCATAAAGGAGGTGTGATAGATGGAATTATCGAATTTAAGACCTGCGAAGGGCTCTGTACACAGCGATAATTTTAGAAGGGGCCGTGGACACGGTTCCGGAAACGGCAAGACGGCCGGCAAGGGACATAAGGGTCAGAAGGCTCGTTCCGGCGCGCCCAGACCGGGCTTTGAGGGTGGTCAGATGCCCTTGTACAGACGTCTCCCCAAGAGAGGCTTTACAAACAGAAATACCAAAGAGATCGTTGCTCTTAACCTGAGCGTTCTTGAGGTATTCGACAACGGTGCGACGGTTGATGTGGATGCATTGATCGAAAAAGGAATCGTAAAGAATCCCCGTGACGGCGTAAAGATCCTTGGAAACGGAGAACTTACTAAGAAACTCGACGTGAAGGTAAATGCCTTCAGCGCATCCGCGAAGGAGAAAATCGAGGCACTTGGTGGAACAGCAGAGGTGATCTAATGTTTACAACCCTAAAAAATGCATTTAAGCTCAAAGAGATCAGAAATAAAATTTTCTTTACATTTCTCATGCTGGTTGTGATCCGTCTTGGATCACAGCTCCCCGTGCCGGGTGTGGACAGGACCTACTTTGCAAGATGGTTCGAGAGCCAGACCGGAGACGCATTTAATTTCTTTGATGCTTTTACGGGCGGATCTTTTCTGAACATGTCTGTTCTGGCGCTTAACATTACGCCGTACATTACATCGTCCATCATCATGCAGCTTATGACGATAGCGATTCCGAAGCTGGAGGAGATGCAGCGGGACGGTGCGGACGGACGGAAGAAGATCGCATCTATTACGAGATATGTGACGGTTGCGCTTGCGTTGATCGAGGCCGGTGTTATGGCGATCGGCTTTGGGCGGCAAGGGCTGCTGGAGACCTATAACGTGATGAACATTATCACGGTGATAGTGGCGCTCACGGCAGGAAGCGCATTTCTGATGTGGATTGGCGAGCGGATTACAGAGAACGGTGTTGGCAACGGTATTTCCATCGTGCTGACGATCAATATTCTCTCCCGTATGCCGCAGGATATCGCACAGCTCTTTGAGCAGTTTGTGATCGGCAGGTCTATCGCCAAGGGCGTGGTGGCAGCGATCATTATCATTGCAATTATCGTACTGATGGTAGTGCTTGTTATCGTATTGAACGACGGTGTGCGCAAGATTCCGGTGCAGTATGCGAAGAAGGTACAGGGCAGAAAGATGGTGGGCGGACAGACAACCAATATTCCGCTTAAGGTTAACACCTCGGGCGTTATCCCGGTTATCTTTGCCTCGTCCCTGATGCAGCTTCCGGTGGTGATCTGTTCCCTGTTTAATGTGAACGGTACAGGTTTCTGGGGAGAAATCCTGAAAGGGCTTAACTCCAACTACTGGTGCAATCCGGATCATCTCGTTTATTCGATCGGCCTGGTGGTGTATATTGTACTGGTGGTATTCTTCGCCTACTTCTATACATCCATCACTTTTAACCCGATGGAGATTGCGGATAACATGAAGAGACAGGGCGGATTTATTCCGGGTATCAGACCCGGTAAGCCGACCAGCGAATATCTGGCTAAGCTCTTAAACTATATCGTGTTTATCGGAGCGATTGGTCTTACCATCGTATGCGTTGTGCCTTACTTCTTTAACGGAGTGTTCGGGGCAAGCGTATCTTTTGGAGGAACCAGCTTGATCATTATTGTCAGTGTGGTACTGGAGACGGTTAAGCAGATCGAGTCACAGATGCTTGTCCGCAATTATAAGGGCTTTTTGAACGATTAAAATGTGTAACAAGATAACGGTTCAGCTCAAGACATTGTACTTGCTGCAATGTCCCTGAAAATGTGTAAGCTGGGTCAGGCTGGAATCTGCCCCTCGCCGCAGGCGATTTCGAATGGGCAGATTCCGTAACAGTGAAACAGAAGGCTGAACCGTTACGTGACAAAGAACAGGTAGGGACGGCAGATTATCGGCACGTCCCTAACCTTGTATTTGAATGTTCGGGGAGAGGGAAACGGATATGAAAATTATAATGCTGGGCGCACCTGGCGCAGGAAAAGGGACACAGGCGAAAATGATCGCTGAAAGTTATAAAATTCCGCATGTTTCTACGGGCGACATGTTCCGCCTGAACATCAAGAACGGGACGGAGCTTGGCAAGGAAGCGAAGCAGTATATGGATCAGGGACTTCTGGTGCCCGATGAACTGACGGTGCGGATTCTTCTTGACAGGGTGGCGCAGGATGACTGCAAGAACGGTTATGTGCTGGACGGATTTCCCAGAACGATTCCTCAGGCGGAGGTGCTGGAGGAAGCGCTTAATAAGCTGGGAGACAAAATAGATTATGCCATTGACGTGGAGGTGCCGGATGAGAATATCATCCGCAGAATGGGCGGCAGACGCGCGTGCACATCCTGCGGCGCGACTTATCACATCGAGCATGTGCCTCCGAAGAAAGAAGGGGTCTGCGATCAATGCGGACAGGAACTTGTGCTGCGCGATGACGATAAGCCGGAGACGGTGGAGAAGCGTCTGCGTGTATATCAGGAGCAGACGGCACCGTTACTCGAGTTTTATTCATCAAAGGGTGTGTTGAGAAGCGTGGACGGCACGCAGGATATGCAGGATGTGTTTAAAGCGATTGAGGAAATCTTAAAGTAGGAGCGGGACTATGGCGGTCACGATCAAATCGGCGGGAGAAATCGAAAAGATGCGAAAGGCGGGCAGGCTGCTCGCCCGGGTGCATGAGAAGCTGGCGAAGGAGATACGCCCGGGTGTTTCCACAAAGGAGGTCGACACGGTCTGCGAGGAGCTGATCCGTGGATATGGCTGCACGCCAAACTTTTTACATTATCAGGGCTACCCGGCGAGCGTCTGCGTCTCCGTGAATGAGGAGGTCGTGCACGGGATTCCCCGGCCGGACCGAATACTTAAGGAAGGCGATATCGTGAGCTTGGATACGGGACTGATTTATCAGGGTTACCATTCGGATGCGGCGAGAACTTACGGGGTGGGACAGATCGGCCCGGAAGCGGAAAAGCTGATTGAGGTGACGAAGGAGAGTTTCTTTCAGGGAATCAGGATGGCCTGCGCCGGAAAGCATCTGCATGCTATTTCTAACGCCATCGCGGATTATGTGATACCTTACGGTTATGGGATCGTGCACGATCTGGTAGGTCACGGCATTGGTAAAAAACTCCACGAACCGCCTAATATACCGAACTTTCCCCAGAGAAGAAGAGGAGTACGGCTAAAAGCCGGGATGACGCTGGCGATTGAGCCGATGATTAACATTGGCACGGGCGAGGTAGACTGGCTGGATGACGGATGGACAGTGGTATCGGCGGATCATTCGCTCTCCGCGCACTATGAGAACACCGTGCTGATTACGGACGGGGAGCCGGAGATATTAACATTGTAGATAGGTAGAGATGGATTTCAAATATGGATGAAAATAGCGTGGGAATGCTCGCCACATCGATGGCAGGGCATGATAAGGACTCTGTGTATGTCATCATACGGGAGGACGGCGAATATATATATGTAGCTGACGGCAAAAGCAGAACTGTGGAACGCCCGAAGCGGAAAAATAGGAAGCATGTGCAATTGATTAAAAAGAAAAGAATGCCGAAACCGGACAACGGCTTCGACGATTTACAAATAAAGAGAATGATCAAAGAATATCTGAGAGAAAGTGAGGAAAGAAATGTCTAAGGCTGATGTAATTGAGATTGAAGGAACTGTAATTGAGAAGCTGCCCAATACCATGTTTCAGGTGGAACTGGAAAACGGGCATGTGGTGTTGGCACATATCAGCGGTAAGCTGCGCCAGAACTTCATCCGTATCCTGCCCGGCGATAAGGTAACGCTGGAATTGTCCCCGTATGATTTATCGAAGGGGAGAATTATCTGGAGAGATAAATAACAAATCGAGCAGGCTCGATTGTGAGGACTGCTTCGAAGCCTCGGCATGAAGTTAGCAGAAAAAGTGATAAAAGTCTTGCCAATGGCAGGATTTGGTGTTATAATGTAAAACGGTCTTTTTTGAAAGGAGGGTTTGAGATGAAGGTTAGATCATCAGTAAAACCGATTTGCGAAAAGTGCAAGATCATCAAGAGAAAAGGAAAGATCAGAGTTATTTGTGAAAATCCGAAACATAAGCAGGTACAAGGCTGATAAATAGATGAGCCGGAGAAATGATCATCTCCAAGATCAGTTCTCCTTATACTTTTTGATACCAACTTATTATGTTTGGAAAGATCGGATACCTGATCCGGTTGGGCGGAGTGATCTGCCTCAATCAATTAGTGTCACGCGTGTTTTGTGCACGCGAAACGCATGAAAATGCAAAGGAAATGGAGGAAATGTAAATGGCTCGTATTGCAGGTGTTGACTTACCGAGAGAAAAGCGTGTGGAGATCGGCCTGACCTATATTTATGGGATCGGCAGAGCAAGCTCCAACAAGATTCTGGAGGCGGCAAACGTAAATCCTGATACCCGTGTCAGAGAATTAACCGATGATGAGGTGAAGAGACTGGCGGAGGTAATCGAAAAGGATTATATGGTAGAAGGTGATTTGAGAAGAGAGGTGGCTCTCAACATCAAGAGACTTCAGGAGATCGGCTGCTACAGAGGAATCCGTCACAGGAAGGGTCTTCCTGTTCGTGGTCAGAAGACGAAGACCAACGCCAGAACAAGAAAAGGTCCTAAGAGAACTGTTGCAAACAAGAAGAAGTAAGAAGATTAGCGAAAACATAGGTAAATAGTTGAGAAAGTAGGTTAGTTTATTATGGCAAAGAAAGTTACCAAAAAAGTGACAAAAAAGCGTGTCAAGAAAAACGTTGAACATGGACAGGCACATATCCAGTCTTCCTTTAACAATACCATCGTTACGCTGACGGACAACGAGGGTAATGCGTTAAGCTGGGCAAGTGCCGGCGGTCTTGGTTTTAGAGGTTCAAGGAAATCTACTCCCTATGCGGCACAGATGGCTGCAGAGACAGCGACAAAGGCTGCTCTTATCCACGGCTTAAAGACTGTGGATGTAATGGTGAAGGGTCCCGGTTCGGGACGTGAGGCTGCGATTCGTGCGCTTCAGGCATGCGGTCTGGAAGTGACCAGCATCCGTGACGTGACACCCGTGCCTCATAACGGATGCCGTCCGCCTAAGAGACGGCGTGTATAACAAATTGAAAAGAAATTCTAAGGCGTCAGAAGACGCCGCCAAGAATTTCTATGTTTCGATTTAGAAAATCTAATCGTTTGCAGCGGAGGCTGTTTCGCGAAGATTTTCTAAGTTTTGATTTGGAGAACCGCCCTCGGTTCTCCGTGTAAAGTGTGATAATTGTTTGGAAGAAGGTGACGCCTGAGAGGGCGCACTGTAAACAAAAACAGAAAGGAGCCAGAAACATGGCAGTCAACAGAGTTCCGGTATTAAAGAGATGCAGATCCCTTGATCTTGATCCTGCTTTTTTAGGATATGACAAGAAATCAAACAGAACATCCGCGAGAGCGGGTAAGAAGATCAGTGAGTATGGTCTGCAGTTGAGAGAGAAACAGAAGGCAAAGTTCATTTATGGTGTACTGGAGAAGCCTTTTAGAAACTATTATGAGAAAGCTGACAGAATGAAGGGCCAGACGGGTGAAAACCTGATGGTTATGCTCGAGAGCAGACTGGACAGCGTTGTGTTCCGGATGGGTTTTGCAAGGACAAGAAGAGAAGCGAGACAGGTAGTAGGCCACAAGCATTTTCTGGTAAACGGCAAGCCTGTGCAGATTCCTTCCTATCTGGTGAAAGCTGGTGATGTGATCGAGGTGAGAGAGAAAGCAAGATCCCTGCAGAGATACAAGGATATTCTCGAGGTGACCGGCGGCAGACTTGTTCCCGAGTGGCTTGAGGTGGATCAGGAGGCTATGAAGGCGACCGTGAAATACCTTCCCACAAGAGAGATGATTGACGTTCCGGTAAATGAGATGCTTATCGTCGAGTTGTATTCTAAGTAATTTATATTCTGAAGGAGGGTGCTTGAGTGTTTGAATTTGAGAGACCGAATATAGAAGTAGTTGAGATCTCCGAAGATAAGAAATACGGCAGATTCGTAGTGGAACCTTTAGAGAGAGGTTACGGCATTACCCTCGGCAATTCACTTAGAAGAATCATGTTGTCATCCCTGCCGGGCGTGGCGGTAAGTCAGGTTAAGATCGAGGGCGTTCTCCATGAGTTCAGCTCGATTCCCGGCGTGAAGGAAGATGTGACGGAAATCATCATGAACGTTAAGAGCCTTGCCATCAGGAATAACAGCGATGCGAACGAGGTGAAAACCGCCTACATCGAGTATGAAGGCGAGGGCATCGTGCGGGCTTCCGATATTCAGGTGGATCAGGATATTGAGATTTTAAATCCCGATCTGGTGATTGCTACCCTGAGCGGTAAAGATACAAAGCTGTACATGGAACTGACCATTACAAGAGGACGGGGCTATGTAGGCGCAGATAAAAATAAGACGGAAGATCTGCCGATCGGCGTGATCGCGATTGATTCCATCTACACACCCGTGGAGAGAGTCAATGTTACTGTGGAGAATACCCGTGTAGGCCAGATCACAGACTATGATAAGCTGACGCTGGACGTATACACGAACGGTACGCTTGTGCCCGATGAGGCTGTCAGCCTGGCGGCAAAGGTGTTAAGCGAGCATTTGAGCCTTTTCATTGATTTGTCCGAGAATGCTAAAACCGCAGAGGTTATGGTAGAGAAAGAGGACGATGAGAAGGAGAAAGTGCTTGAGATGAGCATTGACGAGCTGGAGCTTTCGGTTCGTTCTTACAACTGCCTGAAGAGGGCAGGCATCAACACAGTGGAAGAGCTGACAAACAAGACTTCCGAAGATATGATGAAGGTCAGAAATCTGGGCCGTAAGTCTTTGGAGGAAGTGCTTGCAAAATTAAAAGAATTAGGATTACAGCTAAATCCCAGCGATGAGGCGTAATGATAGAGGTAAGACCGAAGAGCACTCGGAAAGGAGCCAGTCATGGCAAAATACAGAAAACTCGGCAGAACATCTGACCAGAGAAAAGCATTACTCAGAAATCAGGTTACCGCTCTTTTATATAATGGAAAGATCGTGACCACCGAGGCGAGAGCAAAGGAAGTGCGCAAGATTGCCGAGCATTTGATCACACTTGCTGTCAAGGAGAAGGACAATTTCGAGACCGTTAAGGTGACTGCGAAGGTAGCACGTAAGGATAAGGACGGCAAGAGAGTAAAGCAGATTGTGGATAAGAATACGAAGGCAGTACTCTCCGAGACACACCGTGACAAGGACGGTAAGATTCTTAAGATTGAGAACGGTATGACCGTTACGGTATATGATGAGGTGGAGAAGGAGATCAAGAAGGATATGCCTTCCAGACTTCATGCGAGAAGACAGATGATGAAGGTGCTTTATCCTGTCAAGGAAGTGCCGAACACGCCTGCAGGCCGTAAGAAAAATACGAAGGAGATCAACCTTTCGGATAAGCTCTTTGATGAGTATGGCCCTAAGTATGCGAACCGCAACGGCGGTTATACCAGAATCATCAAGATCGGCCCTCGTAAGGGCGACGCAGCGATGGAAGTTGTTCTGGAGCTGGTATAAGCTGAATATGATTGTGAAACAAAAAGGCCGGATGCAAAAGCGTCCGGTCTTTTGCTTGATGAAATTATCACTATTTCGTTTATACTATTTTCTTTTTATCCGAAAATCGATTGCAAAGTGCCTGAGGGTGTGCTATTCTATCGGTAGAGAGAATGTCTGTCTTAACGAATGGGACAGGAGGAGAACCATGAAACAGGAATTACAAATGGTAGTGGACACACTCATCAGTGAGATGGGTAAAATGGAAGCCAGAATCAATGGCCGTATGGATGAGCGGTTTGATCGGAATGACAAGCGCTTTGAACAGATCGACCGATGTTTTGAACAGATCGACCGACGTTTTGAACAGATTGACAAACGCTTCGACCGGATGGATCAGCGCATGGATCGGATGGATCAGCGCATGGATCAGATGGATCAACGCATGGACCGTATAGAAGATGATATGAAAATATACGTGAATATGCTCGTTGATGAAATGGGAAGAATGGAGACGAGAATTGACAAGCGTTTTCAAAAGGTCGATGAACGCTTTGACAGGATGGATGTGCGTTTGGAGTCTATGCAGCATGAGATCAACGGCTGCAAGCTGGCGTGTGAGACAATCGAATTGCTGATGCAGAGAGTGGATCAGCATGAAACCCGTATCGAAAGGATTGAGAAAAGAGGCGGCATAGGGAAGATGCTGCCGGTTGGAAATGGAATATGAATGAGGAAAAGGCTGTGCAATATCTTGAGTAGCACAGCCTTTTTGATATTTATAGGTGTATATTATATTAGCGCTATTTTAATACTTTCTGGAAATGCTGGTAGTCTTTTGTGGAGTTCCAGTTGCCGCCCCAAGTGAAGCCATGGGCGGTAAAGAGGCGGTAGCACAAGTCGTTTTCGTCGATCTTGTAGGCGAAGCTCTGGCTGCGGTCCGCATAGATTTCGCTGCCGGGCGGGGAAATGTAATCGCTTCCGTCGGCGTTTCTGTGAAAGACGACGTAGGGGTTGTAGTAGGGGTTTACGTCGATAGCCAGCCCGTAGGCGTGCTTGGATAAATTGGTGGTACCGTCGACGACCCTGTAGTTAAAGCAGGAGGTATTGTTCTCCGCCATGGAGGCAGTGTCGTCACCGCCATACTCGTCGATTAGGCGTACGCTCTCGATCCGGTATTCATTGCGGTAAAGCTCGTGGAAGATTTCCACCATATCCTGTGCAATGGCTTTGTTGCAGATCAGTTCACCGGTCTGTTCTTGGCCGTTAAAGTCGATGTACCTGAGACCTACATAATGCAGATCTTCATAGGGGACGGTGCATCCTTCCTCCGGGTAGGAGATTCCTGTAATTCTTTCTATGACTGCATCGGTCAGTGGCTCGTAATAGAACCCTTCTTCATAGGTGACGCGTTCCGGATGCTGCTCCATCGTGTCAGATACCTCCGCAGAATTTGCCGTATTACTTTCGCTGTCCTCTATAGTATTGTCGGACGCGCTTGCAATATTGTCTTTGCTGTCAGTATATGTGTCCGCCCTGTTTGGTGTGACAGGTGTGTCGGGCTCTGCGGCGGGGAAAGATTCGGCGGTTTGATCTGTAGGTGACGGCGCCGTCGGTTTTGGCAGAGTGGAGTCGACTGATTCGGTCATATCATTTTCCGCGGATTCCTTTGCGGAGTCGGCCTGTGTGCCGTAAGCCTGTTCCGGGTTATTTCTGGCGTATTCAAGCAGGGTTTCATCGCCTGTCAGGTAGTGTGCCAGAAAAGCGCAGATGAAGATAAAGGTAAGCAGAAACAGGAAAGGTCTGGCGGCCTGACGCAGCAGCGGTTTTATATTGGACATATGATATGATTCCTCCGTTTTTCTGGCGGCAGACAGCCTGCCGCCGAAAATAGTATACCATATTTTTAGCAAATGGGGGAGCAGGGACGCTTTTTCTTGTATTTTCCTGCGCAATCTAGTACAATAGGCGGTGGTGAAACGCCGTCTTTCCTTATAGGGGAAGCGGTTTGGAAGAGGGACGAAGGATACAATATGGGAATTATAAAGACGAATAAACTGACATTTGAATATATTCGCCGTGACGAAGAGGGAAATGTGGAAGGCATTACCCGCGCTGTGGACGGGGTAGATTTGGATATAAAGCAGGGCGATTTTATTGCGGTTCTGGGGCATAACGGTTCCGGAAAGTCAACCTTCGCCAAGCATATTAACGCGATTCTTTATCCGACGGAAGGCACGATCTGGGTGGACGGTATGGACACGCAGGACGAGAAACATCTTTGGGATATCCGTCAGGAGGCGGGTATGGTGTTCCAGAATCCGGACAACCAGATCATCGGTCAGATGGTGGAGGAGGATGTGGGGTTCGGTCCGGAGAATATGGGCGTACCCACAAAAGAAATCTGGGAGCGTGTGGAAGAGAGTCTGAAGGCGGTGGGGATGTATGAGTACCGCAAACATTCGCCTAATAAGCTGTCCGGCGGCCAGAAGCAGCGGGTATCTATTGCAGGTGTGATCGCCATGCATCCGAAGTGTATTATTCTGGACGAACCTACGGCTATGCTTGACCCGAATGGCCGGAAAGAAGTGATACGCGCGGTGCGCGCCTTAAATGATGTGGAAGGGATAACCGTCGTATTGATTACACATTATATGGAAGAGATTATTCATGCCGATATGGTTTTCGTGATGGATCAGGGACATATCGCTATGGAAGGGACGCCGAGGGAGATTTTTTCCAGGGTGGATGAACTAAAGGAGCTGCGGCTGGATGTACCGCAGGTGACGCTTTTGGCACATGAACTGAGGCAGAAGGGGGTAAATCTGCCGGAGGGGATTCTGACGATAGAAGAGTTTACGGAGGCGCTTGCGGCAGTTTCAGGGCATAAGTAAGTCAGGGCGGATCATGGTGACGGGAAAAGCGTGAAAAACAGATAGTCTGCGTGTCTGATGTTGCGGATAAGGATAAAGAGGGAACAAAAATAATGGCGTTGATTTTAGATCATGTAAATTATGTATATGGAGAGGACACGTCTCTGGCGGTGCACGCCCTGAAAGACATCAATCTCGTGATTCCCGACGGACAGTTTATCGGTCTGATCGGGCATACCGGTTCCGGCAAGTCTACGCTGGTACAGCATTTAAACGGGCTGATCAGACCCACGAGCGGTGCGATCTATTATAACGGTGAGGACATACATGACGGAGATTATGACAAGAAGAAGCTGCGCAGCAAGGTGGGACTGGTATTTCAGTATCCGGAGCATCAGCTTTTTGAGATCGACGTGTTTAAGGATGTGTGTTTCGGGCCGAAGAATCTTGGGCTTTCCCAGAAGGAGACGGAGCTTCGGGCTTACGCGGCCCTGAAACAGGTGGGACTTGCGGACGAGTATTTTTACCAGTCGCCGTTTGATCTTTCAGGGGGACAGAAGCGCCGGGTCGCAATCGCAGGTGTGCTTGCTATGAAACCCGATATATTGATTCTGGACGAACCCACGGCGGGACTTGACCCGAAAGGCCGGGACGAGATTCTTGACCAGATCGCAAAACTGAAAGAGGAGACAGGGATTACGGTGATTCTGGTCTCCCACAGCATGGAGGACGTGGCGAAATATGTGGAGCGGATTATCGTCATGAATCGTGGGAGCGTTCTGTTTGACGATGCGCCGCGGGAAGTCTTTCAGCATTATAGGGAGCTGGAGCAGGTAGGGCTGGCGGCCCCGCAGGTGACATATATTATGCAGGCGTTAGCAAAACGAGGCATGAAAGTGGATACTGCCGTCACGACGATCCGTGAGGCCGGGCAGGAGATTTTGAGGGCGCTGGCCCTATGAGCGGGCGTAAAAAGCGGTATTCTATACATGGATTTTGGTTTGGAAGAGGCGGCTGTTATGGATGCTTCGGAATGGAGAAATAATGATTCGAGATATTACATTGGGCCAGTATTATCAGGCGGATTCCGTCATTCATAAGCTGGACCCGCGGGTAAAGCTGGTGGCTACCATTGGATTTATCATTTCCCTTTTTGTTGTGGACAGTTGGATCGGATATGTGGTGGCGGCCCTGTTTTTGGCTTGTATGATTAAACTGTCGAAGGTTCCCTTCGGCTATATGGTGAAAGGAATGAAGGCGATCGTCTTTATTCTGATGATTACGGTGGTGTTTAACCTGTTTTTGACGCCGGGAGAGCCGCTTGTTACCTTATGGAAGCTGAGGATCACGAAAGAAGGGCTGCGGATCGCCGTGATGATGGCTGTTAGGCTGTCGTTTCTCATCGTCGGCTCCTCCCTGATGACATTGACAACGACGCCCAACAGTCTGACAGACGGTATGGAGAAGCTGATGGGGCCTTTGAAATATGTAAAGGTGCCGGTGCATGAGGTGGCGATGATGATGTCCATTGCCCTGCGCTTTATTCCGATCCTGCTGGAGGAGACGGATAAGATTATGAAGGCGCAGATTGCGCGAGGGGCGGACTTTGAGAGCGGTAATCTGGTCAAGAAGGCGAAGGCGATGGTACCCCTTCTGGTGCCGCTGTTTATTTCGGCTTTCCGCCGCGCCAACGATCTGGCGATGGCGATGGAGGCAAGGTGCTACCGTGGCGGTGAGCACAGAACGAAAATGAAGCCCCTGCGCTACCGCAGTGCAGACCGGGCCGCCTACTGTGTGCTGCTGTTGTATTTTGCGGGATGTGTGGCGATCAGAGTGTGCCTGTAATGCCCCTGTGACTGCTTGGTGTATGCCGGGTATGGGATCTGACGGCGCGGGGCATGGGGAAGGCAGAAATGAGAGAGAATGAGAAGAATTATGCTAACCGTTTCCTACGACGGAACCGATTACTGCGGGTGGCAGTTACAGCCGGGACGGGAGACGATAGAAGGGGTGTTAAACCGCTGTATCAGTGAGCTTACCGGTGAGACGGTGGAGGTGATCGGCGCAAGCCGTACGGATTCCGGCGTGCACGCGTTTGGCAATGTGGCTGTGTTCGATACACTAAGTCCGATTCCGGCGGAGAAGTTTTCCTATGCCTTAAACCAGAGACTGCCGGAGGATATCCGGATTCAGGGTTCGGCGGAGGCGCCGGAGGACTTTCATCCGAGACATTGTGAGAGCAGGAAGACGTATGAGTATCGGATTTACAACGCGCCTTTTGCGATGCCCGTGAAACGGCTTTATTCTTATTTTACTTATGCGCCGCTTGATGCGGAGCGGATGCGTCAGGGGGCTGCATTTCTTGTGGGAGAGCATGACTTTAAGAGCTTTTGCAGCGTGGACACGCAGGCGCAGACTACCGTGCGGCGGGTGGACAGCGTGGAGGTATGGGAGGAAAGCGCAGCCGGTATAGGGAATGCGGGGAAAGAGATTGTGATTCGCGTGGCGGGCAGAGGCTTTCTGTATAATATGGTAAGAATTATGGCGGGGACGCTGATGGAAGTCGGCAGAGGAAAGCTGCCGCCTGAACGCGTGAAGGATATTCTGGCGGCCTGTGACAGACAGGCGGCGGGACCTACGGCTCCGGCCTGCGGACTTACCCTTGTGGGGTATGAATTTTTATAGGAGAATTCGGGGAAAACCGGTTGACACGCGCGGAACCGTATAATATAATAATTAACTGTGACGAATTGTTTATAAATGTCTGACCAAAGCCCCGGTGAGACATTTTATATACGCACTACAAACTGCCGTGGAGGGATACCGAGTGTGGCCGGACATCTGCATGAGGATCTTTGGAAACGGTACAGACAGTTACTATGGAGGTAATATTCATGAAAACTTTTATGGCGAGTCCGGCTACGATCGAGAGAAAGTGGTACGTAGTTGATGCGACTAATATGACACTGGGACGTCTGGCATCCGAGATTGCCAAGGTACTGAGAGGCAAAAATAAGCCGATCTTTACCCCCCATATGGACACAGGGGATTATGTGATCGTTGTCAATGCGGAGAAGGTGAAAGTAACCGGGAAGAAGCTGGATCAGAAGATTTACTACCATCATTCCGATTATGTGGGCGGCATGAAAGAGACTACCCTGAAAGAGATGTTACAGAAGCACCCTGAGAGAGTTGTGGAACATGCGGTTAAGGGTATGCTTCCCAAAGGCCCGCTCGGCAGCCAGATGTACAAGAAGCTTTTTGTATATGTTGGACCGGAGCATAAGCATGCGGCACAGAAACCTGAGGTATTAACATTTTAAGAAAGGGATAAAGAATCATGGCTAAAGCAGATAAATCAGCAAAATATTACGGAACCGGCAGGAGAAAGAAATCCATTGCCAGAGTATATTTAATGCCCGGTAAGGGTGAGATCACGATTAATAAGAGAAACATCGACGATTACTTCGGGCTTGAGACTTTGAAGGTGATCGTTCGCCAGCCGTTAGCTGCAACCGATACGGTAGATAAGTTTGACGCCGTTATCACCGTAAAGGGCGGCGGATATACAGGACAGGCAGGTGCAGTGAGACACGGTATCGCAAGAGCATTGCTTCAGGCAGACCCGGATTACAGACCTACCTTAAAGAAGGCGGGTTATCTGACCAGAGATCCTCGTATGAAGGAGAGAAAGAAATACGGTCTCAAGGCAGCGAGACGTGCACCGCAGTTCTCCAAGAGATAGTTCAAACGAATATTGCAAAAGAGAGACAGACCCCGAAAACACGATGTTTTCGGGGTTTTCTAATATTCTGACTTTCCTATGAGACACCACAAAAACACACAAAATTTTCACGGTAACTGACAAGTAACTAACACGTAACTGACAAATAAAATATGGTCTTGTGCAAGACTTTTGAAATCTTGTGCAAGACACTTTTCGCAATAAAAAAAGGACGAATCAATCGCCCTTTTTGCAGCAGTATTCAATGATACATGACCGGACATCTTTTTTCGTGCGACAATGGCACGAGTGACCGTCTTTGAATATGACGTTATATCCGTCGTGCATGTTCCCACTTATACCGGAAATCATTTCTCTATTCTTTTCCGCAATCTGCATCGTGTCAAACATTCCGCACTGGTCTTTCCGGACTAAATCTTGAATATAGGAATTGACTGACATCCCGGAAAGAAGGCAAAGTGAGTAAAAATTTTTATTGCTTTTTTTTCATTCCATGATATAATTTTTGATATGGGGATATAGCTCAGTTGGGAGAGCGATACGTTCGCAACGTATAGGTCAGGGGTTCGAGTCCCCCTATCTCCACTTTGGAAGCATAGCTCAGCCGGGATGAGCGTTCGCCTCACACGCGAGAGGTCATGGGTTCGAGCCCCATTGCTTCCACGAGCTTGAGAAGAGAAGTCGGAATGAGACGCTAACATTCCGGCTTCTTTTTCCGCGCATAAGCAGAGTCAGAAGAGTACCGAGGGCTGCGCCATGCTATCATGGAAGCAGACGTCGGAGGGATTAAGGCGAGCAACGCGAACGAGAAATGCGAAGCATTTCGAGTCTGCCTTGGCATAAACACAGTCAGAAATCAGCAGGGGGAATATCTATGACAAAACGGAAAAAGGCCATAAAGGAATATATTTTGATTACGATCGCCGTGATTCTTATGGACATCGGCGTCTATGTATTTAAGTTCCCGAATAACTTTTCCTTCGGCGGGGTTTCGGGCCTGGCGGTGGTGGTGACGCACTTTACACCTTTTACGGCTTCCCAGATCAACCTCATTATCAACATGATTCTGCTGGTTTTCGGTTTCATATTTCTGGGAAAGAATTTTGGGGTAAAGACGGCATATGTGACAGTAGTGTCCTCCTTGCTGCTGAATTTGATGGAAGCGGTGTTTCCCATGAGTGCGCCTCTGACCAATGAGACGACACTGGAATTATTTTATGCCATTGCGCTGCCGGCTCTGGCATCAGCGCTGCTCTTCTATGAGAATGCTTCCGGTGGCGGCACGGACATTATTGCGATGGTATTAAAGAAATATTCGACCATGGACATTTCGGCGGCGCTCATGGCTGTGGATGCCATTATCGTGGTGGTAGCCTGCTTTGCCTTTGACACGCGGACGGGTCTTTTTTCGATCTGTGGACTGATGGCGAAATCGCTGGTGATCGATAAGGCGATCGAGCGCATGAAGCTGAGCAAATATTTTACGATTATATGCAGCAAGCCGGAGCCGATCTGTGATTTTATTATGAAAGATCTGCATCGAAGCGCCACGGTTTACAAAGCAGAGGGCGCCTACACGCACAAAGACAGGGTGGTCATTCTCACGGTTATGGATCCGAAGCAGGCAGTACTCTTGGAGAGGCATATTCAGGCGGTAGACCCGGAAGCTTTTCTTATGGTGACGAAGAGCAGTGAGATAATGGGAAAGGGATTTAAGCGGTATATCTGACGATGGCAGTACATGTAAAGAATATGACCACGGGCAGGCCTGGAAAGCTGATTTTAGCTTTTTCTCTTTCTCTCGTGGCGGGCAATGTTTTCCAGCAGTTATATACAGTGGTAGATACCATGGCGGTTGGAAAATATCTCGGTGTGAGCGCTCTTGCGGCACTGGGAGCCTCGGATTGGCTGAACTGGCTGATGCTGGGGGTGATACAGGGATTGACGCAGGGCTTCGGCATCCGGATGGCGCAGGAGTTCGGCGCTGGCAGGACGGAAGAGTTAAAGAAGAGCGTGGGCAGCGCGGCAGTGCTGTCCATGCTTTCTGCCGCTGTATTGGTGACGGCAGGGCAGATTTTTGCGAAACCTGTACTGATGCTTTTGCAGACGCCGCCGGAGATCATAGGGTATTCGCTCCTCTATCTGCGGATTATGTTTGCGGGTGTGCCAATCGTGATGCTTTACAATTTGCTGGCGTGTATTCTCCGTTCCATGGGGGACAGCAGGACGCCCCTCCATGCGATGATTGTCGCTTCGGTGACAAACATTGTGCTTGATTATCTTTTTGTGCTTGGCTTTGACTGGGGAATTGCGGGTGCGGCGGCAGCCACTTTGATCGCGCAGGCGGTGTCGGGCGTGTTCTGTTTCTACCATATTAAAAGGATTGCCTTCCTGACGCTTTCGAGGACGGATTTTCACTTGCAGAAGGAGCTTTCCGCAAAACTGTTTATGCTGGGACTGCCTATGGCTTTTCAGAACGGAATCATTGCCATCGGCGGTATGATTGTGCAGTTTGTGGTAAACGGGTACGGTGTGATTTTTATAGCGGGATTTACGGCGACCAATAAGCTCTACGGCCTGTTGGAGATCGCGGGCACTTCCTACGGCTACGCGATGGTGACTTATGTGGGACAGAATCTCGGGGCGGGCAGGTATGACCGCATCAAAAGCGGGATGCGTGCAGCCATGGGGATCGCCATGGCGACGTCCGCCTTTATCGCGGTATGTATGCTCGTTTTCGGGAAATATCTGTTGGGACTGTTTATCTCCGGAACGCCGGAGGTGGTGGAACAGACCATGCGGATCGCCTATTTTTATCTGGCGGTTATGAGTGTCTGCCTGCCGGTCCTCTATGTGCTGCATGTGACCCGCTCCGCCCTGCAGGGTATGGGCAATACGATTCTGCCGATGCTTTCCGGTGTGGCGGAGTTTGTGATGCGAACCCTGTCTGTCATTTTGCTGCCGATGCTTTTTGGGGAAGTCGGCATCTTCTTCGCGGAGACTGCGGCATGGCTCGGCGCGGATGTGGTGCTGGTGATCAGCTATTTCTCGCAAATGAAGAAACTGACATAGTACTTCTAAATGAAGCAGCCTGTGCTGCTGAGTTTCTAGAAGTACTTCTCACGTTTCTTACGTTTGCCATCCCCCATCCAAAGTGATGACCTGTCCGGTCAGATAGGAGGGGGCATTGACGATGGAGAGCAGAAGTTTAGCGACTTCCGAAGGTTGACCGATTCGGTCGGCTGGTATTTCAGCCCGCAGGGCTGACATTTCTTCTTCTGAAAAGCAGTGGTTCATGTCTGTGTCAATGACGCCGCAGGCGATGGCGTTGACCTGAATGCCGCTGGGAGCAAGTTCTTTTGCCAGCGCTTTCGTGAAGGTATTTACGCCGCCTTTAGAGGCGGAATAGGCCACTTCCATGGAGGCGCCCGCATTGCCCCAGACGGAGGAGATATTGATGATTTGTCCGGCATGGCGCTTTAGCATTATGGGTATGGCCAGACGGCATGTATAGAACAGCGCGTTCAGGTTGACGTTCATAAGCGTCTGCCATTCTTCCACTGTCATTTCGTGAAGCAGCCCGATGTGGGAGATGCCGGCATTGTTGACTAAGAGAGTCAGGTCCTCTATCTGTGCAAAGACCTCATTGACGGCCTGTATATCTCCCATATCTGCGACAATGGGCGTACATGAGATATGACAGGTTTCCGACAGAAGGTATGACAGATCTGTCAGTTCCTTTTCGGAATGCCGACAGGTGAGATACAGGCGGTAACCTTCTTCGGCTAGAGCTTGGGCTATGGCCCGGCCGATTCCTCGGGAGGCGCCTGTGACAAGTGCGGACCGGGGAAAAGCAGATCCGGCAGCAGGCGTGCTTCCGTGCGGGATCGAGGCGAATTGATTATGTTGTGTTTTCATTTTACAGTTATCCGGCTTTCTTATATATTATAAATGAGTCAAATATTTAATTATAATGAATCAAATATTTATGAGTAGCGAGTAAAAAGTTTTTAACTGTAAAGAGTATACTACAGGTCACGGAAATAGGAAAGAAGAAAGGAGTGCGGCACCTTATGTATGATCTTATTATTATCGGCGCAGGGCCGGCAGGTTTGTCGGCGGCAGTTTATGGCCGGCGCGCAGGGCTTAATCTTATTGTGATAGAACAGACGCCCATGGGCGGAGGTCAGGTGGTGGATACCTATGAGGTGGACAATTATCTGGGAATGCCGGGGATTAACGGATTCGAACTGGCAGAGAAGTTCCACAGTCATGCGGAAGGGCTCGGTGCGGTTTTTAAGAGCGGCAGGGTTACGGCAGTCAGGAACGAGGGAGATATAAAAGTCGCGGAAACCGCAGACGGTACGGTATTTGAGTCGCGGACGCTTATCTTAGCGGGCGGCGCGGAACACGCGAAGCTTAGCGTGCCGGGGGAGGCGGAGTTCAGAGGGCAGGGCGTATCTTATTGCGCTACCTGTGACGGCGCTTTCTTTAAAAAGAGGGACGTGGCGGTCGTGGGCGGCGGCGATGTGGCGGTGGAGGATGCCGTATATCTGGCCAGATTCTGCCGCAAGGTGTATCTGATCCACAGGCGGGACAGTCTGCGGGCGGCAAAAAGTTTACAGGAGAAATTGTTTTCCTGTGAAAATGCGGAAGTGATCTGGAACAGTACATTACAGAAGATATACGGAGCCGATCTGGTGGAAGGCATATGCATCCGCACAAAAGGAGAGGACACGGACCGGGAGCTTGCGGTGGACGGCGTCTTTATTGCGGTGGGAATGCGTCCCAACACGGAAATTTACCGAGGCACGGTGGACTGTGACGAGAATGGTTATCTCATTGCGGGGGAGGACTGCGCCACCAGCGTGCCGGGCATTTTTGCGGCGGGGGATATTCGCACAAAGGCGCTGCGCCAGATCGTGACGGCAGTCTCCGACGGCGCGTGCGCGGTGTCCTCCGCAGAGAAATATCTGATTTCCTAAAATAATAATTACAAAAATATTACGAAGCTGTAATAGGTAATATATGACATGATTAGACACAAATTTTACACTTTAAACACTGAAAAATCGGGCTTTTTGTGAGAAAAGCACAATAACTTGCGTTTTAGTTTTCGTTTTGATAGTAGATGCTGTGGTTGACAAAACGTTTATTCAATGCTATATTATACCCAGATGTAACAATTCTGTAACAAATGAGGTGTTTTTTATGAACAAAAACAAACTTAAATGGACAGCATGTGCACTGGCTGCAGTAGTTGGATTTACGGGTATGGGAATTGAGGCGGAAGCCACAGGAAATGTAGGAAGCGTGCTTCCTTCGGCCGGCATAGAGTTTTCACTTCAGGATGAGGATAAGTCCACCGCACTTTCGACTTTGAAGGAGGAATCCGACAAAGAAGCGGCGGAGCAGGAAGAAAACGGCGGAGAGAATACTTCATCGAACCTTGAGAACGAGGGTATCAGCGTCGGCAGCGTTCAGGTAGGCGGATTTTCCGATCTTGCCAGCACATCCGATAAGGTTAGCAAAGCGCCGGAAAAGCAGATCAAAGATACGATCGTAGTCAGCGAGGGCTATACCAGAGATCTGAGGGAGGCAGCGGGCAGCGGTCTGTCGGAGGAAGAAGAGAGTTTTAAGAATCTGGTTATCGCGAAAGTGAACGATTATGTGAATGTGCGTGATATCCCCAGCGAGGAAGGCGAGATCGTCGGTAAGCTCTACAACAAATCCGTCGGCAGCTTTATCGAGGAGGAGGACGGCTGGTATAAGATCAGCTCCGGTTCCGTAGAGGGATATGTAAAAGGTGAGTATTGCGTGACAGGCGACGAAGCCGTCGATTACGCGAAGGAAGTGGGAACCCGTATTGCGACCGTTACGACCACGACATTGAAGGTGCGTGAGCAGCCCGGTCTGGAGGAGACGGTTCTTGGTCTGGTTCCGATTGAGGATGAACTGATCGTCACAGAGGAAATGGACGGCTGGGTTAAGGTAAATATCGAGGAAGGTGACGGTTACGTTTCCATGGACTATGTCACACTTTCCACGGAGTTTGTGAAAGCGGAATCCGTAGCCGAGGAGAAAGCCAGACTTGCCAAGGAGGAAGAGGCGAGAAAGGCGGCGCAGGCTGCGGCTAAAAAGAAGACGGCAGAAAACGCGGCGTCCGGCAGCAAGGGTGAAGATGGCGGCAAGACCTATGCGAACCCGACGGGAAGTACGGGAGCCGATGTGGTACAGTTTGCGAAGCAGTTTGTGGGTAATCCCTATGTATACGGCGGCACCAGCCTGACAAACGGTGCGGACTGCTCCGGGTTTGTTATGAGTGTGTATAAGAATTTTGGTGTAAATCTGCCCCATTCTTCGGCGGCAGACAGAAGCGTGGGCGCAGCGGTCAACGGTCTGGAAAATGCGCAGCCCGGCGACATCATCTGCTACTCCGGTCATGTGGGAATTTACGCAGGCAACGGCCAGATCGTGCACGCATCCACATCCAAAACAGGTATTATCGTATCCAGCGCAACCTACCGTTCGATTCTTTCCATCAGAAGAATCCTCTAAAAACGGCGCTGGGGCACATACAGAAAACGATTATAGGGAAGGAGACGTTCCGACGGGGCGTCTCCTTCGTTTTCGCATAGGCAGAGTCAGAAAGCGCTACAGACAGGATGCGTGCTTGCGCGCGAGTCCGGCCCAGGTTGTCTACAATGCACAAAGTTTTTGGAAAATGCGAAATATCGGGTGTGCATGAAAAGCGACTTATACACATAAAAAAAGCGATTTTTAAGCATAAAATAGTTTTATACACGGATTTATCCACAGTATCCACAGCTTTTTGACCGGGTCGATCATTTTATTTATGGAAACTGAAGGAACGTACGTTTTGTATATTTTCTCTAAATGGGAGCAAATTGTTGCAATAGAATAGTAAAATATGGTATACTGTTTCCATAAGCAATGCTTAGAACTCCAATTTGGAAGGGGATGAGTTTGATGAAGTTTAACATTGTCGGAAAAAACATCGAGGTAACGGAAGGGTTACGGGCAGCAGTGGAGGACAAGATCGGTAAATTGGAGAAGTTTTTTACCGAGGACACAGAGGTGCATGTTACGCTCAGCGTAGAGAAGGATCGCCAGAAGATTGAAGTGACGATCCCGGTGAAGGGGAATATCATTCGCTCCGAGCAGGTCAGCAGCGACATGTATGTTTCGATTGATCTTGTGGAGGAGATTATCGAGAGACAGCTTAAGAAGTATAAGAATAAGCTGGTGGACAAGAAGCAGGGAAGCGGCTTTTTCCGTCAGGAGTTTATCGATAAGGACTATATGGATGAGGAGGAAGTGCAGATTATCCGCACGAAGAAGTTTGACATTAAACCCATGTATCCGGAGGATGCCTGCGTGCAGATGGAACTTCTCGGACACAATTTCTTTGTCTTCTGCAATGCGGAGACGGATCAGGTGAATGTGGTTTATAAGAGAAAGGGAAACACTTACGGGCTGATTGAGCCTGAGTTTTAAAAGCGGTTTGTATTGACGGCAGGGTGGAGCAGTCTACCCTGCCGTTTGCTATTAGAAAAAAGTAGAGAAAGAAGGCTTCTGAATCGGCTGCCGTGCTTGCATGAAAAGTGGAATCGGAAGGCTTATGACAAGCAGCGCGAAGGAGAAATGCGAAGTTTAAATGCTCCGATACATTGTCAATTTCACCCGGTCCGCGCCCAGTTCAATTTCCGCGCGGTCTATCATCATACCGATTAGGAGGAGCTGGCTGCTTTCACCGGGATCGCCGCTGCCCGCCAGTTCCCAGTAGATATCGCCCATGCCGTCGTTTTTCTGGCCGTTCAGGTAGTGATCCAGATGGGAAAATTTGTCGGCATAGGACGGGTGAAAGTCTGCTTCCAGATAAATTGTGACACGGTTGTTCTTTTTTTCGATACGTGTGTCGATATAAGATGCCTCCAGCGCAAAGAAAAACATGGTCAGCTCCTCTACGATCTTAGCGGTCTTTTTTTCTTCATGTGTCATGGTAATCTCCATTCCGCGCAAATTCTGCGCTGTCATTATGTTCAGTGTCTGTTTTTTTGTTCTTTTTTAGTCCGAAATCCCTTGATAAAGCTTTCCAGAGTCGGTACAAGTACGATGGCGACCAGACCGGTGGAGAAGCCGTTGTTGTATAAATTTAATCCCCCGTAGAGGGAGGAGGAGCATACCGTCACGGCGGCGTGCAGCATACCGGCGATGATTCCGGCAAGGATGCCGAACTGTCCGGCAATGGGAGCCAGTCCGATGGCAAAAACGGCGCCCATCTGGATTCCAGGGGTGGTGGGCTGCATATGGGTAAAAAAGGTAGAGAGCAGGACACCCGCCAGAACCGGCGGATAATTTGCGGCATGGCCGCCGAAAGCGGCAAAACCGAAAGCGGTTAGAATGGCGCCTACCACGGGGCCGGACAGATCGCCGCCGATGAGCACGATATAGGTGGTGCAGAGCAGGCCGATCATCCCCATATTGACCAATGTGGCCGGTGCACCGTCCATCAAAACGAAATCCGCCACCGCGCGACCGGGGTGGTGCATCAGTTTGCGCAGGGAATGCATACAATTTCTGTCCATGGCTAGTCCGAAAAGCGCAGCCGCGCCAAAGTACAGGTACAGACCGGCGAGCAGCCAGAAAGGACGGCCGTAACTCCAGATAAATACGTTATTGCTTTCCAGACCGAAGGACTGCAGGACGCACATCATGACAAAGGCGAAGAGACCTCCGGCAAAGCCCATGTTAAAAAGATTGTATCCCATATGCATGGAGGCGGTATGTACGGAGAGCGGCGGCAGCACAAAACCGGCAAAGATACCGACGATTACGGCGACAGCCAGATTGGTGGTAAAGGAGAATGGCAGCAGGTAAACAAGTTCCGTCACTATGGGCGCAAGGCAGGAGCCGAAGAGCGCAGTATAAATATAACGGTTCATGCCGGAGCTGTGAAATTTTGCGTAGAGCCATGTCCCGAGCAGCATGGGCAGGACGTTCACCGGGTTTTTACCGAACAGGGCAAAGCCTGCGTTGATAAAGAGAACGGCCATGGTAAGTCCGGTAAAGGGGATTTTCTGACGACGGATCAGAAGAATCGCCAGACTCAGCACCAGTCCTGCATTGAGGAAGGCCGCGCCGAATCCGGCCAGCTCGAAGTAATCTGTGACAAGTGCGTCTCTGGTAAGGACAATGGTGACCATGCCGCGAAGAAGCTCCCTTGGTGAAGCCAGAAGAAAGGCGGCTGCAAACAGGAGCAGGGCTGTTGCGATGCTGAAGACAAACATTTCCCTGCCCTCCAGCACATCCCGGTTTTTTTCAGTCATAGGCAGATCCTCCCGCAAATGAATCGAATATACTCCTATCATAACAAGATATGCGGCCGGGGACAATGTGATATTTGTTTTTTGCGGACGATTGGTGGCAGTAAAGCCGAAGGCTGAACTGTTACGACCATTGAGCCGGAAAGCTCCTGACATATCGGTATTTCGGTCTACATATGATTAGTGTGAGAAGAATTTCTAAAAGCGCTGCGGCTCGGGAAATGAAAAGTCACGGAGGCAGGCATGAGACAGATTAGAGAACGGGGAAACGGACGGGGCAGGGCGGCTATCAGATTCGGAGCGTTTTTGCTCCTGGTCCTTGGCTGTGTATGTATGGCAGGAGAATTGCTTGGAAAATGGAAGACGCCCGTCCGGCAGGAGAGAGGTGAACGGGCAAACGGACAGGCGGTGGAAGTGACTGCGGACGGCAATTTTATCAAGTGGGTGGAATTTCACGTCACAAATGAGGCGATGGCGGCGGCCTACGATCTGGATGTGGACAGCTACCGGGATGAGATACATTTGAACTGGATTGAGCTTCTGGCTTACGTGGGGGCAAAGACCGGGGGACAGTTTGACAAAAACAGCGTCAGAAAAATAGAGGAAGTGGCGGAAAAGCTGAAAAGCGGAGAACATACCATGGCAGAGCTGACGAAGGATATGGAATATTACGACTATTATCTGGAGGCGTACACGGCGGTGCTCGGCGGTATGATGGGAGAATTTACGCTGGACGGCAGACACGTTTACGGTCTGAAAGCTTTTTCGCCCATTGCGAAGGGATTTGACTACAGCCATTATGATGATTTCGGGTCTTCCCGCAGTTACGGCTACGCAAGACCACATCTGGGGCATGATATGATGGGGCAGATCGGCACGCCGATCATCGCGGTGGAATCCGGTTATGTGGAGGCGCTTGGCTGGAACCAGTACGGCGGCTGGCGTATCGGTATCCGCAGTTTTGATAAGAAACGCTACTATTACTATGCCCATCTGAGACAGAACTATCCTTATGCAGAAGGGCTTCAGGAGGGAAGTGTGGTGACGGCGGGGGACGTGATCGGCTACATGGGACATACCGGCTACAGTACGACGGAGAATGTGAACAATATCAAGACGGTGCACCTGCACTGGGGACTGCAGCTTATCTTCGACGAGTCTCAGAAGGAGGGGAACAATGAAATTTGGGTGGACTGTTATGAACTGTCAAAATTTCTTTACAAAAACCGCTGTGAGGTAGAAAAAGTGGGGGATTCCAGAGAGTGGAGAAGAGTCGTGCCCATGGATGACCCATCGGCGGATGCATACAGGGAGAAAGAAAAAATGCCTGTTTCATAAAAGTATTAGCAAAATGCACGAAAAATAAACGGGAGCAACAAAACAAATTGTTGAAAATAGGTAAAAATTCAGATATACTTTTTATGGAACTATTTACTTTATACAAGTGATATTTGTCACCGGAAATGAGGTATAGGAGAAGGACTATGGGAAAGATGGAGAATGGGGTATCGGTCAAAAAGAGTCAGGCGGCGCAGTTAAAAAGGCTGGTGCGCCAGGCGTTTGTGTCAGTGGCGGTAGGAGCGGTTCTGCTGCTCGGATTCATTTTTTTTAATTTGTGCATGTCCCGGTTATACAGCGCGCAGGTCAACACAACCGTGGCGCTGAACCAATATCGGACGGCTTCAAAAACATTGACTTACGACATACAGTCCTATGCCGTCACGGGGGATCAGAGATATTATGACGGCTATATGAAGGAACTGAACGAGGATAAAAACAGGGAGCAGGCGATTGCCGTCTTGGAGGACTGCGGGCTCAAAGATGCGGAGTGGACGAGCCTGAACCAGATCGCTACGATGTCTAACGAACTCGTGCCGCTGGAGCAGGAAGCAATCGGGCATGTGCAGGCAGGCGACCTTGCGGCAGCGCAGGCGTGTGTGTTCAGCGAGCAGTACGGCAATTCAGTGGATCAGATTAACGAACAGACGGATAAAACAATTCACGAAATTCTGGACAGGAAAGAAAGGGGGCAGATAGGGCTGAAAATTTTCCAATATCTGTTTGAGATATTGTTCGCGCTGTCTTTTCTGTACCTTGTGAAAGAATTTATCAGGACGATCAAATTTTCGGAAAATGAGCTGCTGAAGCCGATTATGAAAGTGTCGGATCAGATGGAAGTGCTTGCAGGCGGAGAATTTCATGTGGAGCTTGATCTGGAGGCGGATGAGAGCGAGGTCGGCAGAATGGTTGCAGCCATCGCCTTTATGAAAGAAAACCTGCTTGGCATGATTAAGGAGATCACCCAGACGCTTGAGCAGATGGGTAACGGTAATTACCGGATACATATCGAACAGGAATACGTGGGTGAGTTTATATCGATCAAAGAGTCTCTGCAGCAGATTGCGGAGAAGATGCGGGAAACGCTCGGAACGATCCGCAATGTTTCGGGACAGATTGACAGCGGCTCGGAACAGCTTGCGTTTGCAGCGCAGGATCTGGCGGAAAATTGTACCCTGCAGGCGGCTCAGGTGTCGGAGCTGATGACGGCCTTTGACGCCATGACGAAGAGCATGGAAGAGAATGCGAATGAAGCCGAGCAGTCTGCAGGCAAGGCGGCTGCGGCCGGTTTGACGTTGTCAAAAGGCAATGAGAAGCTGCAGGAATTGAAGGGTTCCATTCAGGAAATCGGCAGATGCTCCGAGCAGATCAGTACCATTATAGAAGCGATTGAGGATATTGCTTCCCAGACGAATCTGCTGGCGCTGAACGCTGCGATTGAGGCGGCGAGAGCGGGCGAGGCAGGCAGGGGGTTTGCAGTCGTGGCGGAGCAGGTGAAAAATCTGGCGAATGAATCTGCAAATGCGGCAGGCAGGACTACAGAGCTGATAGAGACGACGGTTTCCGTGATGGACAAGAGTATTGCGATTGCGGAGGAGACGGAATCTAACATGAATCAGGTAATGGCGGACGCAAAGGAAGCCACCGAGAAGATGGGACAGATCGAGAAGATCCTGAAGAGGGATACCAGACGTATGCAGGAGCTGAACGAAAACGTAACACAGGTTTCATCGGCGGTTGACAACAACTCGGCAACCTCGCAGGAGACGGCGGCTGTCAGCACGGAACAGAAAACGCAGGTGGAGACGATGGTAGAATTGATGGACAGATTTGAGATTTAATAGGACATTCCAGTAGGGTTGAAAGTAGATTGCAAAAACGAAAACCCTATGATACAATAGTAACGGCGAACAATGACAAAAAAATAACAATCGTCGGCAAGCCTTGAATACAGGGCTTTTCACTAAAAAAATATTACAAATATGGAGGAGAAGAAAATGGCAAAAAAAGTTGTTTTGGCAGGCGCCTGCCGTACGGCAATCGGCACGATGGGCGGGGGCTTGAGCACCACACCGGCAGCAGATCTTGGAGCAGTCGTAATTAAAGAGGCTTTGAACAGGGCAGGAGTGTCTCCTGACCAGGTGGATCAGGTGTACATGGGTTGTGTTATTCAGGCGGGACAGGGCCAGAACGTGGCTCGCCAAGCCTCCATTAAAGCAGGGCTTCCCAACGAGGTTCCGGCAGTGACCATCAACGTGGTCTGCGGTTCCGGCTTGAACTGTGTAAACATGGCTGCGCAGATGATTCAGGCAGGCGATGCTGACATCGTGGTTGCAGGCGGTATGGAGAACATGTCCATGGCTCCTTATGCGGTTATGCAGGGACGTTACGGTTACAGAATGAACAACGGCACGCTGGTTGACACGATGGTGAACGATGCGCTGTGGGATGCTTTCAATAACTACCATATGATTATGACTGCGGACAATATCTGTAGAGAGTGGGGCCTTACCCGCGAGGAGCTGGATGAGTTTGCATTGAAGAGCCAGACGAAGGCTGAGGCTGCACAGAAGAGCGGCGCGTTCGACAAGGAGATCGTGCCTGTTATGGTGAAGAAGAAAAAAGAGATGGTTGAGTTCAAGGTTGACGAGGGACCGAGACCGGGTTCCACCATCGAGGGACTGCAGAAACTTCGTCCGATCAATCCTGACGGATTCGTGACTGCAGGAAACGCTTCCGGTATCAATGACGGTGCGGCTGCTATCGTGGTGATGAGCGAGGAGAAGGCAAAAGAGCTTGGCGTGAAGCCTATGGCTACTTTCGTAGCAGGCGCGCTTGCGGGCTGCAGACCTGAGGTTATGGGTATCGGCCCTGTTCCTGCGACGAAGAAAGTTATGGAAAAAGCAGGCTGCAAGATTGAAGACTTCGACATCATCGAGGCGAACGAGGCGTTTGCGGCACAGTCTGTTGCAGTGGGCAAGGAGCTTGGCATCGACGTAGACAAGCAGCTTAACCCGAACGGCGGCGCGATTGCACTTGGCCATCCGGTAGGCGCATCAGGCGCGCGTATCCTCGTAACCCTGCTTCACGAGATGGAGGCGAAGGGCGCGAAGAAGGGTCTCGCTACGCTGTGTATCGGCGGCGGTATGGGATGCGCTACTATCGTAGAAATGGACTAAAAGGGAATGGCGAAACGCATTCGGAGTTTTTGAAATTGTACAAATAGCATAACCAACGTAGACGCGCTTGCGCTCCATTCCGAGCGTAGCAGGCGCTAAACTCGTGAGAAACCTCGTTAAGCGCTGACCGTTTTAATCCGAAGGATTTAAACAGGCTACAAGGGTCTGCTAATGGTTATACTACTTGCGCAATCAGCGTAGCATTGAGATGCGTTTCGCTGTTCTGCAAAATGCAAAAATTAAAAAGGAGATACATACAATGGAATTTGTTTTATATGAAGTGAAAGGGCAGATTGGTATCATCACGATCAACCGCGAGAAGGCTTTGAACGCCCTCAACTCCGCAGTTTTGGACGAACTGAACGCAACCCTTGACGGCGTGGATCAAAATGAGGTGAGATGTCTGATCCTGACCGGCGCGGGCGAGAAGTCTTTTGTGGCAGGCGCGGATATCGGCGAGATGAGCACGCTCACCAAGGCGGAGGGCGAGGCTTTCGGCAAGAAAGGCAACGACGTGTTCCGTAAGCTGGAGACATTCCCGATTCCCGTGATCGCTGCGGTGAACGGATTTGCGCTTGGCGGCGGCTGCGAGATTTCCATGAGCTGCGATATTAGAATCTGCTCCGACAACGCGGTATTCGGACAGCCCGAGGTAGGCCTTGGCATTACGCCCGGCTTCGGCGGCACACAAAGATTGGCTAGAATCGTCGGCCCCGGCATGGCGAAGCAGATGATTTATACGGCGAGAAACATCAAGGCGGACGAGGCGCTCCGAATTGGTCTGGTAAATGCGGTATACCCGCAGGATGAGCTGATGGCGGCTGCTGAGAAGATGGCGGCAGGCATTGCGAAGAACGCGCCCATCGCGGTACGCAACTGCAAGAAAGCGATCAACGACGGTTTAGAGGTCGGCATGGATGACGCGATCGTGATCGAGGAGAAGCTCTTTGGCGACTGCTTTGAGACGGAAGATCAGAAATACGGCATGGCTTTCTTCCTTGACAAGAACAAGGAGAAGGTAAAAGAGCCGTTTAAGAACTGCTAGGGTATTTATGATGGAAGGCGGCCGCTTGGGTGGAAGTAAACGCTGCGTCGCCGCGCTTTGCAGGACAAACAAAATTAAAATTTTAAATTTATAAGGAGGACTTACAATGAAAGTAGGTATTATCGGTGCGGGAACCATGGGTTCCGGTATTGCGCAGGCATTTGCCATGACAGACGGTTACGAAGTATGCCTTTGTGATATCAAGGAAGAGTACGCTGAGGGCGGCAAGGCGAAGATCCAGAAAAATATGAATTTCCTTGTAGGCAAGGAGAAGATCACACAAGAGAAGGCTGACGAGATCATGGGCAAGATCACCACAGGTTTGAACAATATCTGCGGTGAGTGCGATCTGATCGTTGAGGTTGCGCTGGAGAAGATGGAGATCAAACAGGCGATTTTCAAGGAGCTGCAGGAGATCGTTAAGAAGGACTGCATGTTTGCGAGCAACACTTCTTCCCTTTCCATCACCAAAATCGGTGAGGGCCTTGACAGACCTATGATCGGTATGCACTTCTTCAATCCCGCTGACAGAATGAAGCTGGTAGAGGTAATCAGAGGCGAGAACACTCCTCAGGAAATGGTAGATAAGATCACGAAGATTGCTGAGGAGATCGGTAAGACACCCGTACAGGTAAAGGAAGCGCCCGGTTTCGTGGTAAACAGAATCCTGATCCCGATGATCAACGAGGCAATTGGCGTTCTCGACGCAGGCACCGCTTCCGCAGAGGATATCGACGTAGCTATGCAGCTCGGCGCATCCCATCCTATGGGCCCGCTGCACCTTGGAGACCTGATCGGTCTGGACATCTGTCTGGCTATCATGGAAGTGCTTTACAACGAGACCAAGGACGAGAAGTATGCGCCCCAGCCTCTTCTTAAGAAGATGGTGGAGGAGAAGAAGCTCGGCAGAAAGACAGGCGTTGGTTTCTTTGACTACTCTAAATAGTCGAGATAAGCAGACTGAGAACAGCGCAGCATTTCGAGTCTGCTTATCTCATGGAAAAGAAGTATAAAATAAAACATGGGGGCAAGATAGAAAAATAAGTCTGATGACCTTATTTTTCTATCACGAGTTTGTGACGGAGCCACAAACTCGAAATCGCAGAGCCAAATCTGAAAATTGGCCCGCGGACTCCGCAAATAAAAAATTTGCTCCGTAATGGAGGTAAAAAAAATCATGGATTTTACTTTAAGCAAAGAACATGAAATGGCGAGAGCTCTGTTCAAAGAGTTCGCTGAAAAAGAAGTAAAACCTCTCGCTCAGGAAGTGGACGAGACAGAGGTTTTCCCGAGAGAGACTGTTGAGAAGATGGCAAAGTTAGGCTTCCTCGGCATTCCTGTTCCCAAGGAGTACGGCGGACAGGGCTGTGATCCGCTTACATACGCTATGTGTGTGGAGGAGCTCTCTAAAGTATGCGGAACAACAGGTGTTATTGTATCCGCACACACCTCTCTGTGCTGCGATCCGATTATGACCTACGGCACGGAAGAGCAGAAGCAGAAATATCTGGTTCCCCTTGCAAAGGGTGAGAAGCTGGGCGCATTCGGCCTGACAGAGCCCGGTGCAGGTACCGACGCACAGGGACAGCAGACCAAGGCTGTTCTTGATGGAGAAGAGTGGGTGCTCAACGGTTCCAAGTGCTTCATCACCAACGGTAAGGAAGCTGACGTTTATGTCATTTTTGCAATCACAGGCACGGTTGAGAAGCGCGGCCGCATGCAGAAAGAGATTTCCGCATTTATCGTGGAGAAGGGAACGCCCGGCTTCACCTTCGGCACGAAGGAGAAAAAGATGGGTATCCGCGGTTCTTCCACTTACGAGCTGATCTTCACAGACTGCCGTATTCCGAAGGAGAATCTGTTAGGACAGCAGGGCAAGGGCTTCAACATCGCTATGCACACGCTGGACGGCGGCCGTATCGGTATCGCTTCCCAGGCGCTTGGTCTGGCTGAGGGCGCTCTCGACAACACCATCGCTTATGTGAAGGAGAGAAAGCAGTTCGGCAGAGCGATCGGCGCATTCCAGAATACGCAGTTCCAGCTTGCTGACATGGCTACCAAGGTTGAGGCGGCTCAGCTCCTTGTTTACAAGGCTGCTATGGCGAAGGCTACCCAGAAGGTATACTCTGTAGAAGCGGCTAAGGCAAAACTGTACGCGGCAGAAGTGGCTATGGAAGTGACCACAAAGGCAGTTCAGCTGCACGGCGGTTACGGCTATATCAGAGAGTACGATGTTGAGCGTATGATGCGTGACGCTAAGATCACGGAGATCTACGAAGGCACAAGCGAAGTGCAGAGAATGGTTATCTCCGGGGCTCTGCTTAAGTAAGACGGCACGTCGTTTGCATGATGCAGATGCCCTGCTTACAGGAGCAGGTGCATCGGGCAAAGGACAGGGAGCGGTGCAACGCTGCACCGCGAACGAGAAAATACGAAGTATTTTCGAGTGCCGTCTTACAGCAAGACGGTACACATAAAAAATATAGAAGGAGAAAAATACAATGAAAATTGTGGTTTGTGTGAAACAGGTTCCGGATACCGCGGGCGGCGTTAAGTTTAATCCTGACGGAACGCTTGACAGAGGCGCTATGCTTACTATCATGAACCCTGATGATAAAGCAGGTCTGGAAGCAGCGCTCAGATTAAAAGATCAGTACGGTGCAGAGGTGACGGTTGTAACGATGGGTCTTCCCAAGGCAGAAGAAGTTCTGCGCGAGGCGATGGCTATGGGCGCAGACAAGGGCGTTCTCGTGACAGACAGAGTGCTCGGCGGCGCTGATACATGGGCGACTTCCACTACACTGGCAGGCGCGATCAGAAATCTGGAGTACGATCTGATCATCACCGGACGTCAGGCGATCGACGGCGATACCGCACAGGTTGGTCCTCAGATTTCCGAGCATCTTGACATTCCCGTTATTTCTTACGCGCAGGATATCAAGATCGAGGGCGACAGCGTAGTTGTTGAGCGTCAGTATGAGGACAGATATCATGTGGTTAAGGCAAAAATGCCTTGCCTGATCACCGCTCTTTCCGAGTTGAATGAGCCTCGTTATATGACACCCGGCGGTATCTTCGACGCTTATAAGCAGGAGATCACCGTTTGGGGCAGAGCGGATCTTAAGGATGTTGACGATGCAAACTTAGGTCTTAAGGGTTCCCCGACCAAGATTGCGAAGGCTTCCGACAAGGTGAGAAAGGGCGCGGGCGAGAAGGTTTCCCTCGATCCCGATGAGTCCGTAAGCTACATCGTTGACAAGTTAAAGGTTAAACATGTCATTTAACAAAGTATACGCGTAAAACGAGTGCGCAGAAAGAGGTATAAAATGAATTTAGAAGAATACAAGGGTGTATATGTCTTTGCGCAGCAGGTAGACAATGAGATCAGCAGTATTGCATTTGAGTTACTTGGCAAAGCAAAAGACCTCGCAAAAGATTTAAATACAGATGTTACGGCGGTTCTGCTCGGCTCCGGGGTGAAGGAACTGGCAGACCAGCTCGCTGAGTACGGCGCGGACAAGGTGATCGTTGTGGATGATCCCGAATTAAAGGATTACAGAACGGAGCCTTACGCACATGCGCTGTCTTCCGTGATCAATCAGTATAAGCCCGAGATCATGCTGGTAGGCGCTACGGCTATCGGCAGAGATTTAGGCCCGAGAGTGTCCGCGAGAGTGGCTACCGGTCTGACGGCTGACTGTACCGTTCTCGAGATCGGTGATTTCCCGTTACAGGCGGTTCCCGGTCAGGAGCAGCTTCACAACCAGCTTTTGATGACCCGTCCGGCATTCGGCGGCAACACCATCGCTACCATCGCATGTCCTTACAACCGTCCTCAGATGGCTACGGTTCGTGCGGGCGTTATGCAGAAGATAGAGCCTATCAAGGGTGCAAAGGCTAATGTGGAAGAGTACAATCCCGGTTTTACTCCCGACAATAAGTATGTGGAGATCCTTGACATCGTGAAGTCCGTGGCTGAGACCGTGGATATCATGGATGCTAAGATTCTCGTATCCGGCGGCCGTGGCGTGGGAAGTCCTGAGAACTTCAAGATTCTTGAGGATCTGGCAGAGGTGCTTGGCGGTACCGTAAGCTGCTCCCGTGCGGTTGTGGATTCCGGCTGGAAGCCCAAGGATCTGCAGGTTGGCCAGACCGGTAAGACCGTCCGCCCGAACGTGTACTTCGCTATCGGTATCTCCGGTGCGATCCAGCACGTGGCAGGTATGGAAGAGTCCGACATCATCGTTGCGATCAACAAGGATGCGGATGCACCGATCTTCGATGTGGCTGACTACGGTGTAGTGGGCGACCTAAACAAGATCGTTCCGAAGCTGACAGAGGCTCTGAAGGCGGAGATCGCTGCGGCGAAATAACAAATCGAACTTCGTTCGATTGCGAGGATTCAAGCAGCCTCGGCAGGCTGAGAGATATCTGATAAAGATCGCTGCTGACGCAGGCTCAATCTGGTATAATTTCAACATAATGTGCGCCCCGGTTTTTGCCGGGGCGTTTCCTTTTTGCCGCAGATATGGTATAATGTGCGCGATGGCAATGACAAAACGTCTGCTTGCAGGAGGAGTTTTCCGTGGAAGTTTTGACAGGGCGAAGCCTGCGAACGAGGAAAACCGAAGGTTTTTCGAGTGTGCACTATTGGAATTACATATAAAAGGGGATTGCGTATGGACAGCTTCGGATTACAGCCACAACACCAAAACAGAAACACCATCGGGCCTCCGGCGCAGCTTTATCTGCCGCCGAAGAATCACAAAAGAACGACGCTTATCGCTATTTTGTGCGCGGTGGCTGTGGTTTTGGCGGCCGTCTTGGGCGTCTGTTTCTATCATACGCACTCGGCGGCCTATAAGATACAGAAGGGCTTTCTAAACCTGATGCGGGAGGCAGAGGGGATGAAGAATCCGCTTGCGGAGAAAATCGGGGCGGATCAGATCAGGCGGATGTTTGTGGAGGAAGGCGGGCATCTGGATACCAGAATGAATGTTACCACAGATACCTTTCTCGGGGAAGTTACGTTTGGCGTGGATACGGACTGTGAGATTGACAGGCGGGAAAAGGAGATGGCAGCATCCACAAGTGTCAGCGTGATGAACTATGAGCTTGCCAGCCTGCAGATGTATGGGGATGACGAGAACTTTTGCTTTTCGATTCCCGAACTTTACATGAAGGATGTCTATATCGAGAACGAAAATGTCACCAGACAGTACAACCATTCCATATGGGCGGACATTTTCGGGAAGACGGAGGCGGATGTTTCTATCGATCTGTTCCCGGACGCGTGGATTTTGGGGGACGAAGAGGGCATAGGAAAGGCCTTTTTCAAAGAGTATGCCAGTGAGATCGCTGAGTGCAGGCGGCATATGACGATGGAGAAAGCCGGAGAGAATCTTTACCGGGTCAGCTTCGATGAGCTGTATTTTAACGAATTGGTCCGACAGGTTTTATACGATTATGTGGATTTTTCCAAGGCGGGCCGCGAGGATGTCATGGGGATATTGAGCTATTTCAATGTGGTTTCGAGCGCGGATGAGATCAGTTTCGTTCTGGAGATAAACGCTGCGAACCAGATCGCGAGTATCCGGCTGGAGGAACCGCTTTCCCTGTGCGGCGGCAGAATAAGGTTTTCGGGTGATATCCATTTTCTGGGTGGAAAGCGAAGCATAGAGAAGATGCAGGGCATGTTCACTGTGAAAAACGAACTGGAAGAGAGAAAAGAGACGGAGATTATCTGGCAGACGACGCAAAGTCTTTCGCTCGACGATTATCAGATGGAGTCGGATATCAAGTGCAGCCTTACGGAGAACGGAGAGACACAGAATGTGAGACTCGGGTGTGCGCTCGAGTGCGACGGGAGAAAGAACAGCTTTGACGGGAAATTTACCATGAAGGATGTGGCGGACGATTTCGAGGTGGGCTTTCAGGTGACGGGCGGTCTTTCTCATATCAAGACGGGAGAAAGTTTTGATGTGGAGATCGACGAAATGACGCTCAGTGCGGAAGACGAGGAGATTTTGCTGATCAGGGGAGACATCGGTCTGTCACCCCTAAAAAGGCGGGTAAGGCAGAATGTAAAGGCCGAGACGGCGTTTTTTGAATTGTCGGAGAGGGAATGGGAAACCATTTTTGAAAAGGTATACAGGGATTACGAAAATCTGCTGCAGTCGATATATGGTTCGTGGTGGTAATAGAGTGAAAAGAACTTCTAAAGCTCAGCGGCAGCGGCTGCTTCGCTAAGAACTTCTAGGAGTTGCGCTGCAACTCCGTTTCACTCAGGAGAATGCCTGAAATACGGCATTCTCCGATTAGTGCGGGATGGAGGGACGGTATGGAAAGTAACGACAGAGAAATGGTTGAGGAGATCATGAGGCATTTGGATGCGGAATCGCAGAACGGGGTGTATCGTATGAGCGTCAACTTTGACGACGAATGCGAGGAGGCGAAAAGTGTATCCCACGAGTGCTGCCATATGTACGGCAGACCGGCGTCAGAGACAGTTGGACTTTTAGATATGTACACAGATATGAACGCGGGGGAGCCTGACAGAAAGTAGGCATTCCGGAGCGGATTTGAGATTTTGAGGAGCGAAATCGCGGAGGATAGTGTGATCTATGATATTGGAAGAATGTGCGAAGTATGATCCTGTCACGGTGCAATGCCATGACAACCCGGATGCGGACGCCATAGCGGCAGGATATGCGCTCTGCCGCTATTTTGAGTCGCGAGGAAAGAGTGTGCGCATGGTTTACGGCGGCAGGAACAAGATACAAAAGCCGAATCTGATGCTGATGTTGAAGCATCTGGAGATTCCTATCGTCTATATAGAAAATACAGATTCCTTTCTGCAGGAGGAGCCGGAAGGGAAAATCAGAGGGCTTTTGATTACGGTGGACTGTCAGTACGGCTCCGGCAATGTCACGTATCTGCCGGCGGAGAAGGTGGCGGTGATCGATCATCACCGGCCGGAGGCAAAAAACATAGAATTCGGCGAGATCAATTCTCATTTGGGAAGCTGTTCCACACTGGTCTGGCGGCTGCTTACGGAGGCGGGTTATCAGGTGGAGGACAAGCGTCTCGGAACGGCGCTCTATTACGGTCTGTATATGGATACCAACCAGTTTGCGGAGCTTTATAATCCGCTGGATCAGGATATGCGGGAGGCGGTTCCCTGTGACAAGTCTTTGATCACGATGTTTCGAAACTCCAATCTTTCCCTGCAGGAGTTGGAAGTGGCGGGTGTCGCCCTGCTTCGGTATATTTATAACGACGACTATAAATATGCGATTATCAAGGCAAAGCCCTGCGACCCAAATATCTTGGGGCTAATCAGCGATTTCCTCATTCAGGTCGCTGAGGTGTATGTCTGCGTAGTTTATAATGAAACCGGCGACGGTTATAAATTTTCGGTTAGAAGCTGTATCAAAGAGGTGCAGGCCGACGAGCTGGCAGGGTTTCTTTCGGAAGGTGTAGGCTCCGGCGGCGGACACCGGGAGAAGGCGGGCGGTTTTATCAACCTTACGCTCTATGAGGAGGCTTATCCGACACTGCATACGGAGGCGTTTTTCAGCGAGAGGTTAAACGATTATTTTGATAATTGTGTTATTATCTGTGGGGAGAAGTGTAACATTCACATTTCTGACATGGGAATTTACCTCAAAAAGCCCGTGACGCTTGGCTATGTGCCGGCCACGGATCTGCTGCCGGTGGGAACACCGATCACGGTGCGCACGCTGGAAGGCGATCTGGATATCCGGGTGGAGGAAGAGCTGGTTATTATGGTGGGAATCAGAGGCGAGGTGTACCCCAACCGTCTTTCCCGTTTTGAAAAAAGCTATGAGGTGACGCAAAAGCCGTATCGGGAATGCAGTGCCCGCTTTTGTGGGGGGCTGCTCTATGAGCCTACCATTCACAACAGGGAGACCGGGGAAGTCATGAAGCTGATCGACTACGCGAAGCTGTGTATTTCCGATGGTGGGAAACGGGTGTTTGCGAAAGAATTGACTAATAGAGTCAAACTATTTACCGCATGGGACGGCGAGAAATATACGCTGGGCCGTCCGGGAGACTATCTGGTCGTGGGATACGAGGACAGGAAAGACATTTATATAGTGGAGCGGGATGTATTTTTACACACTTACGACAAGGAGAATAACTGCAACAGCCCAGCCTGACACGATTCCGCGAGTAAAATCGCTCCGCATGCGATTTTACGAGTTGTGCAGGCGCCCAAATGCGACTTTGGAGTATTTTGTGTGCATCAGACGTGGCAGTAAAGCCGAAGGCTGAACTGTTATCAATAAACGTAACATAATGCGCACAGAATCTTGCAGTTTTGGGAAAAATGTGTATAATTAGTAATGTATGGTCGATTGCACACTTCACTTCGACTAAGGAGGAATTTAGTTATGGGCATTTTATTATTGGGCGGTTTTCTTGTGGTAGTGATTATTCCGGTGGTGATTTCCGTGGTATCGGCAGTCGTATCGGGGATCGCGGCCGCTGTGGATGACGAAGAGGATTGATTTTCGCAGAATTAGGGACAGGGCAAGATCCCACAGTGTGGGATTTTGCCCTTTTGAGACAGAGGAGGCAGCAGCAGTGGAATCAAAAAACTTTATCGAGCAGATCATAGACAAGGATCTTGCAGAGGGTGTTTATGACACCGTGCATACTCGGTTTCCGCCCGAACCCAACGGTTATCTGCATATCGGACATGCCAAGAGCATATTGCTTAATTACGGGCTTGCGACCGAGTATGGCGGAAAGTTCAATATGCGCTTTGACGATACGAACCCGACCAAGGAGAAGAGCGAGTTTGTGGAGTCGATCAAGGCGGATGTAAAGTGGCTGGGAGCGGATTATGAAGACCGGCTTTTCTTTGCCTCCGACTATTTTGAGCAGATGTACGAAGGCGCGGTGAAACTGATTAAAAAGGGCAAAGCATATGTGTCGGATCTGACGGCGGATGAGATGCGTGAGTACCGTGGGACGCTGACAGAGCCGGGCAGGGATGATCCGAACAGAAACCGCAGCGTGGAGGAGAATCTGCGGCTTTTTGAGGAAATGAAGGAAGGGAAGTATGCGGACGGGGAGAAAACCCTTCGCGCGAAAATCGACATGTCCTCACCGAATATCAATATGCGTGACCCGATTATTTATCGTGTGGCGCACCTGTCCCACCAGAACACGGGGGATAAATGGTGTATTTACCCGATGTATGACTATGCGCATCCCATAGAGGATGCCATCGAAGGGATTACCCATTCTATCTGTACGCTGGAGTTTGAGGATCACAGGCCGCTCTATAATTGGGTGGTGACGGAGCTGGAGTATCCGCATCCGCCGAAGCAGATTGAATTTGCGAAAATGTACCTGACCAATGTGGTCACGGGAAAAAGATATATAAAAAAGCTGGTGGAGGACGGCATTGTGGACGGCTGGGACGATCCCAGACTGGTGTCCATCGCGGCGCTTCGTAGACGCGGTTTCACGCCTGAGTCGATTCGACTCTTTGTGGAACTGTGCGGCGTGTCCAAGGCCAATTCCTCGGCGGAATACTCGATGCTCGAGTACTGTATCAGAGAGGATCTAAAGATGAAGCGGCCCCGGATTATGGCGGTGACTGATCCGGTCAAACTTGTGATAGATAATTATCCCGAAGGGGAGACAGAGTGGCTTCCCGTGGTGAATAATCCGGAGAATGAATCGCTCGGTTCCCGCGAGGTGCCTTTTAGCAGGGAGCTTTATATCGAGAGGGAGGATTTCATGGAGGAGCCGCCGAAGAAATATTTCCGCCTTTTCCCGGGCAATGAGGTCCGGCTCATGGGCGCGTATTTCGTGAAGTGCGAAAGTTACGAGAAGGACGAGGCGGGCAATGTGACGGTGGTGCACTGCAGTTACGATCCGGCATCCAGAGGGGGTAACAGCCCGGATGGCCGCAAGGTGAAGGGAACGATTCACTGGGTATCCGCAGCGGAGTCCGTGAAAGCCGAGGTCAGACTTTACGAGAACATCATCGATGAGGAGAAGGGCGTCTACAATGAGGACGGGAGCTTAAACCTGAATCCCAATTCACTGACCGTATTGAAAGAGTGCCGGATTGAGCCGTCGGTGAAAGATGCGAAGGCATATGAGAGCTTTCAGTTTGTAAGACAGGGATTTTTCTGCGTGGACTGCAAGGATTCCGGTTCTGAAAAACTGGTTTTTAACAGAATTGTGTCTTTGAAAAGCTCATATGTCTTGCCGAAATCAGAAAATTAGGGTAAAATATACACGAAAGCATTGAGCAGTGCGCAGACAGAGGATAAACAGAGAGGGGAGCATGCTCACCGAAATGTTTATCCGAATGGATGGATAGAGAAAGCCCGCAAGTCGGCGGGCACTGCAGAAAATATATAAATATAACTTGGGGAGGATAAACAAATGGCAGGACTGTTATCTGGGTTAGAGCAGTTTGGATTGAGCAATCTGGAGAGTATGGATCTTTATGAAACACCTAAGAAGGGAGAAGAGGGAAGCGAAGGAGGTCAGGCTGCGGTGCATGTTGTACAGGAGCAGGATTTCCTCTTTGACAAATCCTTTACTTGTCCGCTTTGCGACAGGGAATTTAAGGCGAGAACCGTGAAGATCGGTAAGGCGAAGCTGGCAGGCAGCGACTTGGATCTGCGCCCCAGATATGAGCAGATTGATCTTTTAAAATATGATGTGATTATGTGCCCGTCCTGTGGTTATGCGGCACTGAGCAGATTTTTTAAATACCTGACATCTCCCCAAGCGAAGAATATCCAGAAGGCGATCTCGGCAAACTTTAAACCGCAGAAAGAGGCGGCTGAGACCTATACCTATGACGAGGCGCTGGAGCGCTATAAGATGGCTCTGGCAAATGCGATCGTCAAGCAGACGAAGGCCAGTGAGAAGGCTTATATCTGTTTGAAGACGGCATGGCTTCTCAGAGGCCAGGCGGAGCATTTGGATCCGGCTGAAGAAGGATATGAAGAGAAAAAGAAACAGTGTCAGACAGAGGAAGAAGAGTTCTTAAGGAACGCGCTGGAGGGATTCTTGGCAGCGCGGCAGACGGAGAGTTTCCCCATGTGCGGTATGGATGAACCTACGGTGGACTTCCTGATTTCCGTGACGGCAATGCGCTTTGAGCAGTACGATGTGGCGAGCCGCCTGATTACGGGACTGATCACTTCCAAGACGGCTAATCCGCGCATGAAGGATAAGGCGAGAGACGTGAAGGAAATGATCGTGAAAAAGATTAAAGAGAAGAATGCTGCGTCCAGAAAATAACGGTGCGGCAGAGTGGGAAGTTCAGTTCTTGAACATCAACGAACATAAAAAGGCGGAGTCGGTTATCCGGCCCCGCCGTTTTTTGCGCGTATAAGCAGAGCCAGAAGAAGACAGAAACATGCCGCATGCTTGCATAGGAGCATGTTTGTGGCAGCTTATGGCGGGCAACGCGAGCTTGGAGTGCGGAGCACTTCAAGCCTGCTTATCAGCGGTAAGAAAGCGCTTTCAACATATTCAGGTAGGAACAGCTCTCCTCATAGAGCATGTCCGGATGAAAAGACGAGTCCTGAAAACGCGAGTCCATCAGTCCGTCAAGTGTGTAGGTCACCATCTGATCCAGTTTTTCATAATCAACTTCGCTCTTAAACAGGGAGCGGTCACTCTGGTTTTTTAGAACAGCCTGCATATCGCTCAACACGTTCTTTTGGCGTTCGATAGCCATAAGAGCTTCGCTTACATCCTCAAAGCGGCAGCGGTCAAGAAACTGCTGCATGTAAGGATAATTTTTTAGCACTTGCATTTTTGCATATTCCATCTGTCGGCGGATTTCAAAATAATCCCGTTCCGTGGAGGAAACGCCTCCGGTCAGTTCCAGTTTCATAAAACGTACGCTGTAGTCATAGAGGAAACTATAAAGTCCAAGTTTGCTCCCGAAATAGTGAAATAAGAGGCCTTTGCTGATACCGGCCTCGCCCACAATATCGTCTGTACTGGCGTGCTTATAGCCGCCCAATGAAAATATTTTTAAAGACGCATTAATCATGCGGTCCTGTTTTTCTTTTTTTAAATCAAAAAATTTTTCGTTCATACCTTCCTCAATTCTACAAAAATTGACCTTTTCGGTCGACTATAACTATAGCACAACCCCGCGAGGGATTCAATGATCTGCGTAAAACTAGTTTTAAGAAAATTTTTGGCTACAAGATGTTGTGGCTAAAATCCGACTTTTATAAAGTTTTGTCTTTTTTTATACATATTCTCTTTTCATTTTCACAAAATAGTATTAATATAATGATAATAGGACGTGATGCGGTGAAAGGAGAACACTGATGGCAAAAAAATTCGGTAAGTTATTGATGGTGACAGCGGCTCTTGGCGCCGTAGCAGGTGGTGTATATTATTACCTGAAGGGCAGAGACGCACTGATGGATGACGATTTTGACGATGATGAGGATTTTGATAACTTTGACGACGATCTGGAAGACAGTGAGACAGATCGGAATTATGTGGATCTGGACCTCGGAAAGACTGAGGAGAACAGTGCGGCAGAGGAGCTGAAAGAAGAGTTTAAGGAAGGCATTCAGGCGGCGAAAGCAGAGGTCGAAGATAAGGTTGTCGGGAGTGTGAAGAAAGTGGAAGAGTTCTTTGACGACGAGGATGAGAGTGACGGCTCTATGGATGCGATATAAGGAAACGATATCATCAGCGTTTCTATGGCAGCAGCATAAGAAAAACAAAGTGTCGCTTGCGGATAATAGGCAGCGACACTTTATTTTTCTCGTAAGTGGACAGACGGAATAGGTTGTCCCTTTTTTATTTATTCGCCTGATATGGCGGGTCGGCGGGATAACCGCCCTTTAACTTCTGCATACCGCGCTGGATGGCATCCCTTGAATTTTTCCAATCCGCGTCCTTGTTGCGGTAGTCGAATTTTTCTACCAGCCACGAGACATCCTCCGAAAGACGCGCCATATTTTCTTCCATCAGCGCAAAGACCATATCATAAAAATCTTTTTTCTCCTTATCATTCAGGCGGCCGTCCGCCGCCTCACAGAGATCGCCGAAGTGGTGAAGGCAGAAGCCTTTGCTCTCCTTCACTTTGGTGCGAAATTCCTGATCCTTTTTGAACATGACAAAGAAGGTGTCCAGATAGCGGTCATAAGTGTCCGCATAGCGTTTGCAGATATAGCAGGACGTATCCTTCTCAGCGGCCCAGATACCGATGGGATTTGCGCGTTCGGTCTGTTTTTTGAATCTGTCCTTGAAGGAGGTCTTGCCGGGCGCAAAACTCTTTATTTTTTCATGGAGCTCCTGATTCATGCGCTGATAGTGCGTTTTCAGAATCCATGCGTTTCCGAGGGTGTTGCCGTAGTCAAACATTTTCTTAAAATGATTTCTGCAAAACCCTTCCTGATCGGTCTGCTCCCGCACATCGCTCTCCATGTAGGAAGAGCCGGAGCCGAGGACGAAATCTAAGAGATCCCGTTCCACATTACGCTCGATAAAACAGAAGGGGCACTCGTCCAGCGCGTTCATGGCGTCGTTTAAGGGAATGGTGTAAAGTTTTTCTTTCATAGGTAAGGCTCCTTTCACGGGTAGGGGATTCGTGCTTCTTATAGACAAGTATAGCATTCCTGCCGGAAGAAGGAAAGGGTGTCGGAACCAGCGCAAAAATGTCTGCTTGGTGCATTTTGTGCGCATCGATAGCATCTGACGCGGTGTGAATGCTAATGCCGGTGGCGTTCGTATTGCGGAAGACAGGGGTAGATGATATAATGTGCGCGTAGATAATGAACTGTGTCCGGACGAAGGCTGATCGGGCCGGACTGTAGAGTAAAGTGAGGAAGATACATTTATGCAGACAAAGTTTCCGGTTGTAAACGAAGATCAGGAAGGCATCCTTTCGCAAGTGAAATGTTTTGCGCTGGATATGGACGGTACCATTTATCTGGGAGAGAGATGGATTGAGGGCGCGGCGGCGTTTCTGGAGCGCATAGAAGCGTCCGGGAGGAACTATGTCTTTGTCACCAACAATTCTTCTAAAAACGCAGCGGTCTATGTGGAGAAACTTAAGAAGATGGGGCTGTCCGTTGGGGAGGAAAAAATCGTTACTTCGGGACAGGCCACGATCTACTATTTGAAACGGTATTTTCCTGAAAAGAAGGTATTTCTTCTGGGAAATACGCTTTTGCAGGAGGAATTTTTACAGGCGGGCATCATGCTGGAGGAGGATACCCCCGACGTGGTAGTGACCGCCTTTGACACTTCGCTTGACTATCGGAAAATGTGTAAGGTCTGCGATTTCGTGCGTGCCGGACTGCCCTATCTGGCCACCCACCCGGACTATAACTGCCCCACGGAAGACGGTTTCATTCCGGACGCCGGGGCCATTCACGCGTTTATAAATGCATCGGCATTCCGCTATCCGGACAGAGTGATCGGCAAGCCCAATGAGGATATCATCGAGTACTTGACTACAAGGGTTGATGAAGAGAGGAGCCGCATAGCCATGGTGGGAGACCGGCTGTATACGGATATAGCGGCGGGCAGAAACCATGGATTACAGAGTGTGCTTGTTCTGAGTGGAGAGGCATCCTTGGAGGATGCGAAAAATTCGAAAGTAAAACCGCATCTGATTTTTTCGTCGGTTCGGGAGATGATTCCGTTTCTGTTATAAAGGGGCGCTGTGGAGCTGTCGATATATTTGGGGGTCAAATGCCATGATAAACAAAAAGGAGTCATATTGACATGAATATACAGGCACAGATGTGTGGAATTATTCTGCTTGTGACGATGTTTCTGTTTTACAAGAGATATCAGTCGCTCAAGCTCGGTACCCAGATTATGTTTCAGGTGCTTTTATTTGGTATGTTGTTTTGCGTGTTCTGCGACATGCTTTCTATCTGGGCGATAGTCAGGCTGCTGCTGGACCACAGGGGAATTGTGCTGGCGGTCTGCAAGCTGTATCTGATATCGCTGGTGCTGGTAGGGCTTTTGGGATTTCTGTACGAGTGCTCGGATGTATATGAAGGACAGAGAACGTTTTGGAAAGCAGCGGAAGCCGGAATCGCGATCTGTCTGGCGGAAAGCATTGTGATCGCCTGTCTGCCGATCGGGATTTATAAGATGGGCCGGGTTGTGTACACGGCAGGGCCGGCGGTGCTGTCGACTTACGCTTTCGCGGGGAGCTTTGTTGTCTTCAATATTATTTTTACGATTGCCCACCGGAAACAGGCCAATGCCAGAAGAAGTCAGGTAATCCTGTGCTGGATGGCGATATGGTTCGGGGCCGCTTTCATACAGTTTTTAAATAACGAGCTTCTGCTGATGGGCTATGCGGGAGCGCTGGGCATTCTGGTGATCTTTTTCCGGCTGGAGAATCCGGAATATCTGACGGACCGGGTGACGGGTTTGTACAATCAGGAGGGCCTGCTGCTCTATGCGAGAAAGCTCTACAATGAAGAAAGGCCGTTTTCCCTCATGTCCATCTGGTGGAATCTGGGGACCAGTCAGGCGGACGAGGGGGCAAGGGAACAGGCGGTGATGGTGGCTTTTGCGAGGAGAATGCCCAGACTTGATAATACCAGGGTGTTTAAAATGGCTGACGATGAGGTGTGGATGATCTTTGAGGATAGGGAGCATGTGCAGGACAACGTCGGCAAGGTCAGAAACTTTGTGGAGTACGGACGAAGGGAACTGGGCGGCATGGCCCAGGCGGCTTTTACATATATGCCGGATGCGGCTATGGTTGGAGACTATCAGGAGATGGTGCATCTGATGCAGTATGCCAGATGGAAAAGCAGCGACCCCAGTGCAGCCAATTTCAAGGAAGTGGACGCGGACTTCGTGGAGCAGATGCGGAACGAAAAGCGTATGGAGCAGATGCTGGACGAGGCCATGAAGGAAGACCGGATCGAAGTGTTTTACCAGCCGATTTTTTCTACCGAAGAGAAAAAGTTCGTGAGCGCGGAGGCTTTGGTGCGGATGCGGGACCGGGAGGGCAATCTGGTGCCGCCGGGCGCGTTTGTCTCCGTGGCCGAGGCAAATGGAAAGATATTACGGCTAGGGGAAATCGTGTTTGAGAAAGTATGCCGTTTTTTTACGAAGGAGCAGTTGGAGCAGTACGGGATCCATTATATAGAAGTCAACCTGTCGGTGGTCCAGTGCGGCTATCCGGATCTGGCGGAGGACTATAAGAGGATCATGGAGAAGTACCGGATCAATCCCCGCCATATCAATCTGGAGATCACGGAATCCGCGTCCATGTCGGCGAAAAACACGCTTTTGGAAAATATGCACAGGCTGATGGAGTACGGGGTGAGTTTCTCGTTAGACGATTTTGGCACCGGCCAGTCCAATTTGAATTATATCGTGGATATGCCGGTTGAAATCGTGAAGTTTGACCGGGAGATGAGTCAGGCCTTTTTCCGGGATGAGAAGGCCAAATATGTATTGAATGCGGCGATGCAGATGATCCACGGCATGAAACTCAAGATCGTGTCGGAAGGTATCGAGACCGAAGAGCAGTATCTGGCGATGGAAGAGCTGTCGATTGACTACATTCAGGGTTACTATTTCTCAAAGCCGCTTCCCGAGGCGGCGTTTCTGGAATTTCTGCGAAGCAGGCAATGATTATGTATGTGAGGCGGGCAGGGAAGATTTTCCCCGTCCGCCGCTCTTTTTTATTCCATAGGAAATTTCGACAGCGTTCGGTTTTTGCCCGACTATGGGTCAAATCACGGGTACAAAAAAGGGAAACTTATGCAATATGCATAAACACTTCGTATGGTTTCTATATAAAATGGCAAAAATGGGTAATAAATGAAAAAAACCTCTTGTCAGATTGAATATTATCCCCCTTGGGAGCCACCAGTTTCCCGCTTCAGAGCCACCCGGAAATTTCTTTCTTGAGAGCCACCTCAGACACAAGATATAGTAATACTGCCCCTGTCGCTTGAAAATACAACAGAGGCAATATTAGGT
>CAMTMP010000010.1 GCA_947073545.1 uncultured bacterium
CGTTTCTTTTATTATACCTCAAAACGGCAGAAATTACTATGTTAATTTGTATAAATATCAATATGTCAGTACACTAGAGTAGGAAATTATACAAAAGAGGAATTTGATGCTGCTATTGAATCAAGGAACAATGGTGGAAATCCAAAATATATATTTGCATATTTTAAAAATGCAAATATAGAATCATATAAACTTTCTGGTGAAAAAATAGAGCAATTAAATGGTGTGTTGAATTTGAAAAAATATATTGAGAGAGAACTTCAACAAGTATATGATTGGTTTTTTAATAAAAATGATTTGCAGTTAAAAGTTCAGAATGAAATCAATAGAATTATTTTGCCAATGATTACGAGTAAAGAAAAACAGGAATTTAACGATGATAAAGTGAAGGATTTTGTAAGTTTATATGATGGTATAAATCAACCATTCCAAGTTTTAGGGAAAAATATTATTGTTGATTCTGCGATAAATCAATTATTTTTATTACAGAAATATAATGTACAACCCAAACTAAGTCAACTAAGTGAAAAAGATTTTTATAAGTTATGTCAAGATATTATTGATAGTACTCAAATTGGATCAAATATTAAAGCATTGTCTATGATGTTGAAGTCTGAATGGACAAATTCAGAAGATGAAGTTAATTTTTGGAATGCGAATGTCAATGCAGTTAAAAGAAAAGTTGTTTTAGAAAGAATTTTTATTGTAAAAAAAGAAGAAGCACATAGATTAAAAAGTATTCCACAAATACTTAATCATGTAAAATATGGAAATGACTTTCTTAAACCTTATGTAGTAGAAAAAGAACTTCTGTTGCATCATCACCCGCAATTATTAGAAAAGGCAGGAAATGGTTTCTTGCTAATTAATAATATGAATAATAAGATAGCATTATTAGATAGTGACCCTGATAGTGGGATGAGAGGAACCCCAATATTTGATAGAGATGAATTAGGAAAATTAGAGCAATTTTTTAATGAATTAAAACAATTAGCAATCCCATTACAAAAATATTTAGAAACAATTAAATTGTCTCATTACAAAAAAGAGATGATTTCAATATTTGTAACAACTGAGTGTAATTTAAATTGTGATTATTGTTTCACAAACAAATATGCTGATACCCATAAAAATCAAACAATTGATTTAGAATTCGTTAAGAAGGGTATTGATGATTATTTTAAAACAGATTATTTGAGACATGTGAGATTTTTTGGTGCTGGCGAGCCAACAGTAAAATTGAATTTAATAAAGGAAATCCATAAATATGCAAGAGAAAAAGGTGGTGAAGCAGTAACTTTTGAGATTCAAACAAATGGAGCTTTTAATGATGATACTGCAAGATGGTTAGCGAAAAATATTGATATTATATGGATTTCATGTGATGGAACTCCTGACATTCAAGATTCTCATAGACTGTGTTTAGATGTTACTAAAAAATCATCTGCATTAATTGAAAAAAATATTAGTATTATAAAAAGAAATAATAATTTTGTTGGCATTAGATCAACAATTACTAATGAAAATGTCAAACGTCAAATTGAGATGATTGATTATTTTAGTAATCTTGGTATTAGAGATATATGGGTTGATCCGATTTTTCCTTCAGTTAGTGAAAAAGAACAAGAAAATGATTTTAATAATATGCTTTTTGCGGAGAAATTTTTAGAGGCTTGTACTTATGCAGAAAATATTGGTGTTTTTTATGGGAGCATAATGACATGTAATTTTGGTGATTCAGTTACAAAACATTGTAGAGCATGTTTGCCTGTACCACATTTAACTACCGATGGGTACGTATCGGCTTGTGATATGGCTTTGTTTGGCGAAGATAATAATCATATGCAATCTTTTATATATGGGAAATGGAACTCAGAAATAAAAAGGATTGAATATTATAGAGAACGAGAAGAAGTCCTACAATCACGGAGTACAGAACATATGATTCACTGTAAAGACTGTACTGCTAAAGAGCATTGTGGTGGATATTGCTTAGGTGAAGTACTTAATGAGACTAAAGATTTATTTGGACAAAAAAGAGGAGTATGTGAAGCAATTAGATTTTTGGATAGTAAAATGACTGAATCTCAAAGAAAATATATATATTCGCATCCTTAATATATAGATAGAATGTTGCTTTTAAGTGGAGAATGTTATGAGTAGAAGTTATAAGAAAGTTCCTTGCTATAAGGATTATAACCGTGGTATGAAAAAATGTGCCAATAGGTACTTACGTAGAAATTATTTAGATATTCCATCTGGAAGGGCATATAAAAAATTATTTTGTTCCTATGATATTTGTGATTACAGATTTTTCAGACCGTTCATTTCTTATAAAAAGCGGATATCAAAATACTGTCATGAAAGACATTCAGACAATGAATTATATAGAATGTGGTATAAATATTATAAAATGAAATAGACAGACTTTATTTATAGCATAAAAATTGGATGAACGTCATATGCTAGAAGTGTACACTGTTGACATTGTGTACACTTTTTGCTATGATGGAGGTATCGAAGGAGATGATAGATATGTTGATGGAACAGGCTACAACTGTAAGAAAAGAATGGAGCGCGGTTTGCGATAGCGTTATTCATGAGAAACCTAAGTTTATCAAACGCACACGAGATAAAATGTGGTTTTCAAATTTGGAAACAATATCTGAGATTTTAGAAGCATATTATTTTACTGCCACGAGATATATTGAAGGCGATAATTCTGTTACTTTATCGCTTAATGAAATTGATCTTGTAGAGAATGGTAAAGACGAGCAGGAAGCACGCTTGAACATGGGCAGGGCTATATTAGAATATGCTTTGGATTATTATAATGAATATGAAATGTATTCCCATAGTCCCAATAGAAAGAAACATATCCCTTATATTTTTAAAGCATTGATTATAGATAACCCAGAAAGGATAGGAGATATGTTACAATGCCAAGATGGAAAGAACTAAAGAGATTTTGCGACAGAGACGGTTGGGAATTGTATAAAGATACAGATCATTATTTCTATCGGAAAATAGATGATGATGGAAATATCAGATTGACGAAAGTTTCAAAAGGTTCAGGAGAAATTCGTCCTCATATGTGGAGGGAAATATTAAAGAAACAGTTACAAGTCACACAGGAATATTTTAATAGTAAAATATGATGAAGAGTTTAAAAGCATTTGGAGAATAATAATCCAGATGCTTTTTTGATGAAAAGCAACCTATGGAAGAAAGGGGAGAAAAATAGAAATGTCATGTAATAAGAGAATGATAGATATTGAAAGAGAAATTAATGATTTCTTTGCGTCAGATAAATTTAAGAAGTTGGCATTATCTTATAATGGCGTTTATCCTGACTACTGCAATGAGAATAAATTTCAGATATTCGAGGATGCGGCAATAGATTCTATTTGCAGATTAGTAAATGAGAAGATAAAAGAATTTATAGATAATGAAGCAATTTGTATGTTTATCAAGGGCGATGGAATATATATGGAATCTGATTTACCTTTTAGAAGAAAAGGGTGGATTTGTCTTACTTGTCGTTGGGGAACAAATTACGATAAGCAAAGATGTGATTTTTGTGGACAACGATTATTACCACCTTATAAATTCATGGAGGATTTAACCAATGGCGATAAAGAAATATAGATGTAGAATTAATTGGCTTAACGGATGTGAGTTTTTTGATGTAATAGTGAAAGCAAATTCAGAAAGAAAAGCAAGAATAATAGCGAAAGAAAAGGTAATCAAAGAAAAAGGCAATCATTTCTGTATGGTATGTGGTTGTGAAGAGATTAGGGAGGGTTCAGTTAATGGCAATGGATAGACAAACACCATGTTTATATTATGTATGCGCCGGACTATGTAAGAAGGGCAGGAAAGCGGGTCATGCTCATTACTGCCAGCATTGCAATAAGTATAAGCCGAGAGCAAGGGTAAGATATAAGAATCAGAAAAGAGAGAAGTTGGAGAAAATGCGAAAGGAAGAAAGGTATTAAAAAAGTATTATACTTTTCAAAATGTTGTAGATGATTTATAATATAATCAATAAAATGCTGTTTTTATAGAAGTTAAGAGTTGGATACTTGTAAATTATTTACTAAAAATATGAAAAGAGTAAAATATGGGAATCAAAATTAATGATGAGAATGTTGGATATTTTAGTATATACAGAGATCCGGAAGATATATATATTGAATTGAATAAAAATAGACCATCTTTTACGGATGGCGAAATTGAAAGAGGATTAGAAAGACCATTTGAAGAGTATTCAGAAGCGGATCAAAGATGTTTTGGCGTGGCATTTGCCTGTATTGATAATAAAAATAATACGATTACAAATAGACGGAAATCCAAAAAACCAATAATGTTATCAGGTAGAAGAATAGAAAAATCTAAGTATGTGGAGGGAGGATATTTATATAATCGTTGTCATTTGATTGGTTGTCAATTTCATCCTTCTAAGACTAATAATGAAAATTTAATTATTGGCACTCGTTATTTTAATATAAAAGGGATGCTTCCATTTGAAAATAAAGTTAAAGATTATTTGGATAAAGGAGGACGTGTTCTCTATCGTGTCAAGCCATATTTCAAAGGGGACAATATACTTTCTCATGGTGTTCAAATGGAAGCGTTGTCTATTATTGCCAATAAAGAAAATGAAGAATTACACTACAACGTATTTGTGTATAATAAACAGCCAGGGATTACCATTGATTATGAGAGTGGAAAGAGTTGTGTGGATGAATCATGGAGTGAATTAGAAAATCGATTAAATAATATATATGATTGTGTATTTAATATTAAGACTAAAAAAATTCATATGCCTGGTAGTGCTTGTGAAGGAAAAAATGAATATAAAAATTTCTATCCTGGAGTTGGTAAAATACTTTTTGCGCATGGAGGTATTTATTGTAAGAATTGTTATCCACAAATGTTTGAATGAAAGGCTGGATTTAAGTATAAATTGGAGGTTTGTATGATCATAGTAAACAAATGTTTTCTGAATCTGATTTCAAAAAATATTTGATAGACGTCCTTGTGTAGAACAGACGCCTAAATACATACAGAATTATTTAAAGGCGATGAATTTCTAGTTTTAAGTGGTGGAGTAGGAGTGATATTATGCAGAAAATAACAAGATTCAAAGATATAAAGCAATTTACAACAGATGGGAATTACAATGTGTGTTATCCTATTCCAAGTCTTGTGAAATACATATCAGAAGAAATAGAAGAGATGGGATTGCAATTAAATCCAAAATTTCAGCGTGGGCATGTATGGACTGAGCAACAACAGATAGCATGGTTAGAATACCATCTTAGAGGAGGAAGATCAGGAAATACAATATATCTGAACAATCCATTTTGGCACAGTAGTAGACGGCCTAAAGATGGAGAATATAAGGATTATGTATGTGTAGATGGATTGCAAAGGATTACGGCAGCACAGAGGTTCATAAACAACGAAATCAAGGTGTTTGGATCTTATTTCTCTGAATATGAAGATAGAATAAATATTACAGATGCGGCAATGTATTTAAATGTCAATGATTTGAAAACGGAGAGAGAAGTGTTACAATGGTATGTGGATATGAATGCTGGCGGAACACCACATACAAGTGGTGAGATTGAAAAAGTAAGAAAAATGATTCAAGAACTTGGATAATTAATGATATATGTGAGGTGCACACATGAATAATCTTACAAACAAAGAGTTTTTGGATTTCCTCTTGGAAAGATTCAAAATAGAAAGAGAAAAATTTGACAGATCGGGTGTATATGCATACACACAGCGTCTACTTGCTTATAACTCAAATAAGATTGAAGGTAGCACACTTACTGAGGAGCAAACAGCTTCTTTGTTTGATAATGGAACTTTGCCGAAATCAGATGATTATTATAGAGCAAAAGATGTTGAGGAGATGAATGGTCATTTCCTGATGTTTAATAAAATGCTGGACACTTTGGATGAGTCATTGACACAAGAACTAATAAAGAAATTTCATTATGAGTTGAAGTCTGGTGTGTTTGAGGATCGTGCTAACGGATATGCAATCGGTGATTATAAGCAGCGTCCTAATATGATTGGAATGTACCAAACTGTAAGACCAGAAAATGTTGCCCAAGAAATGTATTTACTAATGAACTGGTATGATGGTCAGACGATAAATATTTCTGTATTGGCTGAGTTTCATGCAAGATACGAAAGTATTCATCCATTTCAAGATGGGAACGGTAGGACGGGAAGATTGATTCTCTTTAGGGAGTGTTTAAAGAATGGTGTTGTGCCGGTTGTGATTGAAGATGCAAATAGAAATGAGTATCTGGAAGCATTAAAAAAATATAGAGAAGAAAAAAGTCTGGATAAATTGATTACACTTTTTGAGAAGGAACAGCAGTTTTACATGGGAAAATGTAGGTATTTTATGTAGGACATGAATGTGAAATTTTAATAGGTTTGTTAGGTGGTGGATTATGGAAGGGTGTTTAGAACTTTTAGAATTTAAAGAGTCTGTTGATAGATTTCATGAAACAAAACATTTGAGTATTGTAAAGAAAATGATTAATTTATTTGATGAAGAATGGATAATTAGCAATCAAGAACATGTATTGCATAAATTGATTAAGAGACAAGATATAATAGCTGAAATGGAATTGGATTCATTCGCTGCATCAGTGAGAAAGCTTCGTAAAATAAGTCCTCAGTGGCTTAATAATCAAATAAAAATTATAAAGCAAAATGATATTAATAATCAAAAAGGTGCTATGTTTGAGATTTTGGGCTTAGGAAGCCTTATTGGAAGTGAAAACTATGAAATTATTCCTGCTTCCATGGGGAATCCGGGATATGATGGGATTGTACAATTTCGAGATGGTAGTAAAATAAATTTATCTATGAAAAATTTTGGAATTTCACGTTTTCAAAAAGATTATTATGATGAATTGAAAAAAATCAGAAATATATTAGTTGATGAAATGAATATACAATCAAAAAACGGAATTCAATGTGAAATTATATTTAATGAATATCCTTCATTTTCAATGTATAATAGAATATCTGATATAATAAAGGGTTTAGTTTCTCGTTATAATGAAGAAGTGATAGAAGAAAGTGTGGACAATCAAGTTTTAATAAGATTGCGAAAATTGCCATATAAGTTCAGTATAAAAGAAAAGTCATATTTAATTTTTGCGTTATCTCCAGAGCATAAGAATGAATTTGCAAATCTAAGAGATAAATTGGAGGAGGCATGTGTAAATTTATCAAAAAATGATAAGGGAAAAGATGAGATAAATGGAATATGGATACACTTGCACGAAAATGCAAATATTAAAAAATGTCAAGAATATGTACAAAATTATATAGGTAATAAAGTTTGCCCGATAGATTTAGTACTCTTATATCAACCGAGTATTGCGAGAAATCTTATTGATAGAAATGTTCATCTACATCATACAATTTTACCTGCTATAAATATGAACTATATAGAGTGGTATGAAAGACATAGGAATAGAATAAGTTTATCTTTTCCAATTGGATTACATTCTAATAATGTTGCTGAAAGCAATATTTTTATAAATAATCAAAAGCGGGAAATTGACTTAACGGAGTGTTATTTTTATCAAAGGGGCGATTTGTATATAGATGATGGAGAAGATATTCAAGTGCCATACAATTTTGCACCAGGTTTTTTTATACATAAGATATTTTCAGAGAACATAATAAAAACGGTAACTCCTAATTATCCTGAATATGAATTTTTAAGTATTTTGTAAATGAAATAACTATTTAATCAGGAGGTGTGTTATTTGAGAGATAAAGCCTACCTTAGAGATGTGAGGAAAAGAAAAATACAGAGAAAAAAACGTATTAGCAAAGCAGTTTATGGCTTAGATTGGTATCCACATGATGGACAGTATTCAAAGGGGAAAATTCATTGTGGATGTGGATTGTGTAAGTTTGGTAAAAAGTATGGATTGCCAACCATTAGAGATATGCGAGAAAAATCAAGAGAATATATTTTGTATGATGATTACAAAAAGGCACAATAAGAAAAGTTAATATCAAAAATTGAAGCGATACTGAAAGTGTATCGCTTTTATTGATATAGAAACCATAATTTTATCTTTGATATTAGCCAGTATAGCATAGAAAAAGCCTTATTTCTATACTAAAAATATGGAAGTTATGGATAAAACTGTAATATGATCAATCATCCATAAGTGAAAAAGCGTGTAAAATAGGCATTTCTGCACATGAAAACAAGATAAAATTATGGTTTCATTCAATTTGAATAAGTGATTTCCTGAAAATGACGAATTGTAGCATAATTTGGTAGTGAAGTTTTAACTAAGAGTCCGGTTTAATGGACATGAAAAGCGATATTATTTATTTAGATATATCACTTTTATTTTTTAAATTTACGTCAAGTTTTAAATTTAAAGATTCGCAGATTTCAAAAAGGGTATTACACTGTGGATTTCCATGATTAAAAATCTGGCTAACGGATTGAGGTTTTTTTTGCATATTAACCGCTAAATCCTTCATCTGAATATTGTTTAAATCCATATATTTTTTGATTTCTGCAAGTAGTTCTTTAGTGTTATTACAAATCATATAATCTCAACTCCATATATTAATATATCGATTATACAATATATGGATATACTAAACAATATATAAATTTATTTTTGTGCAACTTTTTATAAATAAATATATTGATTAATAAATATATTGATTAATAAATATATTTATTGTATAGTGGGAAGCGTCAAAGAAAATGTAGGACATACATAAAGATATGAGAGAGGAGGAAAACTATGAGGATGTTTGATATTTTTTATGCTAATTTATCAAAAAATACCGTATATTCAGAGCAAGGCGGTATTCGCCCGGTTATCATCATCCAAAATGATGTGGGAAATAGATATATTGATAAAATTATAGATGAATTGACAAATCGAATTATAAGGTTGAGAAACCACATATAGCGAGTTGTTCCTTTAATACGCTTCGCTTCATCAATGTTCTTTTCAACAGCAATGGTCATAACAATATCTGCTTTATTTGCAAAAATTCCATCATAATCTGCATTTAAGTTTGATGTAAGCTGCTGATATTCGTCACCGTTCTTTTCTTTTACATCTTTTAACTTGGTATGACCGATAATAACAATTCCATATCCAGCCTTACGAAGTTTTGCCAGAATATCGTCTACAAGTTCTGTAACTTTATCTCTTGGTGCGCCATATCCACCCAAACAGGCATTAAATTCTGCCGCACTGCCTTTCTGCTTCTTATGAATCCTCTTTACCTCTTCTTTTGCAAGTTTGATCATCTCATCGGCGGTATCAATACCGACAATCTCAAAATTATTATCCGTTTTATTTTCAACAAGATCATTCACTACTTCTACAATATCAGCCCATGTAGGAGTTTCCGCATAAACCAATCCATCTAACGCCTGATATCCAATTTCATCTCCGACTGCAATTAAAAGTCCCTTTTCTAGATCGCCGTACTGTTCCTGAACTAAATCATAAAACAGTGTAGTCTTACCAACCTTCTTAATACCTCTCCAATAATGAATATAACTTCCAATATCACACTTTACTTTAGGAAACATTACTGTCCCTGTAAAATTAAATCTTGCTTGTGCCATTAAATAGCATTCCTCCTTGTAATTGAAAATTTATATAACTTCAACAGCCTTTGCAGACTGGAACATAGGATTTTAAAATCTATATAAAATCTATGTCATCAGTGGTTTATGGCTAATTTTTGCGTAATTTAACCAAGGGTATGCTGTTTACCACCCAAAACGGATATAACTTTTAAATTGTAATTATTGGAATTTCCTACGAATAACCGTGCGAATTGTTTACTTGATACTGTGCGTATCTGATTTATTATTCTTTGTTTTGTTACCTACCAGAGTGGTAAATGAATTATCTTAATTGACACTTGTATGCTAATTTCTTTTCTGTCCATCCATCTTTATATTTAATATCACAGGATAAATGGAATTCATCATACTGTAGATTAGAAATCTTTACGTCCTTTTGAATTGAGTTACCAAGCATATTAGTTATTGCACGAAAACCTCCTACTGCCAATCCATCGTATTCTACATATGCTTGTATATAGTCTTCCCAACTATCTACAGAAACCATTCGTGATTGGTGATCGAAAATTTCACCTTCTTTGATACTCAAATTTGTCTCAATAACTTTTATTTCTATGTTATTTCTGTCAGGATATAAACCTCTATAATATGGTCTGATAAGTGCTTTTTTGGCATCAATGGTAATGCCAAAAATAGAAAGAATGTTTGAAATTATACTTATTATTGTGTCAATCAAACTATCACCCCTCTTTAGTTGATTATAACAGATTATAAATATAAATCAATAAATTGTGTGTTTTAAGGAAGGAGAATGTGATTGATAGAAGTAATTAAATTATTTAAACAGATTCAGGAAACGAGTAGTTTAAATGAGAAAAAAGAAATTGTTATTAATAACAAAGATAATGAGTTATTTAAGGAATGCTTAAAGTTTTTATTGGATGGGAATGTTACAACTGGTATCGCAGAAAAGAAATATGATTCTGTCAAAGTTATAACACCAGACTTGATGCATAATGATGTTAATCAAGAATTTAAAGAGCTGCTAAATTATATTAAGCAGCACAATACTGGTCGAGAAGAGGATATTATTCAAGCAAAGGCGTGGTGTTATGATTTTGATGAAGATATAAAGAAGTTTGTAAGAGGAATGATTATCAAGAACATTAAACTTGGAGCTGACGCAAAATTAGTGAATAAATGTATTCCTGGGCTAATTCCTACATTTGATGTTATGCTTGGCACTCCAATTGATAAAGTAAAATTAAAAGGGAATGAATGGATTTCGATATCCAGAAAATTAAATGGTACAAGATGTGCATTTGTTGGCGACAAGTGCATGACAAGGCAAGGGAAAGAGTATAAGGGACTGGGTCATATTATATTAGACTTACATAGACTAGGGTTGCAAAATTGTTTTGTTGATGGTGAACTTTTATACAAAAACAAGGAAGGATTATCTGATTCAGAAGCGTTCCAAAAAGGTACAGGCATTGCAATGAGTAAAGAGGATGATAAATCTAATTTGAAATTAGTAATCTTTGATGTTTTCCCATTAGAAGAATTTTGGTCTGGTAAATCAAAAGAATCCTATTATGAGAGAAAACAAATGCTCTTAGAAATTAAGGAAGATATTAATTCATTTAAAGAAGTTTTAAATATTGAAGTAGTGCAAATGTGCTATGAAGGAAGCAGTCTTTCAAAATGGGTAGAGTAGGAGATAAAGTTCAGGTAATGGTAGTAGATTCTCCGTTGATCCTTTGCATTGTTTATAACAATGATGAAACACTTGGAGAAGATTTCAATAAGACGGTTCGTAATGTGTTTGATTCATACACAAATAGAAATTATCTACTCACAAGAAAACATACATACGAAGATGAAGGAAGATTTCAGAACGAAAAAGAAGCGTTAGAGGTTAGAAAACATATTATTAATGCACTAGATAATTTTGGTATTGATTATAATTATGCCACATCAAGCGAATTAGATTGTGAAACTATAGCCAATAAAATTGCAAAGGAGATAAGAGAATATGAACAGTAAAGGACATTTATTTATCAGTCTTGGTAAATCGGCTATTAGGATTGTCGGTGGTATTGTTGCTTTGGCTAAGAAGTCAGTCGTACCACTGGCAATCGGAGTGATTGTAGCTGAGATTGGTGGCGTGTTAGAAGAATTAGTTGATGAAAGATAATGAATTACGGAGGAAATAGTTATTGACAGTACAAAAAAGAGATGGACGCAAAGTGAAATTTGATAAAGAGAAAATCAAGATAGCAGTTCTAAAGGCTTTTATTGATGTAGATGGTGAAGAAACCGCTTATGCAAAAGAAAAAGCCAGAGACATTGCTAATCACATAGAATCTTTGAATAAGAATATGAGTGTGGAAGAGATTCAGGATGAAGTTGTTAATAAACTCATGGCAAGCACAAGAAAAGATGTTGCTACAAAGTATATAGAATATAGATATAAAAGAAAACTGGTCAGAGAAAGCAATACAACTGATAAAAGTATTCTTGAATTGATTGATGGTGTAAATGATTATTGGAACTCAGAAAATTCTAATAAAAGTGCATCAGTAGTAACGACTCAGAGAGATTATCTGGCAGGCATCACAAGTACAGATATTACAAGAAGATTTTTACTTCCAGAAGATGTTGTACAAGCACATGATGAAGGCATTATCCATTTTCATGATGCTGATTATTTTGCTCAACATATGCATAATTGTTGTTTGATTAATCTTGATGATATGCTGCAAAACGGAACAGTCATAAATGGTACTTTGATTGAAAAACCTCATAGATTCTTAACAGCAATGACAATTGCAACGCAGATTATTACAGCGGTCACATCATCTCAGTATGGTGGAGCAACAATCACATTAACACACCTAGCTTCATTTGTTAGAGATAGCTACAACAGATATCTAAAAAAATATTTATCATGGGGATTTGCAGGTAAAGAATCTATTGAATGGGCAAAAAAAGATTTGCAAAAAGAAATTCAGGATGGTGTACAAACATTTCAATATCAGTTAAATTCTATGACAAATACAAACGGGCAGTCTCCATTTTTGTCGGTATTCATGTATATTGGAGAGACAAAAGAGTATAAAGAAGAACTGGCAATGATTATTCAAGAAATGTTGCTTCAAAGAATAGAAGGACTGAAAAATGAAGTAGGCGTATGCATTACACCAGCTTTTCCCAAATTGTTGTACGTATTAGAAGAAGACAATATTCATGAAAACAGTAAATATTGGTATCTTACTGAACTTGCAGCAATGTGTACAGCAAAAAGATTAGTTCCTGATTTTATGTCAGAGAAGGTAATGAAGAGATTAAAAGATGGGAATATGTATCCTGTGATGGGCTGCAGATCCGCTTTAACAGTATGGCATGATAAGAATGGTCAGCCTAAGTTTTATGGAAGATTCAATCAAGGTGTCGTTACAATCAATTTGGTAGACTTAGCACTTTCATCTGAAGGAAATTTTGATAGATTCTGGGAACTGTTTGAAGAGCGTACAGAATTATGTCATAAATCTCTCAAATGCCGTCATGAACGTTTGGAAGGAACTTTATCTGACGCAGCCCCTATTATGTGGCAATATGGAGCATTAGCAAGGTTAAATAAACATCAGCCAATAGATGAGTTATTACATAATGGATATTCCACAATATCTCTTGGATATGCAGGTTTATATGAATGTGTAAAATATATGACTGGTAAATCACATACTGATAATGCTGAAGGTACTGAATTTGGATTGAAGATTATGAGAGCATTAAATGATAAGTGCAATCAGTGGAAGATGAAAGAAAAAATTGATTACAGCTTATATGGTACACCAATTGAATCCACTACATATAAATTTGCAAAATGTTTACAAAAAAGGTTTGGTATTATTGAAGGTATTACTGATAAAAATTACATTACTAATTCTTATCATGTAAATGTAAGGGAAGAAATTGATCCATTTGCAAAACTTGAAATAGAAAGTAAGTTCCAAGAGTTGAGTCCTGGAGGAGCCATTTCTTATATTGAAAGTAGCAATATGAATGATAACATTCCAGCTTTATTAGAAGTGATGAAGTTTATATATGAAAATATCATGTACGCAGAAATCAATACTAAATCAGATTATTGTCAGGTATGTGGATATAATGGAGAAATCCAGATTGTAAAAGAGAATGGTGAGCTGATTTGGGAATGTCCTAATTGTAAGAATCGTGATCAGGACAAAATGAATATTGCTAGACGCACATGTGGTTATATAGGAAGTCATTATTGGAATCAAGGCAGAACGCAGGAGATAGTTGAGAGGTTCGTGCATTTAGATGATCACGAATATAAGGAGAGTGACTGAAATACGATATGCACAAATTAGAAGTTTAGATTTATCAAACGGAGAGGGCGTAGGAGTCGCCCTTTTCGTACAAGGTTGTCATTTTCATTGTGAAAATTGTTTTAATCCTGAAACATGGGATTTTGATGGTGGTAAAGAATGGACAGAAGAAGTAAAAAATAAATTTTTGGAATTGGCAAACAAATCTTACATAAAACGGATCAGTATCCTTGGAGGGGAACCACTGGCAAAAGAAAATCTTGATGACGTTCTTGATTTGGTCAATGAATTCCGTCTTTCAAAGTCGGAGAAATCAATCTGGTTGTACACAGGCTATACATGGGAAGAAATAAGAAAAAACAATATGAAAGATGGACTAAGATATGGTGAATTGACTAAAAGAGCGAAAATTATTACAGAATGTGATGTTCTTGTAGATGGTCAATACATAGAATCGCAGCGCGATCTCTCACTCCCCTATCGTGGTTCTTCAAATCAGAGACTAATAGATGTCCAGCAATCATTACAAAAAGGTGAAATAGTATTATGGCAAGCATGATCATAACGAGTGAATGCGAACAATGTCCCGAATCAATTATTAATGATGAAGATAAGGCAAGAGTGATTGTGTATTGCAGAGTAAAAGATAAAATGTATTTTGGGGGACAATGTATTCCATGCGATTATAAAGGAAAGAGAAAAAAGAATGAACGAGATAATTAAAATTAAATATTTTACGGATAAAATTGAGAAACTGGATTACATAGACGGCAAGTCGGACTGGATTGACCTGCGGGCAGCGGAGGATGTGGTATTAAAGAGAGGGGAGTTTAAGCTGATCCCTCTCGGTGTTGCGATGGAGCTTCCGAAAGGATACGAGGCCCATGTAGTCCCGCGCAGTTCCACATTCAAAAATTTCGGAATCATACAGACCAATCATCAGGGGGTAATCGACGCCTCCTACAGCGGGGACAACGATCAGTGGTTTATGCCGGTTTATGCGGTCAGAGATACCGAAATACATATAAATGATAGAATCTGTCAGTTCCGAATTGTGAAAAACCAGCCAAGGATTGTTTTTGATGAAGTAATTAGATTAGAAAATAAGGACAGAGGAGGGTTTGGGAGTACAGGGAAGTGATTTTTCACTTTCCTGTAATAATATTATAGAATGGAGTGAGGGCATATAGATAAAGATGTGGATATAAATGAATTATTGAAATTCGCATTGAATAATGGTATGATTGATTTGTCACACATGAAAGAACAAATCGATATGAAAAAAAGAGAGGAGATATAAAAAAAACATCCATATAAAATATGGCAGGATAAGAATGAATTTTGGCACACATATTTATCAACCCCAAATGGACAAAGGAAATCTATAAAAAGGAAGAATAAATGTGATTTAGATAATATAATTATATCATATTGGAAATCAAAACATGGTAATTCGTTTAGAGAAAGATATGATATTTGGGTAGACAGACAAAAGAGATGTGGGAGATCTGATAATACTATTTATAAGTATCAATGCGATTTTAAGCGTTTCTTTGAAGGAGATAAAATTTGCAAAGAGGATATTTCACGAATAGATGACGAATATATATGTCTGTTTATACAACGTTTACTTGGGGAAAAGAAAATACCATATAGAGCATTAAAAGGTATGTTTGGGTATATGAATGGAGTTTTTGAAAAGGCTATTATAGACAAAGTAATCAGTAATAACCCATGTAAGTATGTTGACCTTCCGACCTTTAAGCACTTATGTCAAGAAGAAAGAGAAAAAAGTGCATCCGAAAGAACTCTTAGTAATGCGGAGAAAATTGCTTTACTTAAAAAATTAGACTCTAATTATGATGGAAAGCCAGATTATATTGTTAAATATGCTGTGGAACTTGCGATGTATACTGGTATGAGAGTTGGAGAACTTGCTGCGTTAAGGTGGGAAGATATTAACTTTTCTCAAAAGGAAATTATAGTTAGACATTCCGAAAAACATAACCGCCTAACAAACGAATATACGATATCTACCACAAAGAATAGCAAGATTAGAAAAATTCCACTTACTGATGAGATGCAGGATGTATTATTAAGAGTAAAAGAAACTGAAATTAAAAATGGGTTCATTAGTGAATGGTTTTTTCAGATGAAAATGGTAGGGTTCATTCAAGAGTAATATCGAATTGCGCTAGAAACCGGACAGCATCTAAAGAATTTACAAACCAGAAAAGTATTCATGCAATTAGAAGAACAATTAATTCTGATATGAGATGCAATGGGGTGTCACCAGTTGTAACTGCGTCATTATTGGGACATACGGTAAAGGTAAATAATGAGAATTACACCTATGATGTTTCCGATATGAGTTATAAAGCATCAGTCATTTCTGATATAAATAGAAATACTAAGTGCATTTGATAACTCGTTGATAACTTTTACATTTTCGGAAGCTGAAACCATTGATTTTACGGGCTTTTTGAAGTGCCGTGTGGGTTCAAGTCCCACCACCAGCATTGATAAAAAGTTTGGAATAATATGCTCCTCATATGGTAGATAATGGAAATAATCCAAAACTATCATATGAGGAGCATATCTATGTCTAAAAGAATACACACAAAAGAACGGGCGTCACACCAGTCGAAGGAACTTTCGGGAAATTCCTTTGCGGTGGGCAGTCCAAACCATGTAATCCGTAAAACCAGCCAGTATAGAAGAAAGGAAAGAAGTCGATGCCTAATATCAGTGTACTAATCAAACCCGCTTCGGGGATGTGTAATCTGCAGTGCAAGTACTGCTTTTACTGTGATGAAACAAAGAACAGGGAAGTGGAATCTTATGGATTTATGGAGGAGGAAACGCTAGAGAAGGTTATACGGAAAGCTTTGGACTTTTCGGATACGGCATGTACGATTGCCTATCAGGGAGGAGAGCCTTTTTTACGGGGACTTGATTTCTTTAAAAAATCGGTAGACCTGCAAAAAAAATATAATACTAAGGGCATAAAAATAGCAAATGCCATCCAGACAAACGGAGTCTGTCTGGATGAAGAATGGGCAAAATTTTTAAAGGAAAATCAATTTCTTGTGGGAATTTCCCTAGACGGTATTATGTTTACCCATGATTCTTTCCGGGTTGACAAACAGGGGCAGGGAACCTTTGAACGGGTGATGGAGGGGATTGCGCTGTTGAAAAAGTATAATGTGGATTTCAACATTCTGACAGTGGTGAATGCAGCAACGGCTAAGAAAATAACACAGATTTATGATTATTATAAACAAAACGGCTTTATGTATCTGCAGTTTATTCCCTGTCTGAATCCGTTGGGAATGGAAAAGGAGCGTTTTCCCCATACGCTTACGCCCAAAGTTTACGGACATTTTCTGAAAACACTGTTTGATTTGTGGTATAACGATTTAAAAAAAGGAGTCATTGTGCATATCCAGCAGTTTGAAGAGTATGTCAGAATGCTTCTTCTCATGCAGCCGGATGTATGCGGCATGAGCGGTATATGCTCTTGCCAGAACGTGGTGGAAGCTGACGGAGGCGTTTATCCGTGCGATTTTTATGTGCTGGATGAATACAAGCTGGGCAGTTTAAACCGGCATTCTTTTGAAGAAATTCATGAAAGAAGAAAAGAACTCCATTTTGTAGAAGATTCAGCAATTATGCAGGAGGATTGTAAAAAATGTAAGTACGCGCCCATATGCAGGGGCGGATGCAGAAGGCACCGGGTGGCCGCAAACGGTCAAAACCCTAAGAATTATTTTTGTGAGTCATATTATGCATTTTTTGACTATTCGATGAGCAGATTGGAGGAGGCAGCAGCTTTTTATCAGAAAAATCACTAATTTTTTTTGGTGAATTAGACAGGATTTGTAAAAATTAGCCTATTTCGTACAACTTTTTAAACTACTAGACAAAACTTGTTGAGAGAGAAAATCAAAATATGCTATATTGAAATCACATCAGAGATGTGCGAAAAACTGCAGGGATCGTAAAATTATGAAAAAGGAGATGTGAAGATGAAAAAAAGAATTTTAAGCGCTGTTTTGACTCTCACCATGGCAGTAGGACTGCTGACGGGATGTGGAGGAAGCAAAACTGCAAGCTGGACAGTCACCTGTCCGTGGGCGCCTTCAGGCGTTGCGGCAATGGTAAGCCAGAAGGCAGCTTCCATGTCAACGAACTATTCCGAGAATATTATTCTGGTAGCCGATGCAATCAAGGGTGATGCGGCTACGGTTAATACTTGGGTGGCTGATACGAAAGCGGATGATACGGAACTGGTATTTGCAGGAGAAGGTTTATTTTCGATCACTTCGATTTTAGACCCGGCCAAACTGCAATTTACATACGACGATTTCGTTTTTGTAGAGAATTTATATTCATCCGTGTTTGTAATGTCCGCAGATGCAAGCCTTAACATCAACGGCATGAGTGATTTGGAAGCTTATCTGGCAAGTGCGGATGAGATCAGCGTGGCAGCAAACGGCGCAACAAGTTCGGAAGCATTTTTGGCGGCAGCGCTTTTCGGCTCTATGGGCTATGGCGAGAAATTAAAGATCACGCCTTATAGTTCGGCAGCAGAAGCGGCGCAGGCAGTGGCAAGAGGAGAAACCAGCTTTGCAGTTTCCCACCAGTCACAGATATTGGAAACCTATCAGCAGGGTGGTGTTACCATCGTTTGTGCGTTTGACGGTGATGATATAACAGACGGCGAGTTCGCAGGCGTTGAAGGTGTAGGAAAGTATGGATATCCTTATTTCCGTAACCGCTGCTTTGTTCTTGCCCGCTCTGGCACCAAGGCTGAAACGGTAAGCGAGCTTAAGAAACTTTATGATGATATTCTTGCAGACGGTGAAATGGCATCCTGGCTGAGTGATACGATGATGCTTGAAGTGGATACTATGAGCGAGCAGGATGTTCAGAACCATATCCAGAATGTTCAGGACATTGTAAATGAATATTATGATATCGTAGTAAACTAATCGAACCTTTTCATAGGATGGACAGGACCAGATAGGACTGCCCATCCTCTTTTCATTCAATGAGACGATTCGCTAAGCGTATCGCGCCTGATTTAATGGGGCGCTCTCTATGGAGTGTCTGGTTATTTCATATGGAAAGGAGTTTGGGTATGAGAGAGAAGGAAAGCTGGATGGACCGGCTGGATAAAAAAAGAGATGAGATAGATGAGAAACTTGCCAAAAAGGAGATAAATCTGCCCATAGAATTTATTGCAGGAATTGTATTTTTGGTGCTTGGACTGGTAGTCTTGCTGATAATGCCGAGTCAGGTACCGGTATCGGACACAGATGTGGTCAACGGCCGCGTGTTCCCGAAGCTGCTTATGGTAGTTATGATGATTTTCAGCGGTGTGCTTTTGCTGAAAGAATTGTACAATGTCTATGTAAAAAAGCGTCCATGGACGACAAAGACAGTGAATTTACTGATCGAGGTAAAAGCGCTGGAGATTCTGGCTATTTTGCTGCTGACTTACGTGATCTGCCGGGTTACAGATTTATTTGTGATAGGAGCAATTTTCTGCTGTCTGGGATTTCTGGTTTACTTCCGCTGCCGTAAGAAAAGTTATTACGCCATTACGCTGACAGCGGCAGTACTGATTTGGGCAGCGTTCTGTTTCGGGCTGAACGTGAGCTTTTAGGAAAGGGGGTTATAGAGTATGTTAGAATTTATTGGTCCGGCTTTGGAGCATTTGTTTACACTGGAAAACTTCCTCTGGATGAATCTTGGCGTATTTATCGGTTCGGTATTCGCCGCGGTTCCAGGGCTTACGGTAATTCTTTGTGTTATTCTGTTCCTGCCATTTACATATAAGATGACGGCCATTCCGGGTATGATGTTCCTGCTGGGTATTTACTGTGCCGGGGGATATGGGGGAAGCGTATCTGCCATATTGATTAATACACCGGGAACGCCCCATGCGGCGGCTACGATGATGGACGGACATCCCCTTTCCCAAAAAGGACGTACAAAGGCGGCGCTTAAAATTGCGCTGTATGCGTCTACTTTCGGCGGGGTATTTTCCGCACTGATGCTTTTATTCTTAGGACCGCAGGTGGCGGAGGTTGCCGCCCAGCTTGGCACGGCGGAATATTTTATGGTGTGTCTGTTTGGTCTGACCATTATTGCCGGTGTCTCCGGGAAAAGTATGATCAAAGGTATTATCGCTGCCTGTGTGGGGCTTTTGATTTCCTGTATTGGGGCAGATCCCATGACAAGCTATGACAGATTTACGCTTGGAATACCCCGTTTATATCTGGGGCTGGATCTGGCCATCTGCCTGATCGGACTTTTTGCTCTTGTGGAAATTCTGGCAAAGGCAGAAAAGAAGCCGGGGCCGCTTATTCTGGATGCCGAGAAGATGCATGATAATGGCAAGATATCGAAAGAGGAATATAAAAGGTTACTGCGGCCTACACTGCTGTCATCTATCATAGGCGTTATGGTAGGCATTATTCCGGGAACCGGCGCTTCGGAAGCATCCTGGTTCAGTTATGACAGGGCAAAGGCGATGTCCAAACATAAGGAAGAATTTGGACATGGGTCCGTAGAAGGTATCGCAGCCGCGGAGGCGGCTAATAATGCGGTAACCGGTGCAACGCTGATTCCGCTTTTGACCATGGGTATTCCCGGTGACGGAACAGTGGCAATTATGCTTTCTGCCCTTATGATCAACGGCCTGAATCCGGGGCTGAGCCTGTTTACGACACAGGGCGATATCATGTATGCCATTATGATTGGACTGATATTCGTAAATTTATTTATGCTTTTACAGGGGAGTTTTCTGACAAAACTTTTTGCCAAGGTGGTATCCATCCCGCAGGAGATTTTGACACCGATCATCGTTCTTTTCTGCTTTGCCGGCGCCTATTCGGTGAACAAGAATTATTTTGATGTGGGAGTGGCGCTGATTTTTGCAATTATTGCATGGCTGCTGCGCAAACTGGAAATGCCGGCGGTGCCTATTTTGTTAGGAATGGTACTGGGAAATATGACGGAAACGAATTTCCGCCGCGCCCTGCTGATATCGAATGGAAATCCTGCCATTTTTGTAAGCAGCATTTATTGTATCATTTTCATAGTACTGACTGTCCTTGCTGTGGCAACGCTTATAAGAAGCAAGATGAAGGAAGCAAAGGCAGGCATAAAAAAATAGTGGAGGAAAGTTTATGGCTTATAATATAATATTTTATTTTACAGATCAGCAAAGGGCAGATACCTGTGGATGCTTCGGACAGCCGTTAAATATTACGCCGAACCTTGACCGCCTGGCGGCAGAAGGAGTAAAATTTGATTATGCATTCTCGCCCCAGCCTGTCTGCGGCCCCTGCCGTGCACTGTTCCAGACAGGGAAATATCCTACGGAAACGGGATGCTTCCGCAACAATGTTATGCTGCCGGACAATATTAAAACATTGGCAGATTACATAGAAGAAGCAGGATATGAGACGGCATATATCGGTAAGTGGCATCTGGCAAGTGACGGGGAATTGGAAAAGCCGCCGACGATTGACCATACGATTACCCCTATTCCCCGTGAATTGAGAGGGGGATATACCGGATTCTGGCGTACTGCCGACGTATTGGAATTCACTTCCCACGGTTATGACGGTTATGTATTTGACGAAAACAATAACCGGATCGATTTTAAGGGATACCGTGCAGACTGCATTACGGACCTTGCTCTTGATTTTTTTGATGAAAGGGATACCGAAAAGCCGTTTTTCATGACCATATCCCATATTGAGCCTCATCACCAGAATGACAGAAAACATTATGAAGGGCCGGAAGGATCGAAAGAAAAGTTTAAAGACTACATACTGCCGGAAGATTTGAAGGCATTAAAAGGGGATGCGGAAATTGAATATCCTGATTATCTGGGAGCATGTGAGAACCTGGACGAGAATTTAGGCAGACTGGTTGAAAAGTTAAAAGAGAAAAACCTGTATGATAATACGATTATCATTTTTGCATCCGACCATGGTTCCCACTTCAAGACAAGGAACCGGGACAGCCACTTAAATGGTTATGACGATTATAAGCGTTCCTGCCACGACGCATGTCTCAGAGTGCCCCTTGTTATTGCCGGAGGCCCTTATAAAGGGGGCGTGGCAGTGGAGGAGCTGGTGAGCACGGAGAGCCTTCCAAAGACGATTCTTGCTATGGCGGGCGTGGATGTGGGAGAGGCCATGATAGGCGAAAACCTTCTGCACGTGGTGGAAAAGAAAGACAAAGAACGGCCGAACCAGATTTTTGCGCAGATTTCCGAGAGCAGAGTGGGAAGATGTGTCAGGACGCCGAGGTATACGTATTCCGTATATGCGCCGGGAGTGAATGGCGGCGAGGCGGCATCATCGGATGTTTATGCGGATGATTTCCTGTATGATATGGAGAAAGATCCGTATCAGTTAAACAATGTGGTTGCTGATCCAGATTATGCAGATGTGAAAGCAGATATGAGAAAACGCCTGCTTGACTGGATAGAAAAAGCAGAAGGAAAAAGACCTGCAATTACGGATTAAGGAGTTGTAATATGGGAGCTTTGGATAAAAAATCAGAGCAGACATATCTTTGGTTACGTTCTTATATCGATGAGAATAAGTTTGCGGATAATTCCAAACTCCCATCCGAAAATGTCTTAAGCCACCGACTGAAAGTGAGCCGGGAAACGGTCCGCACTGCGCTTGCCAGACTGGATCAGGAGGGCCTGATCAGAAAGGTAAGAGGAAGCGGAACATACATAAATAAGGAAGTAGCCCTGACCAAGGAACTGGGAGGCAGCAATGGCAACATTAAAGTGGGGCTGGTACTGCAGGGACAGGACAGGAAGGCCAATTCTGCCTTGATAGACGGTATCCGGAGTGTGCTGCATGCAGATGAGGTTGAACTTCGCATTTTTCTCACGGACAATAAATTTGCCAATGAACGGCGCTGCCTTCTGACAGTCGTGCATCAGGATTTTCAGGGATTTATTGTGGACGGCGTGAAAGCAAGCCTGCTGAATCCAAATCTGGACTGTTATAAGCAGATATACCAGAAAAATATACCGGTTATTTTCTATAATAACTATTATAAGGATTTAGACTATCCCCGTGTGATCAGCAATGATAAGCAGTGCGCAGACAGACTTCTTGGACTTTTGATTAAGGCAGGACACAGACATATAGCCGGAATTTTTATTTATGACAATTACCAGAGTATTGAGAAGTTTCAGGGAATGGCCAAAGCGCTTAGAAGACACGAAGTGGAATTACAGGACGACTATATTAAATGGTGTATATCCAATGGGGCCCATGATGACCGTTTTATCCACTCCATAGAAAAGTTTCTAAAAGGTATTCCCCGCTGTACGGCGATTGTCTGCTGTAATTATATGATTTACCGGCTGGTAAGACAGGCATTAAGGGAACAGGGGAAAAGGGTTCCGGAGGATTATTCCATCATCTGCTTTGATTATTCAGGCGATGACTGGGAGCAGGAAGGCGTTACCTGTTCTATTCACCAGGGATACCAGATTGGACAGGAAGTGGCTTCGCGGCTCTTGAAAATGATTGAGCGCAGGCAGTGTAAAGGGCAGGATTATTCTTGCATTATGCCTCCCCAAATTTATAAAGGGCGTTCCATTATGCAAATAGGAAAAAAATAAGAATACTACAAAATCCCGCAGTTTTGTGCTGCGGGGTTTTTGTACAATAAGCTGTATGAAAGAAGTGCGGCAGCATGGATTTTAGCCAGTGAAACGGCTAGGCGGCACGCAATGTGGAGTTTAACAGCCTTTTGGAGGGAAGGAAGAAGTGACAGCGGAGCAGGACACGGCAGGATTTTGAAAAACGGCATCATTCGGCGGGTGACGGGTAAAGACGAGGAAGCAGGTCAATAGAATGCATACCGCTGCACACAGCACAAAAGTATAGGATTCCAGCTTTTTTGACAACGTAAGTTTATAGGAAAGCCAAAAGCTGATGAGGATGCTCAGAATAAATATACCGATATCCAAAATAAGGTAATTTTTGCCAAGGACAGATGTATAAGCATAATAAAAAAGCGGGATGAGAAGCGTACCTGTTAAGATACCAAAGAACAGTGCGGAGACGATGGGGGGATATTGGCGTTTCCATTTACCAATCATTATGGCTGCATAGAGCAGCATGGGAAAGAATAATAATTTCATATGTTCCCAGACGGATTCGTTTACAGGCGTAAAAAGGCCAACGATCGGATGATGTCCGGACCAATCGTAGAGAAAGTGTGAAAGAGTTCCCGTCACTGAGACAAAAAGGATGCCTATGATAGTGTAGTGTTTTAAATGTTTCATTGAAAATACTCCATAAATAGTATATGCAGCTATTTATGGGGTATGTAGTATCTGAAACTTATTTTAACGGAAGAGAAAAGTACTGCGTTTCGTGTTTCTGAAAATTTGCAGCCGAGTGTCCCAACGAGGGAAACATGAAGATAAAGCGTAGAAAGGCCGTCGGTGGCGTTGACGACTATAATTAGAACTCCAGTTAATCAAATATAATGAAAAAAGTCTTGACTCCTACGCAACGTAATAGTTTATATTGATATTACCGAGAAAATGGAGGACACGACAATGATGACGGTACGTGAAGTGAGCAAGATTGCCGGAGTGAGTATACGCACTCTGCAATACTATGACAAGATCGGTCTTTTGCATCCGACGGGATACACCGATGCGGGATACAGACTGTATGACGATGCGGATCTGGAACGCCTTCAGCACATTTTACTGTTTCGTGAGTTGGAGCTTCCGCTAAAGGATATCAGGGAAATCATGAATAGTCCTGATTTTGACAGGGGTAAGGCACTGGAGCAGCAGATAGAACTGCTGACGCTCAAGAAGGAACATCTGGATAACCTGATCAAGTTCGCGCTCGGAATAAAAATGTTAGGAGTGAAACATATGGATTTTTCAGCTTTTGATAGGAGCAAACTGGACGAATATGCAAGGCAGGCGAAAGAACAGTGGGGAAACACACCGGAGTATAAAGAGTTTGCCGAGAAATCAAAAAACAGAACAGAGGGGGAGGACAAACTTCTGGCTGACCACTTTATGCGACTCTTCAAAGAGGCGGGCGAAATGAGGCATACCGATCCAGCGTCACCCAAGGCGCAGGATCTTGTGAGAAGGATACAGGATTATATCACGGAGAATATGTATACTTGTGGTAAGAAAATATTAAGCGGATTGGGCAAGATGTATTCCGGCGGCGGGGATATTACCAAGAACATCGACGGCATTGGCGGGGAAGGAACCGGCGAATTTGTCGATAAAGCCATTCAGATATATACCCAAGGAAGCCTTTCCAAGATGTAAATGTTGTGCCGCCATAAACGTGAGGGATGTATCAAAGTTCCGTGTAGTGGAGAGTGCAAAGCATAGATGAGTTATGTAAACTAATGATTTGGATGTTCGCGCGATATTTGCGCGATAAACCACACTATACTGACCGCGAAATATGTGATATTATGTAACCTGTAAAAGGGGAACACGTATGGCGCTTCATTCATACGTGATAAGGAAGCTGCGGGAGTGATTTCGCAGTTTTCTTTGTGCCTGTTGGCAGACTTCGGAGTGGACAAATTTAGTATATATTTGAGGCAGGCGCTTGGTATTACTTTCCACCAAAATTTCACAATACGCCCTATACATTCCAGCCAAAACATGATATAGTTTTTAAGGATTGTTACAAAATGTGACAAAACGTAATATTTTGTAATAAAAATGTTACGGACAGAGTACGCATAGAGGAGCAATCCGAGGAAAAGAACAAAAGAAAACGGGCATGTGAGTAAACGAAAGGGAAAAATCCGGTGCGGCCGGGTAAAAGGTACAAATGATAAAATCAAATAAAGGGTTCGTACATAGACTGAACAGGGGAATCAGGCGGGTGAGCGCACTGTTTCTGGCGGGTGCGCTGACACTGGCGCCGGGGCTTAAGGCGGAGGCGGTGGGAGCGGGCAGCTCTATTGCCAGAGGCATTGACGTGTCCAAGCACAATCTGGGTATCGACTGGAGTCAGGTGCCTTCTTCCGGGGTGTCTTTTGTCTTTGTGAAGGCGGGCAGTACAAACTCAGGGGTAGATCCCTATTTTGACGTGAATATGCGCGGCGCAAATGCAGCCGGTCTGCGGACGGGCGTGTATCTGTATTCCTATGCGACGAATGCGGAGCAGGCGAGGGCCGAGGCAAACCAGTTGATGCAGTGGATCGGCAATTATACGGTGAATTACCCGGTGGTTTATGATGTGGAAGCGCCCTGCCACAAGAATATGTCGCAGGCGCAGCTTCAGGAGCTGATCAACGCGTTTTGCTCGATCGTTGAAGCCAACGGCTATTATCCGGTGGTCTACTCCAGCCGGAACATGTTTCGGGATAAGATCGGTAATATCGGATACGACAAGTGGGTGGCGCAGTATGCGGATGCGCTCGAGTACGATGGCGGCGCGGCTTTCTGGCAGAACACTTCCCACGGCAAGGTGGCCGGGATACCCACCAGAGTGGATATGAATTATCAGTTTAAGGACTACGCGTCTTTGATTGTGGCGGACGGTTTTGCGCCCCGCGGTGATCAGACGGTATTTTATGCGGGCTATCGGATGCAGCGAAACTGCTGGGCGAACTGGGAAGATAAAAAGTATCATTTGGATGAGAACGGCTTTGTGCAGAAGGGCTGCTGGTTTGAGGACGAGACGGGCAGATATTTCCTCGCCACGAAGGATGGACACGCTCTACGGGAGGATGTGACGATCGAGGGGCAGGACTATTACTTCGACGAAAATGCGGTGATGCAGCGTGGGCTGGTGACAAAACCCGACGGCAATGTGTATTATTATGACCCGGCCACGGGTGCATTGCAGAGAAACGTGACGGTAAATGTGGACGGCACGGATTACACGGTGGACGGCAATGGTATCGCAGCTGTGGCTGCGCCTCCTGCGGAGCCTGCACCGGAGGCGGCATCTGTGGAACCGGCTCCGGCAGACAGCGCAGAGACGGCTCCCGCTTCGGCGGACGAAGTCCCGGTACGGTGAGAGAGGGCCAGGCGTTGAAGCCGTAAAAAGGTTAGAATGAGTGATCGTGCTGCAAGAGGACAAGAGGCACGAAAGTATGAGGATTAAAGGGCACCGGCGCAAATCGGCGCCCTTTGCTGCTTCATGTAGGGGCGGCCTGCAGAGATATTCGTGCAGAGAAAAACCTCTTTTAAATATGACGGCGATGGTATATAATAAAATCTGTATGGGCAGAGTGAAAAGAAGTTCCAATGCTCATGTGAGAGGGCATTTCGCAAAGACCCTATAAGTTTCACGCAAGAGTATGCCTGAAAGGCGGCATTCTCTGCAGCTAGAAAGGCGTGGCGGCGAATGAACTGTAAAGAAGCAGAGAAAAAAATACCCCCGTTTCTGGACGATGAACTGGACGGAAGGGGTCTGGCGGAGTTTGTGGAACATATCAAGGACTGCCCGGAATGTATGGAAGAGTTATCCATCCAATTTTTGGTGGCCGAGGGTCTTGAGCAGCTCGAGCGGGGCAATAATTTTAACCTGCAAAAAGCCCTTACATGGAAGCTGGATGATGCGGCGTACAAAATTCGGGTAAACCGTATCCTGCGGCATATTCTTTTGGTGCTGGAGGCAGCAGTCGTGGTGGTGATTATTGCAGCGCTGATCATTGTATCTATGTAATTAATAGAGAAAGGCTTAAGAGCATATGGCTTTGAAACTGGTTTTGATAGACGGACACAGCATATTGAACAGAGCTTTTTACGGGGTACCGGAACTGACCAACGGGCAGGGACTTCATACAAACGCGATCTACGGCTTTTTAAATATTATGTTTAAGATTCTGGAGGAGGAGCAGGCGGATTATTTGGCGGTGGCTTTTGACGTTCATGCGCCCACCTTCCGCCACGAGATTTACAAGGAGTATAAGGGCACGAGAAAACCCATGCCTACGGAGCTTCGGGAACAGGTGCCGGTGATGAAGGAACTGCTCCTTGCCATGGGCATCTGTGTGGTGGAGAAGGCGGGGCTGGAGGCGGACGACATTCTGGGAACCGTTGCGAAGCGCGCGGAGCGGGAAGGGATGGCGGTCTCTCTCGTATCCGGCGACAGGGATCTTTTGCAGGTGGCGACAGATCATATCCGCATCCGCATTCCCAAGACCAAGGGCGGCAGAACGCAGGTGGAGGATTACTATGCGAAGGACGTGGAGGCGGCCTATCAGGTAAATCCGATTCAGTTTATCGACTTAAAGGCCCTGATGGGTGATACGGCGGACAACATTCCGGGCGTGCCCAAGGTGGGAGAAAAGACGGCCACTGAGTTGATGGTCACCTACGGGTCACTGGAAAATATTTATGCCCATGTGGAGGAGATTTCCAAAAAGTCGATTCGGGAATCACTGATTGCCAACAGGGAACTTGCGGATCTCAGCAAGGTGCTGGCGACGATCAACGTAGATGCGGACATTGATTTTGACTTTAAGCAGGCGAAGATTGGCGACTTCTATACGGAAGAAGCCTATGTGATGTGCAAGCAGCTTGAATTTAAAAATATGCTTTCCCGTTTTTCCAAAGATGTGGCGGCGTCGAACAGTCAGGAGGCCGATTTTCATACGGTGACGGAGAAGAAGGAGGCCGAGGCGCTTTTCCTCGCCTGCGAAAAAAAGGGGGAAGCGGCAGGGGAGAGCCGAGAGATCGGACTTGCGGTTTTCAGGGACAGCAAAGAAGAAAACGGCTGTATGGGCATCGCGCTTGCACCGGAGGAGAACCATGTGGCTTTCATTCCATGTCAGGGAGAGGTGACAGAGAACTACCTGAGAGAGCGGCTGACAGCCCTGAACAAAAATGAATTATGTAATCTTAATGTTTTTGATATCAAATCACTTTACGACATGATAGAGGAACCGGGCTGGGAGAGCATGTGGCGCTGCGATACGGGCGCGCAGGATGTGCTAAAGCCTTACCGGGACAGGAGATATTTCGATATACTGATTGCGGCGTACCTGATCAATCCGTTAAAGAATGATTACCAGACGGAGGATATCGCGGGCGAGTATCTGTCGCTGACGATTCCGGACAGGACACAGGTCTGCGGGAAAGGAACTTACGCGCAGGCGTATGAGAAGGAGCCGGAGGCTTTTGCGAGGTATGCATGTTATCAGGCTTATGTCTGTCTGGCAGCGTCGCGGGTTCTGAAAGAAAAGCTGACGGGGCAGGGAATGGACGGGCTCTTTTTTGAGATCGAGATGCCGCTTTCCCGCGTACTTTGTGACATGGAGTCCTACGGTGTGCTGGTGCAGCCTGCGGAACTGAAATCCTACGGCGAGGCCCTTACAGGGAGAATCGAACAACTGGAGCAGGCGGTCTATCGGCAGGCGGATTGTACCTTCAATATCAACTCGCCCAAGCAGCTTGCGGAGATTCTTTTCGAGAAGATGGGCATCAAGGGCGGCAAAAAGACGAAGACCGGGTATTCCACGGCGGCGGACGTGCTGGAGAAGCTGGCGCCAGACTATCCGATTGTATCTGATATACTGGAATACAGGGGGCTTATGAAATTAAAGTCCACCTATGCGGAGGGGCTTTCTGCGTGTATTGCCGCAGACGGCAGGATTCATTCCACCTTTAACCAGACGATTACGGCTACCGGGCGGATCAGTTCCACGGAGCCGAATCTGCAGAACATTCCGATGCGCATGGAGCTTGGGCGGCGGATCCGCAAAGTGTTTGTACCGGGAGAAGGGTGTCTTTTCATGGATGCGGACTACTCTCAGATCGAGCTGCGGATATTGGCGCATATGTCTGAGGATGAGCAGTTGATTGAAGCCTACCGGATGGAGGAGGACATTCACCGGATTACCGCTTCCAAGGTATTTCATACGCCCTTCGAGGAGGTCACGGACTTGCAGAGGCGCAATGCCAAGGCGGTCAATTTCGGTATTGTATATGGCATCAGCTCTTTCGGGCTGAGTCAGGACTTAAGTATCTCCAAGAAAGAGGCGGCGGAATACATCGAGCAGTATTTTGAGACTTATCCGGGCGTAAAGCGGTTTTTGGATCATATGGTGGCGGAGGCGAAGGAGCGCGGTTATGTCGTGACGATGTACGGAAGAAGACGTCCCATTCCGGAACTGTCATCCAACAATTTTATGCAGCGTTCCTTCGGCGAGAGGGTAGCCATGAACTCCCCGATTCAGGGAACGGCGGCGGACATTATGAAGATCGCCATGATCCGGGTGTGGGAAAAGCTCCGCAGGGAAAATCTGAAATCCCGTCTGATTTTACAGGTGCACGACGAGCTGCTGATTGAGACAAAGGCGGGGGAGGAAGAGCAGGTCCGCCGGATTCTGACGGAGCAGATGCAGCAGGCGGCGGAACTGTCCGTGCGGCTGGAGATCGATTTGCACACAGGGGCAGACTGGTACGAGGCAAAGTGAGGAATCCTGACGGCACTACAGCAGGAGAGCGTAAGAAACATTTGGGAAGAGACCGGAAGCATACGTAACAGGGAAGCCGAAGGCGGAACGGATGTGATCATACGACAGTACAGGGAAAGAAAAGCCGGGAAGATGCGATATGAGAGTCATAGGGATTACAGGCGGCGTGGGGGCCGGGAAATCGGAGGTTTTGGCCTATCTGGAAGGGCGGCGGGACAGCCGTGTTATTATGGCGGACCGGGTGGCCCATGAGCTGGAAGAGCCGGGGCAGGCATGCTATGAACCGCTGAAAGTGCTTCTTGGTGTAGAGATTCTGGATGCGGCGGGAAAGATTGACAGACAGAAGATGGCGGTCCGGATTTTCGGGGACGGAGAACTGTTACGGAAGGTAAACCGTATCGTGCATCCGGCGGTGAAAGCGTATCTGACGGAGCAGATCGAGAAGGAGCGGGCGGACGGACGGCTGTCATGGCTTTTCATAGAGGCGGCGCTTTTGATTGAGGAAGGATATGCGGAAATTTTGGACGGGCTTTGGTATATCCATGCGGATGAGGAGGTCAGGCGGCAGAGGCTTCGGCATACGAGGGGCTACACGGATGAGAAGATCGATGCCATTTTGCAAAAGCAGCTCACGGCGCAGGCATTTCGTAGGCACTGCGGCGTAGTGATAGAAAACAACGGAACACTGGAAAGTGTTTACACACAAATAGACAAAGAATTGGGGGAAGATCAGTGGCAGAAGCAATGAAATTTCCGGGGCAGCTGGTGTTTGGCCTGGATATCGGGACAAGGAGTATCGTGGGAACGGTAGGATACCGCACGGGCGGTAAGTTTCATGTGGTGTCGCAGAGCATCAGGGAGCATGGGACGAGAGCCATGCTGGATGGGCAGATTCATGATATTTACAAAGTGGGCGGCACCATAAAGGAAGTCAAGGCGGAGCTGGAAGAGCGGATTGGCAGACCGCTTAAGGACGTCTGTATCGCGGCGGCCGGCCGTGTACTGCAGACGGTGACGCTGCGAGTGGATCAGGAGCTTGAGAACGAGCGGGAAATTCTGGGAGAGGATATTTATGCGCTGGACTCTCTTGGTGTGGAGAGGGCTTATCAGGAATTTCTGGAAAATAACGACATGGATATGAAATTCTACTGTGTGGGTTATTCTGTCGTGCGCTATTATATGAACGGCTACACCATAGGAAACCTGGAAGGACATAAGGCGAAGACCATTGGCGCAGATATGATCGCTACTTTTCTGCCGGAGGACGTGGTGGACGGTCTCTACAAGGCGGTGTCTGTTGCGGGGCTTGAGGTGGTCAACCTGACGCTGGAGCCGATTGCGGCGATTCAGGTGGCGATTCCGGAGATGTACCGTATGTTAAATATCGCGCTTGTGGATGTGGGCGCGGGTACTTCAGATATTTCCGTCACAAGGGACGGCAGCATCATCGCCTACGGGATGATTCCCATTGCCGGGGACTCCCTCACGGAGGTGGTTGCAAAGCACTGTCTGGTGGACTTTGCCACGGCGGAGCAGATCAAGCGTGACACCGGTGTGAAGGATGTGATCGAGTATAAGGACATCATGGGACTCAAGCAGACCATCACCAAAGAGGAAGTGGAGCGTGTGGTGTCAGATGTGATCGAGAATATGACCGGCCAGGTGGCGGCCAAGATTAAGGAACTAAACGGGGATAAGTCTGTCAGCGCAGTGTTTGTGGTGGGCGGCGGCGGTCGGCTGCCGGGCTACACGCAGGCGCTTGCGTCGAAGCTGGAGCTTCAGAACGAGCGTGTGGCGGTCAGGGGCGAGGAAGTCATGATGGGCATAGAGTTTCTGGAGGAAGAGGCCAGAAAGGACTCTCTGATGGTAACCCCCATCGGTATCTGCTTAAGTTTTTATGAGCAGAGCAATAACTTTATCTTTGTCTATTTCAATGAGCAGCGGGTCAAGATTTATGATAACAGCAAGGCAGCAGTGGTGGACGCGGCTATGCAGGCGGAGTTTGCAAGCGACGGACTGTTCCCGAAGCGCGGAAAAGAGCTGAATTTCACGGTGAACGGGAAACCTCGCATTGCCAGAGGCGAGCCGGGCGAGGCGGCGCGCATTACCGTCAACGGAAACGAGGCGGATATCTATACGCAGATTCATGCCAACGACCAGATTCGCGTGGTGGAATCAACCGCAGGCGAGGCGGCCCGGATGACGCTTGGACAGCTTCCGGAATTTGGCTCCAAGATGTGGGTCGAAGTCAATGAGAAAAAGGTGGATCTGCCCAAGTTTGCCAGTGTCAACGGAGAGTTACAGTCCGAGTATTATGAGATTCAGGAAAACGATGCGATCGAGATTCTCGGATACTATACGGTACGACAGATTTCCGAGTTTATGGATGTGACGATCGATTGGAATATGAATATCTATGTCAACAATAAGGTTGCGGATATGGATACGAAGGTGTACGAGAATTTTTCGGTGATCTGGACACTGGAAGATCTGCAGCTTTCCGATGTGGAGTTTTATGAGCACATCCGGACGGACGGGCAGGGTGATACGGCATCTACAGACAGACCGGCGGGTACGGCCGGATTTTCCATGGTGAAAAATGTCTCTGCGCCGGATGGAACAGGCGTCGGGGCGGACGGGCAGAATGCGGATGACGCGGATCAGTCGGCAGACGGAGTAGAAAATACGTTTGCGGGTAATGCGGCGGAAAACGGAAAGGCAGCAGGGGAACAGAAGCCCAGAGGTGCAAGAATCGTGATGGGCCCCGGCGTGAAGCGCGCCGAGGAGGAGGCGAGAGCCAAGGCGAAAGCCAGAGAGGAGGCAGCAGCCAGGGCCAGAGCGGAGGAGGAAAGGCGCAGGGAAGAGATTTTAAATAAAAATTTGCCTGTTCCCATCACCGTGATGGTAAACGGCAGCTCGGTTAAACTAAACGGCAAGAAAAACTACGTGTTTGTGGATGTGTTCGAGTACATTGACTTTGACCTGTCTAAGCCCGAGGGGAGCGGTATCGTGACCAATTTAAACGGCAGGGGCGCGCAGTATATGGAGAGCATCAAGAACGGCGATGTGATCGAGATTTACTGGAAAAAATAAGAAAGAGAGAGGCGGCCGTGAAAACCGGCCGCAATGGGTTTACATAATTATGAGACTGTGCAGTATTGCCAGCGGCAGCAGCGGAAACTGCGTCTATGTGGGCAGCGATACCACCCATCTTTTGATGGATGTGGGTGTCAGCGGCAAACGGACGGAGGCAGGGCTTGAGGCGCTTGGACTGACTATGAGGGACATCGACGCGATCTGTATCACCCACGAGCACGCCGATCATATAAGCGGGCTGGGGGTGCTTGCCAGAAAGTACGGGGTACCGGTTTACGCCACAAAGGGGACGCTGGAGGCGATCAAAAATACCTCATCCCTTGGACGGATCGACGAATCGCTTTTTCGGGTGGTTATGCCCGATGAAAGATGTACCATTAAGGATATTTCGCTTTATCCCGTGCGAACTTCCCATGACGCGGCGGATCCGGTGGCATATCGGATTGATCATGACGGACGGCGGATCGGGCTGATTACAGATCTCGGCTGCTATAACGATTACACGGTGGAATGCCTGCGGAATCTGGATCTTCTTTATTTGGAGGCGAACCATGACGTGCACATGCTGCAGGTGGGCCCCTATCCCTATTACCTGAAACAGCGGATTCTGGGGGAGCGAGGGCATTTGTCTAACGAGTCTGCGGGAAAACTCTTAAGCCGTCTTCTGCATGACAATATGCAGGCCATTGTGCTGGGGCATCTGAGCAAGGAGAACAATCTGCCGGAGCTGGCTTACGAGTCGGTGCGGGTGGAGGTCACCATGTCGGACACGGAATACAACGGCAATGATTTCCCTTTGTATGTGGCGAAGCGGGATGTGGTGTCGGAAGTTATTGAAGTTCGGTAGGGGATTATATAAATGGGAAACTGTAAAGGAAAACTTTATGAAAGCAGGCAATAGGGATGATGGCTGGTTAACTGGAAGACTATATTTCAACAGAGAAGATAAAAGAGTGATGATCAGGAGACCACAAAGTGGGTTTGGTTATACAATGAATTTAGGAAATAAGTGGACATGGATATTGCATATTATCTTTGTATTTCTTATAGTTATATTAGTCTGCGTTCTTTAAGACCACTTCTGGTTTTAATGTAAAATATTCCACCATTTTAAAAAATAGATATCTGTAAACCCGTTTTCGCAGATGGCAGGATAAAACCATCAAAACACTACACGAAACGGGAGGATACGAAATGCAAAAAAAAATGATTGCATCATTACTTACAATGGCTATGACGGTATCAGTACTTACGGGCTGCGGCGGCGGGAACAACAGCAGCGAGCCTGCCTCGGCAGACACATCGGGTGCGGAGCAGGAAGAGGCGGACAGCAGTGCGGCGGACGATAGCGTGGCAGCAGATACAGGGGCGGCGGAAGAAAGCACCGGCGGAGACGTTACCATCAAGCTGTTTTCCAATCTGCCTGACCGCAAGAACGGGCAGGGGCTGGTTGAGCAGATGATTATCGACGAATATATGGCGGCAAATCCTAATGTTACCATCGAGGTGGAAGCGCTTGATGAGGAGGCATACAAAACGAAATTCAAGGCGTATGCCATGGATGGTATGCTGGCGGATGTGGCGCAGCGGGTCGGCATATCGCCCGGGTATCTTTCCACCCTGTTCCAGAGACAGATGGCGAAGGGATTTGTGGATTATCTGAATGAGATCCGCATCGAACACGCCTGTACTTATCTGCTGCAAAATTATCTGAAAGCGTATGAGATCGCTTACAAGGTGGGATTTAAGGATGAGAAGTATTTTTCCAGAGTGTTCAAGAAGATAAAAGGGAAGTCGCCTTCGGAGTACAGAAAACAAAACAAATAGACAGGGATAGGCAAGTGCCTCCGATTCGCAATGGATCGGAGGCGCTTTTGCCAGAAAATCCATGGAAAGACAAATCTATGATTGACATGCGGCAAAGAAATCGCTACGATCTATTAGAGGGGAAAACAAGACTTTGACACAGACGGAGGATAACATGGAAAATGTATTTGTGATGGAGCATCCGTTAATTCAGCATAAGATTTCGCAGATCAGGGACATTGGCACCGGCACAAACGAATTCAGGAAGTGTATTGAGGAGATCGCCATGCTGATGGGCTATGAAGCGCTCAGGGATCTCCCGTTAGAGGATGTGGAGGTGGAGACGCCGATTGAGACATGTATGTCGCCGAGGATAGCGGGAAAGAAGCTGGCGGTAGTGCCGATCCTGCGCGCGGGACTTGGCATGGTGAACGGCATACTGGCTCTTGTGCCAAGCGCCAAGGTGGGACATATCGGACTTTACAGGGACCCGGAGACACACGAGCCCCATGAGTATTACTGTAAGCTCCCGGAGCCTATTGACCAGAGAACCATCATTGTGCTTGATCCCATGCTCGCTACGGGCGGTTCCGGGTCTCAGGCGGTGCGTTTCATCAAGGAGCATGGCGGCAGAAATATTAAGTTTATGTGTATTATCGCGGCGCCGGAGGGTGTGGAGAGGATGCGGAAGGATCATCCGGACGTGCAGATTTATGTCGGGCATATCGACCGATGCCTGAATGAGAACGCCTATATCTGTCCCGGCGTAGGGGATGCCGGAGACCGGATCTTCGGCACAAAGTAATGGCCGAAAAACAGGCGGAAAATTGATGGGGAAGGAAAATAAAAATATGAAAAAGACAATTATTACAGTAGTCGGCAAGGACACAGTGGGTATTATTGCCAGAGTATGCACTTATCTGGCGGACAACCGGATCAATATTCTGGATATCTCCCAGACCATCGTGCAGGGTTTTTTTAACATGATGATGATCGTGGACACGAACCTGACAGGGAAGGACTTTGGAGTGATTGTGGATGAGCTGAACGCGCTTGGCGAGGAGATCGGCGTTGTCATCAAGTGCCAGAAGGAAGAAATCTTCGATCAGATGCATCGGATCTAGAAGGTGTAAAAGAAAAGCAAGCGACGCGAAGCGGCATTTGCTTTTCTTGCACCGATAACGAGCAAACGTCCGATGAAATCGGACAGGAAGTGCGTAAGCACGAGTTTGCGAGTCTAAAGGAGAGAAAAGCATGATAAATTTATTTGAGGTGGCTGAAACCAATGAAATGATCGCCAAGGAAAATCTGGATGTGCGCACGATCACATTGGGAATCAGCCTTTTAGACTGTATTGACGGTGAATTGAAAAAGGTAAACCGGCAGGTTTATGAAAAGATCACCGAAACCGCGAGAGATCTGGTTAAGACGGGGGAGGCCATAGAGAAGGAGTTTGGCATTCCCATTGTCAATAAAAGAATTTCCGTCACGCCGATGGCGATTGTGGGCGCCGCTGCCTGCAAATGCAGCGAGGATTTTGTAACCTTAGCAAAAACAATGGATCGGGCGGCGGCAGACGTGGGGGTCAATCTGATCGGCGGCTATTCGGCTCTTGTGTCCAAGGGTATGACGAAGGCGGACGAGATGCTGATCCGCTCGATTCCACATGCGCTTCACGCCACAGAGCGGGTCTGCAGTTCCGTGAATCTGGGGTCTAGCAAGACGGGCATCAATATGGATGCCGTGCGTCTGATGGGGGATATCATCAAGGAGACGGCTCTCATCAGCAAAGAGCAGGACAGCGCCGACTGCATGAAACTTGTGGTATTCTGCAATGCGCCGGACGACAATCCTTTTATGGCGGGTGCGTTCCATGGCGTGACGGAGGCCGATGCGGTGATCAATGTGGGCGTCAGCGGCCCCGGCGTTGTCAAGACGGCCCTGCAGAGAGTGCGGGGAGAGAACTTTGAAGTGCTCTGCGAGACGATCAAGAAGACGGCTTTCAAGGTGACAAGAGTGGGGCAGCTTGTGGCGCAGGAGGCGTCCAGGATGTTAAACATTCCCTTCGGCATTGTGGATTTGTCCCTTGCGCCCACGCCGGCGGTCGGTGACAGCGTGGCGGATATTCTGTGCGAGATCGGTTTGGAATATGCGGGTGCGCCGGGAACGACGGCGGCGCTTGCGCTTCTGAACGATCAGGTGAAAAAGGGCGGTGTGATGGCGTCCTCCTATGTGGGAGGCTTAAGCGGCGCGTTTATCCCAGTCAGCGAGGATCAGGGCATGATCGACGCGGTCACGGCGGGGGCGCTCACCATAGAAAAACTGGAGGCCATGACCTGTGTCTGCTCCGTGGGGCTTGATATGCTGGCGATTCCCGGCGACACGCCGAATACCACGATTGCGGGCATTATTGCGGATGAGATGGCCATTGGCATGGTGAACCAGAAGACCACGGCAGTACGCATTATCCCTGCGATCGGCAAAGGCGTCGGGGAGAAGGTGGAGTTTGGCGGACTGTTCGGCTATGCGCCGGTGATGCCGGTGAACGGCTTTTCCTGCGAAGCGTTTGTGAATCGGGGAGGGCGGATTCCGGCGCCGATCCACAGCTTCAAAAACTAACCGCAAATGAGCAAAAAGAGCTGTGAAACGGCGGAGAGCGTCGCAGCCGCGATTTTGCGAACGGGCGTGGCTGAACAGGGCAACAGAAATTACTGTGGTTGACATTCCGTCATATCACAGACTATAATAGAAATGGTTTTAACACCAAAAATACATACATATGAGGGAGGATTTATTATGAAAAAGTTATCTGTAAAGAGTGTCGTTGCGATCGGCATTGGCGCGGCGCTGTTCTTCGTTCTCGGTAAGGTTGCGATTCCGTCGCCCGTGCCGAACACCAACATCAGCTTGCAGTATGCGGTGGAGGCGGTATTTGCGACGCTCTTTGGACCTATTGCAGGCATTGTTATCGGTTTTATCGGCCACACGCTGATCGATGCGACAAGCTACGGCCCTTGGTGGAGCTGGATCATTGCATCTGCATTCGTGGGTCTGGTGATCGGTCTTTTGACCATGAAAATGAACGTGGAGGAAGGGATTGACAGCAAGAAGCTGATCCGCTTTAATGTGGCCCAGATCATCGCGCATGTTCTGGCGTGGGGGCTTGTGGCGCCCGTTCTGGACATCCTGATCTACGCGGAGCCGGTTGAGAAGCTGTTTGCACAGGGACTTATGGCTGCGGTGTCCAATATCATTACCACCGGTGTTGTAGGAACCCTGCTTCTGCTCGGTTACGCGAAGACCGTGGTGAAGAAGGGGTCTTTGGAGAAAGAGGACTAAAAGGAAAAACGAGACAGATTCGGGGGAGCCTCTCCCGAATCTGTTTGCGCGTATAAGCAGAGAAGGAAGTCCTGCGGGGCAGGCATCATGCAGGCAGGATTGCGTGCGGCGTAGGACTTACGGCGAGCAACGCGAGTGAGAAAAATACAACAAGGAGAAACGACATGGCGGAGCCCATCATTTCTTTTAAGGATTACGGATTTCAATATCTGGCGCAGGCCAGCCCTACCCTTTATCATATCAATCTGGACATCTATCCGGGGGAGAAGGTGCTGATTGCGGGCGCATCCGGCAGCGGTAAGAGCACCATAGGGAGCTGCATCAACGGTCTGATTCCCTATGCCTACCCTGGGGAGAGCACGGGATCGCTCCTGGTAGACGGGAAAGATCCGGCAAAAGAGAGCATTTTTAACTTAAGCCAGATTGTGGGTACGGTTTTACAGGACACGGACGGACAGTTTATCGGGCTGACGGTGGGAGAGGATATTGCCTTTGCCTTGGAAAATGATTGTGTGCCGCAGAACAACATGAAGGAGACGGTGCGAGAGGTGGCGAAGCTGGTGGACATCGATCACCATCTGGAGTACGCGCCCCATGAGCTTTCCGGCGGACAGAAGCAGCGGGTCAGTCTGGCGGGCGTCATGGTAGAAAAAGTGCAGGCGCTTCTCTTTGACGAGCCGTTGGCCAATCTGGACCCGGCGGCTGGGCGGGCCACGATCGAACTGATCGACCGTATACAGGAGCGCACCGGGGCGGCTGCGATCATTATAGAACATCGCCTGGAGGATGTGCTATGGCGCAGGGTGGATCGGATCGTGTTGATGGACGAGGGCAGAATCGTGGCAGATATGCCCACCAAAGATTTCCTGACAGGGAAGATGCTGCTTGAGCACGGCATCAGGGAGCCGCTCTATCTGACGGCGCTTCGCTATGCGGGCGTTTCAGTCACGGAGGAGATGGAACCGCAGTATGTGGGCAGCCTGCAGCTTTCCGAGTCACAGAAGGAAACCGTGCGAGGGTGGTATCGTGCAAGCGGCGGATATGGGGAGGAAAAGAAAGAAACCAAGGTGCTTCTTGACGTGGAACATCTTACTTTCGGTTATACGCCGGAGAGAACGAATCTCAGGGATGTGAGTTTCTCCGTGAGAGAGGGAGAGATGGTAAGTATCGTGGGCAAAAACGGCGCGGGAAAAAGTACGCTTGCCAAGCTGATTTGTGGCTTTGAGAAACCGACGTCAGGCAGGATCTGTCTTTCCGGCAGGGACATATCGGGAGACACCATCAAGGAGCGGGCGCAGAGGATTGGCTATGTGATGCAGAATCCCAACCAGATGATCTCCAAGCCTTTGATCTGGGATGAGGTGGAGATGGCGCTGTTAGCCAGCGGCATGAGCGCGGAGGAGAGAAAAGAGCGGGTGGAGGAAACGTTAAAAATTTGCGGGCTCTATCCGTTTCGCAAATGGCCGGTGTCGGCGCTGTCTTTCGGACAGAAGAAGCGGGTGACGATAGCGGGCATTCTCGTACAGCGGCCGCAGATGATCATATTGGATGAGCCGACGGCGGGACAGGATTATCATCACTATACGGAAATTATGGAGTTTCTAAAGTCGCTTAACGCGCAGGGGTATACCATCGTGATGATTACCCATGATATGCACCTGATGCTGGAGTATACGCCGAGAGCCATTGTATTTTGCGAGGGAGAGCTCCTTGCGGACACCACGGCGGCCCATGTGCTCAACGATCCGGAGCTGGTGGAGAGGGCGAACTTGAAGGAGACAAGTCTTTACACGCTCAGTATGGCGTGCGGCGTAGAGAACCCGCAGGAATTTACGAAACGTTTTATCGCCTATGAGGAGGCGCGCAGAAAAACGGAGGAGGGGTGAGATGGCGAGAGTAGCGATATTAAACTATATCAAACGGCCGAGCCCGGTTCATGAGCTGACAGGTACCACGAAACTGATCTTTTTCATGGCTTGGAGCGTGGCCTCCATGGTAACCTTTGACACCCGGATTCTCGTCTGTATGCTTGTGATTGGTGCGGTGATTTTTCGGATCAGCCGGATTCGGATCAGAGATATCAGTGTGGTGCTCGGACTGGCGGCGGTCTTTCTTCTGCTCAATAATATTTTCATTTATCTGTTTACGCCGGAGTACGGGGTGGACCTCTATGAGAGCAGGACGGTGCTCCTTTCCGGGGTGGGCAGATATACGGTCACGGCACAGCAATTGTTTTATCACCTGAATGTGACGCTCAAAGTGATCTGTGTGGTGCCGGTGGCCCTGCTTTTTATCGCCTGTACTGATCCAAGTGAGTTTGCGGCTTCGCTTGCAAGGATCGGGGTGAGTTACCGGGCGGGCTACGCGGTGAGTCTGGCGCTCCGCTACATACCGGACGTGCAGCGGGAGTATACGAATATCAGTCAGGCGCAGCAGGCGAGAGGCATAGAGCTGTCGGGAAAGGATAAGTTTTTCACGAGACTGAAAAATTCGGTGGCGATTCTTCTGCCCCTTGTGATGTCCAGCTTAAACCGCATCGAGACGGTGAGCAACGCCATGGAGCTTAGAGGCTTCGGCAAGGAGAAGAAGCGGACATGGTATACATACCGCAGCCTGAAACGAAATGACTGGCTGGCGATCGGTTTTGCGGTGGCGATTCTGGTCGTCGACTTGACGGTGACTTTTTGGGACGGGAGCCGGTATTATAATCCGTTTCTGTAACAGTGGGCGAGTCTGTTTTAGGATGGTGGCTAAAATGAAACTTCTTGTAATCGGCGGCAGTTATTTTTACGGCAGAGTGTTTGTGATGGAGGCGGCGAAGGCGCATGAGATCACCGTGTGGAACCGGGGCACCTACTCCATGGAGGCGTTCGGAGTCAGGCAGATTCGGGCGGACAGGCACGAGCGTTCCGTGGCCTGCGGCGAGGATTACGATGCGGTGATTGACTTCTGTGCCTATGCGCCGGAAGACGTGCGGGACACTGTAGAAAATATTACGGGCAAGATCGGGCAGTATGTGCTCATCAGCACGGTGGATGTGTATGAGCGGGACCCTGCCGTCATCAAGCGGGAGGACACGCCGTTTGAGGAGAGAGATATGCCTGGGGAGGCTGGTGCCTATATTGCGGGAAAAGTGGCTTTAGAAAGGGAACTTCCAAAAATTTGCGGCGCGAGGGAAATCCCTTATACCGTGTTTCGCCCTGCGATTTTATACGGGCCTTACAACTATGCGCCGAGGGAGTCTGCCTATATCGGCATGCTTCTGCAAAACCATGCGCTGCCAAGGCTTACGGACGCACAGGGGCAGTTTCAGTGCGTCTATGTGAAGGATGCGGTGCAGGCGGTTCTTGCGTGCCTTGGAAACGAGAGAACTTACGGTCAGGCGTATAATTTGTGTCAGGACGAGATCATTACCTATGGTATGTTTTTTGAAACCTTAAAAAGGGTGGCGGAGCCGGCGGATCTGGAAGGGCTTGCTGAGGTGCCGCTCACAGTGGAGCAGGCGGCGGCGCAGGGCGTGCCGGTGCCCTTTCCGGCTACGGCAGCGGAAACCCATTTGTGTGATAATACGAAGGGAAAGGCAGAGCTGGGGCTGTCCTACCTCGACTTTGAGGAGGGGATGCGCAGGACATATAAGGCATTTCGGAGTGTGTATGTGCAGTGAAAAGGAATAAACGACAGGCGGTGGAGGAAGAACAGGGATTTTCAGTGCAGGAACGGAGCGGAACAAATGACTTTAGACCAGATCGCAGTGGGAACGGAAGTGAAAATCATAAAGGTGGGCGGGGAAGGGCAGCTTCGTCTCAGGCTTCTCGACATGGGGCTGATTCCGCAGACGTTAGTCAGGGTGCAGAAGGTGGCGCCTATGGGGGATCCGGTTGAGATTCATCTGCGGGGCTATGAGCTGACCATCCGCAAGGAGGATGCGGCGAGGATCGAAGTGGCGCAGGTATAGAAAAACGATTGTAGTCGGATTGTCAGGCAGAGCCGTGACGGACAAAGACAGAACGGAAGAAGGATGAATGGCATGATATATGCATTGGCAGGCAATCAGAACAGCGGTAAGACCACATTGTTTAACCAGCTCACAGGCTCCAACCAGCATGTGGGTAATTTCCCGGGCGTGACGGTGGATTCTAAAATGGGAGAGATCCGCGGCGAGAAGGGAAATGCGGTGGTGGATCTGCCGGGTATCTATTCCATCAGACCTTACACCAATGAGGAGATCGTGACCCGCAGCTTTATTCTGCAGGAGAAGCCGGACGGGATCATCAATATCGTGGATGCCACTAATATCGAGAGAAATCTTTATCTAACGCTGCAGCTTCTGGAATTACATATTCCTATGGTGATCGCCCTCAATATGATGGACGAGGTGCGGGGCAACGGCGGTACCATTGATATTGGCAGGATGGAGGAGGCGCTTGGCGTTCCCGTGGTGGCCATCAGCGCGGCGAAAAACGAGGGTATCGAGGATTTGATCGGGGCGGTCAGGGACGTGTCGTCACGGCGCATTTACCCGAAGGTGACGGACTTTTGCGAGAAGGGACCGGTGCACCGCTGCATCCATGCGGTCAGCCATCAGGTGGAGGACCACGCCGAGCGGATCGGCATGTCGCCCCGCTTTGCGGCTACGAAGATCGTGGAGGGAGACGGGGAAATCATAGACAGGCTGGCCCTGTCCGCAAACGAGCTGGACCTGATGGAGCACAGCATCGTGGAGATGGAGCAGGACAGCGGGATGGACCGGAACGCGGCGCTGGCGGCCATGCGCTATGACTTTATCGAGAGAATCTGTTCTCAGGCGGTAACGAAATGCAGAGAGAGCAGGGAACATATCAGGAGCATGAAGATTGACAGTGTGCTCACCCATAAATATCTGGCGGTTCCGGCGTTTATGCTGATTATGCTGATCGTATTCTACCTGACTTTCGGGCTGATCGGCAGCTTTTTAAGCGATCTGTTAAGCCTTGGCATCGACGCCTTGTCCGAAGCGACGCAGCGGGCGCTTACGAACTATGGCATTAATCCGGTGGTGGAGAGTCTGGTAATCGACGGTGTCTTCACGGGAGTGGGCAGCGTGCTGAGCTTTTTGCCCATCATTGTGATTCTCTTCTTCTTTTTGTCCATTCTGGAAGACTCGGGCTATATGGCGCGGATTGCCTTCGTGATGGATCGGCCGCTTAGAAAGATCGGCCTTTCGGGAAAGAGCTTCGTGGCCATGCTGATCGGTTTCGGATGCAGCGTACCGGCGGTTATGTCCACGCGGACGCTTTCCTCCGAGCGGGATAAGAAGATGACGATTATGCTGATTCCTTTTATAAGCTGTTCGGCAAAGATTCCGATTTACGCGCTGTTTGCGGCGGCTTTCTTCGCGAGAAAGGGTGTCCTTGTGATGATGGCGCTTTACACCTTCGGGATTCTGGTGGGGCTGTTATGTGCCCTGCTCTTAAAGAGGACGGTTTTTCGCGGCAGCTCCATGCCCTTTATGATGGAATTGCCTAATTACCGTTTTCCCTCCGCGAAGAGCGTGCTGCTTCTGATGTGGGATAAGGCAAAGGACTTCGTGCAGCGGGCGTTCACGGTGATTTTTGTGGCCACGCTGGTGATCTGGTTTTTACAGACCTTTGACATGCGGTTCAATGTGGTGACGGACTCAGGAGAGAGCCTGCTTGCCATGATCGGGAAGATGATCGCGCCGCTCTTTATTCCGCTTGGATTCGACGACTGGCGGGCGGCTACGGCGTTGATCGGCGGCTTTACGGCGAAGGAGGCAGTGGTGAGCACATTGGGCGTTCTGACCGGTTCTTCCATGTCCGGTCTGAGTGAGACGCTGGGACAGATTTTTACGCCCGTATCGGCAGTCAGCTTTCTGGTGTTCACCCTGCTCTATACGCCCTGCGTGGCGGCTGTGGCGACTATAAAGAGAGAGCTTGGCTCCGCCTTAAAGACGTTCGGGGTGGTATGTATGCAGTGCAGTGTGGCGTGGCTTGCGGCTTTTGTGGTGTATCAGATTCTGCGTCTGGCAGGGGGGTGACCGGATGAATGCAAATCCAGAAAAGATGGAAAAACAACTTTATAAACTGGCGAAAAAAGGAGATTTGCAAGCGCTGTCAGCATTGAACGATTATTATGCGAAATGCGTGACAGAGGCAAAGACACCGAAAGAATCGTCCAAAATCCGGCAGAAGGCTCTGAAAGCGGCACTGCTTGGCGCCGCGCAAAACAGCCCGTACTGGCTCATATGGGTGGGGGAAATGTACCGTTACGGTGTGGGAACGGAGAAAAATGAGAAAAAGGCATTTTCCTATTATGAGAAAGCGGCGGCTCTCGGTGATGTGGATGGTATTGTCAAGGTCGGGCGTGCCTATATGAATGGAATCGGCGTTCTGACAGATTATGAGAAATCTTTGCACTTTTTTGAAAAGGCGGCGGCACAGGATAATCCGGAAGCGATGGTTCTGACCGCTTATCAGTATGAAAACGGAAAAGGCGTGGATGTCAATTTTGAGAAATCGCTGGAATGGCTTGCGCGGGCGGAGCGCAGCTGCATGCTGCGGCTGAAAGGGGAACTTTCGGAAACGGACAGAAACTATTATGAATCGCTGTTGAAGGATGTGGATCAAAAGAGAATGCATTGCGAATCCGCTGCCTGTGTGGAGCTGGTCAGAAAAGAAGACTGCCCCATGGAACAGCGGCAAAAAGCATTTTCGCGGCTTTCGGAGCTTGCCCATGAAAAGGGCGACTGGCGCGCACAGGTGAGCATGGGAATCCTGTATGAAGAGGGGACATTCGTCGCACAGGATGAGCGGAAAGCGTTGGAATATTATCTTATGGCGGCGGAAAACGGCTCAACCGGAGCGATGAACAATATCGGCAATTTTTTTCTGCATGGAAAAGGCGTTGCAAAGGACTACGACAAGGCATTTGCATGGTATCAGAAGGCATCTGAACTGTCGGGAAATGCGGCGGCGCAGTGCTCTCTTGGGATGTGTTATCAGTACGGGTATGGAACAAAAACTGATTATGAAAAAGCGCGCTGTTTTTATGAGTTATCCGCAAAACAGGGACTCGGACTTGCATATTACCGGATGGGGCTCTTATATGAACAGGGACTTGGCGTGGCGAAGGACAGCCGGATTGCAAAACAGTATTTTGGAGAGGCACTGCATCTGGGATGCCGGGAAGCGGCGTTGAAATTGTGATAACCAACTGCAGGCTCTTTTGGGTTTGATAAAAGGCTTGCTTTTTAGAGCGCAAAGTAGTACGATAAGGACAAAAGAAAACGTTTTCCGCGCAAGGGAGTGCGGAAAGTCTCGAAAGGAAGGTAGCTTATGGACTTTAATGCGGTGTATCACAGGGCAAACGACAATTACTGCTATCCGCTTGACGAGGAGCGGCTTGTCATCAATATCAGGACGGGGTACGATGTAAAATATGTGAACCTGATTCACGGCGATCCCTTTAAGTCCGGCATTTTGGGCGGCGGCGAGAGCTGGGATGGGGAGGCGCTGAATATCCCTTTCAAGAAACGCCTGAAAAACCAGCTCTGGTGGACTACGACCATCAGGCCCGAATATAAGCGTCTGAAATACTATTTTGAGCTGCAGACAGAGGACGAGCGGTGGTTTTATTTTGAGGACGGTTTTGTGTCCGAGGCACAGATGGCGTTGGCGGGCAGAAGCAGACAGTACTTTATCATGCCGTGGATGAATCCGGCGGATATTCCGGTGACGCCCGCGTGGGTGAACGATACGATCTGGTATCAGATTTTCCCGGAACGGTTTTGCAACGGCGACCCGTCCATCAATCCGGAGGGGACGCTGCCGTGGCGTGTGAAGGGGTCTGTGAGCAACGAGGAATTTTTCGGCGGCGATCTGCAGGGCATTATCAATAAGTTAGACTATATACGGGATCTGGGAGTATCGGGCGTGTATCTGACGCCGGTCAATGAGTCTCCCACTTCGCATAAGTATGATACCACGGATTACACGAAGATCGATCCGCATTTCGGGTCGGAAGAAACCATGAAAACGCTGGTCAGGGAGGCGCACAACAGAGGAATGCGGATTATGCTGGACGGCGTGTTCAACCATTCCGGCCAGAACTTTGCGCCATGGGTTGACGTGGAAAAGAACGGGCCGAAGTCACAGTACTTCGACTGGTTTATGGTAAATGAGTGGCCCTTTTCCGATGAGAGCGGCAACGCGTGGGCGAAGCGGTACTATACCTTCGGATTTTTTGACAAGATGCCGAAATTAAACACCAACAATCCGGCGGTGCGGGAGTATCTGATCGGCGTCTGTGAAAACTGGGTCAGAAATTATGATGTGGACGGTATCAGACTGGATGTGGCCAATGAGGTTTCCCACACGTTCTGCAAGGAACTGAGAAGCCGTTTAAAAGCCATCAAACCGGATCTGTATATACTGGGCGAGATCTGGCATGACGCGATGCCGTGGCTTCGGGGAGATGAGTTTGACGCTGTTATGAACTATCCCCTGGGGGAGAGCATCAAAGATTTCTGGATCGACAAGAGTCTTACCAACGAGGACTTTGAGTATACGATCAACCGCTGTTATACGCGCTATATGCAGCAGACAAACGACGTGCTCTTTAATCTGCTCGATTCCCACGACACGAAGAGGCTGCGCAGTGACGTAAAGAATCTGGACGAGTATTTCCAGCAGCTTGCGGTGCTCTTTGCGATGCCGGGATCACCATGCATTTACTATGGCACGGAGATTGCGATGGAGGGCGGGCACGACCCGGACTGCCGCCGCTGCATGCCGTGGGAGGAGATTGACGGAGGCGTCTACAGAGAGCGCATGGATATTATCAGGAGTCTTCTGCATCTGCGCAGGGAGGAGCCGCTTCTCAGAAACCGGGATTTCCATTTCCCGAACCGGATCAACCGGCCCAGAGTGATTGAATTTAACAAGATGGGCTGGGTGGACAATTATGTGGAGGTTATCATCAACTGCGAGGAGGAGGACATCGAGATTCCCAGAGAGGGTGAAATCCTTTTTTCGAGACATTATATTGACAATACGCTGCTTCGGAATGGTATACTGATCAGGAGACACAAAAGTTGAGACAGAATGGAGAGAAGAGAGGATGAACGAGTTTCATTTACCCGGATGTCTGATTATTGAGGAAGGCGCCTGCGAGCGTCTGAATGAGATTTTGTCGGACTGCATTCCAAAGATCGAGAAAAAGAAGTCGGTGATAGCCACGGAGGAAGCGCTGGTTCCCATAATGAAGCCTTATCTGGACGAGATGAAGCGGGATCTGCCGGGGAGCGAAATCTATCTCATAGAGGAGAACAGCTTCGAGGAGGCTATGGAGCTGGCCAGGCACATCTGTATGGAGGATGTGGAGGTCATTATCGGCATGGGAGGCGGAAAGGTGCTGGACGTGGCGAAATACGCGGGCTTTGTAGGGAAGATTCCTTATATCTGCGTGCCCACGACCTTGAGTAACGACAGTCTCTCTTCGCCCGTGGCGGTGCTTGGAACCGAGGGGGATGCGAGAAAGACATTAAAGTGCGCCATTCCGGCGGGGATCGTGGTGGATGTGAATGTGATTATGGGGGCGCCCGTATCGCACTTACAGTCCGGTATCGGTGATACCATCAGCAAGTATACGGCGCTCTGTGACTGGAAACTGGACGCAGCCCGAAGGAAGGAACGGGTGGATGACTTTTCCTATCTGCTCTCCGATATGGCCTTTTCCTCTCTGTGCTACAATGAAGAGAAGTCGCTTAAGAGCAAAGAGTTTATCAAGATATTGACGCAGTCGCTGGTGCTTGGCGGACTGGCTATGGAGATTGCGGGAAACTCCAGACCGTGCAGCGGCTCGGAGCATCTGTTCTGTCATTCACTGGAAGAGAATCATAAAGAAATACAGATTTCCCACGGTATGGCGGCAGCGCTTGGCAGTCTGGTGAGCTGCCGCTTACAGGGACGGGACGCAGCGCGGCTGGAAGCGGTTCTGCGTGCCTACGGCATGGACATGGATCCGATGAACTGGGGGATTACGAAGGAAATCTTTACGGACGCATGGCTTAGGGCTGCGGATACCAGAAAGGACAGGCATACGGTGTTGAACGAAACTACGCTGACAAAAGAGCTGTTTGACGGAATTTATGAGGAATTGCGGGCAGACAGATAAAAATATTCTGTACAAATCTTTCAAAATGCAATAAAATCTATTTAGGAAGGGGAGAGGCCGTCTGTTTCTGCAGACGGAATGGAATTCATGCCGGCAGACTTGGAATCAGGCGGTGATACGAAAGAGGAGGTGTGAATATGAAGACGTACATGCTGGATTTAAACTCCATCGACAAGGTGAAGGGGTTTGTGAGCGCGATCGAGAAATTCGACGGGTATTTTGACATTGCCACAGGAAGATATGTGGTTGACGCGAAGTCAATCATGGGTATTTTTTCTATGGATCTGTCCAGAAAGATTGAGTTTCGGATTCTGGAGACGAGCGCACAGATTTCAGAGGTGGAGGAGGCAATCGCACCCTACCTTGCGTAATGGAGGGGGACAGGGAGAAACTGTCACGGAAAATGAAACGGCTGCCGGTGTTTGATACATTGGCAGCCGTCTGTTTTTATAATTGTAACAGTTCAGCCTTCGGCTTCACTGTCACGTCTGATGCACACAAAATGTCCAAAGTCGTATTTTGGCGCTTGCACAACTCGTAAAATTGCATACAGAGCGATTTTACTCGCGGAATAGTGTCAGACTGAGCTGTTACTTGTAATCTGAAATTTGGCTGCGGCCAGATTTGCTTTTCGGCAATATATATGCTAAGATGTTCTACTAAGGAACTTCTGGAGAGGGTTCATGGTACATGAAGTAAACTTGGAGGTTTAAGATGCTGGAGCTTAAAAATATATCTTTTCAGGCCGAGGACGGCGGAAAAGAGATAGAAATTCTGAGGAATATCAATCTGACGATAGAGGATCGCTTCGTGGCAGTCACAGGGCCGAACGGCAGCGGAAAATCGACGCTGGCGAAGATTGTGGCCGGTATCCTGACGCCCACGGGAGGGCAGATTCTTCTGGACGGTGTCGACATCACGGAGAAATCCATTACGGAGCGGGCGCAGATGGGGATTGGCTTTGCATTCCAGCAGCCGGTCCGGTTTAAGGGACTTACGGTGAAAGATATGCTTTCTCTTGCCGCGGGCAGGGAGACGGCGGTTTCGGAAGTCTGTTCTATGCTGTCGGAGGTTGGGCTTTGTGCCAGAGATTATGTAAACCGAGAAATCAACGCCAGTCTGTCCGGCGGAGAATTGAAGCGCATTGAGATCGCCATGATTATGGCGAGAAAGACGAAGGTTTCCATCTTTGACGAGCCGGAGGCGGGGATCGATCTGTGGAGTTTTCAGAACCTAATCCGGGTTTTTGAGAAGATGCATGAGGAAATTCACGGGACGATTCTGATTATCTCCCATCAGGAGAGGATATTGAACATTGCGGATCAGATCGTGCTGTTGGCGGATGGCAGAATTGAGAAAGTGGGGAGCAGGGAAGAAGTCATGCCGGATCTTTTGGGAGCCGGGCAGCCATGCAAGACTTTGACGGATAAATTGTAGGAATGGCGGAGTTTGAAAGTTTACACGGATATGTTTTCTTTTCAAACGGCAATTTGTGCAGGAGCAGCACAAATATGCTATGACGGCAGGCGAAAATTTGTGATTTGAGCTGCCGCCGCATAAATGCTCCGGAATGGAGAAACTATGGACGCGATACAACAGGAGTTACTTGCGCAGGTGGCGGATCTGCATGAAGTGCCGGAAGGTGCGTATAATATCCGTGCAAACGGTGAGATGGCGGGTAGAAATATCACCGCCAATATAGATATCGTAACGAAGGAAGACTGTCCCGGTATCGATATCAGGATTAAACCGGGGACGAAATCGGAGAGCGTGCATATTCCGGTGGTTTTAAGCCAGAGCGGCTTACAGGAGAGCGTGTACAATGACTTTTTTGTGGGAGAGGACTGCGATATTACGATCATAGCGGGCTGCGGCATTCACAACGGCGGTTCTGCGTCTTCGTCGCATTCCGGTATCCATCGGTTTTTCGTAGAAAAGAACGCAAAGGTGAGATATGTGGAAAAGCACTACGGTTCTGGAGACGGCAGCGGGGAGCGGATTATGAACCCGACCACTGAGATACATCTGGCAGAGGGCGCGTCTTTGGAGATGGAGACAGTGCAGATCAAGGGAATCGATTCCACGGTGCGTACAACGACCGCCGAGGTGGCAGCGGGTGCAAGTCTGGTAATCAAAGAAAAGATTATGACCCACGGAAAACAGTATGCCGAGACGGATTTCACGGTGGACATGGAGGGGAAGGACTCCAGCGTGAACCTGATTTCCAGATCGGTAGCGAAGGAGCGTTCCAGACAGATATTTCGCAGCCGCATTTTGGGGAATGCGAGCTGCCACGGGCACAGCGAATGCGACGCTATTATTATGGATGATGCCAGTGTCAGCGCGATTCCGGAATTGACGGCAAGCCATATCGATGCCAATCTGATTCATGAGGCGGCCATTGGAAAGATTGCGGGAGAACAGTTGATTAAACTCATGACGCTCGGGCTTACGGAGAAAGAGGCCGAGGAGCAGATTGTAAAGGGATTTTTGAAATGAGGAAGTTTTTACAGTACGCACTTAACCGAGTGGTGATTACGGCTCTTCTGGTGCTCTTGCAGATCGCCTTTTTTCTGGTTGTGCTCATACAGTGGGGGAATTACTACGTCTGGTTTTCACTGGTGCTGCGTTTTATCACCTTTTGGGCTGTGATCTACATCATATGGAAACCGAACAACCCTGCCGTAAAACTGGCCTGGGTGGTGCCGATACTGACGTTTCCGCTGTTTGGAGGTGTGCTTTATCTGTGTTACGGTCATGTGATCGTGCCGAAAAAGCTGCGCGACAGCATGGAACGGACGGACAAGCTGGTAAGAAAAAGCCTGGTGCAGGACAAAAGGACGATGAAGGATCTGAAAAGGGAGGATCCGGCAGAAGCTAACTTGAGCGGTTATATTTATTCCTATGCGGCTATGCCTGTTTGGGATCAGACGGAGTCTGCCTTTTTTGCCGATGGACGGCCCTGGTGGGAAAGCCTGCTGAGGGATCTCGAGAAGGCCGAGCATTTTATCTTTTTGGAGTTTTTTATAATAAAAGAGGGAAAAATGTGGGATGCGATGCTGGATATCTTGGAGCGGAAGGCAAAGGCCGGAGTGGAGGTAAGGCTGATTTACGATGACATCGGATGTGCGTTCCTTTTGCCGAAATACTATGACAAAACCATTGAGAAGAAGGGGATCAAGTGCGTGGCATTCAACAGACTGGTGCCCTTTATGTCTCTGGTGCTGAACAACAGGGATCACAGGAAGATCGTGGTAATTGATGGAAAAACGGCGTATACGGGCGGCATTAATCTGGCGGACGAGTATATCAATTATGAGCATCCTTACGGAGACCACTGGAAGGACACGGGCATACGGATTCATGGGAAAGCGGTCTGGAACTTCACTGTCATGTTTTTGCAGATGTGGAATATGTCCCGGTATACGGAGGAAGACTACGGCAGATATTATCATCCGTTTGAGAAGATACCGGGAGCGGGCGGCTTTGTGCAGCCGTATATGGACACGCCCTTTGACGATGAGACGCTGGGGGAAAATGTGTACCTGAATATGATTGGCGATGCCGAACGCTATGTCTGGATTTACACGCCCTATCTGGTTACGGACAATGAAATGATTACGGCTTTAAAGTTAGCGGCAAAGCGCGGGGTGGATGTGCGGATCGTGACGCCAGGTGTACCGGATAAAAAGTTTGTCTACTGGCTGACGCAGTCCAATTACCAAAATCTGATCGGCGCGGGCGTCAGAATTTTTCAGTATAAGCCGGGCTTTATCCATGCCAAATGTGTACTCTCGGATGACGAGTCGGCGGCGGTCGGCACGATCAACTTTGATTACAGAAGTTTTTACCATCACTTTGAATGTGGCGTATATCTCTACCGCGCTCAGGCCGTTGAGGAACTGAAGAAGGATATGGAGAAGACTTTCAATATATGCGAGGAAATCACGATGTCATGGTGCCGGGAGAAGTTTGTGAAGACCAATGTGATAGGCCCGCTGCTAAAGCTGTTGTCACCGCTTATGTAAGAAAGATGGAGAAGGATTTATGATTCGGTTTTTGAAGGTAATTGTTTGGAATCTGCCAAGAATCTACATGATACCCAGAATGGCGTATAAAGCCAGGCATAAGGAACGCTATGGCGAAGAGGCGTGCTACGCATATGCGAGGCTGGCGATCCGGCGCATGATGCGGGCAGGGCGGATACACACAAAGCGTTTCGGTGCGGAGAACCTTCCGGAAGAAGGCGGGTATCTTCTATGTCCGAACCATCAGGGAAAATATGATGCGCTGGGGATTATGATATCCCACGATAAACCGTGCTCTGTGGTGATAGACGATGCCAAGTCCCACGGGATTTTAGTCAAACAGTTTATCGATCTGATACAGGGCAAACGCCTGAAAAAGGACGATGCCAGACAGTCTATAGGGATTATTAAAGAACTTGCCGAGGATACCAGACAGGGGCGGCGCTTCATTATTTTTCCGGAGGGCGGCTATTTTCATAACCACAATACCTTGGGAGAGTTTAAGCCCGGCTGCTTTAAGAGTGCGGTGAAGGCCAGAGTGCCGATTGTACCGGTGGCGCTGATCGATTCTTACCGGGTGTTTGAGGAGTGGACGTTACGAAAGGTGGAGACGCAGGTTCACTTTCTGAAAGCGATCCCATACGAAGAATATAAGGGCATGACTACGACGCAGATCGCGGAGATGGTAAAAGACAGAATCGCAAGCAGAATCAGAGAGGTAGTCAGCCCTGCATAGGAAAATTACAGTTTTATAATCGGATTTTTATATTCGCTAATTTCCGGCGACATGTTTCCACCGGGGAATTTATTGCGGACAATACTCTGATAAATATGGCTTGCATAGATATCCTTTTCCAGCATGGAGAGGCCTGTCGGTGCAAGCTGTTTTTCTGCGTCTGCAAGCTTGGAGATCAGCGGAATGCAGGCGCTTTTTTTGATGGCGGAAAGGAGCGGGGCAGCGCTCTCGCGAAAACCCAGCATACGGGCATAGAAAATCCAGCCTTCCTGTCCGTATTGTATCAGGCGCTCCTTGTGGATGCCGAGCATGATATGCATCAGGCTACGGGAGATTCTCACATAAGTGCGGTTCTTGGACTTTAGGAGATCGCAGAAGGAACTGAAATCACGGTATTGCGGCAGGAGTTTTATAATCCTGTCCGACAGTTCTTTGTCGATATCCGGATAATGGGCAAATCCCTCCTTCTCTCCGGTGAGAAGGCTGTACTGTACAAGGAGGGAAAAATCGTCTGCAAAAACAGGGTAGGATTTCAGGTAGGCGTCCTCCATCAGCTTCAAGGAGACAGCGGGAATCTGTCTGGAGAGCCCTTCCGAAGAGCCGGTATGCCGCAGGGATTCACGGATGGCCAGAGCAGAGCAGAAGCCGCTGTCCAGACTGTTGTCGTGGTAAGAGGCACCGGTGCGTTTGATCGTATGTGACGCCATCCTGCTCTCCCAGTAGAGGAGTGCTTTACAGTATTCGATCCCCAAAATGTTGTTTGGGCTGGTGAGTACGTTGATATGGGACGTCAGATGGGGCGCGGAAGCCTCCAGCGCAGCATTTCTAGCCTGCGGATAGGTGTGGCCGGAGCGAAGCTCCTGATCCAGTGTTTTTTTAAAGACAGGGCCTTCGTTCAAAAGCGCCTGCGCGAAGTCCGCAAGCACGCGGATGTCACCGCATTCGCTGCCAAAGCAGAGGGCATCGACGACACCCAGCTTATCGAGGAGAGCCACTGCGCCGCGGGCGAAATGTTCTGCGCTGCTGATGGAATAGCAGACGGGAAGCTCGATCACAAGATCTGCGCCGCCAAGCAGCGCGCTTTCGGCGCGCAGATATTTATCCATCAAGGCTGGTGCGCCGCGCTGCACAAAATCACCGCTCATAACGACGACACAGTAGTCGGCGTGTGTGAGTTCTTTGGCCTTTCTGATGTGATAGGCATGTCCGTTGTGAAACGGATTGTATTCCGCAATAATTCCAACCGTCTTCATAGCTTTTCTCTTCCCTCGAATTTTCATACATCCCCTGTCTCCAGTTTATCACAATGCGGTGGATTTGTATTGTTTTTTCTTACAAACAGATCAGAAAATTACTTGTCTATGAAAGCGGAATTAGGTATCATGGAAGATAGAAAGAAGGAGGGTATAGCTATGTCTTATATTGATCTGATGAAAGAGAAGGCCAGAAGTGATAAAAAGACGATTGTTCTGCCGGAGACCAACGATAAGAGGACTCTGATCGCGGCGGCCAGCATCGTAAAGGAGGGGATCGCCGACATCATCATGGTGGGGAACGAGGAGAAGATTATGGACGGTGCCGGATGGCTGGAGGTGGAGCTGGACGGCGTGCAGATCATAGACCCCGAAAAGACGGAAAAGCTGGAGGAGTATACGGAGCTTTTGTATGAGATTAGAAAGAATAAGGGGATGACGCCGGAGAAAGCAAGAGAGATCCTGCTGAAAGATTATCTGACCTTCGGCGTGGTGATGGTGAAAGCGAATGACGCGGACGGCATGGTGGCCGGCGCCTGCCATGCTACGGCGGATACGCTGCGGCCTGCACTGCAGATTTTAAAGACCGCGCCCGGCGTGAAATTGGTATCGGGCTTCTTCATTCTGGACGTGCCGGACTGTGAGCTGGGGGCCAACGGCACCTTCCTCTTTGCGGATTGTGGTCTGAATCAGGATCCGACGGCGGAAGAGCTTGCGGCCATTGCGGATACTTCCGCCAAGAGCTTTAAGAGTCTGGTAGGTGTGAAGCCGATCATCGCCATGCTGTCCCACTCGACCAAGGGAAGCGCCAAGCATCCGCTGGTGGACAAGATGGTGGAGGCGACGCGGATCGCCCATGAGCAGTATCCGCATCTCACCATAGACGGAGAGCTCCAGTCCGACGCGGCCCTCGTGCCCCAGGTGGCCAAGTCCAAGGCACCCGGCAGCGAGGTGGCGGGCAAGGCAAATGTGCTGATCTTCCCCAATCTGGACAGCGGCAATATTGGCTATAAACTGGTGCAGAGACTGGGAAAGGCGGAAGCCTACGGCCCCATGCTCCAAGGCATCGCCAAACCCGTAAACGACCTCTCCCGCGGCTGCTCCTGGCAGGACATCGTGGGCGTAGTAGCCCTCACCGCTGTGCAGGCACAACTTGCGTGATAAGCTATGAGCAGTGCGCAGACGAAAGATGAAAAAATGACAGCTTGCTGACAATTTTTTCAGATTGCGGATGCATAGGGCGACAGCCCGCGAGCGAGGAAAACCGAAGGTTTTTCGAGCGGGCACTGCGGGGTGAAGCGAGACGAAAAGTTATCAAAGAATAGACGCGGCGGGGAGCCAGCTCACCGAAGCGGCCAAAACAATTTTTAGTAGAAAGAAGGAAAACAATATGAACATACTTGTTATCAACTGCGGAAGCTCCTCCTTAAAATTCCAGCTCATTGACGCGGAGACGGAGAAGCAGATCGCCAAGGGTCTTTGCGAGCGCATCGGCATCGACGGAAGCCAGATCGTCTATCAGCCTGCGGGCGGGGAAAAGGAAGAGACAGTGACGCCCATGCCCGATCACACCAAGGCGATCGAACTTGTCTTAAACGCGCTGATGAACGAAAAGACGGGCGTGGTGAAATCTCTGGGTGAAATCGGCGCGGTAGGACACCGTATCGTGCACGGTGGAGAAAAGTTTGCGTCCTCCACGATCATCACCGACGAAGTGATTGAGGCGATCAGAGATTGCAACGATCTGGCGCCCTTACATAATCCGGCGAATCTGATCGGCATTGACGCCTGCAAAAAACTGATGCCGGATACGCCTATGGTGGGCGTGTTCGATACGGCATTCCACCAGACCATGCCCCAGCATGCGTATCTGTACGGGCTGCCTTACGAATACTATGAGAAATACAAGGTGAGGAGATACGGGTTCCACGGCACAAGCCATTCCTACGTTTCAAAGAGGGCGGCGGAAATTCTCGGCAAAAAGTATGAAGACATGAAGACCGTTGTCTGCCACCTTGGCAACGGCGCAAGCATTTCCGCTGTGGAGAACGGGCATTGCGTGGACACGTCCATGGGCCTTACGCCCCTTGAAGGACTGATTATGGGCACCCGCTCTGGGGATATCGACCCGGCGATTATTGAGTTTATCGCCCATAAAGAGAATAAGACCATCGACGAGGTGATGACGATTCTGAATAAGAAATCGGGCGTACTTGGGCTTTCCGATAATCTGTCCTCGGATTTCAGAGATTTGGAAAAATCCTATGTGGCAGGGGAGGAGAGAGGACTTCGCACGATTCTCGCCTTTTCTTACCGGGTGGCGAAGTATATTGGCGCGTACGCCGCGGCCATGAACGGCGTGGACGCCATCTGTTTTACTGCCGGTGTGGGTGAGAACAATCCCTTGGTGAGAAAGCATGTGTGTGAACACCTGGGGTATCTTGGCATGACGCTGGATGAGGAGAAAAATCAAGTACGCGGGGAGGACCGGGAGATCAGTACGCCCGACTCTAAAGTGAAAGTACTTGTGATTCCCACCAATGAGGAGCTTGCGATTGCGAGGGAGACATTTGCGCTGGTGAAATAACGCTTGTGTATATTGGGGCAGCTGCCATGATGAACCAGTGGCGGCTGCCCTTTTTGTGTGACGGCGCGCGGCAGGCAGTTCCCCGCAAATGCAGCTTACCCGCAAAAACAAACCGCTTACCGCTTCTCTGCTTGTAAGAAGAGTCTCTGTGCGTTACCATCTGCCTATAAGATAAAGGAGGCGGTCAGCTATGCATATTCTGGTGATCAATGGAAGTCCGAAAGGGGAGAAAAGCAATTCCTATCAGTTGACAAAGGCATTTTTAGAGGGGATAAAGCAGGAGGCTGCGGGAGCGGAAATCAGAGAACGTGCCGTATGCCGGATGGAGATCAAGCCTTGTCTCGGCTGTTTTTTGTGCTGGAACCGCACGCCCGGCAAGTGCTGTATCGGGGACGACATGGAGCAGCTGATTCAGGATCTGCTTTGGGCGGATATCACGGTCTGGAGTTTTCCGCTGTATTATTATACGGTGCCGGGTAGCCTGAAAAATCTGATAGACCGTCAGCTTCCCATGCTTCTTCCGTTTATGGAGGAGACGGAGGGGCAGGCCGGAAACGGCGGCCATCCGTCAAGATACGATATGAGTGAGAAACGGACAGTGGTGATCTCCACCTGCGGCTTTTATACTGCCGAGGGGAACTATGACGGGGTATGCAACCTGTTTGACCATCTATGCGGGCAGGGGAATTATACGAAGATATTCTGCGGGCAGGGAGAACTGTTCCGGGTCCCGGAGTTGTCCTCGGTCACGGGCGACTATCTCTCAAGTGTGGAACAGGCGGGACGGGAGTATGCGGGCGGCGGGATTTCGGCACAGAGCAGGGAGCGGCTCGCACAGCTTCTTCTGCCGCGGGAAACTTTTGAAGCTTGTGCGGACGCGAGCTGGGGGATAGAAAAGGAAAGTATTGAAACGGGAAAAAACGGCGACGCAAAAAAGGTGTCGGACACGCTGGCTTTTACGAAGCAGATGGCGGCGCTTTACCGGAAGGAGAGCTGGCCCGGCAGGGATATCGTGCTGGAAATGTGTTATACGGACGTGGAGGAGCGCTATCAGATTGTGATGGGAAAAGACGGCAGCCATGTCTGTACGGACGGCACGCTCACTGCGGACACAAGGATAGAGACGCCGGTCGCCGTATGGCGCTCGATTGCGGCGGGTGAGATCCGGGGAGATGAGGCAATGATGCAGGGGCTTTACCGTGTGAAGGGAGACTTTAAACTGATGCTTAAGTGGGACGATTACTTCGGCGGTTCCCGTCCGCAGGCAAAGCGGGAACAGGAAACTTTTGCGCAGAAGAATACGGATATGAGCATCCTGCTCATTCCGTGGATCGTTCTGTGGGTGGCAGTTTCCGTCAGCAGGCAGAAGGGGTGTCTGATCGGCATTGCAGTGTGTGCGCTTGTTCCGCTGGTTTTTTACCGGAATAAAAAGACGCTGTATGATGTGATAAGCGGTGTGCTGGTGCCGGGATTTTGTATCGCTATGCTGATTGGTATTTCTGAGAAACAAATGCTGCCGGTTTCTTATCTGACGTTTGGAGTGATGTGGCTGGCATCCTGCTTTGGGGAACGGATACCGCTTACGGCGCATTATTCCAAGAACGGCTATGGCGGGGAGAAGGCTTTGCAAAATCCGCTGTTTATCAAAACGAACCGGATTCTTACCATGCTCTGGGGAATTTTGTATCTGTTTACGGCAGTCGGCAGTTGGTTTATGATGCGGTCGGCCCTAAGCAGCCTGTCCGGGCTGATCAATTCGGTGCTCCCTGTTTTGATGGGGATTTTTACGGTATGGTTTCAGCGGTGGTATCCGGCGAGAGTGGCGAGAGGAAAATGAGTTTATGAAAATAACAATACAGGATATTGCGCCCGGTGAAGAGGAAGAGATCATTGTGAGGTGCAGGGATCTGGACGAGGCGCTCCTTCGCATGATTCACGAGTTAAAGACAAAGCGCGGGAAATTTACGGTCACGGACAATGATAAAATCAGACAGATTGACGCGGGGGATATCTATTATTTTGAGGCGGTGGAGAATAAGGTTTTCCTCTATCTGGAACGGGATGTGTACGAGGTCAGGTACAAGCTGTATGAGATTGAGACGGAATACGCCAATACCGACTTTTTCCGGGCATCAAAATCTGTCATTATGAATCTGGCTAAGGTGGAACAGTTTGCTCCGGATTTTGGCGGGCGGTTTGAGGCACAGATGATGAATGGGGAAAGACTTATGATTTCCAGACAGTATGTTCCGGCGCTGAAAAAGAGGCTCGGGATGTGAGAAAACGGAGAAGGTGAAAGAAAAACAGGCGCGGGAAACGGCGCGGAAACGAGGAATATATGACGGAATGTATAAAAAAACGTGTGGTGGAACTGCTGCTGACTTTCTGTATGGTTACGACGGGCAGCGTCTTTGTCTGCGCGGTCTATAACAAAATATTTTGGTCCGGCGATACGCTTTTGGATGCGGATATTTTATGGCAGCTTCTTGCGATGGCGTTCGTGTGCAGTCTGGGCAACTTTATTCATCCTTACCGGGAGATCAGCCGCAGACGGGCGCTGTTTGACAGAGGACTGCATTATGTGTATATCAATGTGGTTGTGCTGGGCTGCGGCTGCGGGTTTGGATGGATGGATATAGAAAATATTTTTATGCTTGCCGCAATGACATGGGGCATACTGGTTGTCTTTGTGATAGTTTCTTTTGCGATCTATAGACTGCATGAGAGAGAGACAGAGAACCTGAACCGCATGCTTAAAGAGTACCAGCAGGCGGCCCAGAGAACAGCCGGGCAGTAAGCGGGCGTTTGTGGGGCGCTAATGCTGCGCCCCTGTCGGAATTTTCTTGTCGGTATGTAAGATGTGGTTCACAAGCCATTCTGTCAGAAACTCCATGAGATCCTCAAGCGTTTCCTGCTGGTTTTCATCGACATGTTCCAGATTCATATCTTCCAGTCTCGAAACAAAGGCCTCATGCGCCCGCTTCTGTGCTTCGAGTCCGTCATAATGAATGCTTTCCATATACATTTCTTCGTCCTGAAAATGGAATTTTGTGTAATCCCGGAGTTCTTCGAGAAGATGGACGATCTCATCGTATTTATCGAATGCCATTTCATCCGTCATCACGCGGTATACATCCCCGATGATGCGGAACAGCTCCCGGTGCTCCTTGTCGATCAGCGGGATATTGGTCAGATAGGTATCGCTAAACTCCGGCGCGGTTCTTTCTTCCGAGGGTTTTAATTTGCCGATCATCAGATCGGAACTGATGATGTGGCGGTACAGCCATGTCACAAGATACCGGAGCAGGTCGTCAAGTACCTCCTGCTGGGCGGTGTCGGAGGAGAAGGAGTTTGTGATGCCGTTGATTTTATCTCGGAAGAAAAGGTGCTGCTTTTTCTGAACAGAAAGCTCCGGATGGCGGATGCTTTCCATATAAGCTTCCTCGTGCCGGAAATGTGCTTCCGCGTACTGCTCCAGCCGCTCCACCGTCTCCAGGATACGGTCATATTTGTCATTTAAGATCTGGTTATCCAACAATTCCTGCGTTTCGTTTATGATGCGAAACAGTTCCCTGTGTTCGTTGTCGATCTCTTCCACACCGATCAGGCAGTCGTCTGTGAAATAATACATAATTTGGAATCCTCCCATTTTTATTTCGAATGAAATTCTTTTGTGCTCATTATATCATAAAAATACATTGCAGACACGGCTGTGGCAAAACTTTTATGCAAAATGGATATATTCCTGCGGAATAGGGAGTTGCGTTTGTGCAAGACGCTTGAAAAAATGACGAAAAAGGAGTATAATAATATTGTTTTTGTGAACAGACTTATGGGAAGGATGTGTGGAAATTGGACAAGAAACGGGGTAGAACAAAAAGCTTGAAAACAACGCTGGTTTTAGTCTGTGCAGCGCTGGGCATCGTTATCGGGGTGGTGGTCGGTCTGATCGGCGTTATGACGATCAGAAATATTTCAAACGGCGCATATGATGAATATGCGAAAGCAATGGAAGACGGCTATAAGACAGAGATTAAATCCCAAGTACAGAGCGTGCTAACGCTCCTGCAGGCGGAGTACGACAAGGCGGCGGCAGGGGAGCAAACCGAGGAAGAAGCGAAGGAAAAGGCGGCGGAGATTGTCCGCGCTATGCGCTATCGGGACGACGACAGCGGCTATTTCTGGATCGACGACAAGGATTACATACTGGTCATGCACCCGATTCTTCCGGAGCAGGAAGGAAACAACCGCTATGATCTGCAGGATCAGGACGGCATTATGATCATTCAGTCCATTATGAAAGTGTGCCAGTCCGCGGACAAGGGCGGTTATAATCAATTTTCCTTTACCAAGGCGGACGGCGTGACCGTTGCGCCAAAAGTGGCTTATTCCGGTTATTTTGAGCCGTGGGGCTGGGCCGTTTCCACGGGAAACTATGTGGACGACATGGAGAAAGAAATGCAGGGGATTAAGGACTCGATTGTCAAGGAGTTTAGAAATTCCTGTATTTTGATGGCGGGCTGTTGTGTCGTACTGCTGATTTTCACGGTGGCGGTATCCTTTGCAGTAGGCGAGTTTTTGGTGATTCCGCTGCGCAGGGTCAAGGATTTTGCAGTCAGTATTTCAGAGGGCGATCTGACGGCGGATGTGCAGGTAAAACAGAGAAACGAGATGGGCGTGGCGGCAGACAGCTTAAATATAGCCAGAGAAAGGATTCACAATCTGATCATGGCCATCGCCAGCACCGCCCATAAAGTGGAGCAGATGACCGTAGAGTTTGACATCAGTTTCCGGCAGATGGAGAAATCCATCGGGGAAGTGGATATCGCGGTGGAAGAGATTGCCAAAAATATTACGGCGCAGGCCGCATCCACATCGGATGCTGCCGGTGAGGTCAATAAAATCGCGGAGGGAATCGACAGAACCACCAAGGAAGTGGAGGATCTGCGCGACAACTCCGATTCCATGAAGAAGCTGAGCCAAGAGTGCTCCGACAAACTCCAGGAGCTGGTGCGGGCCAACATGCGCACGAAGGAAGACGTGGCAAGTATGTATGAGCAGGCTGAGGCCACAAATGAGGCGGCAGACGCCATCAAGCAGGCGGCAGGACTGATTGACGCGATTGCAGATCAGACCAATCTGCTGGCGCTGAATGCGTCCATCGAGGCCGCACGTGCGGGAGAGAGCGGGAAAGGCTTTGCGGTGGTAGCTACGGAGATCGGGGCGCTGGCAAACCAGTCGGCGCAGTCGGTGAGCCAGATATCCAATATCATCAATGATCTGGTAAGCAAGTCCGTGCAGTCCTTAAAGATTATGGATCAGGTAAACGGAACGGTAGAACGTCAGGTGAACGTGCTGAACGATACACAGCGCATTTTTAACGAGCTGTATAAGAACCTGGATCAGTGTATGGCATCCATTGTGAGCATTGAGGAAATGACGGAGGATATTGAGCGGCAGAGACAGGGCATCACCACGGTGCTGGATACGTTAAACGGACTGGCGCAGGACAATGCGGCTTCTTCCGAGGAGACGTCCGCCATGACGGAAGAGCTGGGACAGATAGTAGCCAGATCAAAAGAGATGGTGGAAGACCTGAAAGGCGATGTGAATCAGTTGGTAGGTGGTGTGGAGCAGTTCTCCGTCTGACCGGATTTCTAAAAATATTCGGTTGACAAACCGGGATGCCCTATGTATAATTGTTTGAGTGTGGATAGGAGTCTGCTATGTTCGTGAACCTGACAGATGTGCTTACAAACGAAGACAGAGTTGTTTCCATGCAGGCGGAAGCGCAGATTGGGGAAGTTTCCGTCGGCGGGGAAAAATATCCGGTGTCGGCTTCATCACCGGTGAGCTTTGTTTTTTCAAACACAGGGAAAGGCAGGGCGCGTATCGAAGGAAAAGCGGCGTTCGTTTTTTCAGCGGGCTGTGACAGATGTCTGAAGCCTGTGGAGGAGAAGCGGGAGATCTGCTTTACGAGAGAAGTGTGGGCGCCGGGTATGGCGGTTGAGCCTTCGGTATACGAAGAACAGCCGTTCATGGAAGGCTTTCAGTTGAACGTAGAGGACTTACTCATCAGTGAGATAGTGACAAGCTGGCCTATGAAGATCCTGTGTAAGCCGGATTGTAAGGGGATCTGAATACGGGAATGTGCGATTGTGACACGTTTGTTCCCGATCCCAGGATGGCGGCGATCAAAGATATTTTTGAAGCGGATAAGGAGGTGTGACGATGTCTATTTGTCCTAAAAACAAATCTTCTAAAGCTAGAAGAGATAAGAGAAGAGCAAACTGGAAAATGAGTGCTCCGACTTTGGTAAAGTGCAGCAAGTGCGGCGCGTTGATGGTGCCCCACAGAGTATGTAAGAAATGCGGAACGTACAACAAAAAAGAGATCATCGCGGTTGATTGACGGATGTGAAGGGCTTTTCGGGAACCTCTCGAAGAGCCTTGATTTTTGTGGGCGGATTTAGTATATTATAACTATTCAAACAGGGTTGTAAAGCGGGTGTAAGAGAAACGGAAGGTTGCGTATGGGCGAATGGATTAAAGTGGCCGTTGACGCTATGGGCGGGGACAATGCCCCTGTGGAGACGGTAAAGGGCGCTGTGGAGGCGGTAAACGAGAACGACAAGATCAAAGTATATCTGGTGGGAAAGCAGGATATTCTGGAAAAGGAGCTTGCAGGATATACATATTTGAAGGAACAGATTGAGGTGGTACATGCCTCCGAGATCATTGAAACGGCAGAGCCGCCGGTGATGGCGATCCGGAAGAAAAAGGATTCTTCGCTTGTGAAAGCACTTAATCTGGTAAAGGACGGCACCTGCGACGCTTTTGTATCCGCGGGAAGCACCGGGGCGACTCTGGTGGGCGGACAGGTGATTGTGGGCCGGATTAAGGGTGTGGAGAGGCCGCCGCTGGCGCCGCTTATCCCTACGGCAACAGGATGCTCGCTTCTGATTGATTGTGGCGCGAATGTGGACGCCAGACCTTCCCATCTGGTGCAGTTTGCGAAGATGGGTTCGGTTTATATGGAATATGTGATGGGCGTTAAGAATCCGAAGGTCGGTATTGTGAATATCGGCGCGGAGGAGGAAAAGGGGAACGCGCTTGTGAAGGAAACATTCCCTCTTCTTAAAAACTGCTCTGACATTAATTTTATAGGAAGTGTGGAGGCGAGAGATATTCCGGCCGGAGCAGCAGACGTCATCGTCTGTGAGGCCTTTGTCGGAAATGTGATATTGAAAACTTATGAGGGCGTGGGACTGACACTGATCAGCAAAGTGAAGGAGGGCATGATGTCTACACTTCGCAGCAAAATCGGGGCGCTTTTGGTAAAACCTGCGCTGAAGACGACTTTGAAGGCTTTTGATCTGGAACAGTACGGCGGCGCGCCGCTTCTGGGACTGAAGGGTCTGGTGGTGAAGACCCACGGCAGTTCAAAAGCGAATGAGATAAAAAATTCTATTTTACAGTGTATTGCCTTTACGGAGCAGCAGATCAGCGAAAAGATCCGGGAGAAAGTGAAAGTGCAGGAGAGCGCAGGCTAATGTGGCTGCGATAAGATACCGGCAGCAGAAGACGCTTTGGAAAGCGAAGGGGTATGTTTTGCGATGGAGTTTAACAAATTACGGGAAGTGATAGCAGGGATTTTAAGTGTAGACCCAAAGGAGATCACGGAGGAGACTACCTTTCTGGAGGATCTGGGAGCGGATTCTTTGGATGTATACCAGATAATCATGGGGATTGAGGACGCCTTTCAGATTGAAATACCTGCCGAAAAGGCGGAGCGCATCACTACGGTGGGCGAAGCGGTAGAACTGATTAAGAGCAGCAGGGAGTAAGTGGATGGCCCTTTCTGATGAGGAAGGGGCTTTTCCACGTGCGAGAAGTACTTCTAAAACTCAGCAGCAGAGGCTGCTTCGTTAAGAGGTACTAAATTCCGCACAGGAGAATGCCCAAAGTACGGGCATTCTCCGCGCAGATTCGCGGGGAGAGAAAGGAGCATGGTCATTTTCATGACGGACGGGACATTCAGCGGGCTGGAAGAAAAAATTGCATATTATTTTCGGGATAAGAAACTGCTGCGTCAGGCGCTCACTCACAGTTCCTACGCCAATGAGATGAAGATCAATAAATTTAAAGATTATGAGCGGCTGGAGTTTTTGGGGGACGCGGTATTGGAGCTTGTGAGCAGCGACTTCCTATTCCGGGAACGGGGGGATACGCCGGAGGGGGAACTGACGAAGATGCGGGCATCTATGGTCTGCGAACCTGCGTTGGCTTACTGTGCAAGAGAATTTTCTCTGGAGCAATTTATTCTGCTCGGGAAGGGAGAGGAGGCCACGGGAGGAAGAACCAGAGACTCCATTGTTTCGGATGTGATGGAGGCGGTAATCGGCGCCATTTATCTGGACGGCGGACTGGCGGAGGCTTCTGCCTTTATACACCGCTTTATTCTTTCGGATTTAGAACATAAGCAGCTTTTTTATGATGCCAAGACGATTCTGCAGGAGTGTGTACAGCAGGGGAATGAGGGCGTACTTCATTATGAACTCGTGAAAGAGGAAGGGCCGCAGCACGATAAAATTTTCGAGGTGGAGGTCTATGTGGGGGATCAAAAAGCGGGATGGGGAGTCGGACATTCCAAGAAAGCCGCACAGCAGCAGGCGGCATATCAAGCGCTGCTCGCAAGGAAAGAAAGGTAATATATGTATTTAAAAAGTATAGAGGTACACGGGTTTAAATCCTTTGCAAATAAAATTACGTTTCAGTTTCATAACGGTATCACAGGTATTGTTGGGCCCAACGGTTCCGGTAAGAGCAATGTGGCAGACGCGGTCAGATGGGTGCTTGGAGAGCAGCGCATCAAACAGCTTCGCGGCGTGTCCATGCAGGACGTGATCTTTTCCGGGACAGAAATGAGAAAGCCTCTGGGCTATGCTTATGTGGCGATTACGCTGGACAATGCTGACCACCAGCTCCCCATCGATTTTGATGAGGTGACGGTGTCGAGACGGCTGTACCGCTCCGGGGAGAGCGAGTATATGTTAAACGGTACGCCGTGCAGACTGAAGGACGTAAACGAACTGTTTTACGATACCGGGATCGGTAAGGAAGGCTACTCCATTATTGGACAGGGGCAGATTGATAAGATTTTAAGCGGCAAGCCGGAGGAGCGCAGGGAACTTTTTGACGAGGCGGCCGGCATTGTAAAATTTAAGAGAAGAAAATACGCGGCGCAGAAAAAGCTGGAGACGGAAAAGCAGAACTTACTGCGCGTAAACGATATATTGGCGGAGCTTGAGAAACAGACGGGACCGCTGGAAAAGCAGGCAGAGAAAGCCAGGGTTTACCTTCGCAAAAAAGAGGAATTAAAGAATCTTGACGTCAATGTATTCCTGCTTGAAAACGTGCGGATTACGGAACAGTTGAAAGAGGTGGATGAGAAGCTGCGAATTGCCTCAGGGGATCTGCAGGAGACCACGGATCGGTATGAGTTTACCAAGGAAGAGTACGAGCGGATTCAGAGCCGCATCGAGCAGTTGGATGCGGAGATTGAGGCGGCGAGAGCAACGCTCACGGACACGGGCGTGATGCGTTCCAAGCTGGAGGGCGAGATCAATGTCTTAAAGGAGCAGATCCACTCTGCGGAGGGAAACGAGGAGCATCTGCAGACGCGGATTAACAGCATCAGCGGGCAGCTTGCAGAGAGAGACAAAGAGAGGGAAGCCATTCTCGCAGAAAAACAGGAGATCGATGAAAAACTGACGGCTCTGGAGGAGGAGCGAACGTCGGCAAGGGAGCTTTTAGAGAAAACCCAGAGCGAGATAGAAACCTTAAATAATCATATCGAAAGCGGAAAGAATACCATTATAGAGGCGCTGAATAACCGGGCTGCCATTAAATCGAGGCTGGGACGTTTTGATACCATGCTGGAGCAGGTAAACATCCGGAAGGCGGAGCTCAATTCCAGACTGCTCCGTGCAAAGTCCGACGAGGCAGAGCAGACGGAGACGATCAAAAAGCTGGAGGAAGAATTTGAGGCGATCACACGCTCCATCAAGGAACTGACGGAGCAGCAGGAGCTTATGGAGGAGCGGCTTGCCGGTGTGAGGGACGAGCTGGCAGGCAAAGACCAGAAACTCCGGGACACACAGGTGCTCTACCATCAGCAGAAATCCAAGCTGGAGGCGCTTTCCAACCTGACGGAGCGCTACGAAGGCTACGGCGGCAGCGTCAAGGCCGTCATGGAAAAAAAGGATTCGGAGAAGGGAATCATAGGCGTTGTGGCGGATATCATTCAGGCGGAGGCGAAGTACGAGACCGCGATTGAAACCGCGCTTGGCGGCAATATCCAGAATATCGTGACGGAGGATGAGGACACCGCTAAACGGATGATCGGTTTCCTAAAAAAGGCGCGGGCGGGACGTGCCACGTTCCTGCCGCTTACAAGCATAACCCGTCCGCAGGAGTTTAAAAATCCGGAGGCGCTTAAAGAGCCGGGCGTAGTAGGGATGGCGGACGCGCTTGTAAAGATTGAAAAGAAATATAAAAATGTGGCCAAAGCGATGCTTGGGCGTATTATGGTCGTTGACAATGTGGACCACGCGGTAAAGATCGCCAGAAAGTTTGACTACGGTATCCGTATGGTTACGCTGGAGGGCGAGCTTCTCGTGCCAGGCGGCGCCATCAGCGGAGGCGCGTTTAAGAACAACTCCAATCTGCTCGGCAGACGCAGAGAGATGGAGGAGCTGGAGAAAAAAGTAAAGCAGTATGTGAAGGAGATCGACCAGATCTTAAATGAGATCGAGGACACCAAGCGCAGCCGCAATAAAATGCGGCTTGAGATTGAGGATATCAAGGGACAGATCCAGCGGAAGTTTATCGAACAGAATACCGCCAGAATGAGTGTGATACAGGCGGAAGAAAAGAAGAACGAGACTGCGGAGGGTTTCGGAGAGTTAAAAACGGAGGAGCAGGATATCGAAACCCAGATCGGTGAGATCCGGGCAGGCAAGGAGACGGCGGCAAAGGAGCTGTCCGATTCCGAGGCCCTTGAAAAGAGCGTGGAAACACAGATTGGCGAATTTCAGACGCAGCTTGAGGAAAAGCGGACACTGGAATCCGAGCAGTCCGCACAGATGGCCGAGCGGGATGTGGAAGTGGAGAAAATGCGTCAGAACGCCGACTTCAAACGGCAGAATCTGGAGCGCGTGGACGGAGAGAGAGCACGCTATCAGGCAGAGCTTAACGAGGTGAAAGAAGGACTGCATCTGGGCAAGGAGGAAGTGGAGCGCAAGAAGGAGAGTATTCTCGAGATCGAGAGAACCATTGCGGCTTCCCACTCGGTGCAGACAGAGGCGGAGATTAAACTGAAAGAAGACGTGGAGACCAAGGAGGAACTTTCCGGAAAACAGAAAAACTTCTTTGGCACGAGAGAAGAACTTTCCCAGCGCATGGCGGCGTTGGATAAGGAAGTATACCGTTTGCATGCGCAGAAGGAGCGGATGGAGGAATCCATCGAGTCCCAGATCAATTATATGTGGGATGAGTACGAGATCACGCTCTCTGACGCGGAGGGATTAAAGAACGAAGAAATGACCGATCTGCCTGCCATGAAGCGGGAGATCGGCAGCTTAAAGGATGCAATCAGAAAACTCGGGGACGTGAACGTAAATGCCATCGAGGATTACCGGAATTTGATGGAGCGTTATACTTTCCTGAAAACACAGCATGACGATCTGGTGGAGGCGGAAAAAACGCTGCTCGGCATTATTGAGGAGCTGGACACTTCTATGCGGAAACAGTTTAATGAAAAATTCGCCCAGATCAACCGGGAGTTTGACAAGGTATTTAAAGAGCTGTTCGGCGGCGGCAAGGGTTCCCTTGAGCTGATCGAGGACGAGGACGTGCTGGAGGCGGGCATTCTCGTGATCGCGCAGCCGCCCGGAAAGAAGCTGGTTAACATGATGCAGATGTCCGGCGGAGAGAAGTCCCTGACGGCGATCTGCCTGCTCTTTGCGATTCAAAATCTAAAGCCCTCGCCCTTTTGTCTTTTGGACGAGATCGAGGCGGCTCTTGATGAGAACAACGTGACACGTTTTGCCAAGTATCTGCACAAGCTGACAAAGAACACACAGTTTATCGTGATTACGCACAGGCGCGGCACGATGGAGAAGGCGGACAGACTTTACGGCATTACCATGCAGGAGAAAGGGATCTCCACGCTGGTGAGCGTCAACCTGATCGACAAAGAACTAGAGTGAAAAACGCGAGAAGAACTTCTAAAGACGTCCCGCCATAGGACGGGACGCCAAGAAGTTCTATGTCTCGCGTAGGAGAATGCATAAAGAGCATTTTCCGGGATTGAAGAGAGGCAGGAAATGGGAGAAGAAAAGAAAGGTTTTTTCGGCAGGCTGAAAGCGGGCCTTACCAAGACAAGGGACAATATCGTACACAGCATGGATTCTGTGTTCGGCGGATTTTCCAACATTGACGACGAATTTTATGAGGAGCTGGAGGAAATCCTCGTGATGGGGGATATCGGTGTAAACGCCACCGAAGAGATTTTAGAGCGGTTGAAAAAGCAAGTCAGGGAAAACCGGATCAAGGAGCCTGCAGCCTGCAGGGAACATCTGATCAACAGCATCAGCGAGCAAATGGAAGTCGGCGAGACTGCCTATGATTTTGAGAACGAACGGTCGGTAGTGATGCTGATTGGCGTCAACGGCGTGGGAAAGACTACCACGGTGGGGAAACTCGCGGCCCAGCTCAAAGGGCAGGGGAAAAAGGTGCTGATCGCGGCGGCGGATACATTCCGCGCGGCGGCGGGAGAGCAGCTTTCGGAGTGGGCGGCCCGCGCAGGGGTAGATATGATTGGCGGCACGGAGGGCGCGGACCCGGCCAGCGTGATTTTCGATGCGGTGAATGCGGCGAAAGCGAGAAACGTAGACGTGCTCCTGTGCGATACGGCGGGGCGGCTTCATAATAAAAAGAATCTGATGGAGGAGCTGAAAAAGATCAACCGCATCATCGACAGGGAGTTTCCGGACGCCCACAGGGAGAATCTGGTTGTTTTGGACGGCACCACGGGGCAGAACGCCCTGCAGCAGGCGAGGGAGTTTAGCGAGGTGGCGGATGTGACCGGTATTGTCCTGACGAAGTTAGACGGAACGGCCAAGGGCGGCATCGCGGTTGCCATTCAGTCGGAGTTAGAGATTCCGGTGAAGTATATTGGTGTGGGAGAATCCATAGAGGATTTACAAAAGTTCGACGCGAGGCAGTTTGTGGACGCGCTATTTGATGTGAAAGCGGAAGAAGACGAGCAGTAAATGCCGTTACTATGGGCAGCGGGAAACTGTGAATAGTAGCAGAAGTAAGGAGGCACATAGGGGATGGAAGCAATGACATTAGACAAGTTCGAGGAAGCCTATGAGGTTGTGAAGGAGGTTGCTTCGGAGACGAAGCTTGTGTACAGCGATTATTTCAGTGCACAGACCGGGAACAAAGTTTACCTGAAACCGGAAAATATGCAGCTTACGGGAGCTTATAAGCTTAGGGGTGCCTACTATAAAATCAGCACCCTGACGAAGGAGGAGCGGGAGAAAGGGCTGATTACGGCTTCCGCCGGGAACCACGCGCAGGGCGTTGCTTACGCGGCCAAATGCTACGGGGTGAAGGCGGTGATCGTGATGCCAACCACAACCCCTCTCATCAAAGTAAACCGTACGAAGAGTTACGGGGCGGAGGTGATCCTGCACGGCGATGTGTATGACGAAGCATGCGCCCATGCGCTGGAGCTGGTCGAGAAGAACGGCTATACGTTCGTGCATCCCTTCGACGATCTGGATGTGGCTACGGGACAGGGCACCATCGCCATGGAGATCATCAAGGAACTTCCTTTAGTGGATTATATTCTGGTGCCGATCGGCGGCGGCGGTCTTGCCACCGGCGTATCCACGCTGGCGAAACTTTTGAATCCGAAAATTAAAGTGATTGGTGTGGAGCCCGCGGGCGCGGCATGTATGCAGGCGTCCATCAAGGCGGGAAAAGTGCAGACCATGCAGAAGGTCAATACCATTGCGGACGGTACGGCGGTGAAAACGCCGGGCGAGAGGATTTTCCCTTATGTGAGCAAAAATCTGGACGATATCATCACGGTCGAGGATGAGGAGCTGGTGGTGGCATTTCTGGATATGGTGGAGAACCATAAGATGGTGGTGGAAAATTCCGGGCTGCTCACGGTGGCGGCATTAAAGCATCTGGATGTGAAGCATAAAAAGATTGTTTCCATCTTAAGCGGCGGTAATATGGATGTGATCACCATGTCCTCAGTGGTGCAGCAGGGTCTTGTGCTGCGTGACAGGATATTTACCGTATCGGTGCTTCTGCCGGACAAGCCGGGCGAGCTTTCCAGAGTGTCGGACGTGATCGCGAAACAGAGCGGCAATGTCATCAAGCTGGAGCATAACCAGTTTGTCTCCATCAACCGTAACGCGGCGGTGGAGCTTCGGATCACGCTGGAGGCATACGGCACCGAGCACAAAAACCAGATCATCAAAGCGTTGGAGGACAACGGCTATCAGCCCAAGCTCGTGCGGGCAAGCATATAGCGGATAAGAGTGATATAAAACTCTCAAAATGGATATGATAACAAGATACAAAAAAAGGCAGGATTCACATTCATGCAGAAAGTGAAGAAATATGTTATTATAACGTTAGCGGCATTTGTGTATGCCGTCGGGGTCAGTCTCTTTACAGATCCCAATAATATGGCACCGGGCGGCGTGACAGGTATCTCCATTATTTTGAGCAGGGTTCTTCCGGTCAGTACAGGTACGCTCATCATGCTGATCAACATACCGATTTTGATTTTCGCGGTATGGAAATTCGGAATCGCTTTTGCGGTGTCAACGATTTATGCCATAGTGCTGATCTCATCCTTCACGAACATGCTGTCGGCATACGGGGCGGCGACGGACGATATCCTGCTGGCGGCTCTGGTGGGCGGTACGCTCACGGCGGTCTCCATCGGCGCGATGTTCCGCGCGGGAGCAACCACAGGCGGCACGGATATCATCGTCAAGGCGCTGCGGCTGCGGTTTCCCCATCTGAAGACGGGGAAAATATTCTTTCTTGCGGACGCGCTCGTGGTGACTCTCTCAGGCGTCGTATTTCGGGATCTGAACGCCGCGCTGTATGCGGCGATTTCCACCATCTGTACCTCTGTGGTGATGGACGTTGTGCTCTACGGCAGGGATGAGGCAAAACTTCTGTATATCATCAGCAGCAGAGCGGAGGAAATAGCGGGGCGTCTTTTGTCGGATTTAGATATCGGCGTGACATATATAAAAGGGCAGGGCGCATATAGTGGAGATAACAAGCGGGTGATTATGTGCGTGATGAAAAAGCACGTATCTCCCAGAGCGGAGGAAATTGTAAAACAGGAGGACCCCCATTCCTTTATGATTATCACAAGTGCGACAGAGGTGTTTGGGGAAGGATACAAAAGCTACTTTAGTGAGCGCGTATAATGACATGCGCATATAAAAGGAGAGTCTATGCAGGAGAATCATTCGCAGGGAAAGCGCAGCAGGAAGAAACGAAGGAGAAGTGAGAATAGTATCCTCGCAGGCTCCATTCTTCTCTGCATTATCACTTTGACGGCGGTAACGATCTGCTTGGTCATGGTATTTCAGTACCGGGCGGTTCAGCAGAAGAACACAGCGGTTATGAGCGAGCTGGAGGAAATCCGCCTTAGAGAGGCGGCAGCGTACAGCCAGGATGAGGTGGATGCCCTGATTGAGAGTGCGGTTGAGGAGGCGAAGGAGAAAACGGGGGAAGAGGTGGAAAAGGGCTTACTTGACCGGATCAAGGGCTTTATGACCTCGGGACAGGGAACCGCGGAGATGCTCAGGGACTTCTACCCGGATGAGGTTGTGGTGGCTGATACCGGGCGATATTATTTCTTCCCGATTCTGGAAGAACTGGCAAAGAATACATACAATCCGGAGTCTTTTATGGCGGATGGGGACGGGGTGATCCATTATTATGAAGAAGGAGAGCGTATTTCACGTAAAGGAATAGATGTATCCCGGTATCAGGATAAGATCGACTGGGAAAAGGTGGCATCGGATGAAGTGGATTATGCCTTTATCCGTCTGGGAATCCGAGGGTATACAGAGGGTGAAATTCTGGAGGACGAAACCTTCCAGAGAAATATCGAGGGAGCTTTGAAGAATGATATTGATGTGGGCGTCTATTTCTTTACCCAGGCTATGAGCGTGGAGGAGGCGGAGGAGGAAGCAGAGTTTGTGATCGAGTCCATCGCGCCTTATAAGGTGACATATCCGGTAGTGATCGACGTGGAGGCAGTGACAAGCACGAACGCGCGCAGCAACGATCTGAGCAGCGAGGAGCGGACAAAATACTGCATCGCTTTTTGTGAGAAAGTCAAAGAGGCGGGATATACGCCTATGATATACGGCAATTTGAAGACTTTTATGCTGCTTCTGGATATAGAAGAATTAGAGGAGTACGATAAGTGGTTTGCCTATTATGACGAGACTTATTATTTTCCCTATGACTTTAAAATCTGGCAGTATACGAACAAGGGAAAGGTGTCCGGCATCAAGGGGGACGTGGATTTAAATGTCAGCTTTGACGCGCAGAAGTACGAGGAAGAGGACGATGATGAATGAGGGCGGCAAACAGCGGTGAGAGGTCTGCGCCGTGAAAATACAAAAAAGAAAGGCAGGGTTACGACATGAAATACGAATTTGAAGGTACTGTGGAATTTCGGGAGAATGAAAATGCCATCTCCGTGCCCTTCAATGTCTGGGAGGTATGCGAGAAGGTGGGTGACGCGCCGGTGCGGGTCTGCTTTGACGATGTGTGCTTTATCTGCGATCTGCTGCCGAAGGGGCAGGGGTACTATGATATCCCGGTGAGTCAGGATACGCTTTCCAAGGTGGAGCTTGGCAAAAAATACCTGATTTCCATTGAGATTGTGGGAAATGTCATGGGAAGAATCGGTGACAGTCCCTATAGTGTGGAGCATCCCATCCGTAAAATTGAAGGGGTGGAGCTGGTGACACAGCCGTGGGACGGCCTGTGCGGACAGTCCTGTATCGCCATGATTGCGGGGACGACGCTGGATGAGGCCTGCGATATTATGAAGTGCAGAGAGTGGCAGGCGAATATGAGCAAAATGATCGCTACGCTGGAGTATCTGGGCATCCGTCATGCGGATAAGATCGTGTATACGCTTGGAAAGATCGTGGAGCTGCCCAAGTGTACGATCATCATGGAGCGCATGGGCAGATACAGCCATTATCTTGTAGGGTATGACGGGAAATACTATGATCCCAATCTGGGCGTGATCAAGGAGTTTGATATGGCGAAGATGGTGGGGTATCTGGAGATTGTCGTGTAACGCCGGACCAGAGATTCTGCAAAGCGGAATTTGATGGAAAGTATGAAAAAGCTGTCCTCTGTAAAAACAGGTGACAGCTTTTTCCTTAGCACGTTTATGAAAATACGGATCAGGTTTCGTTCATCTTATGTATGGATTCAGCGATACTGTTGGCGTCCTGCGTAATCTTCTTATAGATTTCCGTGGACTGTTTGGAAAAGGTGCCCATCTGTTTCGCGATAATGCCGAACCCGGCTCCTGCCGCGCCGACCCTCGCCGTCTCGATGGAAGCGTTTAACGCCATGATCGTCTGCTTGGAGGCGATACCCTCAAGTTCTCTGGTATTTTCTTTGATCCGCGCCACGGTTTCTGTGGCATTTGCGATTTCTTTTTCCCACACATGAATCTTTTTATATTCTGTAGCGCTCAAATATTCCTGTAAAACCATGCGGTTCACGACATCGCTTAAGAGAGAAGCCGCCGCACGGATTGCTTTCTCCGAACGCACGGGCACTTTCTGAACAGCGCGGACATAGGTGTCTGGATCAATGCCAAGCTCCCCGGCGATTGTTTTGAATTTTTCCTCATCCGGCTCGTGCGGAAGAACCTGTCCGCCGATGATAGCGCCGACTTTTTCGCCATTCAGGGTAATATCATTGGCAAAATCCATCAGCCCGGCATGACATTCATAGACGCCATGACCGTCGGCATCGCATTTCTGACAGCGTTTTGCGCCTTCCGGACATCCTCTGGTATATTTCATGCAGAAATCCGTGAAACAGCTCCCTTTGGTAATGTAGTTGCCTTCTGTGTCAATCGCGATGGCGGCAAGACCAGTGGCGGCAGAAAAGGCATCCTGCACTTCCTGCAAATGCGACATATCCATAAAATCTGAGAGTTTCATGTCGGTTTCCCCTCCTTCAGCAATATTGTATATATTATAGCATGTTTTTTGGAAGATGCCTATCTTTTTGTATGGTATAATACAAAATATAATTCAGACAGAAAAGGTGGAACAGTGGAATGACGGAACTATATTATGCGGAAGACGATACGAATATTGCGGGGATGGTGAAGGCGTATCTGGAACGGAAGAATATAAAAGTGTCGATATACGGCACGCTCGCGGAAGTAAAGCTGGCGCTTTCACGACGTCTGCCTGCCATGGTGCTTTTGGACTGGAATATGCCGGACGGGCGCGGGGACGGGCTGTGTCAGTGGATTCGCGGGTCATGGAAGGAATTGCCAATTATTTTTCTGACGGTGCGGGGTGACAGCGCGGATATTGTTTCAGGATTCGAGAGCGGAGCGGACGATTATGTGGTGAAACCTTTCGCGCTGGAGGTATTATATTCCAGAGTGCAGGCGCTCCTCAGAAGAAGCGGAAATGTGAGCGGGCAGTATCTGTCCTGCGGCGGGATCACGATGGATCTAAACCGTATGCTGGTTACCTGCGGATCGGAGGAAGTGAGTTTGAGTGCGGCGGAGTATCAGGTGCTTATGTGCCTGATGAGAAATAAGGGCAGGATTGTCACCAGGGAAAAACTGTTGGAACAGGTCTGGGATGTGAACGGAAACTATGTGAATGACAATACATTGAGTGTAACGGTCAAGCGTCTGCGTGACAAGCTGCACCAGCCGGCATGCCTGAAAACAGTCAGAAGCGTGGGTTACCGCATGGAGGATATGTTATGGGAAGGGTGAAATATAAAAAAGCAGACGGCGCCTGTTTTCTGCCGGCTGTCCTGTCTGTTTCCGGTGCTGCTGTTATGCTGGTTTCGGGCTGGTATATCTGCAGGTTGGCGGGTGCGTTTCTTCTGCTGGCCGGGTTTATGGTTCAATGGAGAAGAGAGAGACAGCGTATCCAGGTATTGACGGCGTATCTTGAACAGGCAAATACGGGAAACGCGCCGGTGCTTTCCGCGCTGGGGGAGGATGAGCTTTCCAGGCTGGAGGACCAGATTTATAAGACAGTGACCTATCTTTATCAGACGAGAGAGGAGGCGGTGCGGACGAAAAGCGAGTTCGCGAAGAATCTGTCCAATATCGCCCATCAGATCAAGACGCCGATCACGACGGTTTCTTTGGTGGTACAGACAATGGAGGAGAGAGACGGTGGGGAGGAGAAGGAGGAGCGGGAGCAGATTATGAAGCAGCTTACGAGGCTGACGCATCTGGAAGAAGCGCTGCTGCTCCTTGCGCGTCTGGACGCGGGTACGCTGGTCTTAAAGAGGGAGGCGACGGACGTCTATACGCTGCTTGTGCTGGCGGCGGATAATCTGCAGGAGATTTTCGCGTATTGGAAAGTTTCCGTGGACATTCCGGAGCAAGGGGAGATGCTGGTTGTGGTTGATCCGGACTGGACCATGGAGGCGGTTATGAACCTGATGAAAAATTGTGCGGAGCACAATGCGGGCGGATGTGTCCGCTGCTTTTATGAACAGAATCCGTTATATACGGAAATACGGATACAGGATGAGGGGGCGGGATTCGACAGGGAAGATCTGCCTTGTCTCTTTGAGCGGTTTTACCGGGGGAAACATGCGGGTGAAGGAGGTATCGGAATCGGTCTTGCTCTGGCAAAGGAGTTAATCATGCGGCAGAACGGCACCATACGGGCGAGGAATCTGCCGGAGGGCGGCGCCTGTTTTGAGATCCGTTTTTACCGTCACTGAGTTGTCACTTTCTCCTGTTATGATGATTAGGTAGATGCGAAACGCATCGTAAACTTTGTAGTCGTTGTGCACAACATATCAAAATCAAAAAAGTGTTTCGCTATGACTTGATTATGAGAAATGAAGGAGGAAACAGACGGGTGAATATTTTGACATGCGAAGGGGTCAGTAAGGTGTACGGCTCCGGGGACAACCGGGTGACGGCGCTTGCGGGGATTGACCTTGAGATTGAAAGGGGAGAATTTGTGGCGGTTACAGGGGCGTCCGGCTCCGGGAAATCCACGTTGCTGCATATTCTCGGCAGTGTGGATAAGCCGACGGGCGGCAGGGTAATCGTGGAAGGAACCGATCTTTCTGAGTTGAATCAGACTCAGGCGGCAATTTTCAGGCGCAGAAAGGTGGGACTGGTATACCAGTTTTATAACCTGATTCCAACGCTGACGGTCAGGAAGAATATTCTGATGCCGCTTACACTGGATAAAAAGAAACCGGACGAGGCGTATTTTGAAGAGGTGGTAAAGACGCTTGGGCTATCCGAACGGCTGGAGGCTTTGCCGAACCAGCTGTCCGGCGGGCAGCAGCAGCGTGCTGCCATCGCCCGCTCCCTGATTTACCGTCCGGCGCTTCTTCTGGCGGATGAGCCGACCGGAAATCTGGATCAGAAAAATACCCGGGAAATTATGGACATGCTCAAACTCTCCAATCGGAACATGAAGCAGACGATCTTGCTGATCACCCACGATGAAAAGGCTGCTCTGGAGGCAGACAGAATCATAACCATAGAGGATGGCCGTATGGTCGGCGATGAGAGAAGGAGGTAAGGCAGATGTGGAGAGAGTATTCGTCGGGATATCTGAAAAACAACCGGGCTGCCGCCGTTTCCGTTATGACGGCTGCGTCTATTTCCTCTTTGCTGTTGTCGCTGTTAAGCAGTCTGTTTTACAATATGTGGAAGTATGAGGTGGAAAGGCTGCGGGCGGAGGGGGATCAGTACGCGCTGATGGCGATGTATCTGGTGCGCGACGCAAATGACGAGGCACCGAGGCTGATTTTTCCGTTTTTTCTTCTGGTTATGGCGCTTGCCTCGTTTTCTCTTATCCTGATCATACACAATGCCTTTGCGGTGACCATGCAGGCGAGAATCCATCAGTTCGGCATATTATCCAGTATCGGGGCGACGCCGAAACAGATACGGACCTGCCTGCTGCAGGAGGCGGCTGTTTTGTGCGTAGCGCCGGTTTTGATGGGAATGCTGTTTGGCATAGCGGGCAGCAGGGGGCTGTTGGCATTTGTGGAGAGGATGGTGCGGGAGGTGGAAGGCAGGCGAGCTAGTGTGTTTGGATATCATCCGCTAATTTTCTTGTTTACGCTTATGGCAACGGGAATTACCATGTATATATCCGCATGGATCCCGGCGCGGAAACTGAGCGTTATGACGCCTCTGGAGGCGATTAAAAACACCCGGAAACTACAACTGAAACGAATAAGCCATTCCCCGATGCTTTCCCTTTTATTTGGCATGGAGGGTGAGCTGGCGGGAAACGCGCTGAAGGTACAGAGACGGGCGCTTCGGACGGCTTCGGTGTCGCTTCTGCTGTCCATGATGGCGTTCACGCTGATGCAGTGCTTTTTTACCCTCTCGGAAATCAGCACAAGGGAGACCTATTTTGAAAAGTATCAGGACGCTTGGGACATTATGGTTACGGTGAAAGATACAGGGATAGGCAGTTTTGGAGAGGCGGATGAACTGCGGCAGATACCGGGTGTGGAAAATGCCATTGTGTACCAGAAAGCGGAGACCAAACGGTGTGTCACAGAAGAGGAACTGAGCGAGGAACTGCAGGCAAACGGGGGATTTTCCCACGACTTTGGAAAGTATGTGAGACAGGAGGGGGAGAAATTCTGGGTAAGTGCACCGATTATCATAATGGATGATACGGCGTTTTTGGAATATTGCGGGCAGATCGGCGTTCCAAAGAGGATCGACGGGGCAGTGATCCGAAACTTAATCCGTGATGTGACCAATCCGGATTTCAGGCATCCGCAATATATGTCCTATATCAATGACTGCCGGACAACGGTGCTTTTGGCGCAGGCGGGCAGTGCGGCTATGGAAATGCCGGATTCGGATCGTGCGGCGGGTGTGGAACGGCAGGCGCCAGACGTCGGCGCGGATGTGGAAATACCGCTTTCGGGCTGCGCGGAGACGATAGAGGTCCCTGTTCTGGCATGTACGGAGACGGTTCCCGTTTTGCGGGAAGAATATGCCACGACGGATAAGTACGAACTGGTGCATTTCGTTCCGGCAAGTCTGTGGAAGGAAATCGAAGGGAAGGCAGGCGGCGCGGAAAAAGATACGTGTATTCGGATTCTTTGCAGAGAGGGAGTCGGCTTGGAAGAACTGGAAACGATACAGGGAGAAATCGAAAAAAGTCTTGCAGGTGTTTATACAATAGAGAGCGAGAACCGCATCCGGGAATACGAGACGAACGATCGGCAGATACAGGGGATGATGCTCGTGTTTGGGAGTTTTTGTGTGCTGCTTGCGCTGATCGGCTTGGGAAATGTGTTTTCCAATACGCTCGGCTTTGTGCGGCAGAGAAGGCGGGAGTTTGCCAGATATCTTTCCGTGGGCATGACGCCGGGAGAACTGCGGCGTATGTTCTGTATCGAGGCGTTTGTGCTTGTGTGCCGTCCGATGTTGTGGGCGGTGGCAGTCGCAGTCCTTTCGGTGGGCGTTATGTTAAAGGCTAGCTATGTAAGACCGGAGGAATTTCTTAAGGCGGCGCCTTTTGCTCCGGTCGGCGCCTTTATGTTTGCGGTTGGCGGGGCGGTGGCGCTCGCCTATTATCTGAGCTGGTGCAGGATGCGGGGGATGAATCTGGCGGAGGTTTTGCGGGATGATACGATGATGTGATAACAGTGCACAGGGAACAGACAGAGGCGACAATAAACTGCACTATAATCGACAGAGTGTTAAGGAAACAGTGTGTCAAGAAAACAGTGTGTCAAGAAAAAATACTTGACGCACTGTTTTTCATATAGTAAAATGCAAAAGTCGGCGATTGTCTGTCCTAAACTCGTTGATGCGCCGTCTGATGTTCTGGCGTTTCTTGCGGGGATCGGCACATACTTTGCGGGGGAGATAGGAAACGGCAACAGGAGGTATAAGCATGGATAAATTTAACAGGACTGTTGAAAATATAAAAGAACAGGATGACTTGGAACTGTTTAGAGAAATTGTGAGCAAACAGGGAAAAAAGCTGGTTCTGTTTGGCGCTGGGGACTGTGGTCATGTTGTATATGGCATTTTGCATCATGTGAATATTCCGGTACACTGTTTTTGCGATAATGTGTTGGGCGGACAAGTGGATGGGCAAACCGGGCTTGCGATTGTAAAACCTGAATATTTGAAAGACAGGAGCGATGAACTGACAATTTTGGTGTGCGCCGTGGAAGAGGAGGTATACAGTGCCATCTGTCAACAGGCAGTATCGTTGGGATTTGACAGGGCACAGATACATATTATGAGGGAGTATTATAGCAGGCCTTCCGTTTCTTACTTGGAAAATAATATTCAGAAATATAGGAATGCCTATCGTCTTTTAGAGGACGAATTTTCCAGAAAAGTTTTTCTTGCAAGAATGAAAAAAGTATATCTAATGGGAGATATATCAGAGGTTGTCAGTCCATACACAGAAGAATATTTTGATGAAAATGTCATATTGACTGATGAAGAAGTGTTCATTGACTGCGGAGGGTTTGACGGAGATACTGCGGTAAAGTTTATTGAGAGATGTGGGGGGAAGTATAGGGACATAATAATCTTTGAGCCAGAAATATGTAAAAAAGCGGCTATAGAGAAAAATATGTCAGGCTACCCCTATACTCTGTATCAGGCTGGAGTATGGAGCGAAAAGACAAAACTTTATTTTGATGCGCAGGAAACGGTCGGCTCACATGTGTCGGAGATAGAGAGCGATTATATGATAGATGTAATGGCGTTAGACGAAACCGTTTATGACAAAAAACCGACGTTTATTAAGATGGATATTGAGGGCTCCGAGCAGGAGGCACTGAGGGGATGTAAGAGGATTATTAGAGATTTTCGTCCAAAGCTGGCGGTCTGCGTTTATCACAGACCGGACGATCTGTATGAAATTCCGGCGCTGATTAAAGATATGAATCCGAAGTACCGGCTGTATTTACGCCAGTATTCTAATTCAAGACATGAGACGGTGCTGTATGCAATATAGGCTGGGTGTGTCAAGAAAAAATACTTGACGCACCGCTTTTCCTATAGTAAAATGCAAAGGTCAGCGATTGTCTGTCCCAAACTCGTTGATGCGCCGTCTCAAAAGTCTGGGACAAAACAGCGCAGAAGTGGTGGGAGCATGGAAAAGATCGTAGAACAGGGTTTACTGTATGATTTCTATGGGGAACTGTTGACCGGACACCAACAGGAGATTTACGAGAGCGTTGTGTATGAGAACCTTTCTCTGGGAGAGATCGCGGAGGCGCAGGGGATCAGCAGGCAGGCGGTGCACGATATTGTGAAACGCTGCGATAAGACGCTTCTTGGATATGAAGAAAAGCTGAAGCTGGTGGAAAGATTTGCGAGCATCGAGGAAAAGATCGCCCAGATCAACCGCCTTTCCGAGCAGTACGAGAGTGGGGAAATGGCAGATCCGGTGTCCTACGGTTCACAGATCAGGGAGTTGTCGGCCCGGATTATGCAGGAATTATAGTTTTTGGGGCGGCAGGTTCGTTTCCGTCAAATGGTTTGCTGAAATAGTCGTGTCGCCGTATTTGGCAGAAAGGCGTAAGATCAGATGGCGTTCGAGAGTCTGACAGATAAACTGCAGAATGTATTTAAGAATCTGAGAAGCAAAGGGCGTCTCACGGAGGAGGATGTCAAGACTGCGTTAAAAGAGGTTAAGATGGCGCTTCTTGAGGCGGACGTCAACTTCAAGGTAGTCAAACAGTTTGTTAAGTCTGTGGAAGCGCGGGCAGTTGGCGCAGATGTGTTAAACGGCTTAAATCCGGGGCAGATGGTTATCAAGATCGTGAACGAGGAAATGGTGTCCCTGATGGGGTCCGAAACGACGGAGATCACCATGCAGCCGGGAAAGGTGATCACGGTCATTATGATGTGTGGTCTGCAGGGCGCAGGTAAAACCACGACCACGGCGAAGATTGCGGGTAAGCTGAAATTAAAAGGGAAAAAGCCGCTTCTTGTGGCCTGCGATGTGTATCGCCCCGCAGCGATCAAGCAGTTACAGGTAAACGGAGAAAAGCAGCAGGTTGACGTTTTTTCCATGGGGGAAAATCACAAGCCGGTTAACATCGCGAAAGCGGCGATAGAACATGCCCAGAAGAACGGCCACAATGTGGTGATTCTAGATACGGCGGGCCGCCTTCATATAGATGAAGAAATGATGGCGGAGCTGATCGAGATCAAAGAAAATGTAGCGGTACACCAGACGCTTCTGGTGGTGGACGCCATGACCGGTCAGGACGCTGTCAATGTGGCGAAGGAATTTGATGAAAAGGTCGGCGTGGACGGCGTGATTCTGTCAAAGATGGACGGCGATTCTAGAGGCGGTGCGGCGCTTTCCATCAAGGCTGTCACAGGGAAACCGATCCTCTTTATCGGTATGGGCGAGAAGCTTTCCGATCTGGAGCAGTTTTACCCGGATCGTATGGCGAACCGGATTCTGGGTATGGGCGATGTGCTCACCCTGATTGAGAAAGCTCAGCAGAATCTTGACATAGACGAAGACAAAGAAAAAGAAATGGCTGCCCGCATGAAAAAGGGCAAGTTCGATTTCGAAGACTATCTGGAGAGCATGAAGCAGATGCGTAATATGGGCGGGCTTTCCGGGATTTTAAGTATGATGCCTGGCATGGGCAGCAAAATGGCGGATATTGAGTCTGCGGTGGATGAAAAACAGCTTGCCCGCATGGAGGCGATCGTCCTTAGCATGACGCCGCAGGAGCGGCAGAATCCCAAACTGTTAAATCTCAGCAGGAAAGGGCGCATTGCCAAAGGAGCAGGGGTGGATATTGCGGTGGTTAACCGCTTTATCAAGCAGTTTGAACAGTCGCAGAAAATGATGAAACAGATTCCCGGCATGATGGGCGGCAAGAAAGGCCGCGGCATGTTCGGCGGTTTAGGCGGTATGAAATTCCCATTTTAGGGTTTCAAAATAAAACAAACATTTAAATTTTTTACAGGAGGCAGAAGAAATGGCAGTTAAGATCAGATTAAGAAGAATGGGACAGAAGAAGCATCCTTTTTACAGGATTGTGGTAGCGGATTCCAGATCACCCAGAGACGGCAGATGCATCGCGGAGATCGGTACTTACGATCCCAACACCGATCCCAGCACTTACAAGGTGAATGAGGAAGAGGCCAAGAAGTGGCTTGCCAACGGCGCACAGCCCACAGAGATCGTGAGCAGAATCTTCAAGACGGTAGGCGTGACAAAATAAGAGGGCCAAGGTCGCTTTTGGAGGTGGACTATGAAAGAATTGGTAGAAGTGATCGCAAAGGCTCTTGTGGAAAACCCGGACGAAGTGGTGGTGACCCAGAAGGAGGAAGGTAAGAACATTACCGTGGAACTCCACGTGTCGCCCTCCGATATGGGTAAGGTTATCGGCAAGCAGGGACGCATCGCGAAGGCGATCCGCTCTGTTGTCAAGGCGGCGTCTTCAAAAGACAATAAGAGAGTGGATGTAGAGATCATTTGACGAAAAGGCCCCACGGATTTTCCTGTGGGGCCTTTTACACGATAAACAGGGAGTAATTGATTGTGGGAACAGAGAGAAATGACGAGTTACAGGTGGGCGTTATCACACAGACCCACGGAATCCGGGGCGAGGTAAAGGTGTTTCCCACCACGGACGACGCGAACCGCTTTAAAAAGCTGAAAGAGGTCATTCTGGACACGGGGAGAGAGCGTCTTATCATGGAGATCGAGGGCGTCAAATTTTTTAAACAGTTTGTGATCTTAAAATTTAAAGGATACGACTCCATCAATGACGTGGAGAAATGGAAACAGGGCAGGCTTCTCGTCACCCGTGACTATGCGGTCAGACTACAGAAAGATGAGTATTTTGTGGCGGATATGATCGGTATGCGGGTCGTTACGGATACGGGGGAGGACTTCGGTATTCTGAAAGAGGTGCTGGCAACCGGTGCAAATGACGTCTATGTGGTGAGCCGGGAGGATGCCGGGGACGTTCTTCTTCCGGCAATCAGAGAGTGCGTGAAAAAGATAGATACGGACGGGCATGTGATGGAAATCCATGTGATGGACGGGCTGTTATAAAGGACAGGATAAGTATGGTGCGTGTGTCTGGCAAAATGACGCGGGCCGAATGATTTTTGGAGGATAGGGAATGGTAAGTTTCCATATACTGACACTGTTTCCCGAAATGGTTATGCAAGGGCTTCACACAAGCATTCTCGGCAGGGCGGCGGACCGGGGCGATATATCCATAGAAGCAGTCAATATCCGGGATTTTACGACAAATAAACACGGCAAGGTGGATGATTACACATACGGGGGCGGTGCGGGGATGCTGATGCAGGCGCAGCCTGTCTATGACGCCTGCCAGGCTGTTGTCAACCGGATTGGCGCAGATAAATCGCGGCGCGTAATCTATGTCACCCCGCAGGGGAAACCGTTTCATCAGGAGATGGCAAAGGAACTGTCTAAGGAGGAGGAGCTGATCTTTCTCTGTGGGCACTACGAGGGAATCGACGAGCGGGTGCTTGAAGAGATTGTCACGGATGAAATTTCCCTGGGCGACTATGTGCTCACGGGAGGCGAACTGGCGGCTATGGTGATGGTTGATGCCATTGCCAGACTGGTGCCGGGGGTTCTGCATAACGGGGAATCCGCGGAAACGGAGTCCTTTGGGGACGGGCTTTTGGAATATCCACAGTACTCCAGACCGGAGATCTGGCACGGGAAACGGGTGCCGGAGATTCTGCTTTCGGGCGATCACGCGAAAGTGGATGCGTGGAGGCTGGAACAGGCACTCCTTCGGACAAAGGAGAGAAGGCCGGATCTCTATGAGAAATATAGGGAGACGCATCCGCCGACGGAGAAAAAGAGGCGGCGGAAGTGACGGCGGAAAATCCGGTACGGCTGAGGTAACAGTTTAGCCATGCACTATTCCGCGAGTAAAATCGCTCTGTATGCGATTTTGGGAGTTGTGTAAGCGCCAAAATGCGACTTTGGAGCATTTTGTGTGCATTGTGGTTACTTCGTAACCACGGTGACAGTGAAGCCGAAGGCTGAACTGTTACCGGCTGAAGGGCAAAATCAAAACAGGGGCTTGCATTTGCCCACGTTGTATGGTAAATTATAAATGTTGTGAAGAAGGATGGTCCTCTGTTACAGACGTATTAAGAACATCCGGAGCATATCAGGAGGAGAATTATGAACGACATCATCAGAGAAATTGAAGCGGCACAGTTAAAAGAGAATCTGAGCGACTTCCATGTGGGCGATACCGTTAAGGTATACGGCAAGATCAAGGAGGGTAACCGAGAGAGAGTTCAGGTGTTCGAGGGAACTGTTCTGAAGATTCAGGGCGGCGGCAACAGAACGACCTTCACGGTGCGTAAGGTATCTAACGGCGTAGGCGTTGAGAAGACATGGCCGATGCACTCCCCCAATGTGGAGAAGGTTGAGGTTGTCAGAAGAGGTAAGGTGAGACGTGCTAAACTGAATTACCTGAGAGATCGCGTCGGTAAGAAAGCTAAAGTGAAAGAACTGGTTAAATAAGCGAAAGTGATGATGGAACAGATACCTCAGAGTAATTCGGGGTATCTGTTTGCTTTATCCGCGATAAGCAGAATCAGAAGACGGAACAGACAGGATACATGCTTGCATGTAAGACTGTCTGAGACGGCTTATGGTGAGCAACGCGAACGAGAAACGCGAAGCGTTTCGAGTCTGCTTATCGCGGGAACGTGGGCAGAATCAGAAGACGGAGCAGACAGGATAATCAGAAGACGGTGGAGTACAAAGAATGGCGAGAAGAAAGGGCTTAACCTTTTATCAGAAAAAGAAAAGGCTTGATCCGAGACTATTAAAGGATGCGGTGGAGCTGCTTGTGGGCGGTGCGGTCGCCGTTTTTCTGGCTTTTGTCCTTATCTTTTCCGTGGGGATGCGCACCAGCGTGATCGGTGATTCCATGGAACCTGTGCTGCACAACGGACAGGAAATTCTGATGAACCGTATTCTTTACCGCATATCTACGCCGAAACGGGGAGATGTGATTGTCTTTCTGCCAAACGGAAACAAGAACTCCCATTACTATGTGAAACGCGTTGTGGGGCTTCCGGGAGAGACGGTGCAGATCAGAGAGGGAAGTGTGTACATAGACGGGGTGCTTCTTTCGGAGGGCGAACAGTTTGACAAGATGATAGACGCAGGTATTGCGCAGAACGAGCTGCTTCTTGCGAGCGATGAATTTTTTGTGCTGGGGGATAACCGCAACAGCAGTGAGGACAGCCGTTCGGGCAACATCGGCGCGGTCAGGAAAGACACGATTATCGGCAAGGCGTGGTTCCATATGGGCGCGGAAGACGAGGCCATGGGGCTGATCGAATAGAAAGGATTGTGGTATGAATTATCAGTGGTATCCGGGGCACATGACGAAGGCTAAGCGCATGATGCAGGAAAATATCAGTCTGATAGATCTGGTAATCGAGCTGGTGGATGCGCGTGTTCCGATTTCCAGCAGAAATCCGGATATCGATGAACTGGGAAAGAGCAAATCCCGGTTGATTTTGCTGAATAAATCAGATCTGGCAGATCCGGCGGCAAATAAACGCTGGATGGTATATTTTAAGGAGCGCGGCTTTTATGTTCTGGAGGTCAATGCGAAGACGGGGCAGGGGCTTAAAGCGATCCGGCCTAAGGTGCAGGAGGCGTGCCGGGAGAAGATTGAGAGAGACAGGAAGAGGGGAATCAAGAACCGGCCTGTCAGAGCGATAGTCGTTGGCATTCCCAATGTGGGAAAATCCACATTTATCAATTCTTTTGCGGGGAAGGCCTGTACAAAGACGGGAAATAAACCGGGTGTAACCAAGGGCAAGCAGTGGATCAGGCTCGATAAGGAATTGGAGCTATTGGATACGCCGGGTATTTTGTGGCCAAAGTTTGAGAGCGAGGAAGTGGGAAAACGGCTTGCCATGATCGGCTCCATGAACGACGAAATTTTGCAGATGACGGAGCTGGCACAGGAATTGCTGGCCTATCTTCTGGATCATTACAGAGAGCCGCTGTTTAACCGCTATCAGATGGAAGAGACGGAGGAGGCGCTTACGCCCGTACAGGCGCTTGCGCATATTTGTGAGAACCGGAAGTGCTACAAAAAAGGGCAGGAGCCGGATTACGAGAAAGCGGCGGCCCTTCTGGTGGATGATTTCAGAAGCGGCCGGATTGGAAGAATTACATTAGAAACGTGTGGGGAAATGCAGGAGGAAGAGCAAAAGTGAAGAAGGTGCTGCGTGAGATTTTAAATACCAGTCTGTATCTGTTGGGCGTCTTGTGTATTGTTTATCTGGTGATTCATTTTGTGGGGCAGAGGACACAGGTGCAGGGCAGCTCCATGGAACCGACGCTGAGCACGGAAGATAACCTGATCGTGGACAAATTAACTTACCGTTTTCACGACCCGGAGCGGTATGACATTATTGTTTTTCCTTATTTAAAGAAAGAGGAGACTTTCTATATCAAGCGGATTATCGGTCTGCCCGGCGAGACAGTGCAGATTGACGAGGAGGGAAATATCTATGTGGACGGCGAGGTGCTGGAGGAATCCTACGGCATGGAAGTGATCGCCAATCCGGGCAGGGCGTATGAGCCTGTCAAATTGGGAAAGGACGAATACTTTGTTCTGGGCGATAACAGAAACAACAGTGTCGACGGCAGGGACCCTTCTGTGGGCAATATCAGGAGAGAGAATATTATTGGCAGGGCGTGGCTGCGGATCTGGCCGCTTGACCAGTTTGGGTTTATCAAACACCGTTGACAAGGATGGTTTGTGGGAGCGGAAGGTGGCACAAATTTTCTGATGAGCAATTTTGTGCAACAACGCAACAAGTTGAAGTTTAATTTGCATCGCTTCGGAATGGAAGGAAAAATGGCGGAAAATATTAGCATGATCAGGGAAAAAATACAGACGGCGGCTATTGAGGAGCTGCCTGTTTTGTTTTCGGCGTATGAGTCGGATGAAAGGGCTGGGGTACAGGCTGAAATTACCAAAGCGAAAAGACGGATTCTTTCGTATGAAAAAGAGGTAAAGCGGACGGAAGCGCTAAAGCGATACGAGAGAGAATACGCTGCATTTGCCAATATTTGCGGCATTGACGAGGTGGGCAGAGGCCCGCTTGCCGGACCGGTGGTGGCCGGTGCGGTTATTTTGCCGAAAGATTGTGATATTTTATATATCAATGATTCGAAGAAACTCTCCGAAAAAAAGAGAGAGGAGTTATATGCGGTCATTATGGAGAAGGCGGTTGCGGTCGGCTTAGGTTACAGCACGCCGGAGCGGATCGATGAGATCAATATTTTACAGGCCACTTACGAAGCTATGCGGGAGGCCATCGGAAAATTATCGATAACGCCGGACATTTTATTGAATGACGCGGTGACCATACCGGAGATAAGCATACGTCAGGTTCCTATTATTAAGGGGGACGCCAAGAGCATTTCCATCGGTGCGGCAAGCATTGTGGCGAAGGTGACGAGGGATCGTCTGATGGTGCGGTATGATGAGGTTTACCCGATGTATGGGTTTGCCTCCAACAAGGGATACGGGGCGCAGACGCATATTGACGCGCTTAAGACATACGGGCCTTGTCCCATTCACAGGAAATCCTTTATCAAAAACTTTTGCGAGGTGTGAACTTGAATCTGGGAAGTATATTTAAAAAAGATAATCAGAGTGTGAGAGCGAATGATCCGGTGAGAGCGTCTGATTCCGTCAGCAAGGGAGAAAGGCTTATGCGCCTGCAAAATGAGGTGCGCGCCTTAAAACCGGGACAGACTTTGCAGGGAACGGTAGTGAGCAGAGACGGCAGTTCCGTGCAGATCGAGCTTGCGCAGGACTTTTCCATCAATGCCAGAATTGACAAGAGCGTGAGTCTGGCCCTTGGACAGATCATGAGTTTTGAGGTCAAGGCGAACAGCAGCTCCTTTATGTCCCTTGCGCCCCTTTACACCAATACGGCGAACACTGCTACGATTCTGCGCGCACTGGCGGCGGCAGGCCTGCCGGAGACGGCTGAAAACATGGAGATGGTGGCCAAAATGATGGAGGAGGGGATGCCTATAGACAAGGAGTCAATTCTGAACATGAGCAGACTGCTTATGGAGTTCCCCGGGAAAAATCCTACATCCATCATTCAAATGACGAGACTTGATTTGCCGGTGACGGAGGCAAACATAGAGCAGTTTGAGCAGTATAAGGCGGCGCATCACCAGATTCTTGGGAGCGCGGAAACGATTATGGAGGAACTGCCAAAAGCGTTTATGGAGCTTATAAACAGTGGGCAGGGAGCGAAAGCGTATGCCTTGTATCAGGCGGTGATTGACATTTTTACGCAGGACGGGGCGGGTGGCGAAGGCACGGTGATCGTACAGGGCGGCGAAGGCAAGTTACCCCAGGGCGATACAACGGTTCTTCCGGAAGGCGCGCAGGCGGCGGAGAATGCCGGAAACACCGAAACGACGCAGACACCGGACGGCCAGACGCAAAACGCCACGCCCACGGAAACGACGGGACAGCCTGTACAGCCGGAAGGCACAGCGCCGAAGGAACAGTCGGCCGGTGTACCGGTGGAAGAATTGCCGCAGGCGGGAACGGAGAACGCTGACAGGCCTCACGTACTGACGCAGGGACAGTGGGAGCGGCTGGGAAATGCGCTGCGTGAGCTGGGTATGAGCGAGGAGACGGCGGCACAGGTGAAAAACGGGGCGCTTTCGCCGAAAGATATTCTGCAGTTTGTCAGACAGCTTTTGCCGAAAGCGCTTCGGGGAGATATTTCTGAGCACGCTTTGCAGAGAATGCTTGGGGGAAAAGAATTTCAGTCGCTGCTAAAAGAGCAGATCGGGCGTCAGTGGATGATAGAACCGCAGGACGTGGCAGACAAAAAACAGGTGGAACAGCTTTATGAGCGGATCAGAGAGCAGACCGCAAGACTTTCTCAGGCACTTGAGACAGCGGGAAAAGGAGATGCGCCTGTGGCGAGAAGCGTGCAGAATTTGCAGAGCAATGTGGATTTTATGAACCAGATGAACCATCTTTACACGTACGTGCAGCTGCCTTTAAAGATGTTTGGCAACAATGCCCACGGTGATCTCTATGTGTATACCAACAAAAAGAATCTGGCGGCGAAGGACGGACAGGTGAGCGCTCTGCTGCATCTGGATATGGAGCATCTCGGGCCTCTTGACGTTTATGTGACGATGAAGGATAAGCAGGTGGCTACGAACTTTACGGTGGCGGATGAGAGCGTTCTGGATTTGATTGAGAAAAATATAGATATCCTGAATCAGAGATTGGAAGGCAGAGGATATTCCCTGAAAGCGCAGATGCATGTGAAGGAGGCAGACGGGGAAGAGGAGGATTCTTCCATTATGCAAACACTGTTGAGCCAGCAGAAAAATATTTCGGTGCTCAGCAGGACATCTTTTGACATGAGGGCATAATCAATGTGAGAAGAACTTCCTGAAGTCGTTTTGCAGCTTCGTCAACAGGGAATGGCCCGAAAGCGGCATTCTACGCGGCGAAAGGGATATGGAAAAAGAGGTATCAGCATGGCGGAAAAGAAAAAGGTCAAACAGGCGATCGCGCTGGAATATGATCCGAATGACGAGGCGCCGCGTGTCATCGCCTCCGGCAGGGGTGCGCTGGCGGAGCGCATTATCGAGAAGGCGAAGGAAGCGGATGTGCCGATCCACAGGGATGATAAGCTGGCAGATACGCTTTCCCGGCTGGAGATCGGGGATATGATTCCGCCGGAACTCTACGAGGTGGTGGCTGAGATCCTGATCTTTGTGGATTCTATGGATAAAGTGAAGGCCAAACTGGCGCAAGGTACACGAGGATGAATAAGAGAGAAAAAGGGGCACAGAAGGAGGAACAGGTCTGTGCCTGTTTGCTTTCAGAGGGCGTAAAGATTGTGGAGCGGAATTTCCGGAACCGTCAGGGGGAGATCGACGTGATCGGTTACGATGGTGAATATCTCGTTTTCTTTGAGGTGAAATACCGCTCCGGGAACAGCAGGGGCAGTGCTGCGGAGGCCGTCGGATTTGCCAAGCAGAGGAAGATCTGCAGGGTGGCGGATTATTACCGCGTGATTCACCATTGCCCGGAAGACACGCCGATCCGCTTTGACGTGGTGGCGGTGGACGGGGAGCGGGTGAACTGGATTAAGGGCGCGTTCAGCTACATTGTATAAATAACATGAGTTACGAAAAACGCGAAACTCTTTCTTAGTTGTCGAAATTGTACAAATAGTATAACCAATGCAGACGCGCTTGCGCTCCGTTCCAGCCGTAACAGCGCTAAACTCGAAAGTACCTCGCTAAGCGCTGACGGCTTCCAAGGGTCTGCTTATGGTTATGCTATTTGCACAATAATTGTAGCATTGAGATGAGTTTCGCAATTGGCAAGAATAAGCTGTATGAAGAAAGGGATTTATATATGGACTGGTATAGACATAAAAACAACATGCAGATGTGCGAAAACCGGGCAGGGGAGCTTGTGTACCTTACCTTCCCTATTTTGGAGAAGATTGACTGGGTAAGTCATTTGTTTTCCACGAGAATGGGCGGCGTCAGCGAGGGGATTTATAGTTCCATGAATCTGAGTTATACGAGAGGGGACAGGAATGAGGACGTAGACGAAAACTTCCGGCGCATCGCGGCGGCGCTTGGGTGCAGCGTGGAAGATATCGTCTGCTCAGATCAGACCCACACCACAAATCTGCGGATCGTGGGGAAGGCGGACGGCGGAAAAGGGATCACGAGAGCAAGGGATTACAGCGATGTGGACGGCCTGCTGACGGATGAGCCGGGGGTGTATCTGGCAACCTTTTTTGCGGACTGCGTGCCCCTGTATTTCGTAGATACGAAGAGAAAGGCCATCGCGCTGGCGCACTCCGGCTGGCGGGGAACCGTGGCCCGCATGGGACAGTGTGTGGCAGAGAAGATGCGGGAGGCTTACGGCACGGACCCGGCTGATCTCGTGGCGGCGGTCGGGCCATCCATCTGTCAGGCATGTTACGAGGTCAGCGGGGATGTGGCGGATGCCTTTGCGGCCGAGTTTCGTGGGCCAGGGCAGGAGCGCGAGATATTGCTTGAAAAGGGCGGCGGCAAATATCAGCTCGATCTTTGGCGGGCAAATGAGATCGTGCTGATCGAGGCGGGGATTCCGAAGGAACATATTCAGATCACCGATCTTTGTACATGCCACAATGACCGTTATCTGTTTTCCCACCGTGCAAGTCATGGGAAGAGGGGAAATCTGGGCGCGTTTTTGGGACTTTCCGCAAATTAAGAAAGTATTAAAGAAATTCCCTGCTATTCCTTTATGATTCCATGCTTTAATGATACCATAAACCGGTTTAACGAAAGAGGAGAAAACAATGGCTAATATTCTGGTATGCGATGATGACAGGGAGATTGTGGATGCGATTGAGATTTATCTCATGCAGGAGGGCTACACGATTTTTAAGGCTTACGACGGACAGGAGGCGATCCATGTGTTGAAGGAACAGCAGATTCATCTGCTGCTCATCGACATTATGATGCCGAAACTGGACGGCATTCGTGCCACCTTGAAAATCAGGGAATACTCCAGCGTTCCCATTATTTTTTTGTCAGCGAAGTCGGAGGACACGGACAAGATTCTGGGCCTGAATATCGGGGCAGACGACTATATCACGAAGCCCTTTAATCCGTTAGAGCTTGTGGCGAGGGTGAAATCCAATCTGCGAAGATACACGATGCTTGGAAACCTTAACACGGAGAACAATGCGCTCTTTCAGGTGGGCGGCCTGTGCATCAACGACGATACCAAGGAGGTGACGGTGGACGGGGACAGCGTGAAGCTGACACCCATCGAGTACAATATCCTTCTGCTCCTTGTGAAGAATTGCGGTCGCGTTTTTTCCATAGATCAGATCTATGAGAGCATCTGGAATGAGGAGGCCATCGGCGCGGACAACACGGTGGCGGTACATATCAGACATATCAGGGAGAAGATCGAGATTAACCCCAAGGAGCCCAGGTACCTCAAAGTGGTGTGGGGTGTCGGCTACAAGGTGGAAAAGGATGCGTAGGGCGAACGTCATGGAAGAAAGGACAGGCGGATGGAAAATACAGGGCTAGGGGAAAACCCGGAGATTTTAGTGACGGCAGGAGAGACAGCAGAGGAGGAACAGCAGGAGAAAAAACCGGCCGGAAGAAAACAGAAGAGGAAAAGAGCCGGAAAAAACAGGAGTGGACTGAAAGTGTTTCTTCTGCTCTTACAACATGCTTCGCTGGCGATTATGGTGTTTGCCGTGTTCGTGGTGTCGGTGTGCTCGACGGTGCGGTATGAAGGGGTGCATTCGAGGGGCAGCTATACTAATTATACGGGTTTTGAAGACCCGGGTACGCCGTTTGAAGAATCGGAGGTTTTTAACCATATTTTTGGCTGTGCGGTGGCGGACGTGATCCGCTATGGGGTGGTGAGCGGCCAGATGGAGACGAAGGGTGCCTTTGACGGAGACAGACTTGTGGATGTGACGGCTTACAACTCTCGAAGCAGCGGACTGCCGGAGCAGTATGTGACGGTAAATTACAGACTGGAGGATTTGCTTAAATGGCAGAGCTACGGTTTTGTTTACAACAATGTGGAGATGAACAGGGCGGAAGCGAAGGCATTTCTCGCAGATACCACGCAGGTGACGACGATCGATCCGAAGAGCGGCTACCAGAATACTGCCGATGCCAGTTATTTAAAGTCTGACGTAAAGGATTTTACGGTTGTAAACGATGTGATGGCGGAGGAAGGAAACGGCGAGGCGGTCGTAGAGTCTGCAGTGACGGATGAGGATTCCGGTTTTGTGGAGGGCTATCAGCCGGCGGGCGCTCTGGGAGATACGGCAGCGCAGGCGGATACGCCGACATTGGCAGAGGATAACCCGGCAGTGACGGTAATCGATACGGATGGGGAAAGATATGAATATCCCGTTCTCGTCAACCGCTATAAGACGGCTGATGGTAAAAATCTGGAGGAGTATGTGTCGGACTGGGATCAGTATTATGATCTGTGCCATAATGTGCAGAACGCGGCGGAAAGCCTCACTTACAACTATAACGAATACTTGGAGTACAGAGATTTTTACGATGTGAAAAATTCCAACATCCGGTTCCTGATTGAGAAGACGGTAGGGAGAGAAAAACTGTATTACAGTAATCTGCCGGAGAACAGTTCCGACAGAAAGCGTATTTTGCAGATGATGAATGACGTGGCGGATGTCACCACGGAGAAATTCATTTATTACAGTCTTGCGGATATGGCATATATGACAAACACAATGATTGACGCGGAGACAATAAGGCAGTTGCTTTTGGGTTATGAGTACGCCTATCCGGAATCTGTCAGGATTTGGGTTAATGTGGACAGCTCCTATCCGGCGCAGGATGCGTTTACCCAAGGCGCCAGATATCAGACGAATCTCTTGCTCTGGGTGATGGCAGCTTTTTTGGCGGGAATATTGTATCTGATTCTCTTTTGCTGCCAGACGGTGATGACGGGAAGGGTATATGACGAGAACGGAGAGACGCGTATCAGGCTGAATGCTTTCGATAAGATCCCTACTGAGGGCGGTATTCTTATTGCCTGTTTAGCGGCGCTTATGGCGCTCTGGATGGCTGTTGTGCTGACTGCGCTTGCAGATATCGACCCGACTGATATTAATTTTTATCAGGAAGCGGTTCAGCAGGATTGGTTTAAGGTTATTATTTTTACCGTTGTGTTTGCGGCGGATGTGTTGTTTACCTTTTTCTTTTACAGTCTGGTCAGAAGGATCAAGGCGCACACACTCTGGAAAAACTCGTGGCTGTACCGTATGGTGCAGAGACTTAAGAAATTTGCGTGGAAAGTGTATGACAACGGCGATATCGTTCTGCGCACGTGGGTGCCCTATAGCGCTTTTCTGGCGGTGAATCTGCTGATGCTTCTGTGGGCTGTAGAAGACGGAAATCTGCTTCTTGTGCTGTTTGCGGGTGCGATTGATGTGATCGTGGGTATTCTTCTCTACAAGGACGTGAAAGAGAGACAGGGCATCGTGGAAGGTATAGAGACCATTACCGGAGGACAGGTGGATTATCAGATCGACACGGAGGAGCTGCATGGGGATAACAGGACGCTGGCCCATTCTGTCAACAGTATCGGAAAGGGCATCAAAGAGGCGGTAGAGATCAGCATGAAGGACGAGCGCATGAAGGCGGATCTGATCACCAACGTGTCCCACGACATCAAGACGCCGCTCACTTCCATCATAAACTATGTGGATCTGATTAAAAGAGAGCAGGTGGATAACGAAAAAGTACAGAATTATATCCGCGTGCTGGATGAAAAGTCCCAGCGGTTAAAACAGCTCACGGACGATCTGGTGGAGGCAAGTAAGATCACCTCGGGAAATATCAGTCTGCATTTTGAGCGGATCAATCTGATGGAGCTGATGAATCAGAGTATTGGAGAGTTCTCTGAAAAATTTGATACAAAGGGTCTCACCACGGTGATGAATGTGAATACAAAAGAGGTGGTGATCGAAGCGGACAGCCGTAGAATCTGGCGTGTGATGGAAAATTTGTTCAACAATATTTTCAAGTACGCGATGCCTGGTACGCGCGTGTATGTGACGCTGGATAAGGTGCCGCGCGGCGAAGAGGAGGAAACGGACAGGATTCAGGTGACGATCAAAAATATTTCGGAGAATCCACTGTTATGTAAACCAGAGGAATTGACAGAGCGGTTTATCAGAGGGGATGAATCCAGAACCACGGAAGGCAGCGGGCTGGGGCTGTCTATAGCGCAGAATCTGACCATAGCGCAGAAGGGAAGTTTCGAGATCGAGCTGGACGGGGATTTGTTTAAGGTGTACCTGACGTTTCCATTGGCGGGGACAAATGCTATGGAACTTTCGGAATAATTCCATAATGGTCTGCAAAATTGCAAAACGCCGGAAGTGTTTGAAGAAATCAAAAGTAAGGCTGAAAACTGCCGCGCCTGTATACAACAGGGCGGCAGTTTTTTGAACTTGTTTAGGCCAAAACAAATCAGATATCCAGCCCGCTCACTTCGCGGCTGTTATACTTCGCCAAAATTTGATGAATTTTGTCAGTGGGTGTGTAGATATTCGCCATAGAGGCGTCATGGTTCATAAAGTCGATGATGGAAGCGATGAATTTACTCATGTCCGCTTCTATGTAGTAGGGCTTCTCCTTTAGCTCAGGCGGTTGGTAACAGAGGTTCGTCGTCACGATCCGGTCGAAATAACATTGCTCATAGGCGGCGTCAAAGGCGGACAGTCCGTCCGTGAACAGCCCGAAAGTACAGCAGATAAAAACGCGCTTGGCGTTCATTTTCTTTAATTGTCTGGCGGTGTCTATCATGCTGCCGCCGGAGGAGATCATATCGTCGATGACGATGACATCCTTGTCGTCGATATTATCACCCAGAAACTCATGCGCGACGATCGGGTTCTTGCCGTTCACGATAGTGGAGTAGTCCCGGCGTTTATAGAACATTCCGGTATCCACACCGAGAACATTTGCAAAATATACGGCCCTGTCAAGAGCCCCTTCGTCGGGGCTGATAACGATGGTGTGATCTTTGTCGATTATCAGATTCTTTTCCATTCGTAAAAGTGCGCGGATAAACTGGTAGGGCGGCGTGAAATTGTCAAAGCCTTTGATTGGCACGGAATTTTGCACTCTGGGATCATGGGCGTCGAAAGTGATAAAATTGGAGACACCCATGTCCATCAGTTCCTTGATGGCGTAAGCGCAGTCTAAAGATTCACGGCCGTTTCTTTTGTGCTGCCGTCCCTCGTAGAGAAAGGGCATGATCACATTGATCCGGTGCGCTTTGCCGTTTATGGCTGAGATAATCCGCTTTAAGTCCTGATAATGATCGTCGGGGGACATATGGTTTGTGAAACCGTTCATATTGTAGGTGATACTGTGGTTGCAGATATCGGTCAACAGGAAGATGTCCTTGCCCCTTACGGAATCGTGTAAAACAGCCTTGCCTTCGCCGGTTCCAAAGCGGGGGCACTCCACCTCCATCAGATAGTTATTTTCCATATAACCGTGGAAAGCGGGATCGTTTTTGACATTGTTCTGCAGATCGCGGCGGTACTCCACCAGATGATCGTTTACCTTTTCTGCCAGAGGAAGCGCCGCCTTCGGTGCGAGAAGCTTCACGGCGGCTACGGGCATAGAATGTTCGAGTTGTTCTGTGTTAGGCATTTTTACTCCACCAAAACGTGCACCTTGGCACGGTTTTCTTTTTCTTGTGCAGATATTAACTCATAAATTTTTTATAACATTATGACGGGGACATGTCAAGAAGAATTGCCGTGCGATCTCTAAATTTCGCTCTGGTTTGGCTTTACAAGCAGGCCAAGATGATGTAAAATCAAGCGGTATATGACTTGTTGATCTATTGAAATGGAAGGCTGTGGGGATAACCGATGAGGGTTCGTTTCCCGCAGCGAAATGGAGAGTATAACATGAGTAAAAGGAAGTCCAAGCCGGTCGTGGCTGTGGTGGGAAGGCCCAATGTGGGGAAGTCCACCCTGTTTAACGCGCTGGCTGGTGAAAATATAGCGATAGTGAAAGATACGCCGGGCATCACCAGAGACCGTATTTATGCGGATGTCTCGTGGCTTGACCGGAATTTTACACTGATTGATACAGGCGGTATCGAGCCGGAGAGCAAGGATATTATCCTGTCCCAGATGCGGGAGCAGGCGCAGATTGCCATAGATACGGCGGATGTGATTGTCTTTCTGGTGGATGTAAAGCAGGGGCTGCAGGACGCAGATTCCAAGGTGGCCGATATGCTCAGACGTTCCCGCAAACCGGTGGTTCTGGCAGTCAATAAAGTGGATGACTTTAAGAAATATATGGCGGATGTCTATGAGTTTTACAATCTGGGGATCGGGGAACCTTATCCGATCTCTTCCGTAAACCGCCTTGGTTTCGGGGAACTGCTGGACGAAGTGATCGCCCATTTTGGGCAGGAGACAGAGGAAGAGGAGGAGGACGACCGTATCAAGGTGGCCATCATCGGGAAACCGAACGTGGGGAAATCCTCTATCATCAACCGTCTGATCGGGGAAAACCGTCTGATCGTTTCGAATATCGCCGGGACGACCAGAGACGCGGTGGACACGGACATTACCCACGACGGAAAAGAGTATGTGTTTATTGATACGGCAGGCCTTCGGAGAAAAAATAAGATCAAGGAAGAGTTGGAACGCTATATGATTATCCGCACGGTGACGGCGGTGGAGCGGGCGGATATCGCCGTGCTTGTTATAGACGCCGTGGAGGGTGTGACGGAGCAGGACGCCAAGATCGCCGGGATCGCCCACGATAGGGGCAAGGCGGTGATTATCGCGGTCAATAAGTGGGACGCCGTGGAGAAGGACAACCAGACGGTGAAAGAATACACACAGAAAATAAGGCAGATATTGTCCTTTATGCCTTATGCGGAGATTATGTTTATCTCGGCGGTGAGCGGACAGCGGCTGATGAAACTCTATGACGTGATAGACGCGGTGAATGAAAATCACTCCATGCGCGTGGCGACAGGTGTGTTAAACGAGATTGTGACAGAGGCGGTGGCGCTGCAGCAGCCCCCCGCCGACAAGGGAAAGCGTCTGCGCATCTATTACACGACGCAGGTGGCGGTAAAGCCCCCTACCTTTGTTATTTTTGTAAACGACAAGGAGCTGATGCACTTTTCCTATCTGCGGTATCTGGAAAACCAGATACGGGATACTTTCGGCTTCGTGGGAACGCCCCTGAAGTTTTTTGTCAGGGAGAGAAAGGATAACAGATAACAGTGGAACGGATCTTTTGCTTACTGATCGGCTATGGGTTTGGACTTTTTCAGACGGCTTATATTTACGGGAGACTGCATGGCATTGACATCAGGAATTACGGGAGCGGCAATGCGGGTACGACGAACACGCTGCGCGTATTCGGGACGAAGGCCGGTCTTCTTGTACTTCTGGGAGACATTATGAAGTGTATTCTGGCAGTTGTGATTACGGGCGTCGTTTTTGGAAACAGCCACCCGGACATGATTTATCTGTTGAAAATGTATACGGCGGCGGGTGCGATCATCGGGCACAACTTTCCCTTTTATCTCAAATTTAAGGGCGGAAAGGGCATTGCGGCCACGGCGGGGCTGATTCTTTCTTTTCATCCGTATCTGATTCCGATGGGCGTGATTTTGTTTTTTGGCGCCTTCTTTATCACCCATTATGTGTCGCTCGGATCGCTTCTGGTGTATGCCGGATTTCTGATTGAGCTGGTGGCGCTGGGGCAGATGGGGACATTCGGTATGTCACAGGCGCTTTTGACCGAGATGTATATCATAGCGGGATTTTTGACAGTCATGGCTTACTGGAAGCACAGGGAGAATATCAAACGGCTTGTAAGTGGCACAGAGCGTAAAACTTATCTGACGCACAAAAGCACAGGGGCGGAGGAGAACACGGAGAACAAATCCGCACAGAGCTGAGAACGGGCGGTGCTAAATAAGGAAACCTGTTTGGATGAGGGCCGAAAAGGGAAGACACAGGAACGGCTGGAACGATAGTAGGAAACGGTTGGGGAACGGAAGAGCAAGGAGGATTATATGGCAGCAATTGGTATTATAGGCGCGGGAAGCTGGGGAACGGCGTTGGCGGTTCTTCTCCACAAAAACGGACACAAAGTCACGGTCTGGTCGATTATGGAATCGGAGATCGAGATGCTTACGAAGGAGCGGGAACACAAGGATAAACTGCCAGGCGTCAGGCTGCCGGAGGATATGGCATTCACCACGGATCTGGAAACGGCAGTCCGGGATCAGGATGTGCTTGTGCTGGCGGTTCCCTCGCCCTATACCAGAAGCACGTCCCATTCCATGCAGCCCTATGTGCATGAGGGCCAGATCATCGTCAATGTGGCGAAGGGGATAGAGGAGAAGACCCTTTTAACCTTGTCGCAGATCATAGAGGAGGAGATCCCGCAGGCGGAAGTGGCGGTGCTTTCGGGGCCGTCCCACGCGGAGGAAGTGGGCAGAGGCATTCCCACGACGATCGTGGTGGGGGCACAGAAAAAGGCCACGGCCGAATATCTCCAGAATGTATTTATGAACGAGGTGTTCCGCGTCTATATCAGTCCCGATGTGCTTGGGATTGAGCTGGGAGCGGCGCTTAAGAACGTGGTGGCGCTGGCGGCCGGAATCGCCGACGGTCTTGGCTGTGGGGACAATACGAAGGCGGCGTTAATCACAAGAGGCATTGCGGAGATTGCAAGACTCGGGCTTGCCATGGGCGGCAGGATCGAGACGTTCAGCGGACTTACCGGCATCGGAGATCTGATTGTGACATGCGCCTCCATGCACTCCAGAAACCGCCGCGCCGGAATCCTGATCGGAAAGGGCTGCACCATGGAACAGGCCATGGATGAGGTGAAGATGGTGGTGGAGGGCGTGCACTCGGCCAAGGCGGCGATGGGACTTGCGAAAAAGTATCAGGTGCAGCTTCCCATTATCGAGCAGGTGAACGCGGTTTTGTTTGAAGGGATGCCCGTGGACGAGGCGGTGAAGAACCTGATGCTGCGGGATAAAAAGATTGAGAACCCGCTGATTCCGTGGGAGGAGAAGTGAATGCGGGAGATTACCGCAGGCAATATGGCTGTTAAGGATTAAGAAAAGAGGAAACGCCTCATAGGATGCACCATCATCTTATGAGGCGTTTATTATATTTCAAGATGGCAGGCTGCTGTCCCTTATAGGGTATCAGCCGATCCATCCTTTCACGATCAGAAAGAGCAGAAGAACCGGAAGGACAAAGGTCACATAGATACGGATTGCCTTTGGCATTTTCAAGCCCTCCCCGGTATTGGTCTCTTTCAGGTAATTCTCAAATCCCCAGCCGTACCGGGTCACGCAGAAGAGCAGATAGATGAGCGATCCCATCGGCAGCAGGATGTTGCTGACGATAAAATCTTCCAGATCAAGAACGGTGCTTCCCTCGCCAAGCGGCTGGAATGCCGACCAGATATTAAAGCCGAGCACGCAGGGCAGGGAGAGGGCGGTAAGCGCGACGAGATTGATCAGACAGGATTTCTTCCTGCTCCAGTGAAACAGATCCATCCCACAGGATATGATGTTCTCAAATACGGCAAGAATTGTGGAGAATGCGGCGAACGTCATAAAGACGAAGAACAGCGTTCCCCATACCCGTCCGCCTGCCATATTGTTAAAAATATTCGGCAGCGTGATAAAGATCAGACTGGGTCCCATATCCGGGCTGATATCGAAGGCGAAGCAGGTCGGAAAAATGATGAGTCCTGACACAAGCGCTACAAAAGTATCCAGTATGGCAATATTTACCGATTCACCGAGTAAAGAACGGCTCTTGTCGATATAGCTTCCGAATATGGCCATGGAACCGATGCCAAGACTCAGCGTAAAGAACGCCTGATTCATGGCTGCAGTGACTGTCTCAAAAATGCCCACATCCTGCATTCTCTGCATGTCGGGCAGGAGATAAAATTTCAACCCTTCTGTGCCGCCCGGCAGCGTCATGCCACGTACTGCCAAAACCACCATAATGAGAAGGAGCAGCGTCATCATGATCTTTGTGATTTTCTCAACACCTTTTTGCAGGCCGAGAGAACAGACAAGAATACCGGCAGCCACGATGATGACCATAACCGTAGTCAGCACTTGGGGACTTTCCAGCATCCCCTGAAACATGTCCGCCACCTGAGCGGTGTCTTTTCCGGTAAACTTTCCCGTCAGCATCTGATAAAAATAATACAGCATCCAGCCTGCCACGGTGGTGTAAAACATCATCAGGATGTAATTGCCCGCCATGCCAAGATAGCCGTGCAGATGCCATTTATGACCGGGCTTTTCCAGTTCCGTGAAGCTTTTGATGACGCTCTTTCTGCTGGCGCGCCCTACGGAAAACTCCATCGTCATGACAGGTACGCCCATAGCGATCAGAAAAAACAGGTAAAACAGTACAAACATGCCGCCGCCGTACATGCCTGCGATGTACGGAAACCGCCACACGTTGCCGATTCCGATTGCACATCCCGCCGATAACAGGATAAAGCCCATTCTGGAGCCGAATTTTTCTCTTTCCACCTTTCAATCCTCCTCATATGTTTCTTTCCGTTTCCGCTTGAAAAAGAGTATTGACTTTCGCTCAGGAAATCATGCCGCAGATTTCCGTTGTGGTCTTCAATTTATTCATAGAATAAATGTGGATACCGTCCACCCCGTGTTCTCTCAGATCCCGGATCTGACGCACAGCATAGTCGATTCCGGCCTTGCGCATGTCTTCCTTGTTCTCCCCGTAAGTGGCGATCAGATCAGCCAGTTCTTTCGGGACAGAAGAGCCGGAGAGGGAGACTGTGGTGCCGAGCTGTTTAGCTGTGGTGATGGGCATGATGCCTGCATGAATGGGAACGGAGATGCCAATTGCCCGCACCAATTCTATAAAGCGGTAAAAACAGGCATTGTCAAAAAACATCTGTGTCACCAGTGAGGCGACGCCCGCATCCACTTTTTCTTTTAAATGGATCAAATCTTCTTCCAGGCTCGGCGCTTCAAAATGTTTTTCAGGGTAGCAGGCGCCGGAGATCTGCAGAGAGGTATGCGCTTTTAAATGGCGGACCAGATCCGTCGCATAGAAAAATTCCCGGCTGTTAAACTGCTCGTCCGTCATATGCAGGGGTCTGTCCCCGCGCAGCGCCAGCACGTGGTTTACGCCTGCTGTTTTAAGCGCCTCACAGTTTTTCTCAAGATCCGCACGCGTAAAACCAACGCAGGTGATATGGGCGATCGCGTCGATCCCGAGTTCTCTTTGAATGAAGGAGGCGATTTCAATCGTTTTTCCTGCACGGGAACCGCCTGCGCCGTAGGTGCAGCTTATAAAATCGGGATGCAGTTTCGCTGCCTCCCGCAAGAAATCAAATATGTTGTCGAATTCTTCTTCCTTTTTCGGGGGAAATACCTCGAAGGAGAGACTTGTAGTGTGTGCCATGACATGGATTCCTTTCCGTTTTATTTTTCTTTTGGTTATCTGACCATGATGCGTTTTAAAAGAAACAATTTCTTGCTTTTGCATCTGAAATATCGTAACATAAATTTATAGTGTATGCAATCACCTAAATCCGTGGCCATCGGACAGGGTGAAAAGCGGAATGGAGACGAATTATGGGAAATACAAAATTTGAGAGCACAGCCGATTATGTGGCGTCTGAGCAGCTTTTGGCCAGTGTAAACGTGGCGATTGCGCTGCAGAAGCCGCTTCTGGTTAAGGGAGAGCCGGGCACAGGAAAGACGATGCTGGCGCAGGCAGTTGCCGCATCTCTTGGAAAGAAACTGATTATCTGGAATATCAAGTCCACCACAAAGGCGCAGGACGGTCTGTACATGTACGATACGATCCAGCGTCTTTACGACGGGCAGTTCGGCGAGGAGGGCGTGGACGATATCGCCCATTATATCAAGCTGGGCAAGCTGGGTGAGGCGTTTGAGGCGGACGAGCAGGTGATCCTTCTGATCGACGAGATCGACAAGGCGGATCTGGAGTTCCCCAATGATCTGCTCTGGGAGCTTGACCAGATGGAGTTTTATATTCACGAGACGAAGCGGACCGTGAAGGCGAAGAACAGACCTATTGTGATTATTACCTCCAATGCGGAGAAGGAGCTGCCGGACGCGTTTCTTCGCAGATGTATCTTCCACTACATTGATTTCCCGGATCAGACGCTGATGGAGGAGATCGTGAGAACCCATTATCCCGATGTGGAGGATAAGCTGTTAAAGGATGCCATGGAAGTATTTTACTGGATACGTTCCATGAAAGACATCCGCAAAAAGCCGAGCACCTCGGAACTGATCGACTGGATCAATGCTTTGCAGTTTGGCGGGATTCCGACAGATACGCTCAGAAAGGAACTTCCTTTTATCGGGGTGGTTGTGAAGAAGGACGAGGATCTGGAGACGGTTAAGAATAAAGTGGATTTTTAATTGACAATCGTTATGGAATAGAGCTTCAATGAGGGGATCTTATGTTCAGTAAATTTTTTTATACATTAAAGGATAAGGGCTTGGAAGTATCCTTAAGCGAGTGGCTGACTTTGCAGGATGCGCTGCAGAAGGGGCTTTGCCACAGCAGTCTGACGGAATTTTATTATCTGGCGCGGATGATTCTCGTGAAGTCGGAGACGGAGTTTGACAAGTTTGACATGGCCTTTGACGAGGTGTTCAAAGGGATCATGTCGGAGAACGAGGTGGGTAAAAACCTGCTGCGCTGGCTGGATAAACCGGAAATGCAGGACGTCTTTGAGGAGATGCGCCACGAGATGAATCAGGAAGTCATCACCATGGACAAGGACGATATAGAGAATAAGTTTAAGGACAGGCTGCGGGACCAGAATGAGGAGCACAATGGCGGCAGCTATTGGATCGGAACCATGGGTAAGACGTCCTTTGGCAATATGGGCGGCAACATGGGCGGCATCCGGGTGGGCGGCACCACAGGCTACCAGTCCGCTTTTCAGGTGGTGGGCGCCAGAAAGTACCGGGATTTCAGAAATGACAAGGTGCTGGACAACAGACAGTTCCAGATGGCGCTTAGGAAACTGAGGCAGTTTTCTACGAAGTTAGATATCCCGGAGACGGAGCTTGATATCAATGGCACGGTGGATGCGACGTGCAATAACGGCGGCTGTCTGCAGATCGTGATGGAGAAGCCGCGCAAAAATGCGGTCAAGCTCCTGCTTTTGATGGATTCGGGCGGCACCATGATTCCCTATACCACGCTTCTTAGCGAACTGTTCCATTCCGTACACAAGTCCAACCATTATAAGGATGTGAAGACGTACTTTTTCCATAACTGCATCTATTCCAATCTTTACAAGACGCCGGAGTGCGAGAACGGCGAGTGGATCGAGACGGAGTGGATGTTCCGCAATCTGGACAGCGATTACAAGGTGATTATCGTGGGCGACGCGGCGATGGCGCCAGAGGAGCTTTACTCTGCCACCGGCAATTACAGAGGGCCAAACGGCGGGCTTTCCGGAATGGACTGGCTTCTTTTGATGAAACAGCATTACAAAAAAATCGTGTGGCTGAATCCCAAAATGGCGCCGGGCCATGCGCCGTGGCGGGAGGCGGAGACCGCGATCAAAAATATTTTTCCGATGTATAAGCTGACGGTGGACGGCTTGAATCAAGCGATGATGAAGCTGATGGTGAACCGGTGAGAAGAAGCATTCATTTACAGTTGTCAGGAATTTTGGTATAATTAAGTTGTAATAAATTTATTTGCAGATACAAAGAAGGAGGTGACTGTCGTATGACTGAAGGGGAAATGTTGAAATTATCGGTGGAAGAGTTTTCGAGATTGCAGGATTATATGATAGAAACCGATAAAAACTCCAGTGCATATAAGAAGATGAAAAGAAGATATATCGAACTGAAAGTGATTCTTACTGCTTCCGGAGTTAATTTGACAGAGCTTGACATGATTAAGGAATAATGAGGAAAGAACAGCCGAGGGGAAACTTAAGGCTGTTTTTTTGTGCACAGTTGACTTTAGCGATTAAAAGTGCTAAAGTGATGAATGTAGTTTTGTATTCATGTATAAAGTATAGGATGCAGAGAAAGACGTGGGAGTGTGCTGGCATTCGCAGAAAGGGGATCGGTTATGTCAAAATTGGAGGAGATTAGAGAGCGGTTCAAAAACGATCGTTTCGCCACGGACGCGGCGGGAATTGTGATCGACTGTGCCGAGCCGGGAAAGGCGGTCTGCTCGCTGGCGCTGGAAGCCCACCACATGAACGCCAACAATGTTCCCATGGGAGGCGCCATTTTTACGCTGGCGGATTTTACCTGCGCGGTGGCGGCAAACGGGTATTCGGAAAAAATGACGGTCAGTCAGAATGCGTCCATTACCTTTTTGGCAGCGGCCAAGGGAAAACGTTTGATTGCGGAGGCGGAGTGTCTGAGAAGCGGCCGAACCACTGCGCTTTTGACGGTAGATATCCGGGACGAGCTGGACACGTATGTGGCGCATGCCACGGTGAACGCCTACGCGCTCGGGTAATATGAGAAGATACACAGAAGGAGGAAACATATAATGGTAATCACGGAGTTTTTGGAGCGCAACACCAGACTCTACGGTTCAGATACGGCGCTTGTGGAGCTGAACCCCTCGCAGGAGCGGGACAGCGCGGTGACATGGCGGGAGGCGAGTCTGATTGAGAGTGCGGGGAACGGCGCGCCCTATCGGAGAGAGTTAAGCTGGGCCGATTTTGACAGACGGGCAAACCGCTTTGCGAATCTGCTGTTAAGCCGGGGAATGGAGCGGGAGACGAAGGTGGGCATTTTGATGATGAACTGTCTGGAGTGGCTGCCGGTCTACTTCGGCATCCTGAAGGCGGGTGGTGTGGCGGTGCCTTTGAATTTCCGCTATTCCGCGGAGGAGATCAAATATTGTCTGGAGCTTGCGGATGTGGAGGTACTGGTTTTCGGCCCGGAGTTTATCGAGCGTATGGACAGCATTGCGGATGATCTGCCGGGTGTCGGGATGATGTTTTTCCCGGGGACGGGAGGGCCGGATTACACGGAGGACTGCTTAAAACTGATGGGCTTTTGTTCTTCCAGCGCGCCGCCGGTGGCTCTGCGTGAGGAGGACAATGCGGCGATCTATTTCTCGTCGGGAACGACAGGTTTCCCGAAAGCGATTCTGCACAACCACCGGGCGCTGCGCGCCTCCTGTGAGACGGAGCAGAACCATCACGGGCAGACGAAGGGGGATGTATTTCTCTGCATTCCGCCGCTCTATCACACAGGGGCGAAAATGCACTGGTTCGGTTCCCTTCTCACGGCGGGCAAGGCGGTGCTTTTGCGCGGCGTGAAACCTGAGTGGATTCTGCGGGCGGTGACGGAGGAGCAGTGCACCATTGTGTGGCTGCTTGTGCCGTGGGCTCAGGATCTTCTGGATGCCATTGACTCGGGACAGGTGGAAATGGAGCACTATCTGCTGGAACAGTGGCGGCTCATGCATATTGGGGCGCAGCCCGTTCCACCCAGTTTGATCCAGCGGTGGAAAAAGCATTTCCCGCATCATCTGTACGACACCAATTACGGGCTGAGCGAGTCCATCGGCCCCGGCTGTGTGCATCTGGGCGTGGAGAACATACATAAGGTGGGTGCCATCGGCAAACCGGGCTATCACTGGGAGGCGAAGATCGTGGACGAGCAGGGAACAGAGGTTTCACAGGGCGATGTGGGCGAACTGATTGTGCACGGCCCCGGCGTTATGCTCTGCTATTACAAGAATCCCGAGGCGACGTCTGAGATTTTGAAAGACGGCTGGCTGTATACGGGAGATATGGCGCGCATGGACGAGGACGGGTTTATCTATCTGGTGGATCGGAAGAAGGACGTTATCATATCCGGCGGAGAAAACCTCTATCCGGTACAGATTGAGGATTTCCTGCGCAGAAATGACAAGATCAAGGATGTGGCGGTGATCGGTCTGCCGGATTTAAGACTCGGAGAGATCGCGGCAGCCATCGTTGAGCTGAAGGAGGAGGTAAGCTGTACGGAGGAGGAGCTTGCGGTATTCTGCAAGGAACTGCCCCGCTACAAACGTCCCAGAAAGGTTATTTTTGACAAAGTGCCCAGGAATCCCACGGGCAAGATCGAGAAGCCTGTGCTCAGGGAGAGATATTGCCACGGCAGTCTCGTGGAGGCGCAGATTAAGAACTGAGAAACGGCGGCTAATTAGGATAACAATAGATATTATATTGTAATGCCATTGCTGTCAGGAGTGAGAAGGAGAAAACGATCATGGATCTCTTTATTAAATTATTGATGTTAATTATCTTTTTCGGTGTGATGATCGGTATTGGGCTTTACTGCCGCAAACATGCCACCGATGTGAGCGGGTTTGTGCTGGGCGGCAGAAACGTGGGGCCGTGGCTGACGGCTTTCGCCTACGGAACCAGCTATTTTTCGGCGGTGGTTTTCGTGGGATATGCGGGACAGTTCGGTTGGAAGTACGGGATTGCCGCTACATGGGCCGGACTTGGCAACGCCTTTTTGGGGTCGTTGCTTGCGTGGGCCGTGTTAGGACGCCGCACCCGCATTATGACGCAGCATTTGGACAGCGCGACCATGCCTCAGTTTTTTGGAGAGCGGTTTGAGAGCAAGCCGTTGAAAATTGCGGCGTCAGTGATTATCTTTATCTTTCTAATTCCCTATACGGCGAGCCTTTACAACGGATTGAGCCGGCTGTTCGGTATGGCGTTTGACATTGACTACAGCGTGTGCGTGATCGTTATGGCGGTGCTTACGGGTATTTATGTCATTGCGGGCGGCTATATGGCGACTGCCATCAATGATTTTATTCAGGGCATTATCATGATTTTTGGAATAGCGGCTGTTATTATCGCGGTGCTTCACAGCCAGGGCGGTTTTCTTGCAGCGCTTGACAAGCTGTCCGCGGTGAGCGACGAGACGGTGTCCGCCGCGCCCGGCGTATTTAACTCCTTTTTCGGGCCGGACCCCGCGGGGCTTTTGGGCGTGGTGATTCTTACCAGTCTGGGAACGTGGGGACTGCCGCAGATGGTACAGAAATTTTATGCCATCAAGAGCGAGAGTGCGATCAACAAGGGTATGGTGATTTCCACGGTCTTTGCGACGATTGTTTCCGGCGGATGCTATTTTCTAGGCGGATTTGGCCGTCTGTTTAGTGATAAGATTGACATTGCGGCAAACGGATATGATTCTGTGGTACCCACCATGCTTTCCGGCCTGCCCACGATTCTGATCGCGGTGGTGGTGATTCTGGTGCTCTCCGCTTCCATGTCCACCCTGTCTTCCCTTGTTCTGGCATCAAGCTCTACCTTGACGCTGGACTTTATTAAAGGTAATATGATTAAAGAGATGGACGAAAAGAAACAGGTGAAATGGATGCGGGGTCTTCTGGTTGTGTTTATCGTGATTTCCGTGGTGCTTGCACTGATCCAGTACCGCTCTAACGTTACTTTCATCGCACAGCTTATGGGTGTGAGCTGGGGTGCGCTTGCCGGTGCTTTTCTGGCGCCTTTCCTCTACGGCCTGTACTGGAAACGGACGACCAAGGCGGCATGCTGGGTGAGCTTTTTATTCTCCACAATCGTGATGCTTGCGAATATTTTCTTTCGCTCGTCATTTCCGGCTTACTTACAGTCCCCGATCAATGCCGGTGCCTTCTGTATGCTTGCCGGGCTTGTGATTGTGCCTGTGGTGAGCGTGGTGACTAAGGCGCCCGGGGATAAAAAGCTGGCGGAGATTTTCTCCTGCTATGACCAGAAGGTAACGGTTTCTGTGAAAGATTCAATCGGAGATTAGCTCGAAAAGAACTTCTAAAGACGTCCCGCCATTGGACGGGACGCCAAGAAGTTCTATCGTTTCGAGCGGGAGAATGCAAAATGCGGCATTCTCCGCAATCATAGAAGAAGGGTGGTTAATTTGATGAAAACATTAATGCTTGGCAACGAGGCGGTTGCCAGAGGTTTGTATGAGGCGGGCTGCAGCTTTGTGTCCAGCTATCCGGGAACGCCCAGCACGGAAATTACAGAGTGTGTGGCGAAATATGATGAGGTGTATGCGGAGTGGGCGCCCAATGAGAAGGTGGCACTGGAGGCGGCGTTTGGGGCTTGCGTGCGGGGTGTGCGGAGCTTTTGTGCCATGAAACATGTGGGCTTAAACGTGGCTGCGGATCCGTTGTTTACGATTTCTTACACAGGCGTAAACGCGGGACTGATTATCGGTGTGGCGGACGACGCCGGCATGCACAGTTCTCAGAATGAACAGGATTCGAGACATTATGCGCGGGCGGCGAAGATTCCCATGCTGGAGCCTTCCGATTCGGCTGAGGCGCTTGCCTTTGCGAAGACGGCCTATGAGATTTCCGAGCAGTTTGACACGGCGGTGCTTCTGAAGATGTGTACCCGCGTCAGCCATTCCCAGAGCGTTGTCGAGACAGGGGAGCGGGTCGTGCCGGAACCGAAGAAGTATGAGAAGAACCCCGCGAAATATATTATGATGCCGGCTTACGCAAAGAAAAAACATCCCATGGTGGAGGCGCGCACGAAGGCGCTGACCGCATGGGCGGAGACGGCTGAAATCAATCGGATCGAGCCGGGACAGGACACTTCCGTGGGAATTATCACTTCTTCCACCTGTTTTCAGTATGTGAAAGAGGCTTACGGCGATACCTATCCTGTTTTAAAGCTGGGGATGATCTGGCCCATGCCGGAACAGAAGATCAGGGATTTTGCGGCCACGGTGGAAAAGCTGATAGTGGTGGAGGAGCTGGACGGTTTTATAGAGAATCATTGCAGAAATCTGGGGCTTTCTGTGGCAGGCAAAGACCTGTTTACGGAGATTGGGGAACTAAGTCAGAATGTGGTGAAGGAGAAGCTTGGACAGGCAGTGCAGGCGGGAGAAACCCTTTTGGAGGAGATTCCCCCAAGACCACCCGTGATGTGTGCAGGCTGTCCTCACAGAAGCCTTTTCTATGTGTTAAAAAAATTAAACCTGACTGTACTTGGAGATATTGGGTGTTATACATTGGGCGCGGTGGCGCCTCTCAACGCGATTGACACGACGATCTGCATGGGTGCGTCCGTCTCCGGACTTCACGGCTTCGTGAAAGCGGGTGATGAGGCGTGCGCGGGGAAAACGGTGGCGGTGATCGGTGATTCCACCTTTATCCACTCCGGCGTTACAGGACTGATCAATATTGCGTACAATGAATCCGATTCCACGGTGATCATACTGGATAATTCCATCACAGGCATGACGGGCCACCAGCAGAATCCGACGACCGGCTATAACCTGAAGGGTGACCCCTGCACAAAGATTGATCTGGAGAACCTGTGCCATGCAGTGGGCATCAGGCGGGTGAAGGTAGTCGATCCCTACGATATGGAAACATGTCAGAAGGTGATCAAAGAGGAGCTTGCGGCGAAGGAGCCGTCGGTCATCATTTCCCGTCGTCCCTGTGCATTGCTCAAATATGTAAAACATCCGGGAGCGATCTGTTCCGATCCGGAGAAGTGCAAGGGCTGTAAGGCGTGTATGCATATCGGCTGTCCGGCGATCAGTATGGTGGATGGCAAAGCGGTCATTGACGAGACACTCTGTGTGGGCTGCGGGGTATGTGAGCAGCTCTGTAAGTTCGGGGCACTAGGGTGAAAAGAAGTTTTAGCCGCTCACAGCATAGGCTGTTTCGCGGAGAACTTCTAGATTTGCTTCGCAAATCACTTTCACCTAGGAGAATGCCTGAAATGCGGCATTCTCCGCATGGATTTGAAGCACGGTGAAGCTGTAATATGGAGGAAAATATGGAAACAAAAAATATGATGATTGTGGGAGTGGGCGGACAGGGAACGCTGCTTGCGAGCAAGCTGTTGGGACGCCTGCTTCTGGGGAAGGGATATGACGTCAAGGTAAGTGAGGTGCACGGCATGAGCCAGCGCGGCGGCAGTGTGGTCACTTATGTGCGCTGGGGCGATAGGGTCTGCTCACCCATTATAGATAAGGGAGAGGCGGACTGCATTCTTTCTTTTGAACTTCTGGAAGCGGCACGCTATACGGATTTTTTGAAGCCGGGCGGCAGAATCATTGTGAACAGCCAGCAGATCAATCCCATGCCGGTGATTGCGGGTGCGGCGGTGTACCCGGAGAATCTGGTGGAGAAGATGTCGGCTTTGGATGCAAAGGTGGATGCCTTTGACGCGCTTTCTCTGGCGGAGGAGGCGGGAAGCAGCAAGGCCGTGAATCTGGTGCTTATGGGAAGGCTTGCCAGACACTTTGACTTTACGCAGGAGGAGTGGATGGAAGCAATCGAGCACAGCGTGCCGCCGAAATTTCTGGAGATGAATAAGAAGGCATTTGCACTTGGACAGCGTGAGACGTGCAGCTAAGGCGCAATGCCAGTGTGCATCCGGTTAAGAAGCACGGAGTCTCAAGGGAGTGTGCCTGTGTTTCAGGCATTCCCGGTATAAAGACATGTTATGGAGGAGGAAGGTATGGAACGGTATTACCAGAAAGAAATTGAAACGGCGGACAGGGAGCAGATTCTCGCATGGCAGAATGAACGGCTTGTGAAGCAGGTGCGCCATGTGTGGGACAATGTGCCTTACTACCGCAAAAAGATGGAGGAAAAGGGAGTTACGCCGGGGGACATTCAGAGCGTGGAAGACTTACATAAGCTGCCTTTCCTGACGAAGGACGATCTGCGTGAGGCGTATCCTTACGGTCTTATGGCGAAACCCCTTAAGGAATGTGTGCGCATCCAGTCTACGTCCGGCACGACCGGCCGCAGGGTGGTGGCGTTTTATACCCAGCATGACGTTGATTTGTGGGAAGACTGCTGTGCGAGAGCCATTATGGCGGCGGGCGGCACGGACGAGGACGTCTGCCATGTCTGCTACGGTTACGGTCTTTTCACAGGCGGTCCCGGCCTAAACGGCGGCAGCCATAAAGTGGGATGCCTGACGCTTCCCATGTCCTCCGGCAATACGGACAGACAGCTACAGTTTATGGTGGATCTGGAGGCGACAATTCTCTGCTGTACGCCTTCTTACGCCGCGTTTCTGGCGGAGAGCATTCATGAGCGTGGACTGCGCGATCAGATTAAGCTCAAAGCGGGTATCTTCGGCGCGGAGGCATGGAGCGAGGAGATGCGTCAGGACATTCAGAATAAGCTGGGAATTAAGGCGTATGATATTTACGGCCTCACGGAAACCAGCGGCCCGGGCGTGGCTTTTGAGTGCAGCGAGCAGACAGGAATGCATATCAATGAGGATCACTTTATCGCGGAGATCATCAACCCGGATACGGGGGAAGTGCTCCCGGAGGGCAGCAAGGGTGAGCTGGTGTTTACGGCGATTACCAAGGAGGCATTCCCGCTTCTGCGTTACCGTACGAGAGACATCTGCGTGCTCACCAGAGAGAAATGTTCCTGCGGCCGTACCCATGTGAAAATGAGTAAGCCCATGGGCAGAAGCGACGATATGCTGATCGTGAAGGGCGTCAATGTATTCCCGTCCCAGATTGAGACGGTGCTTCTGGAACAGGGTTATCCGGCAAACTATCAGATTATCGTGGATCGCGTCAACAATTCCGACACGATCGAGGTCATGGTGGAAATGACGCCCGAGAATTTCTCCGACAATCTCGGTAAGATCACGGAGATGGAGAAGGGGCTGGTATCGGCTCTCAAGGCAATGCTTGGCATCTATGCGAAGGTGCGTCTGGTGGCGCCTAAGTCCATCACGAGGAGCGAGGGCAAAGCCGTGCGTGTAATCGACAAGCGGAAAATATGAGAGTGGTACCGATGACGATGTGTAAGGGTGACTGAAAGGTCGGAGAGGAGATAAATTATGACAATACCTCAGATTTCTGTATTTCTGGAAAACAAAGCGGGGCAGCTTGCGGATATTACCCATATTCTCTCGGAGAATGAGGTAAACATGAGGGCGCTCAATATTGCGGAGACGGCGGATTATGGTGTTCTGCGGCTGATTGTGGACGACGCGTCAAGGGCTTCCTCCATTCTTCTGGAGCGTGGATTTATTTTGACGATGACTCCGGTTGTGGGCGTGGCGGTTCCCGATACGCCTGGCGGTTTGAGCAAAGTGCTTGGCGTGATTTCCGACGCGGGGATGGATGTGGAGTATATGTACTCCGTATTCGGACAGAAGGACGGGCAGGCGTGCATGATCTTCCGCGTGGCGGATACGGACGGACTGGCGGCGGTTCTTGACAAGAACGAGATCGTGACGATGGCCGGGGAAGAGCTGGGCCTTCACTGAGCGGTGGTGAGCACGGATTGAAAACTTCCATAAAGTGCTCGGTTATCTCGAGATGTGCAACCGCCTAGATACCGTGCCCTATAAGTCTGATTTCAGTCTCGTGCGGTATCTTGACCATGACCATATCAGGGGAGAGCTGTATCAGCTGAGTGCGGAACAGTTTCGGGAGATCGTGAAGAATTTCCAGTATCAGACAGAAAAAAGGGAACATGTGGACGGCAGACTGCAAATCAGGCAGCTGGCAATGAACGTTTTAAGTATTCACATGGCACAGGGGCTTTATGTTCTGGCTTACCGTAAGCTGAATCTGGACGTGAAACAGCGGGCGCTGAAGCCGGATAATGAGATAACAATCTGCACGGAATTTACCATAGACGGGACGAAACAGAGTATCCGCAGGTTTCTGGACGGGGATGAATATGAACTGCTTGCCGATTTTGAGGCAAATCAGGAGAGAATCAAGGACTGCATTGCGAAACGAATGAAACAGGGCGGCAGCAATGTGGACGATATGCCCTATATTATAGGATTTGAAGCTGATATCGCATTGGATCTGCACAAGGAATATCAGGCGATTATGAGGATGTACCAGCAAGGGGAAGTTCCTGTGCCGATCAGGGCGTTTTTCAATGAGCGCACGGTTCTGTTTGCGTCCTATAATAATCATCCGATCAACGGGGTGTACGAAAAACTGTCTGCGATCAAATATCACGGCAGAAACATTCCCTTTCCCGTCTTGCGGCTGGGCAATAATAAGAAGGTCAAAGAAGCGCTTATCACCATGAAGCGGCTCTACGAAGAAGTAAAGAATATAAAGGTCTTTGAAAGGACGCTTGACCGCAATAAGGGCGACCGTAAAAAACGTGCGAAGCGGTTGTCGGAGATGTTGAAACGCTACGAGGATTTGCTGGATTTAAAGGAGCGGAAGGAAACCATTGACAGGGTACTTGAATACGGGGAAAAAAGAGGCGTCTCCTTTGAGATGATGTCCTTTGAGGAAGATTTGAGGGTCAGGCAGCAGGGGCAGATCAACCGTAAGATTGAAGCGGCGGGAGAGGTGTCTGAGGATGCGGCAGTCTCGCTTTTGAACAGGGATATCGAGACTTTGAAGGAGTACCTGTATTATACTTCTGCGGGATATATAAAGAAGATCGGTGCGCCCAGAAACGAGGAACTTAAGGAAATTCTGGAGATGGGGGAAGGGGAAAAGCAGCTCAATCCGGTTATTTTGATGGATGAGATCACGAATGAAAATGTGAAGAACACAACTTACAATTGTTTCGTGTGGAAAATTCATATGCCAGAAGGTATAATCATATCAAAGAAATTTTAATGAATTATTTCTCGGTCATGCACTGATTGAATGATATGGAGGAGCGAATGAATACCTATATTTTTTTATACCCGGAGACTTCATTTTTTGAAGTGACGCTTGCCGCATATTTTATGAAAACGAAGGGAAACGTTTATATTGTTGCGGAGGAGGAACATCAGACGATCTGCACGAATGAGGGTGTCAGGATTCAGAAGGATATCAGCCTTCCACAGATGAACCCAGAGAACGTGGATGCGTTTATTATTTGCGGCGGTGAAATTAACAACATTAGAAATAAGCCCCTTCTGCTTGAAACCATAAATCGGTGCATCGGGGAGAAAAAGATTGTCGGCGGCATCTGTGCGGGAAGAACGCTCATTGCGGATGCTGCCGGGGGTCTGGATTTTTCGGAGACGACCTGTGTCCTGGGAAATATTGTCCTAAGCCCTGGAAATGAGTACGTCGACTTTGCCTTGGAGGTGGGAAAGGCGGCACATATTTTTACAGACGAAGCAGATTATCAGGAAACCGTAGATTACTTTAAATATTTTAAGTATATCGGCAATTAAGAAAAGTATCCGTCTTTGTTTTGCGGAAAAATGGTTCGGCGCTTTAATGCCCGGGTTCCACTTCCACCTGCAAAATATCCGCAAACAGGATCTTTGTGTTCACGATCTGCAGTAACCGGCTGGTCTCGTCGATGCGCGCGACCAGACCGGTTATTTTGATGTATTCCCCATTTTGGAAATAGACGACAGTCGCCATGTTCCCTTTGGAGAGCAGATGCATCTGCCTGTCCAGTTCCTCCTCCATTTCCGGGGAAAGTTCGATTTTCGGGACGAGAATTTTCTCTTTCGCCGCGAGGGCGTCCGGCAGCCCGCGCAGCGCCGCGAAGGGCATGAACTGTTTGGCTCTCTCCTCTATGGGCATTCTGTTTTTCGGTTTACCTGCCATTTCTCTTTCCTTTCCGAAGTGTTTCCGACATGCTGAAAAGTTGCCGGCCGGAGAGCTTACTCCGCTTTATGCCCTCCGATCTGGTGATTCCGTTCCCGGGTGGTGGCGCCTTCCTGCAGATTCATACCTTTCAGGATGGCGTCCTTTCCGAATTTACTTTTTATACTGATAACGGCTTTCTGTATCCTGCGGTTTTTCTCAAGTTCCTCGGCGTCCACGAAGAAATTGTACTGATGATATTCTTCCGGCATCACATGGTTGCACGTCAGGTTGACGCGATGGATCGTCAATTCGGGATTCACGATTCTTTCGTAGAGGGCGGTCACAGCGGGAATCAGAATGAGATCCGAGTTTGTGTCGGTCTGCAAGTCAGCCGTGCCGTGGGCAGACGGCGTGTTCTGGCGGTTGGAGTAGCCGACATGCAGGGTGACGGAGCGAGTGACCAGATTTTTTTCCACCAGATCCAGACACAAAAGATCCATCATTTCCTTGACAATAAGGAGTCCTTTGTCAAAGGGATAATCGCTGCCAAGCACTTGCCCGCTGGTGAGACAGTTGGTGCGGGGACGGTAGTTTTTGATATCCGCAATGGTGACTGGTTCAAGCCCCCAGGCGTGGTCGATCAGAAGTTCCGCGTCCACCCCGAACAGCTTATATAAAAGATCTTCGTCTGCGGCGGCCACATCCCCCATAGTGCGGATGCCGAAAGTGTCGAGCCGTCTGGCTGTGCCTGCACCGACGCGCCAGAAGTCCGTGAGGGGTTTGTGGGTCCAGAGTGTTTTTCGATAGCTCTCCTGCGTGAGTTCGCCGATAAAGTCTTCGGCGTGTTTGGCGGTGATATCCAGCGCAATCTTGGCCAGATACAGGTTAGAACCTACGCCGCAGGAGGCGCGGATGCCGGTCTGATCATAGATATCCTGCATGATCTGCAGACCGAGCTGTCTGGCGGAAAGCCGGTAGAGCGCGAGATAATCCGTTACATCCATGAATGCCTCGTCGATGGAGTAGACATGAATGTCCTCTTTGGAAATATACTTCAGGTAGACGGCATAAATATCCGCGGAGGTGTCCACATACTTTTGCATACGGGGCGGCGCTGTGATATATTCTATTGCTTTCGGAATTTCGAAAATGCGGCAGCGGTTTTTGATTCCAAGCGCTTTCATGGCGGGCGTGATGGCAAGACAGATGGTTTTCTCCGTTCTGTCCGGATCTGCCACGACTAAGTTTGTGGTCATGGGGTCCAGACCCCGCTCTACACATTCCACCGAGGCATAGAAAGATTTTAAATCAATACACAGATAGGTGCGGTTCATGTCAGGCTCCTTTTTGCGATCGTACATCGTGTCCGCGCTTTGCTGTTTTCACTTACAATCATAGTATAGCGCAAGAACATATGTTTGGCAAGCGCGGAAAGATGGAAATATACGGTTCAAAAAACGGAATACGGGAAGGAGACAGCACTGAGGAATAAAAACTTTTCACACTAAAGCATTCAGGTTTCATGCAGGATATCCTCCTGTGCGGTAAAATAG
>CAMTMP010000011.1 GCA_947073545.1 uncultured bacterium
ATCAATGGCTGTTATCAAAGCCTTACGAAGACTATGCCTGAGAGAAACAGCTTAGCTCAAAAGTTGTAAAGTGGTGTAGAAAGAATACAATTATATAAAATGGCATTAGAAGAAAAAAAGATTATTCTTAAGCGCGAAGAAAAGAAGTTTGATGAGGTGTCAAAGAACATTTCGATAACTGAGTTGTCCGAAAAATCAGTTGCATTTTTGGATGTGCTCCAAAACCGATTATATAGCAATGAAATTAAAAAGGTTGAAGAATTCTTTATGGTAAAAATTAAGGAGTTAGCCAGAAAGAATAATTTTATTGATAGTATTATGATTGATACTAATTTTAATGTCCATATATATAAGAATATAACTTTTGATACAAAGCGTGTATGTAACAGGATAAAAAAACTTGGTGTAGAGTCATACTGGACAGAATATGGAACGGTTCATTGTCAGGGGTTATTAACAAGTGCGAATGTTAAAGACTTGAATGAATTTGTAAGTTTTTATGATATGAAAAATGAAAAAATAAGCATTTTGCAAGAGATTGAGAAATCAAGATTATCAAAAGGTGAAAAACAGGTATTTATTATGGCCTTATATTGGTCTTTCATGAAACTTAATAAACAAGAAGTGCCGTTTGTAATAGACACACCATTTGCAAGAATTGATACAGAGCATAGAGCTAATATTACAAAAAGATTTTTTATGGATTTGTCAGGACAGGTATTTATATTTTCTACAAATGAAGAGATTGTGGGTGAGAACTATGAAAAAATGAAGAATCGTATTCAGGCTGAATTTTTGCTGGAAAATAGCGATAACCTTCAAACAATCGTATATGCAAATGAATATTTTGGAGGTTAAGTATGCAGTTTGGATTGAAAACATCAAAAAAGACACAGGAAATATATGAGGGTATATATGTGAGAGAACATTTACAACCGTTTGCTTTGGCTAAAATTTCGATTGCATTAGCATTGAAAGAGGGATTTTGCTCGAAGGAGAATACTGATGACGATTCAAATGGTCTTGATTTGAATAGACAAACAATAACTGGTGAAAATGATGCATTATTTAAAGCATTGATAGAATTGAATGAACAAAGACATATTTATGAAGAGGAATATTTTCCAAATGTAGTGAAGCAGTACATAGATTACGGAGCAGTTTTGCTGGAACAGGAGTATAGATATGGACATGATTTTTATGTACATCTCGTTAGCTTAGAGAAGGGTATCTGATGTTTTTTGAGGGAGGAATGTTGATTAGAAGCTTCTTTCATATATTCAGGGAAATAAAGAATATGGGATGCTGTTTTTGACAGAATATTATTAAGAAACAAGCTTACTGTGAATAATTCATAGAAGAAAGAGAGGCATCTGAATGATACCATTAAAGATAGAAACTTTGTTAGAAGGACGTGTTGTTGAACATGACCGTGTAGAGTATAAAACAGGATGGAATCCAAATGATATTATTCATTCTATTTGTGCGTTTGCAAATGACTATGATAATACTAATGGCGGATATATCGTCATAGGGGTAAAAGAGAGTAATGGTATGCCGGTATTTCCGTTAGAAGGTGTTCCGAAGGAAAAGTTAGATTCCATACAGAAGGAAATATTTCAGTACTGTAATCAGATTATTCCAAGGTACATTCCAAGAATAGAAGTGGTTGATTATAAGAATGAAGGAACTTATCTGATATATCTATGGTGTTCGGCAGGTGATAGCGGTCCTTATCAGGCACCGAAATCAGTGTATGTTGAAAATGGCGAAAAAGCTGACAAAAGTTTGAAATATTGGATTAGACCGGCATCGCTTACTACAGATGCGAAACAGGACGAAATATCTGAGTTGTTTGATAAATTTAATTCCGTGCCATTTGATGATCGTGTCAATAGAAAGGCAAAAATTGATGATATCATGAGAGGATATCTTGAAGACTTTATCAGGAAGAGCAATAGTAGTCTGGTGATGGAACTGAATAGCAGTTCATTAGAGGAACTGCTGCTTGCACAGGAAGTTGCAAATGAGACAGATACAGAATTAGATATCAGAAATATCGGTGTATTGATGTTTGCGGAACATCCGGAGAAGCTGATTCCGGGGGCATATATTGAGCTGATTCGGTTTCATTCAGAAGAAGCCGAGGCATCGGATGATTTTACGGAAAAAATATTTACAGGACCAATATGGAGACAGGTTCAGGATGTTTTGAATTATATAAAGACAACTGTGATTGAGCAAAAAGTTGTAAAGGTTCAAGGTCAGGCAGAAGCAGAACGATATTTTAACTATCCATATAATGCATTGGAAGAAACATTGGTAAATGCAGTATTTCATAAGTCCTATCGCGAGCCGGAACCAGTGGAAATCCGTATTTATGTGGATAGCATTCAGATAATCAATTATCCTGGACTTGCGAAATGGATTAATCTTGAACGTTTTGTATCAGGTAAAGTGAGAGGAAGGAAATATCGTAACAGAAGAATTGGGGAATTATTTAAGGAGATTGATTTATCTGAAAAAAAAGGAACAGGTATTCCTAAAATATTAAGAGAACTGAAACAAAATGGTTCGCCGGAGCCTGAGTTTGATATGGATGAGGAAAGAACCTATTTGAATGCGATTATTCGCATAAGGGACGGTTTTGAAAGAAAAGAGAAAATGTCCGAATCAATGTCCGAATCAATGTCCGAATCAATGTCCGAATTGGAAAGAGCAAGAATGCAGATTATTTTGATTTATCTGGAAACAAATAAAGAAATAAATAGTGCTGCTGCGGCAAAATTGCTGGAAGTTGAAATAAAGACGGCAAGCCGTTTGTTGTTGAAGGCTGAAAAGCTGAATATCCTTAAAGGCACAGGAAAAACAAAAAATAAGGTTTATTTTAGAGAATAGTGCAAATGAATGTCATAGGAATGGATTAAGAGGCCTATCTCCATCATAAGAAAAATGATGGAGATAGGAAACAGGCTGTTAATTAAATTCATTCATGGCATTCACATAATCTTGTAAGCCATTTGTTTTCAATGCAAGCTTCGCGTATAAAAGCGGTGTTTCTTCTGCTAAATGGTATAGGTAGACTACATCACTGGGTTCACCGAAGATAACAGAGGAATTCCATTCTTTACAACGGATAACAAGTATGGAATTTTCACCAGTGTTGACAATGATGGAATCGGTGGTTGGTTCGTACATACCAAACTGAAAAGTAAGATTGTTATTCATGATGGTCTCCTTCCCACAGATACTTTGCACCATCCAGCAGGTCAATAATAGCTGTCAGCATATTGGTGTATTCAGTCTGTAATTCCTTAATGGATTCCAAAGAAGGAAGCGTATCAAGAGTAACATCGTTTGCGGTAAATTCTTTTTGCATATTAAGTAATTGTAGGTACAGTGCGTTGACAGTTTGTAGCAATGGATATATGGTTTCTTTCTTGCCTACAACGCAGATGCGGTTGTAAATGCAGGAACGGACAAAGTAATCTTTTTTCATCATTCCGCTGGCAAGAATGCGTGCCTCGATTTGTTTTCGTTCGGCATCGGTGATTCTGAAACTGATGGTTGGATTTTTATGTTTATTGCTCATAGTGGTGCTCCTTTCGTTTTGACAGTGGTAGCAGTTATAATAGATAGCCTGATAGCCATATGGATTTATTCGTTGTGAGTAATAAAAAAGTAGATTATATCAAGCCGATGGAAAATTATCAGTGCAGATATTGCAACTAATTTGCTACTAAAAACTTTGAAAATGATGCGAAAAGAGTAATATTTGGCGAAATAGATGTACCCGAAATGTAGGAAATATCAGCATTTGAGAGTTGCTGATAAAAACTTCGGGAGAGTTTGATGGTCAACATTCTAACCATTATCCTAACCAAAATGGTCAGGATCTGAACAAGTTGATTGTTGAATTTTGTATAGAACTAAAATCCGTACAAGAAATAATGGATAAATTTGATTTTGACAGCAGGACAAGTTTTAGACGAAAATATTTAACTCCTATGCTGGAAAAAGGTGTGTTGAAGATGACTATACCAGAAAAGCCATCAAGTAAAAATCAGAAATATTTTTTATAAGAAAATATCCTAACCACATCTTAACCAATGTGGTTAGAAAGAGAATACAAGAATTTGGAGAGAAGGTGATTAGTAAATGGATTTGGTGACAGCAATTGGATTGCTTAGCTCTATAGTCACTTTAGAAGAGGCAGGAAGAAGCTGGGTATTAATTGTAAAAGACAAATTAAAAAGAAAAGAGATTGATATTAATAATTGGGATTCAGATGCTCCTTTAGTTCAGGCTTGCCTTGATAGATTTAAAACAGGTATGGGGGATAAATATAAGGATCATATTTTTTCAGAGGAAGAAATTTTAGAAATTATTCAGGGCTTTTTTGAGCAAAATAGGGAGCTGCGTATAGGGGTTGAAGAAAAAAAGCAGATTACTCGGATTATTGAGGCGATTTTATACGCATATAATGAGCATACGAAGTCCCTCATGTCGAGTGGCGAAAGAACGTTACATAATACGTTAGCAACGGATTTTTCCATGATAATGGATAAGCTGGAGGTAATAGAAGAGCAACCTCATAAGGAAAATACCAAAAAGTTTTTGCGTGCGATTGAAATAAGTAAAGAAATTGAACTTGAAAATATTGAAGAACTTATTAACGGTGAATATGAAATTGATAGGTCAGAAATAATAGAAACGATACAGAATGGGCAAGAAAAATTAGTATCGATACAGGGAAATGCTGGTTCAGGTAAATCAGTTGTATGTAAAAAACTATTAAAGGGAAAAGAATATGTATTAGTAACAAGAGCTGAGAATTTATCCGCTGGAAAGAAAGTGAACGATTTGTGGGATTGCGATATAGAGGATGCAATTCTGTCGTTAGAAAATAAACCGCTGTATATTTTTGTTGATGCTATTGAATTTATTGCTGATTGTGGTGATAATGCATTTCTGTTATTACAGGAGATATATAGACTTGCGGATAAATACAACAATGTATATATTATTACTTCGTGTAGAACCACTGATAGTTCTGCGTTTATGAAGATAAATACAAAATATAGAATTAAAACATACGAGATACCGGATTTAACGAAAGATGAGATTGAAAAGGTTTCACAAAAATATCCGGTTATTTTGTCCCTGAATCAGAATAAAAAATATTCGGATTTATTACGTGTGCCATTTTACCTAAATTTAATTGTATCGGGAGGATTTGTAGAAGAAAATATTAATGATGAGAATAATTTTAGAAATCTCATATGGGATAGAATTGTTTGCTTAAAAGATAAATGTAGAAAATACAGTGTTTCACAAAGCGATATTAAAAAAACTGTTGAACGTATTGTTTTTGAACGTGCTAGGAGTTTTGTTGTTGGTGTTGATTGTGATATAGTAGATAGCAATATTCTAGAAGCATTGAAATCAGAAGGAATTATTGTTGAGAGCAAGAACAAGATACGATTGAAATATGATATTTTTGAAGATATTTGTTTTGAACGATATATAGATAAGGCATTCGATGCGTGTTGCGGATTGTATAATGATTTTTTTGATGAAATAGAGAAAATCGGACGTTGCATATATAGGAGATACCAGATTTGGATATCTAATAAGTTATTTGTGCAGGATGCTCGCGAGAAATTTGTATTTACTCTGTTAATGGATAATAAAATTGAAGTGAATTGGAAAAAGCAAACAGAAATTGGGATAGTTAAATCAAAATACTGTGGCTTGTTTTTCGAAGAATTTCAAGAGTTGCTTGATGAAACAGTAGTTCAAGATTTGTTAGATATAACAAATTTATATGCATTTGAAGCGAAAATTAATCAATCGCCAGTATTAATAATGAATGTAACACCGATAGGAGCTGCACGTGAAAATTTGATTAATATGATTTATGAAGAACGCATAAGCTTAGATAATAATAGAACTTCTATTATAAAGTTATGTGGTGATTATGCAAACCACTCCTACAAAATAATGGAAACTGAAGAAAAAGCATGCAAAATAATAATTGGATATATCGACGTGCTAATAAAAAAGGGTAAAAAGGAAAAATCATATTATAAGAATGATGAAGAAATTGTACAGCTATTTCTTATAGTTGCAAAAATGGCAAAAACATCTAAGTCATGGCTGAAGGAATTCGTTGAAAATATGATAGCAGAATATTGCTCCGGAGCTAGTAGAAGGGACAGTGTTGCTGAAGAAATTTTAGAGGCAGTTTTGAAAAAATGTGACATTTCATTTGCTATGGAATTGCCGGAATTAGCATGTAGAACAGCGGAAACGTTATGGGGACAAAGAGAGTCAAGAATGCGTTTTATGTATAGTGACTATAATAATGTAAGAATGTACGGACTATCTGACAATGCAGATCGCTTCGACAATAATGAAAACGGTGTATATAATAATACTTTCTTCTGGTATGTTATGAGATGTCACTTCGTAATAGGGCTTGATTGGGCAATATCATTTGTTAATAAAGCAGTAGAGACATTTGCAGAGAATAAACGAAGGGAAATAACAAATATAGATATTTATTTCCCAGAAGAGAATACGAAAAGAGTTTATTGGGGGAATGATTGGTTGTGGATGGCAGATATCATGGAACATAACCTTCCGGTGGTATTGACAGATATTGTTTTTATAATAAAGAAAACGGTTATTAATACTATGAGAAATTCTTCTGACATTACATATATTAAAGGATTGGCAGAATATGTCAAGAAAACTATATATGAAAAGGCAAATAATGTATTGTTTCTGTCTATAATTGAGGCTATAGGGATGAATTATCAAAAAGAAATACCGGGATATGCATTAGAATTAGCATCTAGTATGGAATTAATATATTTTGATATTCATCGTAGTGGCGAATTTATTTCTAATCCGACAAAAGAATTGTTAGAAAAACAAATAATGCTATCAATGGGAGTTCCAGAAATAACCAGACGATATGAGAAAGACGAGAAGTGCGCATGTAATTTACAACAATATTTTGCTAATGCATATCTTTATGGAGATGATGGAATAAAAAATAGATGTCATGTTATTTTAGATTACTTATATTCTATTTACAATGAAAAAACTCATCCTAATGAGAATTTGCAGATTCAAAAGATGGATTTTCGCAATGCTGCTGTGACCGAAATAGATGAAAAGACAATAATGATCGAACCGCAAATCAAAGGGGAAGCTCAAAAGATTGTAAAAAACAATGAAGATGCAAATGAACCCATATTGAATTTGAATGAAATATTAAATCATCTGATAAATGATATTAATGAGAAAAAAGCGGATGTTGGTCAAATTGTTTCAGTAATTAACACTCTTTGTGCAAAAATGAAGGATGATTATCGTATTGAAATTCAATTTGAATCGGTACTTGTTACATTAATTGTTTCAGTTTTGATAATGCCAGATGTAACGAATGAACAGAGAAATACACTGGTCGAGGAATGGATTAAGCGTATAAAGAAAATATTTTTAAATCAATCCTATGTAGCTGAAGTTGATATGGTAATTGCATTGTGGGAACAATTGAATAAAGATATAAATAACGATCTTAAACAGCAGATCTTGTTAATGATATTAGAAAGTATAATTAATGACGATAATTCTGGATTAATTAGCCAGATGGTAGAATTAACAAAGCTTTTTTTGGCAAAAAATAAGAATTATGCGTGTAGTATTTTTAATACAATTGTTATGCTTGCTGAAGATGAGATGAATCATCAGAAGTATAATGCTGCATTTCTAAAAGAAAATGGTAATGATGCTGAGTATGAATTTATTCCTAATAGGGTTCCTAAATTACGTGGCGTGGATCATTGGATTCGGGATAACAATGGAAATGGATATCAAAATAAGAGATCTCAGGTAATTCAAGATTATTTGTATGATGGTAAGAGCATAGATCTTTCTGGATTCGATATTAGTAATTATGATATAGACCTTCTTTGTAATATTGCATGTTGTGGATTGGATACAGAAGATGAGAAATTTGTCATAATAATTAAATCGATTGTGCAATGTATGATTCATATATGGCATAAAAGCTGTAAAGAAATGCGTGCTCATGAAATAATTGACACATTTCAAGAACATAAAGTATCGTCTTATTTTCAAAGAGAATTAAATATAATAGGACGAAATCCAGAAGCTGTTTATGATATTTTGTTTAAAGAAACTGATTTTTCGATATTTACTACAGATACAGTGGATTTTTATGAAGATGTTCTTAGTGGATTTTTGGCGGCATATGTTGATGGATTTAGGGAAAAGGGTAAGAGAGATGACATTGAGAAGAAGATTCGAATTCTTGAAACTTATGTAAATAATATTCCAGAGGACTATGTAAGAAATATTCTTGAAAAGAGCTTGTTTCTTTGTAAAGGAAGATATAGTAGATGGGATGTAAACAAAGTAAAGGCAGAATATAGTTATAAAGATAAGTGTTTTTTGAATGCACAAATTGAGAGATATGGGTTCAAGCATCTAAAGGATGTTTTATACACAATATATTTACTCAATATTAATGAGTTATTACCAGAAATTTTGGTATCTATTAGTTCTTGTTTTACAAAAGCTATTAGAGATAATAAAGAACAGTTTGTAAAGGAGATAAAAGATTCACAAGTGATAGTTGATATGATTATCTTGAAATCTTTTATATTCCATAGCGATGAAATAAAAAAGTATGAGGAACTGATTAATGCGTATGAGGACATACTATTAGCATTGACCGAAATAAAAAATGAGAAGGCGGCTGTTCTATTAGATGAATTTCGAATTCATTGATTTGAATGTAAAGGTTGGAAGATTGAATTGGGATGGTAAAAGGAATTGGATGGAGCTATATCGTTGGATGATTTGGAAGAATTTAGCGATGATTTAAAAGAGGTAGTGAAATATATAGTAGAGAAATGGTAAATCTTAGTCTCATCAGTCTCAAATGATTATGAGACTGGTGAGACTAAGATGAGACTAACCAAAATAGAATGCTTCCTCAACTTGGGGAACAATTAATTGAATTCGTTCATCGCATCCACATAATCCTGCAATCCATTTTCCTTCAAAGCAAGCTTAGCATAAGTAATCGGTGAATCTTCTGCCAACCAGTATAGATAGGCAATGTCATTCGGATTATCGAAGATGACTGAAGAATTACATTCCTTACACCCGATAACAAGAATGGAATTCTCGCCAGTATTGATGATAATGGAGTCTGTGGCAGGTTTTTTCGTTCGTTACATACCAAACTGGAAATTAAGATTGTTGATCATGGCGGTCTCCTTCCCACAGATATTTAGCACCATCTAATAGGTCAATAATAGTTGTAAGCATATTGGTATATTCGGTTTGTAAATCTTTAATATCTTCTAAAGAAAGAAGTGTATTTGAAGTGGCATCGGTAGAGGTAAATGCCTGCTGTATTTCAAGTAATTGTAGGTACAGTGCATTGACGGTCTGTACCAAAGGATATATGGTTTCCTTCTTGCCAACAACGCAGATGCGGTTGTAGATGCAGGAACGGATGAAGTAATCTTGTTTCTTCATTCCGCTGGCAAGAATACGTGCTTCAATTTGTTTGCGTTCAGCATCAGAAATTCTGAAACTGATTGTTGGATTTTTATGTTGGTTGCTCATAGTAAAGCTCCTTTCATAGTTGGCGTGGCGGCAGGTATAATTGACAACCTGATAGCCACAGGAATTTATTCGTTTCGAGTAAAGTAAAAGTAGATTATATCAAGCCGATGGATGATATATAGGTTGCTATTACTGCTACTAATTTGCTACTAAAAGTTTTTGAAACGATGCGAAAAGAGCAACATTTTACGAAATGGATGTGTCCGAAATGTAGGAAATATCAGCATTTATGAATTGCCGATAAAAACTTCGGGAAGAGTTCGAATAGTAGCTACAAGTCTGGGAAGACTTATAGAACAAGGCGTTCCCGGGCTTTTCTGTTTGTACTGCTGCTATTTTGTTTGCCAGTCTTATTATCCTTGTAAGCTGGCATAAATATCATCTCCCTTGTCAAATTGTAGTAATCTTCAGAGTGATATACAAAATCACTTATTTGCTTAATTGCTCTGAAATTGAACCACAAAACTGTTCAAAAAATAAAGCCCATAAAAATTTAGGATTAGGAATAGCTGTTTTAAAGGATGGAGAATTGGCATATGTGTGTGGAGCAAAATGGATTCGGTTGGTTTTATGGTAGTGAAGAAAAGGCTGTGAATGCAGAGATAGCAGAACGGATAAGGAAGCAATTGAGAGTTGATTCTGTCGTTGGAAATAAGGAATATCAAATTACTTTGTCGCAAATGCAAAAAGCCAACCAGGGAGATGTTTGGAATAAATGATAGTCAAAGAAGCTAACACAAATGATTTGAATGAAATACTGCAGTTGTACCTATATCTGCATGAGGAAAGTGTTCCGGAAGATACAGAGCATTTACGTAGAACATGGGAAAATATTATAAATGATGTAAATCACCATCTTATCGTTTGTGATGTGGATGATAAGATTGTGGCATCCTGCGTATGTGTGATTATTCCAAATCTTACAAGAAATGTACGTCCATATGCATTTGTTGAAAATGTGGTAACACACGGCAGCTATCGAAAAAAGGGGTATGCTACGGCTTGTCTGGATTTTGCAAAGCAGATTGCTAAAGATAACAATTGTTATAAGATGATGCTGCTTACTGGTTCTAAGGAAGAAAGTACGTTAAACTTCTATCGAAATGCTGGGTATAACAGTTCGGACAAGACAGCATTTATACAGTGGATTGATATGTAAAATATGGAGAAAGATTATGATATATGAATTAGCTAAAACAGAGGATTTACAGCCCGTTTATGATGTGGTACAGCATACTATAAAAACAGTTTATCCGAAATACTACCCGATGGAAGTGGTGGATTTTTTCTGTGAGCTTCACAGTATGGAAGCGATAGCAAAGGATATTGAAAAGGGTTTTGTAAGCATACTAAAAATAGATGAAAATATTGTGGCAACAGGTTGTTTTGTGGATAATCATATCACAAGAGTTTATGTGTTGCCGGAATGTCAGAAAAAGGGTTACGGTACATTTATTATGAAAACCATAGAGAATCAGATTGGCGAAAAATATGATAAGGCATATTTGGATGCTTCCTTGCCGGCAGCAGCACTTTATGAGAAATTGGGATATTTAACTATAAAACATGAGCGTTATCCGGTGGAAAACGGAGTGATACTTGCCTATGAAGTTATGGAAAAAGAGTTGCATCAGGTTTCTTCTGCAATAAATTATGATGGCAGAAAATTTGTTCCAAAAATGAATTCGGAAAATGGAGAAGTTAGCGAGCAGACGGCATTTTCATATCATCAGAATGGAAGGCTTTTGTGGGCGGAATATAGTGGCGGTGATATATTGAAAGGATTTTTGACAGGTTCTGTTTCTGATAACGGAGAGTTGGATTTTTTGTATCATCATATGAATCGGGGGATGCAGATAAAGACTGGTAAGTGTCATAGTGTGCCGACTGTGAAAAAGAATGGGAAAATAGAACTGTTAGAACAATGGGAATGGACAAGCGGAGATTTCTCTCAGGGTGAATCTTTGCTGGTAGAGGTGTAGTGATGATAGGATTGAATGTTAAGGATACCATAGATGAATATTTGTCGGTATCAAAATACATAAATTGGAAGGATCATAGTATCCTATCAAAAGCGGATGAATTTAAGCTAAATTATACAGATGAAATATCTTTGATTAAGGCAATTTATGAGTTTGTGCGTGATAAAATAAAACATGGGATGTTCAGGATAAGCGTGTGACCAAATCTGCCACAGAAGTGTTGAAACAGGGCGCTGGTATATGTTGGGCAAAATCAAATCTGCTTGCTGCATTACTTCGTGCATGTGGAATACCAACAGGTATTTGCTATCAGCGTCTTACTTTGGGTGATGTACCCGAAACCGGATTTTGTATTCATGCATTAAATGCAGTTTATATCAAATCATGGGACAGATGGATTCGCTTGGATGCAAGAGGTAATAAAGATGGTGTAGATGCACAGTTTGATTTGAAACAGGAAAAATTGGCTTTTTTGGTGCGTAGTGATTTGGGAGAGGTAGATTATGGGATTGTTTATGCAAACCCATCTGAAAAATTGATGCAGGTATTAGAAGAGAGTACGGATGCACTTTATATGTACCAAAATTGTTTGCCGGATAGTATTTTTGAATACAAAAAAGCAGCCATAGCAGATATAGATGAATTGGTAAGAACAAGAATCATTGTCCTTCGTGCCGCCAACAAATTGTCGGATGATGTGGATATGTCAGTGGTGGCAAAGGAGTCTTATTTGTAAAAAAGGAAGATGAAATGGAGCTGACATGATGCATAAAGTAACAGATTTACAACCATGGGAATGCTCGATGAAGCGGAAATGTCGCTGGATACAAGCTCATCATGAGGATGAAAAGAAAGTTTGTGAAAGATATAGTCTGTTTCCGAAAAAGGAAGCTTGCATTGGAAAAATTCTGTTTATAGAAACTTGCGAGGAAAAGTGGTTCTGCCCCGTTTATTTCGTGTTATAATTTGTTACAGGTTTTTCTTTCCCATATTTTCCCTTATGTGAGTTCGTAACATGAGGGAAAAGGATATAACAAAAGGGAAAGCGCAAGGGAAAACTCACTTGCTGTAAAATCAGCATTTTCATGGGTTTGCGGACTTTTTGAAGATAAGATAGTAAGCGTAAAGTTTATCAAAAAGCCGGCAGAGCAGAAAGAGAGAAAGTATGAAATTTCTACATTTAGGAGATCTGCATTTAGGAAAAACACTGAGCGATTTTGATTTGATTGAGGACCAGAAGTATATCCTTGATCAGATTCTTTTTATTGCAGACAGGGAATCCGTAGACGGTGTATTTATCGCCGGGGATGTGTATGATAAATCTGTTCCAAGTGAGGCTGCTACGAAGCTTTTGGATTATTTCCTGTTGAAATTGGCCCAAAAACAAATCAGGGTATTTATGGTGAGCGGAAACCATGACTCGGATGATCGTCTGAATTACGGAAGCGCTTTGTTTGCGTCAAATCAGATATTCATATCGGCGGTCTTTGACGGCATATTACATAAGCAGAGTTTTGCTGACGGGAATACAGAGATTGACATATATATGCTTCCGTTTGTAAAAGCTTCACAGGTAAGACATTATTTTCCGGATGAAGATATAGTGAGTTATGATGATGCAGTCCGGACCATTATAAAAAACACACGCATAAACAAAAAGAATAAGAATATTTTAGTGGCACATCAATTTGTTGCGGGGAAAGGGGAGGATCCGGCGCTTGCAGGTTCTGAAAGCGTTGCAACACAGAGTGTTGGTATGGTTGAAAAAATCGGATATGACTGCTTTGATGATTTTGACTATGTAGCGTTAGGCCATATTCATTCTCCGCAGAGAGTGGGAAGGGATGAGGTCAGGTATGCGGGTTCTCCGCTCAAATATTCGCTTGGCGAAGCGAATAATGAGAAGTCGGTTCCGCTGATCACGGTATCGGCGCAGGAGGGGGTTAAGATAGCGCTTGTTCCCTTAAAGCCGGAGAGAAACATGAGGCACATAAAGGGGACGCTCAGGGAACTGCTGGATAAAAAGAATGTAAAAGCGCCAAACGATTTCATTTATGCAACATTGACGGACGAGGATATCATCAATGATGCAATGGGCATATTCCAGCAGATCTATCCGAATACGGTCCGAATTGATTACGACAATTCACATACAAGAGATATGGAGCAGGTGGATATCAGCAGAATTGCGGAAAATAAAACATTTCCGGAGTTGATTGGAGATTTTTACAGGCTGATGTATCATTGTGAGATTACAGAAGAAGAAATGGACGTCATGAGGACGGCAGCACGGGAGGCGGGTGTTATAAATGAAGCCGATTAAACTGGTCATAAGCGCATTTGGTCCCTATGCGGGAGAGCTTTCGCCAATAGAGTTTGAGGCCTTTGAAGAAAAGGGACTGTTTCTGATATCCGGAGACACGGGCGCAGGAAAAACGACGATATTTGATGCGATATGTTTTGCACTATATGGAACGACCAGCGGAACATACAGGGATACGAAAAATTTAAGAAGCGAGTATGCCAGAGACGCTGTTCCAAGCTATGTGGACTTTTATTTTTCACATCAGGGGCGTAAATTTCATGTCTGGAGACAGCCGTCTTATGAAAGGCAGAAACAGCGTGGCCTTGGCGTGATATTAGAAAAGGAAAGGGCAGTTTTTTATGAAGATGGGCAGACACCGATAGAGGGATTGACGCAGGTGAATCATGCCGTAAAAGAACTGCTACATATTGATGAGAAGCAGTTTAAACAGATTGTGATGATTGCGCAGGGGGAATTTTGGGATTTATTGAATGCGAAGACGGATCAGAGAACAGAGATACTGCGTACAATCTTCCGAACGAGCGGCTATAAAAATATAGAGTACAAATTGAAGGACCGGATGGATGCAAGCAATGCGGTTAAGATGAAGGCTGAAAACAGCATGATCCAGCATTTTGCGGATGTGTCGGCAGATGAAGAAGATGAGATTTCTGGCGAACTGGAGGAGCTTAAAAGCAGGGCTGAGAGATCCGGAAGTGCATGGAATCTGGATGAAATTTCAGATGTCATGGAACGCCTGATCTCGTCAGACAAAGAAAAATTAAAGCACATGAAAGCAGAGCTGAAAAAGGCGGAGGCGGAGTTAAAGAAAAACAACGACGAGCTTGCACGCGCTGAGGATAATAACAGTTTTATCGGGAAAAGGGATAAACTCGAAAAGGAAAAAGAGGAACTTGAAAAAAGAAGGGCAAAAATGGATGGAATGATCCGGCTTTTGGAGAAACAAAAGAAGGCCACCCGCAATGTGAATCCGGTTTATGCTGTATGGATTCAAAAGTGTGAAGAAGTATCTCTGACCCGGAATCAGATTAGAACGACAGAATCCAATTTGGAGATGTCCATAGCAGCCGCAAAGCTGGTTGAAAATGCACTTGAGGCTGCCCGAGAACAGGAACCGGAGGCTGAAAAGTTAAAACAAACGATTAGCCGGATTGACGATGAGGAACAGAAATATCAGCAAAAAGAGGAACTGGAAGGAAAGCGGAAAAAACTGGAAGAACTCGATGAAAATATCAGTGCACAGGAAGCAGATTTAAAAGAAAAGGAGGAAGCTCTTAAAGAGAAGATAAAGGCGCTTCATCAGACCGTTAAGGAGTTAAAAGGCAGACCGTCAGAGCTGGCAGAGGCAAAAAATGAGAGGGAAAAGCTGGCGGGTCTTCTGGAGGATCTGGGTGCAGTCACAGACGATCAGGTACCGGAAAGAGAAAAAAGAAAAAAGGACCTTTCTATAAAACAGAGCGCATTTTTAAATGCACGTGACAAATATGAAGAAGCGAGCGGCAGAAGAAAAGAGGCGGAGCGCATTCTCGAAGACAGCAGAGCCGGTATTTTAGCAAAAAAACTCGTAGAGGGGGAGAAATGTCCGGTATGTGGATCCGTGCATCATCCGGAACCGGCTAAGGTGAAAGAAGCTGCGATTTCCGAAAATGATTTCAAAAAATTCCAAAAAGAAGAATCGGAACTTCAGGATAAAAAGAACGATGCAAATACAGAAGCAGAAAAAGCAAAGACATCGTTGGAAGAGTTTGAGAGACAGCTTAGGAAAACCATACGGGATTGTATGGAAAGTCCGCTTTTAGACATAGATAGGGAGGACGGGTTTCTTGAGGAGCTGATCGGGAGGACGAAGGAAGCAAAAACGCAGATTGAGATAAGGTTAGGGGAAAACATTGAAAAGTGTAATTCGCTTGACAGGGACTGCAAGACACTTGAAAAGGCGGAAAAAGATCTCGAAACGGCACAGGGAGATGAAACGGAGAAGCTTGATTCAAAAAGAGAAGAACTTTCTGAAAACAGGGAAAAAATGAATCAGGAGCTGACGGAAACAAGAGCTGCATTAAAGACGCTTGAGAAATTGCGATTCCCGGATTGGGAAACGGCAAAAGAAGAGAGAAAACAGGCAGAAGCAAAGAAAAACAGGATATTGGATGATATCAGGAAGGCGGAGGCGGAAAAGAAAACGGCGGATGACAACGTTACCGCGGCCCGGTCAAAGTTAAAGACATTGGCTGACAGCCTGAATCAGCAGAAAAAGGGTGAAGAAGCTTTAAGAGAAAAGCTGGATCAAGAAGTCAGTGCCAATGGATTCTCTTCTGCCGAGGAAATGCTGATATACGTTGTGAAGGAGGAGGAGATCCTGTCGCAGGACAAAGAAGTTAATGAATATAATCAGGCTGTTGCAACGAATGAGAAACTGCTTTCAGATGCAAAGGCGGATGCAGAAGGGAAAAAGCTTATAGATATTGAGGCATTGAAGGCCTTGTGTGATAAGCAGAGCGCAAATGTAGATCTGATCAGGAAGAATTGTAATAACAGCGAAAACAGAATGAGTACAAATGAAGAGAAACAAAAGTGTATTCTTGACAGGAGAGAAGAATTAGAGAAGGCATGTAAAGAGAATGCGATCTGTCAGCGGCTTTATCAGTTGGTCAGAGGCACAACCGGAAACGGGAAGATTACGTTGGAACAGTACATACAGGCCGCGGGATTTGACGGGATTATCGCAGCGGCAAACAGGCGGCTTCGGCCAATGAGCGACGGGCAGTATGAACTATATCGTCAGGAGGATTCTCCCGGTAAGAAAAGCAATAATTTCCTTGACCTTGAAGTGTTAGACAATTATACGGGACACAGAAGACCCGTGGGAAATCTTTCCGGCGGAGAAAGCTTTAAGGCCTCACTGAGTCTCGCCCTGGGACTGTCTGATACCGTGTCGTCTAATCTTGGCGGGGTACAGATGGACGCACTTTTTGTAGACGAAGGCTTTGGAACGTTAGACAGGAAATCGATATATAGTGCGATGGAAATTCTGGTAAATCTGACCGGATGTAATAAGCTGGTGGGAATCATCAGCCACAGGGAAGAACTGATAGAGAATATTCCACAGCAGATCAAAGTCAGGAAGACAAAAGACGGAAGTCAGATTACTGTTGTATGTGGCACATAGTTTTGGGCGTGAATCCCTTTTTCGATGATTCCGAATCCCAGCGGGTAAGGTCCGGTGTGTACGGCGATGGTGGCGCCGATCTGGTAAAGGGGTATTTCGTCTATGGCATATCCTTTTTCGCGCAGGATGGCAAGTGCCTGATCGCGGAAGGCGATCCCCTCCTCTTTGTCATAGCCGTATCCGACGGCTATGCTGTAACTTGCAATGCCAAGAGAACTATTCTGTAAATATTCCAGAAGGAGGGACATTACTTTTTTCAGTGTGCGCTTCCGTCCTCGGTCGAGGCCGGAGGGGAAGATTTCTCCCTGCTTCAGCGTGATGACGGGACGGATATCCAGCGCGCCTCCGGCAAGCGCCGCCACTTTTCCGATTCTGCCGCCGTGCTTTAAATATTCCATATTTCCTACGGTAAAGAAAATCCTTCCGGTGCTTTTGATGGCTTCCAGCCGTGCGACGGTATCTTCATAGCTGACGCCGTGATCCCGCAGGTCTGCCGCTTCCAGAACATACTGCCCCTGCAGAACGGTATTGATGGTGGCGTCGATGACAGTGATCTGCGCCTGTGGATATTTTTCCAGAATCAGCTCTTTCGCGTTGAGCGCAGACTGCATGGAACCGCTGAATTTCGTGGTGATGCAGATGCATATGACAGGGGTGTCAGATTCTGCAAAGGGACGGAAAGCCACTTCATAATCCTCAATGGATGGCATGGAGGACTTAGGGTATACGCCCTTTTTTTCTACCATCATCTGATAGAAATCCCGGACTGAGATGTCCGCTTTTTCCTTAAAAGAATGGGTGTCATCAAAGGACACATAAAAGGGAACGACGGTAATGTTTTTCTCCTTGACCAGTGCGGTGGGCAGGTCGCAGGAACCGTCGCTAATAATATGGAATGTTTCTCTCATATCGAACCTCTTCCTTGTACTGTAGATGGAATCAATTTTTAAAAGCAGGTCTTCCGTCAGGGCTGATCCTATGCCAAAGCCCTGATATTTTCTTATTCTAGCATATTCTAGCATAATTTTGCGTCATATAACAGGAAACATGGAAAAACAGGGGATAAATTTCAGCCGTTTTTCTGTTTATATTCTGTCCCCCACGCCGCCATAGCGTCTAAAACAGGCTTTAGGCTATAGCCCGTTTCCGTTAACGTATATTCTACCCGCGGCGGCACTTCCGGATATACTTTCCGGGTAAGCAGTCCGCTGTCTTCCATCGAACGCAGATTTGCCGTTAAAACCTTTTGAGATATCGTTCCAATGGATTTTCTTAAGGTTCCAAAGCGCTTTGTGCCGTCTAATAAATCCCGGATAATCAGCACTTTCCAGCGGTCACTTATGAGCATTAAAGTGGTTTCTACCGGGCAGGCAGGTAAATTGCTTTTCATAAAATTCCTCATTTTTCACAATAGTTTCTTTTTGGTAACTATGGCACAAAAAAGTGCTTACTTTACGTTTTCTCTTTACAGTTATATTGTAAACTTACAGGCGGAAAAAAGCAAGACGCAGAAAACAAAGAATAGGAGGACTTCTTTGATGTGGAAATCCCTGAAATCAATACCGTATACACCCATATGTTAGGGCATGACTGTCATTCTATCGTGGCAGGTGCAGGTCATGCCGACGCGATGATCGCGCAGCTTTGCACTTATATTGAGCGGGGATATGACCTGATCCTTACCTCTCACTATACGCCGGAGGATTTAAAGGACGCCCGGATAAAGATTGACTATCTGGAAAATCTGAAAAAGATTGCCGCAGACGCCCAAAATGCTGATGAGTTCAAGTCGGAGGCTGGCAGGCGGTATCCGCAGTATAGTGGGCAGAACTATCTTGATATGACAGCAGGTTTCTTTTTTGCTTAAATTTTGAGGGCTAATGATATTGGAGATATTTTGAAACAGCTTACAGCAAACTTAATAAATATGCGTTAGTCACTTGCAAAACATTTCTTTAAACGATATGATTTGTTTGAGCGTATGGCGCATTCGTGGCATGGCGGTTGTCGTGCCACTTTTTATATGAAAAATCCGGAACTATAGCAAACCAAAATGGGTGATGAAATGAAAAATCCGTGGGAAGAGATTTCGCTGTCAGATTATGAAAAACATATGGAACTTGATTCAGTCAGGCAATTGCAGGCATTAAACGAAATGATGAAGGGGCAATTTGAGTCGTATCCTGTTGCGTGCGTTATGATACTTGGCGTTGCAGGCGGCAACGGGCTTGCGCACATTTCGAAAATGAAATTCAGGAAAGTATATGGGATAGATGTCAACGCGGCGTATTTAAAAGAAACCGTTCGCAGATATGCATATTTGGGCGGACTTTTGGAGTGTATCTGTATGGATTTGACGGAGGAGGCGGAAAAGCTGCCGGAAGCAGAAATGATTGTTGCGAATCTGTTGATTGAGTATATTGGCTGTGCCTGTTTTCAGAAAGTGGTCCGGCACGTCCGGCCGGGATATGTTTCCTGTATTATCCAGATCAATACGGAAGATGGCTGGGTATCGGACTCGCCGTATCTGCATGTGTTTGACGGATTGGAACGAGTGCACCATCTGATGGACGAAAAGGCTTTGGAACAGGCAATGCGCGAAATAGAGTATCGGAAAAAAGTAAGATCGGAACATATACTGCCCAATGGGAAAAAACTGGTGCGGATGGATTTTGTACGGGAATCAGTGCAAAATACCGGAGAGGGAACATAAGCGCTTTTACTTTTGGTGGCGGTTATGCAATTATTCCTTTAATCCAGGAGCAGGTGGTAGAAAAAAACAATTGGATCAGCGAAAAAATGTTTACGGACATCATTACCATTTCACAGATGACACCGGGGTTATTGTTTCACTGGCTTTATATAAATTTTTTCAGACACATCAAATATCCGCATATGCGTTGGAGGTGCTGAACGGTTTAAAATCCGCTTCATTGGGGTTGATCATTTCAGCAGCGTCTACGATTATATTGTTGGCATTATATGGCAGCAGTAAGTCTGAAATAGATTTTAAACTGAACGGGGCGGGTGCAATATGAAAGGCAACATTATATATTAAAGAAAGGGTAAGAGGAATCGGATTATGATACGACGAGCGACGGTTGAGGACGCTTCCAGAATCGCGGAAATTCTGGTATTTACGAAACGCATGAACTATAGAAAAATTTTCCGCAACGATAAGGTGTCTTTCGGGGAGATACAGGTTTATCCCCTTGCGAAGGCATACATTGAAAATCCGGAAACACTGGAGGGCGTCTTTGTCTACGACGATGAATTTGTCAAGGGCGTGCTGCATATTTCCGGGGACAGAATTGAGGAACTGTATGTGGACACATTTTTTGAAAACTGTGGGATCGGCGGCGAGCTGATGCGGTTTGCCATAGAAAAGAACTGCAGGTATCTCTGGGTGCTCGAGAAAAACGCGGATGCCAGACGGTTTTATGAAAGGTACGGTTTTGTGGTTGCCGGGAAGAAGCAGTTTCAGGAAGGGACGACGGAATATATTGTTGAGTTGAAACGGGAATGCAGTCCGGAAACGCGTTGTGGTTTATAAGCAAAAGGCATACATGCCGGAAAGAATTGGGAGATAATTTTGGAGAAATTTGAGAAAAACATATTTGTAATTTCTCACGCTTATGATACAATAGATAAAGACTGTGCAATACGGATCCGGTAAGGTAAAGCATGGTCAATATTATTATCTTTAGAAAATGGAGAAAAATAGTATGGGAAATGAACAGGTGATTGGGAAAAAAAGCGGCGGCAGGAAGAGGAGACGTATTGGAAAAAAGGTCGGCAATGTCGTAGTGATCATGCAGGCCATTTCCGTAGTTTTTGCAGTAACGATCTGTGTTTACATGTATAATTCCCTTGTCAGGAATATGCAGGAACAGATTTGTACGGACGCTACAAATGTGCTTGCCTATGAGCTGAGCCGGATATCGGAAGACGACGATGTCAATCTGGTATTAGACGGAATGAAAGAACGCATGGGCTGTGAATTTACTGTTTTTGAGGGAGATACGAGGGCATACAGCACGGTAACCAAAAACGGGGAGCGCGTGGTGGGAACCAAGCTGGCCAGCAACCTGATTGATATTGTGCTTAAGAAGGGCCAGTCCTATGTGGGCGAGGCGGATATTCTGGGCGAGACTTATCTGTGTTCCTATGTCCCGACAAAGGGAGAGAGCGGGCAGGTTGACGGTCTGATCTTCGCGGGTATATCCATGACCGAGGCGAAGGAGGAGACAGCCAGAATTATTACATATGCTACGGTGATCAGCGTGGCGGTGATCATTGCCTGCATTCTGTTCCTGCTGGTTTATCTGAAAAAGGGTGTATCGGGACCGCTTGCTAAAATTACGCAGGCAGCCATGCGTCTGGAAAAGGGTGAGCTTGGACTGGCTGACGGTGGGGATGTGAAGATTGGCGTCCGCTCCAATGATGAAATTGGTCTGCTTGGCGAAATCTTTGAAGGCACCGTGACCAGTCTCCGCGCATATATTGGTGAGATCTCCGATATACTGGGAGCGATTGCAAAGGGCGATCTGACACAGGAGACGAAGCAGGATTATACGGGTGACTTTCTGGCGATCAAGAAGTCACTGGACAGCATATTGGGTGCGCTGAACCAGACCATGGGGCAGATTGCGTCCAGTGCCAATCATGTATCCGACGGTTCGGATCAGGTATCGGCAAGCGCCCAGACGCTGGCGCAGGGCGCGACGGAGCAGGCCAGCGCCGTCACACAGATTTCCACTACGATTACGGATATTTCAGCCAGCGCAAAGGAAACTTCGATCGCGGCCGAGGAGGTGGGCCGGATTACCAATCAGGCCGGGGCGCAGCTTGGCGTCAGCATGGAAAATGTGAAGGAACTGAGCGTTTCCATGGATCGCATTGCAAACGATTCCAAACAGATCAGCACCATCATTGCGACGATAGAAAATATTGCTTTCCAGATCAATATTCTCTCGCTGAATGCGGCGGTTGAGGCGGCCAGAGCCGGCAGTGCAGGTAAAGGGTTCGCCGTGGTTGCGGAGGAAATCAGCAGTCTCGCTTCGAAATCGGATGAGGCTGCCAAGGCGACGAAGGAATTGATAGAGAGTTCCGCTGCGACGATCACCGAAGGCGGCAAGGTTATGAGCAGAGTGTCGGAAGCGTTAGAGCGGACGGGAGAGCTGGCAGGCAACGTGACTGTCAAGATGGATCAGGTCGTAGAGGCGGTGGAAAAACAGACCATCGCGATGGAACAGGTGGCTACCGGCGTTGAGCAGATCTCAGCAGTGGTGCAGAACAACTCCGCGACCAGTCAGGAGTGTGCTGCGGCCAGCGAGGAGCTGTCGTCCCAATCCGGTATGCTGAAAGAACTGATCGGTGCGTTCACACTGAAAAATACCCGCTGGCAGTAAGCAAACCGTATGTCAGTTGGCCCATGAAATCTGCGGCTCTGTCACCAGAGGATAGGTTTTGAGCGTTTCCGCATCCAGATTTTCATGGCGGAGGTCGACTGCGGTTAGCTGTGAGTTGGCGTAGGTTTTATAGTAATATCTGCCCTTAGTGGCATTCATGCAGCAGACATAGGTGGTGGTGTCGTAAAGCGCCTGTCTGGTTACGACACTGCCGCGGATCATGGATACGGAATCCAGAATGTGAAATAGTTGGGAGACGCTGCTCATCTCATCCTTTTCACAGACGGAGTTCATGGAAAGATAAGCCGCCTTGACAAAGCGAGAGGCGGGAGAATAATCACCCGGCAGACCGAAACTGCCTAAGCCTTGTCCGAATGGGACAAGGCTTTTTATATTGCTGAAACAGTTTTGTGGACATGACGTAGTCAGGTTCATGTATTGGCAGAGATTTGTGGTCTGGAAATGGAATCCGGGGTTGTTTGTCAGGACTCCGACAGGGTTGTCATATATTTCCATGCCGCTTACCGTGGATTCCAGCACAATGGAGCGTTCTCTGTCTGCAATATGCCAGTGCAGCGGCGCCAGAGGGAGTGAGTCGTTAAAAGGAATATCCACCAAATGTGTGGCGGACAGAAGGTCTTTTACGTCTGTGACGGAGGCACATTTGGCGCACAGCCACAGGATCAGTTCAAAGGGAGACACATTCTGCTTGACAGGATCTTCCTTTGGGGGATAGTAAGCGTTGTCGGGAAAATTCAGAGCAGCGATACATAGTCCTCTCTCATTTACCGCTTCCGCATAGAGGGGGTAATCGTCCTTCACGCTTGCCATGCCGAGCAAAGCGTAATGTCTGTGAAGGGTGTTGGTTTTGCGGAAAGAGACAGGATAGTTTCTGGGTGTAAAAACTACGTTTTCACCAAAAGAATATTCGATATCCATGGTGCGCCCGAAGTAAAAATCTTCGGTATTCATGGCAATACTCGTACACATAGTGATTCCTCGTTTCTAAGATTTAGTATCAGTTTATGCAGCCATGTGCGGTTGTATGCGGCATCGGGAAGGCAGCCGTTTACGCGGTCTGATTTTCTTATTTTTTTATTAAATTCAGGAAAGTGTATTATAAAAGGGCAATTTTTTGTTATACTGTTAATAGTTTACAGCGGATAGTTGGTTCGGAGAGGGACTGACTGTGCAAAAGCCAAGCTTTTAGGGGAACTGTTTTTGCGTGTCGGCAGATGAAAATGCAGATACGGAAATGCCGTTCCTGTGAGAAGACAGGCAGCAGAAAAGCGGACGGGACTTGAAAATATCATAGTCATTAGGAGGAATCTGGGTGCTTTTATCAAAATTTTTCCTGCTTCTGCTGGGGGTTACAGTACCGGCTTTTTTTCTGGTACCTGTTAAATGGCGTGCGGGCGTGCTTTTGGCGGCAAGCTATGTGTTCTGTGCCTATGTGGAACCAAGGGCGGCGGTTATTCTGGCTGCGATTACGGCAGTCACCGGTTTCATGGCAGCTTATACTGAACAATTGCAGGACAGGGGATGCGTGAAAAAGGCTGGAAGGATCACTTTTGCAGCGGTATGTGGTTTGACTTTTTTGCTGGTGGTATACAAATACACGGGATATCTGGCCGGCCGCTTTGGGCTTACAGACAGGATTCCGGAGTGTGTGCTGAAAAATCTCATGATGCCGGCCGGGCTGTCCTTTTACTCATTTCAGGCCATTGGATATCTGGTGGATGTATATAAACACAGAATTGCGGCGGAAAGAAGTTTTTGTCATCTTGCCTGTTATCTTGCCTTTTTCCCAAAGTTTGTCAGCGGTCCGATCGAGCGGGGAGAGGCGCTTCTTCCGCAGATGAAAAGGCTGGGAGAGGTCAGGTTTTGGAACCGGGGCAGGCTGTCGGCTGCTTTCACGTATATGCTGTGGGGCTATTTTATGAAGCTGGTGGTGGCGGACAGGCTTGGCTGGATGGTCAGGCCGTTATTTGCGGAGCCGGAAGTGTTTGACAGTTTTTGGCTTCTGCTCGGGGTTATGATGTATTCGATCCAGATTTACTGTGATTTTGCCGGATATTCCTATATTGCGACAGGCTGCGCAAAGCTGTTTGGGATAGAGCTTCAAGAGAATTTCAGGGCACCGTACAGGGCGGCAAACATGCAGGAGTTTTGGCGCAGGTGGCATATTTCCTTAAGCGGATGGCTTCGGGACTATATTTATATTCCCCTTGGGGGAAACAGGAAGGGGAAATTCAGGAAGAATCTCAATATTCTGATCGTGTTTCTCGTCTGCGGCGCATGGCACGGGGCCGGACTGCATTTTCTGGTCTGGGGGCTTTTGCATGGGGTGTATCTTATCGCCGGTTCTTTTACGGGACAGAGAATAAGGAGCAGGATACTTACCTTCTGGCTGGCAGGGTTTGCATGGATCTTTTTCCGTGCGGAAAGCCTGGAAGGTGCCTTTCGATATATCCGCCAGATGGCGACGGCGGGACTGTGGCCGGGGCGTATGAGACAGGCGGCGGAGAGCCTGCAGTTAAACGGAGCGGAGATCGGGATTGGTGTCAGCGGGATTTTTATTGTCTGGCTGGCGGACTGGCTGTGTGATCGTGAAAAAATGGAGCTTCCGTTACTAATCCAGCAAAAGACCAACGGAAAAAGGTATCTGGTGTTTTATCTGCTTTTGATAACTATTTTTGTTTTTGGAATTTACGGGGCGGGCTATCATACGGAGCAGTTTATTTACATGCGATTTTAGAAGAGGAATAAGAAGAGATGAGAACAGGAACGAAGAAGAATCTGCTCAGAGCCGGATTCCTGCTTTTGCTTATAGCGACGATTTATCTTGCATCAAGCGTTTTGCGGGTTAAGTCAGGGCATGGGATTAATCAGCTTGAGGGGCTGTACTGGCAGCCGGAGCATTCGGTTGATGTGATGATGATGGGAAGCAGTCACATTCATTGTAATGTGAACACTGCCCTGCTTTGGGAAAAGTATGGGATAGCCGCATATGATTACAGCGGGGCGCAGCAGCCTTTGTGGATGACATATTTTTATCTGAAAGAATTATATAAATACCAGTCTCCGGAGGTGATTGTACTGGATTTATATGCGCCTGCCAGATATAAGGAGGATTACCAGTATGACTGGATATCAGAAAACATTCTGGGGATGCGATTCTCGGCAAACAAGCTGGGCATGATGGCGGCCAGTGTGGAACAAGCAAGATATTTTCAATACTTTCCGTCCTTTACCATTTATCACAGCAGATATGATGATCTGGAGAGGGATGACTTTAACGATTTCTTCTGGAACAGCAGGGAGAAGGAGACCTTCAAAGGATATACGCCCTATTGGCAGCGGACACCGCAGATAAGGCCGGAAATTTCGGAGACGGGAAAAGGCGGATTGACAGAGAAATCTGAAAAGTACCTGCGTAAGATTATAAATTATACGAAGAAGAGGGGCGGCAGGCTCGTTTTGATAGCGGCACCATACGTCTTGACGGCGGAGGATAAGCTTACCTACAATCAGATAGAGGAGATCGCGGAGGCGGAAGGGGTTGTCTTTGCTGACTTTAACGAGTACTATGATGAAATGGAGCTTGATTTTACACAGGATTTTAACGACGATTCTCATTTGAATTACTGGGGCGGGTGCAAATTTTCCGATTATCTGGGAGAATTTCTGACTGCCCGTTATGAGCTGACAGACAGGCGGGGGCAGGAGGGTTATGAGTCCTGGGACGACCATGTCACGTTGATTGCAGAGGAAGTACAAAGCTTTCAGGACGGCACGCCGGGGCAGCAGGCGGCGGGGAATGAATGAGGCGGGAGAAAGGAAAGAATATGAAACGTATCTTTTTTGTGGAGGACGATCTGAGTCTGACAGGCGGTCTGACTTTTGCGCTCAAAAAGGAGGGCTATGAGGTGGAGAATGCCCGCACGGCGGCGGAAGCGGAAAGACTTTGGGAGGAAGGGAAATACGATCTTGTCATACTGGATGTGGCGCTGCCGGACGGCACGGGTTTTGACCTGTGTGAAAAGATCAGGCGCTTGTCTAAGGTTCCCGTCATGTTTTTGACGGCCGCAGACGAGGAGACGGACATGATTATGGGGCTTGATATCGGTGCGGACGACTATATAACAAAGCCTTTTAAACTGGCTGTGTTTTTGGCCAGAATCCATGCGCTGCTTAGGCGGAGCGAAAATTTTATGCAGGCGGGGGAAGAGATAGCCATGAACGGCATTACCCTTGACATGCGCAGAGGAGAGGCACGAAAGAACGGGAAGAAGCTGGAGCTGACTTCCGGGGAATATAAGCTGCTTCGGATGTTTATGGAAAATCCGGACAGGGTGCTCTCGGCTGAGCAGATTCTTGCCGGGTTGTGGGACTGTGAGGAGAAATTTATAGAGAATAAGACGCTGGCAGTGTATATCCGCAGACTGCGCATGAAGATAGAGAATGATCCCGGTACGCCGGAAAAGATCTTGACCGTTCGCGGTATGGGATATAAATGGAGTACGGGGGCAAAATGAGAGTGTTTGTAAATCGTAAGATAAGAAAGCTGTTTGTGCATATGGCTTTGTGTATAGGGGCGGCAGTCCTGTGCGCCGCGCTGTCTGCGCCATTTTGCGCGATGATCATGGGAGGTGCGGCGCTTGCTTTCTGCTATCGATATTTTTGGCGGCAGGACAGACAGATGGAGGCGGCCGCCTTACAGATCCGGGCGTTTCTTGCAGGGGACAAAGACGCCCGCATCGCCTGTGATGAGGAGGGGGAGATTTACCGGCTTTTTCATGAAATCAATACACTGGCAGCGGTCTTAAACGCGCAGGCGCAGAAGGAAGGGCAGTCCAGGGAGTTTCTCAAGGACACGATTTCGGATATTTCCCACCAGTTGAAAACACCCCTTGCCGCATTAAATATTTATAACGGCATCATGCAGTCGGAGGCGGAGACGGGCGGGTTTGCAACGATTCGGGAATTTGCCGGGTTGTCGGAACAGGAATTGGACCGGATTGAGACGCTGGTGCAGAATTTGTTAAAGATTACGAAATTCGATGCGGGCACAATGATGATAGAGAAGCAGCCGCAGGATCTCGCGGTGATGATAGGGGAGGTGGAGAAGCGGTTTGGATTCCGCGCAGAGCAGGAGAAGAAGCAAATCGTGCTCGCGGGCAGTGCGACCGTTCTCTTTTCGTGCGATCGAAGCTGGATTTCGGAGGCGCTTGACAATCTGGTGAAAAATGCGCTGGATCATACAAAGAGCGGGGACAGTGTATGGATGACGTGGGAGAAATCACCGTCCGCCGTCCGCATTACTGTGAAGGACAATGGAGCGGGCATCCACCCGGAAGATCTGCATCATATTTTCAAACGGTTTTATCGCAGCAGATATTCTCAGGACACGCAGGGAATCGGACTGGGACTTTCACTTGTGAAAGCGGTGGCGGAGGCTCACGGAGGCACGGTCTCGGTGGACAGCAGGCTGGGGGAGGGGACGACTTTTGTGATGCTGTTCCCGACTGTCGGGAAAATTCCGGAACATCCAAGCTGTGCAGAACACAGCGCATTCTCCGAATCGGGATCACAGGCGCCCCGGTTTATTACAAAATTGTAATCTGGGCGAAGTATGTGTGTAGTATGTAAGCGCTATTCTTTCTTAAAGGGTGCGGTGTGGAAGCGCCTTTTGATAGTGAATAAAATTGGGGAAAGAGGTGCTTAGAATGAATTTACTGGAAGTGAGCAAAATCTGCAAGACCTACGGCAGCGGTGAGGCGGCGGTGGAGGCGCTTAAGAACGTCAGTTTTTCCGTTCCCAAGGGGGAGTATGTGGCGATTGTGGGAGAGTCCGGTTCCGGCAAGAGTACACTGCTCAATATGATCGGGGCGCTTGATACGCCCACATCGGGTAAGGTGCTGGTCGACGGCAGGGACACCTTTGCCATGAAGGAGAAAAACCTTACCGTTTTTCGCAGGAGAAACATCGGGTTTATCTTTCAGGCATTTAACCTGATTCCGGAGCTGACGGTAGAGCAGAATATCATTTTTCCGCTGCTTTTAGATTACCAGAAGCCGGACAGGAAATATCTGGAGGAGCTGCTTTCGGTGCTCAATCTGAAAGAGCGGAGGAACCATCTGCCGGGCCAGCTCTCGGGCGGGCAGCAGCAGAGGGTGGCGATTGGCCGTGCGCTGATCACAAGGCCGGCTCTGATTCTGGCGGACGAACCGACGGGAAATCTGGACACCCGAAACAGTGGCGAGGTGATTGCGCTGCTTCGTGAGGCTTCCCGGAAATACGAGCAGACCATCATAATGATAACCCACAACCGCATGACCGCCCAGACCGCGGACAGGGTGCTTGAAGTGTCGGACGGTGTGCTGACGGATCTGGGGAGGTGTGCGCAGTGAAAAACAGGGAGATGAAAAGTTATTTAAATCTGATTCCCATTTCCGCCAGAATCCGCAGAAAGCAGAACCGCCTGATTTTATTATGCATTATCTTTGCGGTGTTTCTCGTGACGACGGTTTTTTCCTGTGCGGAAATGATAGAAAAGGGACAGACAGAGGAATTAATCAGACATCACGGCAGTCATCATATTGTGGTTGGCGGTATATCCGAAGTGGCAGCGGAGCAGATCGCGGCAAGGGAAGACGTGTCTGCGGCGGCGTGGTGCAAGGCGCTTGGGGAGGATGTCTACGAGGGGTATTATATCAATGACACACGTGTCATATTGTACGGCGCGGAAGAAAACTATATTGACGATATCAGGGCATATGAGCATGAGGGTGCATTTCCCCAAAATGACGGGGAGATTATGCTAAATACAAGCGCGAAAGAGCGGCTTGGCGTGCAGACGGGCGACAGCGTTACCATTCATGTTCCGGCAGGGGACTTCACTTTTGTGGTGAGCGGGTTCTGCGATGACGAGTGGGAAAAGTACGACAAAAAGTTTGAGGATGTGAGCGCCTATATCAGTGTGAACGCCTTTGACAGGATTTGCGCCGCAGACAAAACGGGTGATTGTGACACAAGTGTTATGGAGGAGCGGACGGCAGCGGACACGGCACTAAAGACGGCGTACTATGTGCGTTTTACAAAAGAAGCGCATATCAAAAGCGTAATTTTCGATTTGAAGGCGCAGTATGGACTGGCGGACGGGGATATCGAAGAAAATCTGGCTGTTATGGGGAGTTCTGGAGAAAGCAGCAATATGGCGATGCAGAGTTTCTATTCACTTGCCGCCATTGTATTTGTACTGATTCTGACTGCGGGCGTGTTGATGATCTCAAGCTGCATAAACAGTACGGTTACACAGCGGACAAAGTTTTTCGGTATGATGCGTTGTATCGGGGCAAGCAGGGAACAGGTGATGCGTTTCGTGCGGCTCGAGGCACTGAACTGGTGTAAGACGGCGATTCCTGCCGGGTTGATTGTCAGCGAGGTATTTACGCTTGTACTGTCTGTGATTTTGCGATACAAGGTGGGCGGCGAGTTTGACGATTTCCGCTATCGGTTTAGCGTGACCGGTATTGTGTCGGGCGTTCTGGTGGGCGTGATATCGGTATTGCTTGCCGCCCATGCGCCTGCGAAACGGGCGGCGGCGGTGTCTCCCGTGGCGGCGGTATCGGGCAATGCGGACACCGGCAAGGCTGTCGCTCATGCAGCAAACACCCGCATTTTTAAGGTGGAGCGCGCGATGGGCGTCCATCATGCCACATCGGCGAAGAAGAACCTGATTCTGATGTCCTTATCCTTTGCCTTTATGGTTACTCTGTTTCTGGTGTTTTCTGCCGGTCTGGATTTGTTTAAGCGGTTTATGCCTTCGGAGAACGATTTAAGTCCGGAAATCGGCATTGCCGCGTCAGACAATTCTCTGGGCAGGGGAATGAAAGAGGAAATAAGCGTTTTGTCCGGCGTGGAAACGGCATTTGGCTGCGCCGTATGTTATGATGTGCCTGCGGAGATTAACGGGGTTTCCGGAAGTGTCGATCTGATTTCCTATGATGACTGGATGTTTGACTGGTCAAAGAAATCTGTCGCCAGCGGCGATTTGAAAAAGGTTTCCGGCGATACGGATTATGTGATGACGATCTTTAACATGGACAGCCGCTTAAATACCGGGGATATTGTCACGGTCGGAGATACGAAGCTCACCATTGCCGGCGTGTGCTCGGAGGGAATAGGAACGGAGAGCCGTCCGGCGATTGTCTGCACGGAGGAAACGTTTACGCGTCTGACAGGCGAGACGGGTTATTTATTGCTCGGCTTTGGACTTGCAAAGGATGCGCCGGAAGAGACGGTGGAGACAATACGAGCCATGGCAGGTGAGAATGACTTTGTGGACAGACGGGAGGATGAACAGACGAGCAATTCCGGTTTCTGGGTTTTCCGCATTGCGGCTTATGGTTTTCTGGCAGTCATTGCCCTGATCACGGTTTTTAACATTATGAATAACATTTCCATGAGCGTTTCGGCAAGAACGAAGCAGTACGGCGCCATGCGGGCCGTGGGGATGAGTGATGTGCAGATGATACGGATGATCGCGGCCGAGGCGGCAGTTTATGCGGTCTGTGGTCTGGTTTCCGGCTGTATTGCAGGGCTGTATTTACACCGGCTGTTTATGATAAAGATTGTGTTTGCTCATTTTGGCGGATCGTGGAGAGTCCCCTTCGCAGAGCTTGCGGTGATTACAGGCATTGTCGTGCTTTCCTGTGTGGCTGCCGTATGCGTGCCCGCAGGGAAAATCCGGGAGATGGCGATTACGGAGACGATCAATGAGCTGTAAGACGGATCCGGAAAGAGCTGGTGAGGGACAGCGGTTTTTCGGCGCCAGGCATGGACATTTACCGGTATTCGGGCAGGGGAATATACAGAAACAGGTCGAAAATTCCGTTTTCCGTTTTGATTTCCAGACTGCCGTGATATCTTGTCACAATTTCATGGATGCTTTTCAGCCCTAAACCGTGATTTCTTTTATCCGATTTCGAGGTAGGCGGAATCAGGCCGTGCGCAGACGGCTTTCCGGACATGGAAGCCATCTGCGTTTCGGTCTGTGAGCGGGCGTTTTCCGGGTCCGGATCAGGATTGCAGACTTCCAGACAAAACAGACCTTTGTCTGCCCTGCATTTCAGAGAAATTTTTCTCTGCGTTTCATCCAGCTTCATGCACGCTTCCACGGCGTTGTCGAGAGCGTTTGCGTACAGGGCGCAGAGATCCGTTTTGTCGTAGGGGAGCGGCGCCGGAATTTTCACATCCATTTCCAGACGGATGTGGCACCGCTCCATTACGCTTTTTTTTACGGTCAGCACGGCGTTGACGGTGGAATCCCCACAGTAGGCGAAGGATTGGGAGAGCGCCGTATGGCCGGACAATTCCTCAGCGTAGGCCGCCCGTCTTTCTTCAGGCAGGGAGGATAAGACCTGAATGTGGTTGGCCAGATCGTGCTTTAAACGCCGGATTTCAAAGTGCTGCTGCTCCATCGCTTCGTAATACCGGCGGTTGATTTCCGCGAACATGCTCTGCTGTTCCAGCTTCCGCTGTTTTGCCAGAACCGTGACGCACCAGAGCAGACAGATGAAGGCAAACAGGGCAATCAGCAGTAAAACGGCATATTCCCTGTGCGCCATAGCATTTACATTGTAATCATAGTGGCGAAGCAGGGTGACCACGGTCATTACAATGCCAAGGGGAATGAACGTGAGAAAGAGCAGTAACTGCCACATGCTGTCTGAGAGGGCATAGTCCTTGTCGGGCGCATTTTTTTTCGTGTAAAGGAAGAGGAGCAGCGCAAAGGGCAGAGTGAACAGGCTGGAAACGTGGTAGCCGTGTTCGGACAGCATCCATGTCCCGTCCAGAGTATGGTTGATATCGCTGCCTCCAAAAATGACCATGCTGATTCCAAGCTGCCCCGGCGGAAACAGAAAATCGTGGATATAGTTATCCCGCAGGGCGCTGAAGGAAAAGATTGTGCTGGAAAACAGAAGCCCGATGGTTACTTTCTGCCAGAACGTGCCCTGGCAGGATAGAAATACAATAACCAGAAAAACGGGAGTGGTTGTCAGAATATTAAAGGGATCCCCAATAAAGATGATCATAGCGCACAGCAGCATACAGCCCCCGAAAAGCAGAAAACGTCTGCCTCTTTTTTCGGAAAGTGCAATCAGATATGACATGGCGTGCATAATCAGCCAGCCGGAAAGCAGGATGGCGGACAAGTGCAGGATATTCAGCAGGGTTATCATGTGAAAGTATCTCCCATCATAGATTTGGCTATTTTTTGCAGGGCGGCCTCCCGGTATTTTCTGCTGCATGGAAGTTCCTGCCCGAGGACGGTCACAGAATCGCTGCCGAGGTAGTCCACATGAGCCGGATTGATCAGATAGCGCTGATGAATCCGCACGAAACCGGCGGACAGTCTGGCTGCGATTTCATCCAGTCTGGCATAAAAAGGATACGTACCTTTGGCGGTCACCAGAATGACTTTCCGTCTGTCGGAATAGAAGTAGAGGATGTCGGAGTAGAAAAAACGCCATGTGCCGTCTATGTTTTTCAGAGTAAAGGTACGGGATTCCTCCTGTGCTGATTTGGCCCGCACACGTCCGATTAACTGCCGCAGTTTTTCTTCCCGGACCGGTTTCATCAGGTAATCCAGTGCGCCCACCCGATAGCCGTCAAAGACATAATCAGAGTAGCCCGTCACAAAGACGATGAGGATCTGTTCGTCAAACATTCTGATTTTTCCGGCGGTTTCCATGCCGTTTAACCCCTTCATTTCCACGTCCAGAAAAAGCAGGTCGATTTCGCCCGGATGGTTTTTAAGCCACGAGGCGGCGTTTGTGCCCGAAGAAAATTCGTAGACGATCGACTCACAGTCCTCGATCAGTAATTTTTCCAGTTGGATGCGCAGGGCGTCCCTTGCATCCGTCTCATCATCACAGATTGCGATTCGCAGCATATGGATCTCTCCTTCCGTCTTACGGTAAATGGCATGGCACAGACCGCCTGCATGCCATCGCAGATATTTTACCATATTTTTAAGAGACAGTCCTGCCCGGTCTTTCCAAACTTTACATCCAATCAGTCTAAACTTTACATCATGTGTAAAATTCGGTCAAACTTTACATGCGGACTGTCAGGAATGACAGCCGCATCTTTGGCGGGCGGTATTTGTAGTATGCTTATTATGCAAATCTGCCATGCGAGGTAACTTTGCAGAAAGTCAGCGGGAAGGGAAACAGGCATTCCATTCCGCCAGTAAAAAGGAGGACACAGTTATGCTGTATGTGAAAGAGCTGTACAAATCTTACGAGACAGGCAAAAACAAATATGAGGTGTTGAAGGGAATTGATTTCCATGTACCACAGGGGGAGTTCGTGGCGGTCATGGGGCCGTCGGGCTCCGGAAAAACCACGCTGTTAAACTGTATTTCCTGCTATATTCCCTTTGACAAAGGAAACATCAGGCTGGGCGGCATGGAGCTGGCAGGGATGAATGAGGAGGAACTGGCAAGGGTCAGAAATACGAAGATCGGGTTTGTATTTCAGGACTTTATGCTCCTGGACGGGCTGACGATCCGGGAAAACATTCTGGTGCCCCGTATTGTGCAGGAAGAGGTGGGGCAGGAGGCAGAAAAGCTGGCAGATCAGCTTGCGGCCATGTTTGGCATCGTGCATATTCTGAATAAATATCCGGCGGAAATATCCGGCGGTGAGAAACAGCGGGCGGCGGTGGCCCGGAGTCTGATCAACAATCCGCTCATTATTCTGGCGGATGAGCCGACGGGAAATCTGGATTCCAAGTCCAGCCGGGCGGTGATCGAGACGTTTATCCATGCGAAACAGAAAATGAATGCCACGATTTTCATGGTGACCCACGACAGTTTTTCCGCGTCCTTCTGCGACAGGGTGATTTTGTTGAAAGATGGCAGCATATACCGCCAGCTTGAAAAGCAGGAAGAACGCAGCGTATTTCAGGACCGGCTTCTGGACGCGATCAAAGAGATGAGTGAATAGGGGGGACTACGATGGGCACGATGACAAATATGAAGCAGATGGAACAGAAGCTGCAGAAGGCGGACAGGAAGCAGTCGCGTCTTTATCTGTTCTGTAATTTTATGGCGCTTATGATTATTTCGGCATATTCTGCGCTGATGCTTTCGCCCACGGTGCAGAAGGTGTTTCCGAAGGGCGGCGACAGCGCGAAGCAGATGTACATGATCTTCGTGATGACGCTGGTGGGATGCGTGGTCTTTACGATCTACGCGCTTGGACTGTTTTTCCGGCATAAGTCCGGGCAGCTCGGCGTTCTGATGGCTTTGGGGGCTTCCAGAAGGCGCCTTGCGCCGGGACTTTACCAGGAAGTGATTTTCTTGAGCGGTGTGTCCGCCATTGCAGGGACGGCAGCGGGCTTTCCCTTCGTGCAGGTGATCTGGCAGTCGTTTCGCCTGTTTCTGGTGGACAGCTCAGATATGGTTCTTATGTTTGATTTCAGATGTCTGTTTGTCTCTCTGCTGTTTTTGCTTTTCGTGGTGGGCTTTGCCTGTCTGACGGCGTGGCGGTATTTGAAAAAAACAAATATCATGGAAGTGATCCGGGAAGAGCATATTAACGAGCCGGTGAAGGAGCTTGGCAGATGGTGCGGCCCGGTGGGCGTTTTGGTGCTCCTTGCAGGCGCGGTGATGGGATATCAGGCTCCGAGCGCATGGCATGTGTGGTTTTCCGCTTATCCGCCTGCGTGGGCAGGTGTGTTCTATGCCCCTGTGTTCCCCGGACTTTATATGGTCATGCTGCACACGGTGGTGCACGGATGGAAGAGTCATCGGAAGAATCCTTATAAGAATATCATTTCCCGGAGCATGATGAAGTTTCAGGGAAGACAGACGGTCAATAATATGCTGGTGATTACCCTGCTGGTCGCGGGAGGATGCTTTGCCATCTTCTATGTGCCGACAAACGCCATATCGTCGCTGATTCACTACGCATCCCAGCCCTTTGACTATTTTTATAACTATCAGGCGGATCAGACGGTGCCGGACAGGGAAGAAGTGGAGGCCCTTGGCAGGGAATACGGTCTTTCATTTAAAGACTGGAAAGCGTGCGGTTATGTCACTCTGGGAATCGGCGGAGATGCTATGATTGAGGAGGAGGACGGCAGAAGCTATCATATCGAATATGTGGAGATGAAGAGTGAAGCGACAGTACTTTCCGAGGATGCATACAGGGAACTGACAGGACAGGAGGTTGACGTGGAGCCGGGAACTTACTTCAATCTCACGAACGAGGAAGAAACGGCGCTGTTTACCAACGAGTCGGCAAGGGAATTTACCAATATGGTGACGCGAACACAGCTTGCCACGCAGTTTGCGGGATATCTGTACTTTGATCTTTTGGTAGATGTGGATAGGGACTGCTGTGTGCTTGACAATGAGGACTACGCTCTGATATCCGGGGGACTGACGGATGACTGGAGAGGGCAGTTCGTAAGGTTTAATGTGGACGGAGAGGATTCCTATCCCTTTGCCAATGCCTTTTATCATCGCTTTGTGTCATCCTTTGACGCATCCTGTGAACGCCCTTCCTACTATGACAGAGTGCAGAAGATCCGGGAGAACGAGGAGGGGAAAGTGTACTGGGGGGATACGGACGATATGACGACCATCAGTTACGACATGTCGGATTCCTTTATGTTCAGAACCTTCTGGGTGTATCAGCCGGATTTTCGGATTTTGAACCAGAATGATTATGCAAGGAATATGGGGGTGATGTTTATGATGTTTCTCTTTATCTTCCTCGTGTGCATGATTACGGCGATGGTGGTGTGCTACACCCGCTGTCAGAGCATTGCGATCAACAACCGTTATATTTTTGACGATTTGAAAAAGCTGGGGGCTTCCCCCGCCTTTCTGGACAGGGAAGTGCGCAGCCAGTGCGGCAGCGTCTTTAAAGTGCCTTCGCTGGTGGGCACGTCCGCCATGTTCCTGCTCTTTACCATGATCCTGTACGCGAATGACGGCAGAATTATCGGGGCGGAATGGGCGGCAATGGGCGTCTGCCTGTGTATAACGGTGGCAATCGGCGGGGTGATTTACGCGGTGTACCGCTCGGCGGTGAAGGTGATTAAGGGGCAGCTTGGGATCATCTATGTGCGTAAATGAGTTGTGCAGGGCGTCAGTTAATGAGATGCTTCTGATAAAGGAAAACATGCAAATGCGGTGGGATTTGCGTGTGGATAAATCGGGAGGACAGCATGGCGGCACGGTTTCAGAGGAGATGGAGGAGCTGCTTGGGCGGATGTGTTTGTAATGGCTGTGTTGATGTGGTAGAATGGACGCAGGCAGTCGAAGAAGGAGTCCCCAATGCTTTACCACCCGATCCCCCCGCTCTACGATGAGCATTCCAAAATTTTGATACTGGGCAGTTTTCCCTCTGTGAAATCCAGAGAACAGCAGTTTTTTTATGGACATAAGCAGAACCGTTTCTGGCGTGTGATGGCGCAGGTGCTCGACTGTGCGGTGCCGGAGACTGTCGGGGAGAAAAAGGAGATGCTTTTGTCCCACCATATCGCGGTGTGGGATGTGATTGCGAGCTGTGAGATCACAGGCTCCTCGGACGCCAGCATCCGTGATGCAGCGCCCAACGATTTGACAAAGATTCTGACCTGCGCGGACATCCGGGCCATCTATACCAACGGCGGGAAAGCGCAGCAGCTGTACAGGAAATATATTTACCCGGTGAACGGCCAGGAAGCGGTTTGTCTGCCGTCCACAAGCCCGGCTAATGCTGGATATTCCCTGGAAAAGCTTGTGGAGGCGTGGCATACGATTCGGAAGGAACTGTAAACGATTTCGACTTCGGATATGTTTATAGGAAATAAGAAATGTAAGGTGAAGAGTTTTGATGGCAGGAGGTGGACAAAATGCCGTTAGTTTTGTGCATTGCAGGCGCTCCATGCAGAGGATGAGGACGCTGTATGGAGGAGAGACCTAAGGGGGTATCGTCCTCAGCCTTTGCATCCTGAATGTAATATAAGTAGAAAAGAAGGAGCAAAGGAAAATGAAAAAAACAATAAAAGATTTAAAAACGTTTCTGATTCTGTGGAGCACCCAGTCGCTTTCCCAGCTTGGGAGCGCTATGACAGGCTTCGCGCTCACGCTGTGGCTCTATGAGAAGACGGGGTCTGCGCTGCAGACGGCGCTTCTGGCGGTGTGCAGCTATGCGCCCTATGTGGGGATGAGTATTTTTGCGGGGGCGCTCAGCGACAGGTGGGACAAGAAAAAGGTGATGCTTGTCTGTGATACGCTGGCGGCATGCTGCTCTGTGGCTGTTCTGTTATTGCTAAAGGCAGAGCTTCTGCTGCCTGTCCACATGTACATCCTGAATGTGCTGACCGGACTGATGAATACTGTACAGCAGCCCGCAAGCGACGTGGCGATGACCATGATCACGCCGAAGGAATATTACCAGAAGACGAGCGGTCTGCGGTCGCTTTCCGCATCGCTTGTGACCATATTAAATCCGGTTCTGGCCACGGCATTGTATGCCTTTGCGGGGATGGATATCGTTATTTATGTGGATCTGACCACGTTCGCGATCGCGTTTCTTTCACTGCTGTTTGGAGTGAAACTCTCTGCACCGAAAAAGAAGGAAGAGGCGGAAAAAGAATCTTTTTTGGAGTCGGCCAGAGCGGGGCTTGTCTGTCTTCGGAAAAATGAATTGGTACTGGTATTGATTTTGTTTCTGGCGGGGGTCAATCTCGTGGCGTCGGCTTTTGACGCGGTCCTCCCGGCGTTGATTTTGCCGAGGGAAAACGGCGGCGAGGCGGTTTTGGGAATCGTTACTTCCTGTGCGGGAATTGCCATGTTATTCGGCAGTCTGATCGTGACGGCGCTGCCTGCGCCGAAAAACCGCATTCGTGTGATCTATCTGACGATGCTGTTTTCTCTGGGAACGGAGAATTTTATTCTGGCATTTACAAATAGTCCGGTGCTTTGGTGTATAGGACAGATCATAGGCTGGCTTCTGGTGCCTGTGATGAGCGCGAATTTGGACGTGATTCTGCGGACGACGATTCCGCTTGATATGCAGGGGCGGGTGTATTCCTGTAGAAATACGCTGCAATTTTTTACCATTCCGATCGGCTTGTCTCTGGGTGGTTTTATGGTAGATCATTTCTGCGAGCCGGTGATGGCGCAGGCGCCTTTGCAGGGTACGCTTGTCAGGCTGTTTGGCGAGGGGAAAGGCTCGGGCGCGGCGATGATGATGTTTGTTCTGGGCGTGCTCGGGGTGGTGATCTGTCTGGGATTCGGACGTGTCTTGCAAAGTTACAGATATACAGAATAATTACAAAAACAGGTTTTACGACAAAGAGCCTGTAAACACAAAACCGACAGATGTTTTCGTGAGAAAAACCTGTCGGTTTTATTATGCGAACAATGAGTCAGGCGCCGCGCTTGCACGGGCATTTGTGAAGCACAGAATTTACACCTGTGCGCAGAACGCAAAATATCCCTTCCCCTCCGTGCTAAGAAGCAGACTGTAGGGCGGATATTCCTTGTCGAAAGTGCGGACGAACTGTTCAAAGGTCAGCATGTCGTTTCGCTCTAAAGTGCCGCGGACGGTATCAGGAAAGTGCGTCTTTAAACGGCTGATAAACTGTTCGGACAAAAGCTTCATGGCGGTGATGACCGTCTGGTCGATTCTGTGTATGTCCTTTCCCAGAATTTCACTGAGAGTATGCAGAACCAACGATTCTTCAAAAACCAGATAGATACGGATGAGGTTCTTTTCTTCCGTCCGGTAAGTCAGGCGGAAGCAGAGTGTTTTTCCTGTGGAAAATTCTACCCCGCTGTAATGGCGGCTTATGACTTCCGCGCTTGTCTGCGCGAGACTCTCAAGTCCCTGCATAAGCGCTTTCTCCACACTTTCCTGCTCGCTTTCATCCGTCTGGTGCACCCATTTGTGTGGGTTTTTGCCCGTGATGGCACGGTCTTCGACAATGATGTGGCCGTTGAGCCAGCCAACGCAGATACCGAGGAAATGTCCCACCGATTCGGTGGAGTAATCCTGCGCCTCCATCTCCGCTTCCAGCGCAGGGAGTGTCTTGTCCCGCAGGCTGTCATGCAGACGCTTATGTACGGCAAGTCCGGGATAGCCGATGGACTGCATGTAGGCTTCCTCGTCAGCGAAATGCTTCATGGTGTAGCTCTTGAAATACTTGATGCCTTCCCGGCAGGCGTGCTGCTGTTTGGTCTCGTCCTCATTGAGGGCGATCAGCTTTCCTACAATGGAAAACAGTTTTTTGTGGGCGCTGTCAATGCTGTCCACACCTACGCTGAATCGGTCGTTCCATTTGATTTCTTTTGCCATAATACAATCATCTCCCTAGTAATTGATAGGAATATGTTACCATATTTTACCCGGTGTCTCAATACGAAAAATAGCAGTGCAAAGAGCGGCAAAAGTTGGTATAATATAAACATTATATTGTGCTTGGATGAGGGGGTAAGGTTTATGAAATATAAGGTTTTGCTGACGGGAAACAACAAAATGGTTATCAATGAATTTTTTACGTATATGGATTTCAGCTTCGAGTGTGTCAGCACCTCGGAACGCTACGACGATATTATAAATCATATCAAATACGTGCAGCCGGATGTGCTTGTCTACTGTCTGTACGGAGAATCCCCGGACGACCTGAAGCGGTTTGTCAATGTGGAGGACAAGATTGCGGAGGAGAGGATTCCTATTGTGATTGTCGGGGACGCGGATGAGTGCGAGCAGTTTGTACATATTGCCCCTGCTATGAACGTGACTATATTTCGCAGACCGATTTCCACACAGAAGCTGGAAGAGGGCATCGTCAAGCTGTTGAAGGAAAAGGGGCCGGAGATTCGGGGAAAACGGTCCGTGACAGTGACGGAGAGTACGCTGAAAACGGAAGACGTCATGCGTGTGGCGGAGGAGCTTCTCGCCCAGATTGCGAAAGAAGAGGAAAAGGAGAAGAAGCTGCGGGAGGAGGCGGCGAGAAAAAAGCATATTCTTGTGGTGGACGACGACAGCAGTGTGCTTAAGCTCCTGAAAGGTTATCTGGTGGAGCGCTATGATGTGGCGACAGCCATCAGCGGCAAGATTGCCCTGAAGTTCCTCGAGACGAAGAAGACGGACATGGTGATTCTGGATTATGAGATGCCGGTGGATAACGGAGCGGCGGTTCTTTCAAAGATCAGGGAGAATCCGGCGACAAGAAATATTCCGGTCGTGTTCCTCACGGGTGTGACGGACAGAAATAAGATTATGGAGGTGCTGTCGATGAAACCGAAGGGGTATCTGGCCAAGCCGATTGATATGGAGAAGCTGTCCTCCACGATAAAGGGCGTTTTGGGCTGATAAAACGATATTCTGTAGAGGGAGGATGCTATGGCGGTCATAGAGAGCGAACTCAAGCTGACAGATTTGATAGATGTGGAATCTTTACAGAAAATACAGGATGCGTTTTCTGATATGTCGGGAATTGCATCTATGATTGCAGATATTTCCGGCGTGATACAGACGAAGCCCTCCGGGTTTACGGATTTTTGTCAAAAGTATATCCGAAGCACAGAGGAGGGGCGAAGGCGCTGTCAGTTGTGTAATAAGCAGGGAGTGGAAAGAGCCGCGAAAGCAGGGGGTTCCTGTGCTTATTATTGTCATGCGGGGCTTGTGACTTTTGCCGCACCCATCATGGCCCATGGGCATCCGGTAGGATGCTTTATCGGGGGTCAGATGTTGACCATTCCGCCGGATGAAGAACAGATGCGGCAGGTGGCTGAGGAGATCGGTGTGGATGCGGACGGTTTGGTATACGCCGCGCAGGACATCAGGATTGTGGGCAAGGAAACGGTAGGAAAGGTGTCCAACGCGCTCTATACGATAGCCAATGTCCTTTCAGATATCGCTTACTCCAAATATCAGGAAAGCCTGACCAACATGGAGCTGAAAAAAACCTCCAATATGAAATCGGATTTTCTGGCGAATATGAGCCACGAGATCCGCACGCCCATGAATGCGGTGATCGGCATGGCGGAGATGGCGCTCAGGGAAGATTTGACGCCTGCAGCAAGAGAATATATCGGACAGATTAAATCGTCGGGACAGACGCTTCTTACGATTATCAATGATATTTTGGACTTTTCCAAGATCGAATCAGGCATGATGGATATCAGCGATGTGGCATATGAACCGATGTCCATGATCAATGACGTATCCAACATCATTATGACACGGATTGGAAGTAAGGATCTGGAACTTACAGTGGACGTAAACCCGGATCTGCCATCGGGACTGTACGGCGATAACGTGCGCATTAAACAGGTGATTGTCAATCTGGCGAACAATGCGGTTAAATTTACCAAAGAGGGAAATGTCCATGTGAAAGTTGATTTCCTGCAGACGGCGGAAGACAGAATAGAGCTGATTGTGTCTATCACCGATACGGGGAGTGGGATTAAAGAGAGCGATATGGATAAGCTTTTTAAATCCTTTCAACAGTTAGACAGCAAGAGAAACCGCAATATCGAAGGAACCGGACTGGGGCTTGCCATCTGCAGACAGCTTGTTACCCTGATGAAGGGAAAGATACATGTGGAAAGCGTGTACGGAAAAGGGTCAACTTTTTCTTTTGCGATTCCGCAGAAAGTGACAGATATGCACTGTTCCGTGGAAAAGCTGCCGGAGAATACAGTGGCGGCCGGGTTGATTCAGAGCGAGTACATTGCGCAGGAGCTGGCGGTCGATATGGAGAGACTCGGTGTCAGCTATGAGAGGCTGGAGTCGGAGGAGACGCTTAACAAGGTTAGGGAAAGTGGTGCGGGGTATTTCTTTGTGGAGCAGCCGCTATTTACGGAAGCGGTACAGTTTTTTCTTAGACTGCATCCCGATATCTGCGGGGTGCTTCTGACAAATTACCACACGGTTCGTTCCTATGATCTGCCGAATCTGCGCGTGGTGAAGAAGCCGCTCTATATTCTCGGACTGGCGAATATTTTTAACGGCAAGGAAGATAACGCCGCCTTTTCAATGATGGAGGCGGAGGACTTTGATTTCGTGGCACCCAAGGCGGAGATTTTGGTGGTGGACGACAATGCCATCAATCTGACGGTGGCCAAGGGACTCTTAAATCCGTTGGGGATGAAGATCGAGACGGCGCTCAGCGGGAAGGATGCCGTTTTGATGGTGACGGATAAGCGCTATGACATTATTTTTATGGATCATATGATGCCGGAGATGGACGGCGTGGAGACGACCCGTGTGATCCGCAGACTTCTCGGAGACAACGGGCAGGTGCCGATCATAGCCCTCACTGCAAACGCGGTGGAGGGCACGGCGGAAATGTTTATCAGTGAGGGCATGAACGACTTTGTGACGAAACCCATTGAGATGCGGGATATGGTTTTCAAACTTCGCAAGTGGCTTCCGCAGGAGAGGATTGAGAAAAAGAAAAAGAAGGCCGGTGCGCCGCTTCGAAATATGCACAAGGATGGCGACGGTGGACAGACCGCCACAGACATTGTCATTGAAGGGCTGGATGTGCAGAAGGCGATGGGATTCCTTGGAAACGAAGATCTGTTCTGGTCTGTGCTCAAGGAGTATTACCGTGTGATTGATAAGAAGTGTGCCTTGATACAGCAATATGAGCAGAAGGAACAGTGGAGAGATTATACGGTCGAAGTGCATGCGCTCAAGAGCGCGTCCAGACAGATCGGCGCCACGGATCTGGCATATACCGCCGAGCAGATGGAGGCGGCCGGAAATGCCGGCAACGCTGCCCTGATCCATAAGATTACGCCGGGAATGCTGGAAGAGTATATGTTCTATAAAGGCATTCTGGCGCCTTACTTTATAGAAGAGACGGCCGAGCAGAGCGGAAGAGCTGCGGAGTCGGAAGAGATGGCGGCGCTTTTTGCACAGATGGAGGAGGCTATGGAAAATCTGGATATGGATGCGATGGAGCAGGCAGTCCGGGATATGAGCCAGTATTCCTACGGGGATGCGCAGCGCAGTATTTTTGAAAAGCTGAAAAATGCGGTGGAGGATATCGATACGGAGCGGTGCGAGGAAATCATCGTAGAGTGGAAGAAGGAACTGGATAGGTAACAGACAGTCCATGACTTTGCACTTGCTGCAAAGTCCGTGAGAACACGTAAAGGATGAGAAGAACCCGGCCTCTTTGCCGAAGGCAAAACTGGAATAGGCCGGATTCGGTAACAATGAAGCCGAAGGCTGAATAGCTGCCTGAATGGTTAAATATAAGCAGAAAAGTGCATAATATGCATTTTTCTGCTTTTCTTTCGGAAAAGGTTGTGGTATGATAGAGCGGGCACGGACATAGGGATTGGAAAGGATGAGAAACGGATGGCACAGTGGGCGGCTGAATTCAGTGATCTGTTTTATAAATGTTTTATCAGGGAAGACCGTTACAAACTTCTCTTGAGCGGTATTGGCGTGACTATCAAGGTGTCGCTTTTAGCCATTGTCATCGGTATTCTGATCGGCATGTTGATTGCGACATGCAATCTGTCAAAGAAAAAGGCGCTGCGGTTTGTCGGCGGTATCTATACGGACGTGATCAGAGGGACACCTTCGGTGACGCAGCTTATGATTATCTATTTCGTTATTTTTGCTACGGTGCCTTTAGAAAAGTGGATTATTGCAGCAATTGCTTTCGGCGTCAACTCAGGCGCTTACGTGTCCGAGATTGTCCGGGCGGGTATTCTTTCTATTGACAAGGGGCAGACGGAGGCAGGAAGATCTCTGGGGCTTTCCGCGTTTCAGACCATGAGCCGGATTGTGATTCCTCAGGCGGTGAAAAATATTTTCCCCGCGCTCTGCAACGAATTTATCGTGCTGATCAAGGAAACGGCTATTGTGGGCTATGTAGGGTTGATGGACATACAGAAGGCGGGAGATTTTATTAAGAGCGCGACGTTCATTGCGTTTATGCCGTTGATCGGAACCGCTGTGATTTACTATGTACTCATTAAAATATTGACGCTGGCGCTTCGTCAGGTGGAAATACGGCTGCGGAAGGCGGATGCCAGATAACAGGGTGAAACGGATTTGTGTCGCTCCGAAGCAGCGACATGGAGGTTAGTGTGATAAGTACCAAGTTTCACGCAGGAGAATAGATATATGATAAGAGTGAATAACCTACATAAAAAATTTGAGGATTTGGAAGTCCTGAGCGGGATTGACGAGCACATTTCGCAGGGAGAAGTGGTTGTGGTGATCGGGCCTTCCGGGTCGGGTAAAAGCACCTTTTTGAGATGCCTCAACCTGCTTGAGACGGTTACCGAGGGGGAAATTTATGTGGATGACGAGCTGATTACGGCCCCGAAAGTAAACGTGAACCGGGTCAGGCAGAAGATGGGCATGGTGTTTCAGCAGTTCAACCTGTTTCCACACCTGACCATTATGGACAATATCACGCTTGCCCCTGTCCTTCTTAAGAAAATGACGAAGGAAGCGGCGGTGAAACGGGGACAGGAGCTTTTGGAGCGGGTGAATCTGGGTGAGAAGGCGAATGCTTATCCGGCGCAGCTCTCCGGCGGGCAAAAGCAGAGAGTGGCGATTGCGAGAGCGCTTGCCATGGACCCTGAGATCATGCTCTTCGATGAGCCAACGTCGGCGCTCGACCCGGAGATGGTGGGCGAGGTGCTGGATGTCATGAAAGACCTAGCAAAGTCCGGCATGACCATGGTAATTGTGACTCACGAGATGGGATTTGCAAGAGAGGTGGCTTCCCGTGTACTGTTCATAGATCAGGGCGTGGTGATGGAGAGCGGTACGCCGGAGGAGATTTTTGGGAATCCGCAGAATGAGCGGACGAAAAATTTCCTGAGCAAAGTGCTGTAGCTGCGGCATCATCTGTGACGGGCAGCGGAATGCCGGGGATATGGCGGTAAGGATATGTGACTTGCGCGGGCGTACCGTCTGCGGGGTGATATATGATATAGAAAACAAGGAAAGACAGAGGAGGATAACATTATGAAAAGGACAACAAAGTTACTGACAATGATACTTGCCATGGCGATGACGGCGTGCACGCTGACAGCCTGCGGCGGTGGTTCCGCGAAGGGGGATACCCTTACGTTTGGTACCAATGCAGAGTTCCCGCCTTTTGAATATGTCACATCGAGCGGTGTGATCGGCGAGTATGACGGCATTGATATGGCGATTGCGAAGCAGATCGCAGAGGAGAGCGGCATGACGGCAGCGATGGAGAATATGGAGTTTGATTCTCTTCTGGTGGCACTGCAGAACGGACAGATTGACGCGGTTATCGCAGGAATGACTGCTACGGATGAGAGAAGGGAAACGGTAGACTTCTCTACCCCTTACTACACAGCTACCCAGGTTATGATCGTGAGAGAAGACTCTGACATAGCGGCGGCGGCAGATATGGCTGATAAGAAAATCTGTGTGATACAGGGTTACACCGGTGAGGTGTGCGTGCAGGATATGGGTTATACTTACGAGGCCTTTAAGAAAGGCACGGAGGCAGTTATGGAGCTGACAAACGGCAAGTGTGATGTGGTCGTGATCGACTCCGCAACGGCACAGAAATATGTGAGCGACAACGAGGGTTTGAAAATCGTGGAGGATCCCGGCGCGTTTGCGTCCGAGGAGTACGCGATTGCGGTGCAGAAGGGCAACACGGAGCTGCTTGACAAGATCAATAAGGCTATTGAGAAAATGCTGGCAGACGGCACGATTAATGAGTTGGCGGTGAAGTATACGGAGGAAGCCACAGCGGAATAATACATAGGGATGCAGTCAATGGGGCGGCGCGGATTTGCGCCGCCCTAACTTGACGCAGGATACTTTTCCGTAGTAGTATTGTAAAGTGACTGACAATTTACTTTGTACAGAAACGCGTCAATGCATCGCCCGACAGGATTGGGAGAAGCGTGCAGAAAAGGGGTAACGATGAAAAATTTGTGGGAGAAGTGGACAGGCATTTCAGGGATTACGGAAAGCTGCCGATACCGCTTGCGTGCTCGCTTTTTGGCATTCCGGATTCCGTGTCCATGCAGGTGGTGGCGGTAGGCTTTATCATAGGTGTGATTCAGGACTCCGTGGAGACGCGTTACAGCGGCTTATTTTTTAATAAACATTTACTTTAGTGTACTGCTATGATAAAATACAAAAGTGTGTGAGTTATAAATCAATACAGAAAAATAAGTTCTAAAAGAGGAGGAGCATTATGAAAAAGAGATTGGTAACGGTACTGGTGGCGGCGATGGTTGTCTGCGGCACGCTTTCGGGCTGCGGCGGTGCGAAGGAGACGGCAGCGGATGCCGGAAACCGGGTGTATGCCGTGGAGGCGGGCTCCGCAGGGGAAGCGGTTGCAGGCGAGAAAGGTTTTCAGACCAACGCGGTGGCCTCACAGGCGGATGCCCTGATGGAAGTGGCTTCGGGCACTTCGGACGCGGCGATTATCGACCTTTTGATGGCCGGCGCCATGATTGGGGAGGGAACCAGCTACCCGGATCTGGTACATACGGATGAACTGACGACGGAGGAGTACGGGGTAGGATGCCGGAAAGGCTCCGATCTGGCTTCTTATATCAACAGTGTGTTTGCGTTAAGCTATGCGGACGGCTCTATGCAGGGGACGGCTGCGGCTTACGGTGTGCAGGAGGCGCTTGTGGAGCAGAAGGCCTGTGAGTTTGCGGCGTCGGATTCCGACAGTGATGTGGCCTATATTCAGGGCAAGGGTACGCTGATCGTGGGCATTACGGAGTTTGAGCCGATGGATTATAAGGATGATTCCGGCGAGTGGATCGGATTCGATGCGGATATGGCGCGCATGGTCGCGGAGAAGCTTGGTGTGGAAGCCCAGTTTGTGGTGATTGACTGGGATAACAAGATTATGGAGCTGGAATCCAAAAACATCGATGTGGTGTGGAACGGCATGACACTGACTGATGAAGTGAAAAATGCCATGGAGTGTACCAATGCGTACTGCAACAATGCGCAGGTAGTCGTGGTGCCCGGGAAGTAAAAGGAGAAGAAACCGCACGGATTTCACGAATGTTAGGAGAGTAAGGCATGTTTTTGAGTGTGACGCAATCGCTGATGGACGGTCTTTGGACGACTTTTCAGATTTTCATATTTACGCTGCTTTTTTCACTGCCGCTTGGGCTGATTCTCGCTTTCGGGGCGATGAGCAGATGGAAAGTCCTGCGGGGGCTGATCCAGACGCTTGTGTGGATCATACGAGGCACGCCGCTGATGCTGCAGTTGATTATCATTTTTTACGGTCCCGGACTTTGGCTTCACCACAATATCTGGAGCGGCAGTGAGGCCGGACGGATCACCGCTACGGTGGTGGCGTTCAGTATCAATTATGCCTGCTACTTTTCCGTGATTTTTCGCGGCGGCATCGAGGGCGTTCCCGTGGGCCAGCGGGAGGCGGGCGAGGTGCTTGGCATGACGAAGTGGCAGATTTTTTTTAAGGTCACCCTTTTACAGATGGTGAAGCGGGTGGTGCCGCCCATGTCCAACGAGATTATCACGCTGGTGAAGGATACATCGCTTGCGCGCATTATCGCGGCGTATGAGCTTACCTTTGCGGGTTATTCTTTTATGAAGAGCAACGGGCTGACATGGCCGCTTTTCTATACGGGTGTGTTCTATCTGGTGTTTGTCGGAATTTTGACGCTGCTGTTTAACTATATCGAGCGGAGGCTGGACTATTTCCGGTAAAAATGTTTCGCCAAAAGTCCGAAACCGCAGAGCTAAATGGGAGATTGGGTTTACGGACATTGCGCAAAACGCTGTGGCATGGAGGTAAAAATGGCTGTCTTAGAGGTGAAAAATATAGGAAAAGATTTCGGTGAAACAAGGGTGCTTGCCGATGTGAGTTTTGATTTGGAGGAGGGGAGCGCGCTGGCGATCATCGGTTCCTCCGGCTCCGGCAAGACAACGCTGCTGCGCTGTTTAAACTTCTTAGAGACGCCGGATCACGGTTCCATCACGGTGCGGGGGGAAACTTTGTTTGACGCGGACCATCCCGTCAAAGGACAGGGGAAGGATCTGCGCACCAAAAGGCTGCATTTCGGCATGGTGTTTCAGGCATTTCATCTGTTTCCACAGTATACGGCGCTGGAAAACGTGACGCTGGCGGAGACGCTTCTGGTGAAGGAACAGCCGGACTTTAAGCGGAAGAAAAAGGAAATTCTGGAGGAGATCGAAGCCCACGGGAAATCCCTTTTAGATCAGATGGGGCTTTCGGAGCGCATGGATCATTATCCCCACCAGCTTTCCGGCGGACAGCAGCAGCGGGTGGCCATTGCCAGGGCATTGGCGCTACAGCCGGATATCCTATGTTTTGACGAGCCGACTTCGGCTCTTGACCCGGAGCTGACAGGCGAGGTGCTCAAGGTGATCAGAGGGCTTGCCGAGCAGCATACGACCATGATCATCGTGACCCACGAAATGAGCTTCGCCAGAGATGTGGCAGATCAGATCATTTTTATGGACGAGGGCGTGATCGTGGAGCAGGGCGACGCCAGGCAGGTGATCGACCACCCGAAGGAGGAGCGGACGAGACAGTTTTTGACAAAATATTGAGAGGTGGAGGAGCTTGCGGTTTGGCAGGCTCTTTCTTTTGCTGATTTCTTTAACAGATCACGAATAGCACAGTAAAGCAGGCTTTTCTGACACCCTATCTTTTACTATTTCAAGGGTATCCGCTCAACAGCGGGAATACTACTTTTTGAGGGATAAGTAGTATAGCCTTTTGGAAAATATTCAGGTAAGATTTAGACAGAGTAAGGCAAGCGGTACAGATGGAGAGGAGAGGTGTCATATGATTATGGAAATGATTAGTATTCTTTTGGGGATTATCCTGCTGGGAGCGGTAGATTATGGACTCGGGGCGGTCGACATGAAACTGATGCGCTGCCTGATTGATTTTCCGTCCGCTATCATTATTCTGGCGCTCACCGTGCCGGTGCTGCTCCGGGGCGGCATGTGGAAAGATTTTCTGAGGGCGTGGAGACTGCTTGAAAAGAAGTATACCTGTCATTTGAGTGAAATCAGAAGATCGCTGGACGTGATTGAAATGATGCAGAAGCAGGTATTTTGTGCGGGGATTATCGGCATGCTTCTGTCATTCATCCATATTCTTCACCAGTTGTCCGATCTGGCGAGTCTGGGGCCGAATATGGCGGTGGCAATTTTAACGATGCTGTATGCCGTAATTTTTGAAATGCTGCTTCTGCCCCTGCAGATCGAGGCAAAACGACGTATCATAGACTATATGGAGGTGGATACGGACGTGGAAAGTGCGGCGGAATGCGAAGCGGACAAAACAGAGGATGAGGGAATATGAGGAAGCGAACGCTTCGGGCTTTGCTGGGAGCCGGTTATGTCTGTCTTCTGACAACGCTGCTCCTGTATCAGGCGGATGTGTTCGGCAAAAGGCGTGAGTGGACGGTCGCAGTGTTCGGGACGCTGATACTCGGTGTTGCGCTGGCGGTAGTTCTCTCGCTCTATCTTCGGGCGAGTGACCGGATTACCAAGCAGGAGGAAAAGCCGGGTGCGGATATGGCCGGGCAGGGACGGGAAGAAGCGCAGGCAGTTATGCCGGAACCGGACAGGATACAGAGTCCCTCTGCCGGAAATGACGGTATGCCGGGGAATGCATGGGCCGCTGAGGGCAGCCAGCCGCCACCGCGAAGCTATGAGGAAATTTACGCGAAGTTTTTGACGAGAATGGATACGGGCGCGCTCTCCGAGCGGGAGCTGGAAGTGGCATGGCTCCTCTATCGTGGCTACACCAACAGACAGATCGGAGAGGAACTTTATATTGCGGAGACGACGGTCAAGAAGCATGTGTCCCATATTTATCAAAAGATGGATGTGTGCAGCAGAAAGGAGTTCCGGGCGATGGTGCAGGGCGGCGCGTGGGAGCGCTCACGTCCCGGCGGATGAATTCCCTGCGTTTTCCTGCGCGAACAGCTCCTCTCGGGTAATGTTTTTCAGCCACTTGCCGCTTAAGTAATGCTTGATAACCCATGGCCATTTTACGAACTCGTCGGTGCACAGCAAAAAGTAAACCCAAAGAACGGGGAGCTTGAAGACAAAGGCTGCGAGAAAACCGAGCGGCACCGCATAGCCCCACATGTCGATGACATCGCAGATCAGGCCGAAACGGCTGTCGCCGCCTGCGCGGAATACGCCAGCGATCATCGTGGTGTTGACGGCGGCACCCATGATGTAGTAGGTGTTGATGAGCAGCATATATTTCAGATAGTGCATGGCTGTCTCGGAAAGCTTCGCAAAATGCAGCACAAAGGGGGTGGCGACTAATACCATCACGCCGCCGATGGCTCCGGTGATGATGGTGAGCTTCATCAGCTTGGAGGCATAATTTTTTGCGCGCGCCATGTCCCCTTCGCCCATCACATTGCCGAGCAGGATGCCGCCTGCACTGGCGGTGCCGAAGCAGAGCACGGTGCCGAAGTTTCTGACAACGATCACAAGGGAGTTGGCGGCTACCGCATCGGAACCCATGTGCCCCAGAATCACGGAGTACATGGAGAAGGCCACGCTCCATGCGATATCGTTGCACAGGGCGGGCAGGGAAAGCCTGACAAAATCCTGAAACAAAAGTTTGTTTTTTAAGAACATATAGCCGGGATTGAGCTTGATATCTTTGCTGAAAACGGATACCACAATACAGCCGATCAGCTCAACGATCCGGGACAGGGCTGTGGCGATAGCCACGCCAGTGGCGCCTAGCTGCGGCGCGCCGAAAAGCCCGAATATGAACACGGCGTTCAGGAAAATATTCAGGGTGAACGCAATCACATTTAAGACCATGCAGACGGTGACCCGTCCGATGCTCCGAAGAATTGCCAGATACACTTCTATCACACCCCAGCACAGATAAGTGACAGCCATCACCCGCAGATATCCCGCGCCGATGGCAATTAGCTCTGCATCATTGGTAAAAAGTTTCATCAAAAGCTCCGGAGCAAAGAAGGCAAAAGCGGAGAAGCCGAGGGAAATAACAAGGGAAAACCGCATGGCGATACCCTGAATGGCGCAGATCGGCCTCAGCTCGCCTTTGCCCCAATACTGCGCGCTCAACATGGTGGCGCCCGTTCCCAGACCGTAAAAGATCATAAAGAGAACGTTGGCGTAATTGGCGGCCAGTGATACGGCGGAGATAGAGGACTGCCCCACGTAATTTAACATCACCACATCCGCGGAACTCACAGCGGCGCTTAAGAGGTTTTGAATCACAATCGGAATCACCAGCTTTACAATTTTGCTGTAAAAGTTATCTTTGGCAGCCGCCGTATTCATAGAAGGTAACCTCCGTTTTTGCGTAAAGTGATAATATCTTAATACTTTCTTTTTTTCGTGTCAATCGGTTTTTCCCAACATAAAAATTTTTTTAAAATATTTCATTTTTTATGAGAAAGCTACTTGCGTTTTTACGGCAGTGTGATAGAATCGTCCTCAATGGTTCGCGCGGGAAGAGGGGGATACAGATTGTCTTCATAAAAAGGTCGAGACACGGTTTTTGCCCATGGTCTAACGCAGAGTCATTGATACAATTTCACAAACCATTGCGCAGATAGCTAAAATAAGGGCTTTATGTGCAAAATAAATAAGAAAGTTATAGAGAGCGTATTATGGAAAAAGATATGACGAAAGGAAGCCCCATGAAGCTGATTCTGGGCTTTGCCGTGCCCCTTTTATTCGGGCTTGTTTTTCAGCAGTTTTACAGTATGGTGGACGCGGTGATTGTGGGCCACTATCTGGGTGTGGACGCGCTAGCGGCGGTGGGCGCCACGGGTTCCGTCAACTTCCTGATTATAGGGTTCTGCATGGGTGTCTGCAACGGTTTTGCGATTCCGATCGCGCAGGAGTTCGGCGCAAAGCATGAGAGCGAGCTGAAACGGTTTGTGGCGAACAGTGTGTGGCTGTCCGCGATCTTTGCGGTGGCTGTTACAATCGTGGTGTCTCTTTTGTGCCGCCAGATTTTGCAGCTTATGCGGACGCCTGCGAACATTATCGACGGCTCCTACAATTACATAATTATTATCTTTCTCGGCATACCTGTGGTGTTTCTCTACAATATGACTGCGTCGATTCTGCGGTCGCTGGGGGACAGCCGGACACCTGTGGTGTTTCTTGTGACGGCGGCGGTTTTAAATATCTTTCTCGACGTGTTCTGCATTGTGGTAATCCCTATGGGTGTGGCCGGAGCGGCTGTTGCCACGGTGGTATCGCAGGCGGTCGCAGGCGCTGCATGTCTGGTATATATGCGCAAAAAATTTGCGATTTTGAAGTTGTCCAAGGATGAGAGACGATGGGACAGGGACTATGCGGCGAAACTTTGCAATATGGGTATTCCCATGGGACTGCAGTATTCGATCACGGCCATCGGCAGCGTGATTTTGCAGAGCGCGGTGAACGGCATCGACTCCAACGCGGTGGCGGCGGTCACGGCGGGCGGTAAGGTGAGTATGCTTCTGGTATGCCCCTTTGACGCCATGGGGTCCACCATGGCCACTTACGGCGGACAGAATGTGGGAGCGGGCGATCTGGAGCGCGTGGACAGGGGGCTTAAGAGCTGTACCCTGCTGGGGCTGATTTATTCTCTGATCGGTCTGGGCGCGGTATTTCTGTTCGGGAAACAGCTTTTGCTGCTGTTTCTGGATGCGGGGGAGACGCAGATCATTGCCAATGCCTATTCCTTCATACAGATCAACGCGCTGTTCTACTTCCCGCTGGCGCTTGTGAACATCGTCCGTTTCCTGATTCAGGGAATGGGTTTCAGCAGGCTTGCGGTTTTTGCGGGCGCGTTTGAGATGCTGGCGCGAGGGCTTGCGGGATTCCTTCTGGTACCCTATTTCGGGTTCACCGCGGTGCGTTTCGCGAATCCGCTGGCATGGATTTTTGCAGATATTTTTCTGATTCCGGCTTTTTTCTACGTGCGAAGGAAAATGGCGGCCATGTTGAGCAGGAACCGGGAGGGTGCGCAGACGGCTGGTATCGAGGCGCGGTAAGGTGTTTAGACAGTGGACGCATATGACGTGGAGGACAATGATAATATGAGCGTGACAATCTTTACCATGACACACAAAAAATTTCCCACACCCGGAGATCCCGTCTATGTGCCCTTGCAGGTGGGCAAGTCCGGTGCGGCGGATCTGGGGTATATAGGAGACGACACAGGTGTCAGTATTTCCGAAAAGAACTGCTATTACGGGGAACTGACGGGCGTTTACTGGGTCTGGAAAAATATAAAGACATCCGATTATGTGGGGATCTGCCACTATCGCAGATACTTTTGCACGGAGGAGGGAAGGATTCTTACGGCGAGGGAATATGAGGAAATCCTTTCGGAGTATGATATCATTACGTCGAAACTGCTAAAGCTAAACTTTACTTATTATGAAGGTTATGCCAGCGACTATAATATCGGCGATCTGAATGCGGTGGGAGAGGTGATCTGCCGGTTTTATCCCGCGTATTATGAAACTTTTGAGAAACTGGTGCATGGCAAGGGAACCTATTTCGGAAACATGATGGTATGTAAAAAAGAGATTTATGACGCCTATTGCGAGTGGCTTTTCGATATCTTCGAGAAAGCGGAAGAAAGAATCGACGCTTCCGGGTATGACGATTACCACAAGCGGGTCTACGGCTTTATCTCGGAGTTTTTGCTCTATGTCTGGACACAGGTGCAGGGGCTTAAGGTCTGGGAGTGCAAGGTGGGCATGACCGATGAGAAGCGGGAGACGGCGGAGATCAAGGAGCGTCTGGCGGCATTCTTCCTCAAAAAGGATATTGCCGGGGCGAAAGCGTATATGCTGGCATGTCTTGAGAAACGGCCGGACGTGCTGATGGAAGCCTCTGACATTACAGGAGAGTTAAAGATGTCCATGCAGGTAATTGCGATATGTGAGCTGGAAAAACAGGCTTACGGCAGCAGCACCATCGACCGCATACAGGATTTTGGCTCGCTGATGGCGCATTTCCGGAAACTGAACGATATGATTCAGGCGTGGAAAGAGAGGGAGAAGAAAATGTCTCCCTCCGATGTAGAGTTTTATCTGAGAAATGATAATATTACCGATATTGCGCTGGAGGCTTCCGCCAGACTGTTCTATCCGGCGGCGGAAGCTGTTGAGATCGCAAAAGCGCTGACAGCCTGTCTTGGGTAACGGGCTGTCAGCGGGACGTGGGGGCAGGTCAGTAGCGTCAGCCCCGCGGCATCAGGTCGATTGGTCCGTAGCTGCCGTCCGTTACGGCTGTTTGGGCAGCGTCACAAATCCCTCTTCCCAGTACATAAAGTACAGCCCTTTTTCCTCCGTGTAGCCGAAAATGAAAGAGCGGGGGGAGCTGGCCGGGTTCCCTTCGTCATCCTCTCCTTCCCCCAATTCCGTGAACAGCACGGCGACTGCGGGAACACCGCCGTCCGGCGCGTCAGCGTGATACAGGGCGTAAGTGTTTTCCATGTAGCCGTTATCTTTTATATTTTGCAATTCGTTGTTTATGACATCCCCGTAATCTTTTCCGTCGATGTAGAATGCATAGCTGGCCACGCCGGTTTCCGGGTCTACGACCTGGCCGTAAAAGGCAAGCCCTTCCTCCGTGCCGTCCCCGTCCAGATCAAAATAACAGTCGGGTGTGCCGTCCACAACGGGCGCAAAGGTTTCCGGGTCATATTTGTAGATATAGTAGCGTTCGTCCACAAAATTGCCGTTGTAGTGGTAGTCCTCTTTTAATCCCAGATCATACGCCTTTTCGTATGGCAGCCGGAAGGAAATTTCCCCGGAGGCGTAAGGGCCGAGCACATAGGGGGCCACAAGAAAACTGATGCCGCTCTTGGTAAATACCCAGTTGTTCCCGTCAAACAGGACGCTGTCCAGATCATTTTTGGAAGGGGGACCGAACAGTTTATCTTCATAGGCGGGTGTTTCGGCTAAATTGATCATGTAATCCAAGACCGTTGCGTGAAAGGCGTTGTAGTCGCCTGCAATCTCATTGATAGAGAGGAGCTCGCCTGTTTTCGCACTGTAGTTTCTGCCGCCGGAGCCGTAGTTGCCGTGGGCGCCGCCGGTGAAATCGTAAACAGTGATCTGAAAGGAGACCACGTTCTCATCCGAGCGGGTTACATTTACGCTTACGTCGGTGCTGTAGCCGATAAAATCCCAGCCATCCTCTCCGAGACTCGACGCATAATCTTCCTTTGCGATGTCCGCAGTCTCGATGTTGTCGATGGAAAAGGCGGCATAGTATTCTCTCAGATCGGCATTGATTTTTTCAGCGATATCTTCTGCACCATCGATTTGTACCACGGGCATCTGTACGCTGTTTGTGAAAATCACTGTGCCGTCGTCACCCTTGACTTCGTCTATGGTTTTTTCGAAGGTGACGGTGACGGGATTTTCGGAGGCGTGTGGCTCTTTCGTATCGGAAAGATCGGAAGTGACATCCGTGTCAGGCTTAGTGCTTTCCGTATCGTCGTCGGTATCTTCTGACTGCGAAGTGTTCTGTGGTTTGCCGGCATCCGTCCCGGCATCTTCAGTTGGTGAAATTTCCAGTCCGGTGTCCGTATCGGAAGTGTTGTCCTTGCCGCACGCGCTCACGCCTGCCGCCAGTAAAACGGCGGTGAGCAGGACGGGTAAACTTTTCTGTCTCATCATTTAAATGCTCCTTCCTTTTCCCATTTCAAAAAATCAGGCAAAGTAATTGTAATGTTTTGTTGTTTGCAGCAAACGCTCCCTTGTAGAGGGGCGTATGCTGACTCCTTGCCAATGTAAATCTATTATAAGCGAAATAAGAAGGGCACGCAAGGAAAACGGAGAAACGGTTAAAGAAAGGAAAAACGGATTTCCCTGTTGAGTGGGGAGTCTCCTCGTGTTAAGATAGAATGGAAAACACGGGGCGGTTTTATTTGCGCGTAGGCATTATGTCTATGGGCGGTTCCGGGAGTGATAAATATGATTGTGACAGATATGTCAGAAAATGGAGGGAATTATGAACTATCAGGAGGCGTACAAAAAACTGGAGAAGTACGGACAGATTCATGTGCTGAAATACTACGAGGAACTGGGAGAGGAAGAGAGAGAGGCGCTGCTTACCCAGATCGAGCAGACAGATTTTGATGTGCTGTCGCTTTGTGAGAAGAAAGAGACTTTGAATCCAAGAGGGAAGATTGAGCCGATTGCGGTGATGCAGCTTCCCGAGATCGAGGCGAAAAAAGAAGAGTATACGAAGATCGGCCTGGAGGCGATCCGGGCCGGCAAGGTGGGTGCGGTGCTGCTTGCAGGCGGCATGGGGACAAGACTTGGCTCCGATGCGCCAAAGGGCGTTTACAATATCGGCCTGACAAAGGATGTCTTTATTTTTCAGCGTTTGATCGAGAATTTGATGGATGTGGTGGAGCAGGCGGGGGCGTGGGTTCCCCTTTATGTGATGACCAGCGACAAAAATCATGATGCAACTGTCAGCTTTTTTGAGGAAAAGAAATTTTTTGGCTACAATGCAGACTATGTGACATTCTTTATGCAGGATATGGCTCCGGCTTCCGACTATACGGGGAAGGTATATATGGAAGCAAAGAATAAAATGTCCACTTCCCCCAACGGTAACGGCGGTTGGTTTTTATCCATGAAAAAATGGGGCGTCGCGGACAAAATACGGCAGGCAGGTGTGGAATGGCTCAATGTGTTTGCCGTGGACAACGTACTGCAGCGTATTGCCGATCCCTGCTTTGTGGGCGCGACGATCGCCACAGACAGCGCGGTGGGAGAGAAAGTGGTGGCGAAGAATGCGCCGGATGAAAAAGTGGGCGCGGTATGTTTGGAGGATGGAAAGCCGTCTATCGTGGAATACTATGATATGACGCCGGAGCTGATGGAGGCAAAGGCGGAGGACGGAAAGCCGGCCTACCATTTTGGCGTAATATTAAACTACCTGTTCCGGGTAAAGGATTTGGAGGAGATTGTAGCGAGTAAGCTCCCGCTTCATATCGTGGAGAAGAAGATTCCTTATCTGGATGAAAATGGAGAGCCGGTGAAGCCGGAGGAACCCAACGGTTATAAGTTTGAGCAGCTTGTGCTCGATATGATCCATGAGCTGGACTCCTGCCTGCCCTATGAAGTGGTCAGGAATAAGGAGTTTGCGCCCATTAAGAATAAGACGGGCATTGACTCGGTGGAGAGCGCAAGGGAGCTGTGTAAGGAGAACGGAATCATATTGTAGTGTCGTGCGCATGCATCATTTATTAAAAGATGGCAAGTAATGCATGCTTGGCATCCGCCCTATCAGTAAAGGTACAGAGTAGTTAACATTTCGACAGGTTTAGATAACATTCCTGTATTGAATATACAGGAAAAACGATGTAGACTGAAAACACATTAAGAACAAAAAACACAGTTTTCGAAAAGAAAGGCAGGGTGCGGTTATGGCAATTTTGGTGACGGGCGGTGCGGGGTATATCGGTTCCCACACAGTAGTGGAATTGCAGAATGCAGGCTATGATGTGGTGGTAGTGGACAATCTGGCAAATTCCAGTGAAAAGTCCCTTGAGAGGGTGGAAAAGATTACGGGAAAGCCCGTAAAATTTTATAAGGCTGATATTCTGGACAGGGACGTTTTGGAGCAGATATTTGCGAAAGAGCAGATCGACTCCTGCATCCACTTTGCAGGGCTTAAGGCAGTGGGCGAGTCCGTGCAGAAGCCTTGGGAATATTATGAGAACAACATTGCCGGGACTTTGACGCTGGTGGATGTGATGCGTAAGCACAATGTAAAAAATATCATCTTCTCCTCCTCGGCGACGGTTTACGGTGACCCCGCTATCATTCCGATCACGGAGGAGTGCCCGAAGGGACAGTGCACAAACCCTTACGGCTGGACCAAATCCATGCTGGAGCAGATTTTGATGGATATCCAGAAAGCAGATCCCGAATGGAATGTGATCCTGCTTCGCTATTTCAATCCCATCGGGGCGCACAAGAGCGGTACCATGGGTGAGAACCCAAACGGTATTCCCAACAACCTGATGCCTTATATCACACAGGTTGCAGTGGGCAAGCTCAAAGAGCTGGGCGTTTTCGGAAACGATTACGACACGCCGGACGGCACGGGCGTGCGCGACTATATCCATGTGGTGGATCTTGCGGTTGGCCATGTGAAAGCGCTGAAAAAGATTGAGGAGAAGGCGGGGCTTTGCATTTACAATCTGGGAACCGGCACAGGCTACAGCGTGCTCGATATCGTGAAAAACTTCGAGGAAGCCACCGGCGTGAAAATTCCTTATGTGATTAAGGAGAGAAGAGCGGGCGATATCGCCTCCTGCTATGCGAACGCGGACAAGGCAAAGAGGGAACTTGGCTGGGAAGCACAGTATGGCATCAAGGAGATGTGCGCGGATTCATGGAGATGGCAGAGCAATAACCCGAACGGGTATGAGGACTAACAACGGTAATTTCGGAACAGCCCGGATCGCTGTATTTCAGCGGATTCCGGGCTGTATCTATTTAGGCGCAGTGCAGGCTGGTTGTCAGACTTTTGATAAAATGAATTTAACTAGAGAGCAGCTGCAATGGATAAAGCGCAGACTTTCCGGACGAGTTTGCACATTTCAAAGAACAAAGGAATTAGGGGGGGCAAACATGTACGCAAAAGCAAATTATTTTTGGAACGGTAACCTGTTTGGCGCAGGAGCCATCAGGAAATCCCGTCAGGCTACATACAGATACATAAAGATAAAATGGCACACGCTTCCGCCCATCACAAACAGATGGAAGACTTCGTGGGAACCGAAATTCTTGTGCTTCGCGTTGAAAACGGGAAGCTTTAACGCGTAGATCACGCCGCCCACCGTGTAGAAAATGCCGCCAGCAAGGAGCCATAAGAAGGCGCCTCTCGAGAGGGTGTTCCAAAGTGTGCCGAAAACAGCGATACAAGACCAGCCCATGGCGATGTACAGGATCGACGAAAACCACTTCGGGCAGGTAATCCAGCACATTTTAATCAGCATACCCGCGATGGCGATGCCCCAGACAGTGGCCAGAAGCAGATATCCGCGGCGGTCTCCTAAAATCACCAGACAGACCGGGGTGTAGGAACCGGCGATCAGCACAAAAATCATCATGTGGTCCAGCTTGCGGAATACGTTTAAAATACTGTCTTTTACGGTGACGCTGTGGTAGAGCGCACTCGCGCCGTAGAGAGCGATCATGCTGCATATAAATACAGCGAGCGCGATAAAGACGATGTGGTCTGCGTCCGTGGCGGCCTTCACCATAAGGGGCGTAGCCGCGATAATGGCCATCATCATACCGATAAAGTGGGTGATGGCGCTTCCGGGTTCACGAATGGTAATCTGCATAAAATCAACTCCTCTTACTTTTCAGTAGTTTCCTGTTCACAGCACTTTTGCATGTACAAACTGGTACATATAGTTTTAAAAACTACATGTGATATACTATGATACTACTACTTAAAGTGTGCAAAGTCAATCATTTTATGCATGGATTTCGTTTCAGTCCTCCTCAATCACATGAATTTCCAGAAAATCAAAATCAATTTCTTCTATAAAATTGTCCTGACCAAAGCGCGTTTTGCTGTGCCGCTTAAATTCGGAGACGGTGGATTCCAGCCAGATGGGTTTGCCCAGATCGAATTGCAGGCAGACTTCCTCCAGCGCGTCGAATACTTTGTGGGTGCGGGTTTCTTCCCGCCCGTCCTCAATGACGGTATCTCTTACCATTCGGTTGTCTTTAAATTCCTTTGCCCATAGACGAAACATATCGCACCTCATTTTCCGTGACGGTTCAGCCCTTGACTTTACGGGAACCGTCTCTTTGGCGTCATTTGTTATTCTCATACCAATATACAAATCCCTGCGGTGAAAGTAAAGTCTTCCTAAATTATTTTCGCGCCGATCGTTTTTTATGCTATACTGTTTCCATGAAAAATACAAATAAAATGGTATATATCCGGGAAAACAGCATATATATTTTTTTAGTGGCAAATAAAAGGCTTCTTCGCTATGCATTTCTCTGGGGGATTCCGTTTGCCATATCCTGTGTGCTGGGATGGCGGCTCGTCCGCGAGGGAACGGTATTTGGCCCGGGCGGTTCGGCGGCGGCTTACGCGGAAAGTCTGCTTCTGTTTATACTGGAAACCGCGGTTTTGTCTGTGCCTGCGGCGGCTTTTGCGGCGGTCGTCATGGGCGGAGGAAGGTGGAAAAGCGGTGGAAAAGAGCGGAATACCGAGCCTAAAAAAAGGAAAGCGGTGTGGCTCTTTTACAGTCTGTGCATTTTTCTCTGCTGGCTGCCTGTTTTTTTGGCTTACTATCCGTCGGTGTTTGCCTATGACGCGGAAGGGCAGCTCTATCAGGTGCTGGCCGGAGATTACAGCACACATCACCCGCTGGTGCATACGCTATTTTTAGGAGCTTTTTTCCGGCTGGGAATTGCCGCCGGTTCCTGTTCGGCCGGTATGGCGGTTCACTCGGTGGTGCAGATGGCGCTGATGGCGTGCGCTTTCGGATGGGCGCTTTGCTTTTTGTACCAAAGGCGGGTCAGCGGGCGGGTGCGCGCCCTTTTGTTTCTCTTTTTCGCGTTCTTTCCGGCCAATTCCGTGTTGGCGGTAAGCACCACGAAGGATGTGCTTTTTGCGGCCCTGGTTCTGCTGTATACATTGTCCGTTTATCGTGTGGTATGTAAAGAGAACGCATCGGAAAAACAGGGCGTGGCGGTGCGGAAAAAAGAATTGGCAGTCTGCGTTTTCTGTGCGGTTTTCATGCTGCTGTTCCGGAACAATGCGGTGTATGCCTTTGTGGCCGGCGCGCCGGTTATTTATGCCGGACTCGGGGAGAGGAGGCGGCAGAAAGAGAACGGGGTGCAGGATGCCGGAGTGCAAAAAGACGATAGCCTGCAAAAGAAAAAGGCACGGAAAATATATGTGTGTATGATGCTGCTTGCGCTTGCGATGTACGGCGTTTGTGCATTCTCGTTAAAAACCGCAGTTCATGCGCAAAACGGCAGTCCCCGTGAAATGCTGAGTGTACCTTTGCAGCAGATGGCGCGCACGCGGGTGAAGGAGGAGGAAGAAATTGCCCCGGCTCTCAGACAAGAGCTGGAAAAGTATATTTCCTCAGAATGGGTTTTTGCAGCCTACAATCCCCATCTGGCAGACCCTGTGAAAAGCCGCGCCGTGATACATGACGATCCGGCCGGGCTGATTCGGACGTGGGTCCGGCTCGGGCTTGCCCACCCGGCAGTTTATATTGACGCCTTTCTCGACAATTCCCTCGGGCTCTGGTATCTGTGGGACACCTCCCACGCGCAGGTGTACGGGATCGGCACGGAGAGCGGATTTGGATATCTGTCCACGGATAACCGCGTGATGCCGGCCGGGTTTGAGGTGGAGGAGCGCAGCCTGCTTCCGGGTCTGCGCATCTTTCTGGAAAGGATCGTATCGGATAATGAATACAGCAAGATACCCGTGGTCAGACTTTTGTTTGCGCCTGCCCTGTACTGGTGGCTTCTGTGGATGTACCTTGTGACGGTTTTTTACAGGAAAACTTACAAGGAGGCGCTGCCGGCAGTATTCCTTGCGACTTATTACCTGACCCTTCTGCTTTCGCCCACGGTGCTGGTGCGGTACGCGTACCCGCTTATGGTGACGATTTCCGTCCTTTTGCCATGTCTTTTAGCTGGTGCGGAGCGGGAAAGTGAAAATACACAATAAATTATTAAATAATTCGAAAATCTTGTATAATATACACATTCCAGGATGGAAGTATGGTATAATGTACGCGATGGCAATGAGCAGTGCGCAGCCAGAGGGAAAACGGAGCGGTGAGCCTGCGCACCGAAACGTTTGACCGTATGGATGCATAGGGCGAAGCCCGTGAGCGAGGAGGAGCGAAGCGGAACCGAGCGTGCACTGCGGAGAGAAGGACGAAAGACGGCAGCATGCCGACAATTCTTTCGGCTTGCGAATTGACGGGCTTAAGGAGAGTCTACAAATTATAATTCGGGGGATTCTTGAAATGGAAGTAGTAGTAGATAGAGGAAAAGACGGCGATATAGACAGTTGGAAAGAGGTGCAGTTGATTTATAATTCCGCCTTGAAGCAGATTTCCACGAAGCTGGAAATCTTAAACGACGAGTTTCAGCATGTACATCGCTATAATCCGATCGAACATATCAAGTGGCGTATCAAGACGCCGGAGAGCATTGTGAAGAAGCTGAAAAAGCACGGTTATGAATCTACCATAGACAATATGGTGAGCCACGTAAATGACATTGCGGGTATCCGTGTGATCTGCTCCTTCGCCTCGGACATATACCAGATTGCCGAGATGATCAGCAATCAAAGTGACATTCGTGTCATATCAGTGAAGGACTATATCGTGAATCCGAAGGCCAGTGGGTATAAGAGCTATCACATGCTCGTGACGGTGCCTGTCTACCTTTCGGACCGGATTGCGGACACGAAGGTGGAAATCCAGATCCGCACGGTGGCGATGGATTTCTGGGCCAGTCTGGAGCATAAGATTCACTATAAGTTTGAGGGAAACGCGCCGGAACATATCAAAGAGCAGCTCGTGGAGTGCGCGCAGATGGTTTCCGCGCTGGATGCGAGGATGATGTCGCTCAACGAAGAAATCCAGCATATCGAGCAGGAAAATGAAGAGTAGGGGCATTTCCCGGGGTACTACAGAAACGGAGGGGAGACTCCCATGTCGAAAATACTGGTTGTAGAAGATGACCTGACCCTGAACGCGGGACTATGTTTTGCGCTGGAAGGGGCGGGTTATCTTTTTGTCATGGACTACACTTGCGATAAAGCCTCGGCAGATGTTAAAGAGTGAACAGCTTGCTATGCGCTTCCATTTATGCTATGATTTTGCCAATACTATTTTTAAGTATATTTGGAGCCTTTGGGGGCGGAAAGGTGTGGTCATAAGATGAAAAAAGCAATCAATCAATCTACGCTGACAACAATTTTGAATGTCGGCTCCATATGCGCACTGCTGTTTATGCTGGTGCTGTTAGTTACATACAGTAATGTGAGCCGCCGGCTGGAAACCGCCAGCGAGGATCGTTTTGAACTGACCTACAATGCCAACCGCTTTATGAACGGTTCCGCCTATCTGACCAACGAAGTCCGTGCCTACGCGTCCACCGGAGATCAGGTGCACTACGATAACTATTGGAATGAAGTTAATACGTTAAAAAACCGGGATATCGGCGTTGCAGCCATGCAGGAAATCGGTATCACGAACGAAGAACAGAAGATGATTGACGGTATGTACAGCCTTTCTAACGAGCTGGTTCCTCTGGAGGAGGCAGCCATGAAGCAGGTGCAGGCCGGTGAGCAGAGCGCCGCTGTCGATTACGTCTATGGGGATGACTATAATGACTCCATCACGAAGATTAACGCGCTGAAAGAACAGTTTCTGGAGACGCTTGACGGCAGAACCCTTCAGGAGGTACAGTACCTGAGCGAGACCAGCAGTACAATCAGGGCGCTTATGGTGTTGGCGTTGGTTATGGTAGGGACGCTGCAGGTGATCAGTATGCGTGTCATCCGCAAAAAGATTTTGCGCCCGGTCATCGCCGTGCGCGACCAGATGGGAGAAATCTCACAGGGCAATCTTTCGGCGGCATTCGGTTTTCGTTCCGACACTTCGGAGATTGGTATGCTGGTAGCGTCCATTCATGAGACGAAGGGCGAATTGAAAAAATACATATCGGATATTGACAACAAGCTGTCCCAGATGGCGCAGGGCAATATGAATCTGTCCATCGACAGCAGTTACCGGGGTGAGTTTCTGCCAATACAGGATGCCATGCGCCAGATTTTAGACGGGCTTAATGACGCTTTAAGCCGGATTCATCAGACCGCAGGGAAGGTTTCCGACAGATCCGAGCGGATGGCTGTCAGCGCACAGACCCTGTCCGACGGCGCGGTTCAGCAGGCGGCCGCTGTGGAAGAACTCTCTGCCGGTATTCAGGATATTTCCGGGCAGGTGAAACGCACTTCCAAGGATGCGGACAATGCCAGAAAATCGGCGGAGGAGACGGAGAGCCAGCTTGCCGTGTGCAGTCAGAAAATGGATGCGCTCTCATCTGCGATTGCCGATATTTCGGAATCATCGGATCAGATCAGCGGTATCATCAAGACCATAGAAGATATTTCATTCCAGACCAACATTCTGGCGCTGAACGCTTCCGTGGAGGCAGCCAGAGTCGGAGCCGCGGGAAAAGGTTTTGCGGTGGTGGCGAACGAAGTGCAGCAGCTTGCAGCCAAGAGCGCGGAGTCTGCCAAGAATATTACGGATCTGATCGTCAATTCTGTCCAGCTTGTCCAGTATGGCACGTCCCTGTCCGGGGAAACCATGACGGCGCTTACCAATGTGGTTTCCAGTTCCAGACAGTCGGCTGAGCTGGTGGAACACATTGCGGATTCTGCCAAACAGCAGGCGGAATCCTTAAGCCAGCTGACGGAGGGAATGGAAAATATCTCCGCGGTTGTGCAGACCAATGCCAACACGGCGGAGGAGTCGGCGTCCTCTGCGCAGGAGCTTCGCCACCATGCGGAGAGACTGCAGGCGGCAGTGCGGCATTTCCAGCTTCGGGGTTAGATATTCGGCCGGATCATAGAGATACTGTCAGACGGTATGGGAAAGGTTTCCTGTGCCGTCTTTTTTTGAAAGATGGATTCTGACGCTGCTGTGTATAGGCGGAGATCCTCGCATAAGCAGAGACTCGAAATGCTGTGCATTTCTCGTTCGCGCTGCTCGCCGTAAGCCTCACGAAGCGTACCCTTGTGCAAGCACAGTGTGCGCTTCATAAGGCTTCCCTGTCTGCTTATACGCGGACATGAGGAGTGCCCAGGCACCTTTCGGCACCCGGGCTATTATGAAAAAATTTATCTATGTGTGTAGTTGCTGCACGACATCTCGTGCTGTTTTGTATGAATTAAGTATACGTTTGAAATATGAACAAATTATGAACAAAGTGTAAAAACACAGTAAATATTTATAAATATGAAAATGGTTGAGAGAAAAATATGTGCAAATTACACAAACGGCATTTCTTTTTTACTGTTGTCATAAATGTGGAAAAGTGATAAAATGCAAACATGGTTTTTCTGTTTTACGGAAAAATAGAAGATGTAGGAAATGAGGATAATGATGGATACTTTTATAGATAAGCTGGCTCATAAGAAAAATGCACAGGAAATGATCCGCGCGAATTCTGCGGCGGAGGCGGCTAGGATGGATCAGATGGAGAGGCAGATGAAGGCTTACGATGAGCTGATGCAGGAGATCCGGAGGGTGAATATCAAGACCGCGGAGAATGTGGATAATGTGCGAGACGTCTTGGCCCGGTGTATGGAAAAACTGGAAACGCTGGAGACGGAGAGCGGACAGGTGCAGGATATGGAAAATCAGCTTGCCGGGATCAAGAGTCTTTTGGAGGAGCGGCTGACACAGTCCGAGGAGTTTGTGCACAAGGAAAATGTTAAGGTGTACCGCAATGTACAGGCGGCCTTTACGGAGGAGCTTGAAAAGCAGAATCAGACGTCTAAGGGCAGCAAAGTGCCTGTGGGCCTTTTAATCGCTGTTTTGATCGGTGTGGTGGCGGATATCGCAGTCAATGTGATTTCGCTGCTTATGCAGCTTACGAATTTCAAGCTGTTTTAAACAAATTTTATTATGAAAATATTGAGTAGACATTATAAAAAAATGAAAATTGCATATATTAAGGTTGCGGTGCTTGCGAGCGTTGCAGCCGCTTTTTTCCTGCCAAGTTTTCGGACGCTTGAAAGTGGCGGGGACAATCTCTTTACGGTATACTTAAACGGAATGCCGGTGGGCGTGATGGGAAACGTTGAGGAGGCGGACGAGTGTCTGATCGCGGCCAGAAAGACGCTTGCGGCGAGCAGCGATGATATGGTGCTTGCGGAGAGCGAGTTGAGCTGGGAAGGACAGGAGGTGCTCTGGGGCACGGTGGATGATAAGAGCGTTATCACCGCGAACATGCTCACCGCGCTGAAGGGCAGCGTCAAAGAAACACTGAACCGCTCCTACACGGTGAAGATTAACGAGTACACGGTAAATCTGGCAAGTACGGAGGAAGTGCTTGCACTTCTGCAGGCTTCCATCAAAAAATATGACGGCGGCAATCATTACTACGCGGATCTCGTGATGGATTCTGACAGAGAGCTTAACGTGCTGACAACGCAGATTTATTCTGCAAAAGAGCAGAAGGAGGAAGCACAGGAGGCGCAGGAGACAATGACCAGCGCGGGAATTAATGCGGTGCTGGATGATATCTTTGCGGATATTGAACCGGCATCGGAGAAAGAGTTTTCCGATTATGAGCTGGGGCTTCTTGCACTGGATTTCGGCGATACGGTAGAGGTGGTGGAGTCTTATCTGCTCGACTACGAATTGACGCCCCTTGAACAGGCCATCGATGAGGTGACTAAGGATCAGGAAAAGGAGCAGATCTATGAGGTGGTAGCGGGGGACACGCTCTCCCAGATTGCCGAGAAAAATGAGATACCGTTAGACGAGCTGGTTGCGATGAACGAGACCATAGAGAATGAAAATTCCATGATCCGTGTGGGCGACGAACTGATTGTGACCGTGCCGGAACCGGAACTTTCCGTGGAGCGCACGGAACAGATGTACTATGAAGAGGACTATGAGGCGGACGTTGTCTATGTGGATAACGACGACTGGTATACAACCGATATGAAGACCTTGCAGGAGCCTTCTGCAGGCCACCGCAAGGTTGTGGCGGATGTGTCTTATCGCAATAACGAGGAGATTTCCCGTGAGATTTTGAAAGAGGAAATCACTTATGCGGCTGTGCCCAAAATCGTGGAGCGCGGTACGAAGATTCCGCCCACTTATCTGAAGCCGATATCAGGAGGACGGCTTTCCTCCCAATATGGCAGACGAAAAGCGCCTACCAAAAGAGCAAGCACCTATCATAAAGGTGTGGATTGGGCAACTCCTGTAGGTACGGCGGTTATGGCGTCCTGCGCGGGAACGGTTTCCAGAGCGGGATGGGGCAGCGGCTACGGCTATGTGGTCTACATCGACCATGCCGACGGCAGGCAGACCCGTTACGGTCATTTGAGCAAGGTGCTTGTAAAACAGGGGCAGACGGTGAGTCAGGGGCAGAAGATCGCTCTAAGCGGCAATACCGGCGTAAGCACGGGCCCGCATATTCACTTTGAAATCCTGATCAACGGCACACAGGTGGACCCGTTTGATTATTTGAATTAGCAGCTTGACCGTACATGGCGAGGAAGCAAAAATCATGCCTGCATGAATTTTTGTGACTGAGTAAATGTACGAGTAAAGCGCCCGTTCATAAGTAAAGTTAGCTGCAAAGCAGTGGGAAAGCATCGAAGATGAGACTTTGCGTATGGCGCGTGTCAAGCTGTGAGCAATGGCGGCGCATGGCGCGCGTCAGGACGTGAGTCGGCAGCGGGGGTTTACAAACCACCGGAATCTGTTATACTGTATTTTGATGTTTAAGTTTTTTCGGGAAAGAAAGGCAAGTAAACATAGATGGAACAATATGCGATTAAAGGTGGGAATCCGTTAGTCGGCGAGGTGGAGATCAGCGGTGCGAAAAATGCGGCGCTGGCGATTCTCGCGGCCGCCATCATGACGGACGAAACCGTATTGATAGAAAATGTGCCTGATGTCAGAGATACCAACGTGATGATGCAGGCGATGGAAAGTATCGGCGTGGTGGTCAACCGGATAGACAGACATACGGTGAAGATCAATGCCTCACAAGTCAACGATCTGGTGATCGAGGGCGATTATATTAAAAAAATCAGGGCCTCCTACTATCTGTTAGGGTCCCTGCTTGGCAAATACAGCAAGGCGGAGGTAGTGCTTCCGGGCGGCTGTAATATCGGGCTGCGCCCCATCGACCAGCATATCAAGGGCTTTCGCGCACTGGGAGCCGAAGTGGGAATCGGATACGGCCGCATCAGCGCGGAGGCGGTGAAACTGAAGGGAAACCATATCTACATGGATGTGGTGACCGTGGGCGCGACCATGAACGTGATGATGGCGGCAGTGATGGCGGAGGGCACCACCGTGATTGAGAACGCGGCGAAGGAGCCTCATGTCGTTGATCTGGCGAACTTTTTGAACAGTATGGGTGCGAACATCAAGGGCGCGGGTACGGATGTGATCCGCATCAAAGGCGTGTCCAGACTGCACGGGACAGAGTACGGCATTATTCCAGACCAGATTGAGGCAGGTACCTTTATGTTTGCGGCGGCGGTGACGAAGGGCGACGTGACGGTGAAGAATGTGATCCCGAAGCATTTGGAGTCCATCAGCGCCAAGCTTTTGGAGATCGGCTGTGAGATCGAGGAGTCTGACGATGCGGTGCGTGTGGTGGCGGCGAAGCCGCTTGGACATACCCATGTTAAGACTCTGCCTTATCCCGGATTTCCCACGGACATGCAGCCGCAGATTACGGTGGCGCTTGGGCTTTCGGCAGGCACCAGCATTGTGACGGAGAGTATTTTCGAGAATCGGTTTAAATATGTGGACGAGCTGACTTGTATGGGAGCGAACATCAAGGTGGAGAGCAACACCGCGATCATTGACGGGGTGTCGAAATATACCGGGGCGCATATTACCGCGCCGGACTTAAGAGCAGGCGCGGCGCTTGTCATTGCGGCGCTGGCGGCGGACGGGATCAGCACGGTGGACGATATCAAGTATATTCAGCGCGGCTATGAGGACTTTCATGTAAAACTGCAGCATCTCGGGGCACAGATTGATCTGGTGACCACGGACAGGGATCTGCAGAAATTCAAACTGAAGGTCGGCTGACCGGAGTAGTGCAAGCGCCAAAATGCGACTTTGGAGCATTTTGTGTGCATTGTGGTTACTTCGTAACCACGGTGGCGGTGAAGCCGAAGGCTGAACTGTTACGAAAAATGTGGAAAGCGCGTATTCGAGGCTTGACATAAGTGCTGCGCTGGTGTATCTTAGTTTTAGGTAAATTTTATATCGCGAGTCTTTCTCTTATTCAGAGTGGTGGAGATACATAGGATCAATGAAGCCACGGCAACCCCTTATAAGGAAGGTGCCAACCTGAGCGAAACTGTCTTGACAGCATGATCGAACAATAAGAGGATTTGATGTTTGGTGATCGAGTCCCCTTATTTCGAAGAGAAATGAGGGGATTTTCGCGCATAAGCAGAGTCAGAAGAACTGAACATCAAGTGTCATGCTTGCATGTAAGATTGATTTTTAGGACTTATGACGAGCAACACGAACGAGAAACGCGCAGCGTTTCGAGTCTCTGCTTATTCACACAATACACATAACACACAAAAAGGAGAGGAAAAATGGAGAAAAGATTATTTACATCCGAATCTGTAACTGAGGGACATCCCGACAAAGTCTGCGATGCGATTTCCGACGCGATTTTGGACGCCTGTATGGAAAAAGATCCCATGAGCCGTGTGGCCTGCGAGACGGCTGTCTGCACCGGGTTTGTGCTGGTGACGGGCGAGATCACAACAAATGCATATGTGGACATGCAGAAGGTTGTGCGCGAAACCGTGAAAGAGATTGGTTACACCAAGTCCGAGTACGGGTTTGACGCGAATACCTGCGCGGTGTTTGTAGCGATCGATGAGCAGTCGGCGGACATCGCTATGGGCGTGGATAAGGCGCTCGAGGCGAAGAAGGGTGAGCAGACAGACGATCTGGACACGGGCGCGGGCGATCAGGGAATGATGTTCGGTTACGCAACCAACGAGACCGAGGAGTATATGCCTTATCCGATCGATCTGGCGCACAAGCTGGCATTGCAGCTCACCAGGGTTCGCAAGGACGGCACCCTCAAGTATCTGCGGCCCGACGGCAAGAGTCAGGTTTCCGTGGAGTACGACGAGGCGGGCAAGCCGGTTCGTCTGGAGGCGGTTGTGCTGTCTACCCAGCACGATGAGGATGTGACGCAGGAGCAGATTCACGAAGATATCAAAAAATATGTGTTCGATCCGGTTCTCCCCAAAGAGCTGGTGGACGACCAGACCAAATTCTTTATCAATCCTACGGGACGTTTCGTGATCGGCGGTCCTCACGGCGACGCGGGACTGACAGGCCGTAAGATCATCGTTGACACATACGGCGGATATGCGCGTCACGGCGGCGGCGCATTCTCCGGCAAGGACTGTACGAAGGTAGACCGTTCCGCGGCTTACGCGGCCCGTTATGTGGCGAAAAACATCGTGGCAGCAGGCATCGCTGACAAGTGCGAGATCCAGCTCTCCTACGCGATCGGTGTGGCCCAGCCTACTTCCATTATGGTGGACACGTTCGGTACAGGCAAGGTTGCGGATGACAAGCTGGTGGAGATCGTGCGCGAGAACTTTGATTTAAGACCCGCAGGCATCATCAAAATGCTCGACCTGCGCCGTCCGATCTACAAGCAGACCGCGGCTTACGGACATTTTGGACGCAATGATCTGGATCTGCCTTGGGAGAAACTTGACAAAGTGGATGCGCTTAAAAAATATCTGTAAAGCATATGACAGGATTGTCACAAACGAAGAACAGGAAAGTCCCCGTGCCGGAATGGCGCGGGGCTTTTTGAGTAGGAGACGCGGGATGTGATGTGAGGCAAAGACGGGTCTTGTGTTTGACTGATTTCTTCCAAGCGTCTATAATGAATGGGACAGCGAAAACACGTATTTACGGCATTTACACAGGATTTCCGGGAAGGATGTGACAGTTCAGCCTTCGGCTTTGCAGCAAGTGCAAAGTCATGGGCTTAATTGTTACAAAAGGGTATCGTTATGGCATTTGCACATTTACATGTCCACACGGAGTTTAGTCTTCTGGACGGTTCCAACAAAATAAAAGAGTATGTGAGGTATGTGAAGGAGCTGGGGATGGACAGTGCGGCCATCACAGACCACGGCGTCATGTACGGTGTCGTCGATTTCTATAAGGCGGCGAAGGAGGCAGGAATTAATCCTGTGATTGGCTGCGAGGTATACGTGGCGCCCCACTCCCGCTTCGACAGGGAACTGACGGGCGGCGAGGACCGATACTATCATCTGGTGCTGCTTGCGGAAAATAACACAGGTTATGCAAATCTGGTGAAGATTGTCAGCAAGGGTTTTACGGAAGGGTACTATTACAGGCCCCGTGTGGACATGGAGGTGCTGGAGCAGTACCACGAGGGACTGATCGCGCTTTCTGCCTGTCTGGCGGGGGAGGTGCCCCGCTATATCCAGAAGGGGCTCGTGGACGAGGCGAAGAAAGCGGCCTTAAAATATCAGGGTATTTTCGGGAAGGATAATTATTTTCTGGAATTGCAGGATCATGGGATCCCGGCGCAGCAGTCGGTCAATTCCGTGCTTCTTCGCATGAGCAAAGAGCTGGACATTCCGCTGGTGGCGACCAATGACGTGCACTACACCTACGCGGAGGATGCCCAGCCCCATGATGTTCTTCTCTGCCTGCAGACGGGGAAGAAGGTTGCCGACGAGGACCGTCTGCGCTACGAAGGCGGTCAGTATTATGTGAAGAGCGAGGAGGAGATGAAGGGGCTTTTCCCTTACGCGTGGGAAGCAGTGGAGAATACCCAACGGATTGCCGACCGCTGTCATGTGGAGATTGAGTTCGGGCATTACAAGGTGCCGCACTATGACGCACCGGAGGGGTATGATTCATGGAGTTATTTAAATAAGCTCTGTCAGGACGGGATGAAGGAGCGCTACCCGGAGGATGACGGCTCCCTGCAGGAGCGTCTGCATTATGAACTTGACACGATTAAGAATATGGGCTTTGTGGACTATTTTCTGATTGTGTGGGATTACATCAATTTCTGCAGGGAGAATGGGATTGCCGTGGGACCGGGCAGAGGCTCGGCGGCGGGGAGTATTGTTTCCTACTGTTTGAAAATTACAAATATCGACCCCATTAAGTACAGCCTGCTCTTCGAGCGTTTTTTAAATCCGGAGCGCGTTTCTATGCCGGATATTGACGTGGACTTTTGCTTTGAGAGAAGGCAGGAGGTAATTAACTATGTGGGTCAAAAATACGGCGCTGACCGGGTTGTGCAGATTGTTACCTTCGGTACGATGGCGGCAAAGGGCGTGATCCGGGATGTGGGCAGGGTAATGGATCTGCCTTACGCCTATGTGGACCGTCTTGCGAAGATGATTCCTCTTGAGCAGAATCAGGGCGTTTCTATCGACCGTGCGCTGGAGATGAATCCGGAGTTTAAGAGTCTCTACGAGGAGGATGAACAGGTGCACAGCCTGATCGATATGTGCAGACGTCTGGAGGGACTGCCGAGGCACACTTCCATGCACGCGGCCGGCGTGGTGATCTGTCCCGAGGCGGCGGACGAGTTCGTGCCCCTTTCCAGGGGCAGCGACGGCTCCATCACGACCCAGTTTCCCATGACTACCATTGAGGAGCTGGGGCTTCTGAAGATGGATTTTTTGGGGCTTCGGACGCTGACGGTGATCCAGAGCGCGGTGCGGCTTGTGGAGCAGAGCAAGGGCATTTCGATAGACATTGACCGGATCGACTACGACGACAAGGCGGTGCTTGCGTCCCTTGGAACAGGGCGGACGGACGGCGTGTTCCAGCTGGAGAGCGGCGGGATGAAAAGCTTTATGAAGGAATTAAAGCCCCAGAGCTTAGAGGATGTGATCGCCGGGATTTCCCTGTACCGTCCGGGGCCGATGGACTTTATTCCGAAATATATCAAGGGCAAGAACCACCCGGAAACGGTGACCTACGACTGCCCGCAGCTTGAGCCGATTCTGGCGCCCACTTACGGTTGTATCGTGTATCAGGAGCAGGTGATGCAGATTGTGCGGGAGCTTGGCGGCTATACCATGGGCCGAAGCGATCTGGTGCGCCGTGCCATGAGCAAGAAAAAACAGTATGTGATGGAGCAGGAGCGGAAAAACTTCACTTACGGGAATCCGGAGGAGGGGGTGCCTGGATGTGTCGCCAACGGCATCGACGCGAAGGTGGCGGATCACATTTACGACACTATGATGGATTTTGCCAAATATGCCTTTAACAAGTCCCACGCAGCCTGCTACGCGGTGGTGGCTTACCAGACGGCTTATATGAAATATTATTACCCCGTGGAGTTCATGGCGGCGCTGATGACCTCCGTCATAGACAACCCCAGCAAAGTGGCGGAGTACATTATGACGAGCCGAAGCATGGGCATCCAGATTCTGCCGCCGGATATCAACGTGGGCGAAAACGGTTTCTCGGTGGCGGGCGGGCAGATCCGCTATGCGCTTTCCGCGATTAAGAGCGTGGGACGTCCCGTGATCGACGCGGTGGTCGCTGAGCGTGAGGCGAGAGGACCTTACCAGAATCTGGGAGATTTTGTGACACGCGTGACAGACCGGGATATGAACAAGCGCGTGGTGGAGCACTTTATCAAGGCGGGGGCCATGGACAGTCTGGGGGGCACGCGCAAACAGCTTCTAAGCGTGTACATGCAGGTGATCGATGGCATCCAGCAGGACCGCAAGAACAATCTGGCGGGGCAGATCACTTTGTTTGACTTGGCGGATGAGGAGGAGAAGGCGGATTACCGGGTGAGCCTTCCTGATGTGGGCGAGTATTCCAAGGAGATGAAACTGGCTTTTGAAAAAGAAGTGCTTGGCATCTATATCAGCGGACACCCGATGGAGGAATATCGTGAGACTTGGAAAAAGAACATTACGAACACCACGGCGGACTTTGCTATGGATGAGGAAACCGGGGCGGCCAGGGTTTCGGATGGCGCGAAGGCTACCATCGGCGGCATGATTACGGAGAAGAAGATCAAGTACACTAAGAATGAGAAAGTGATGGCGTTTTTGCAGGTGGAGGATCTGGTCGGCTCTGTGGAGGTGATCGTTTTCCCGAGGGATTATGAGAAGTATGGCAGCGCGGTGATGGAGGACAGCAAGGTCTTTATCCGAGGCAGAGTGTCCGTGGAGGAGGATAAGGACGCGAAGCTGGTCTGCGAGCAGATTACGACTTTTGAGCAGATGCCGAAGAAACTTTGGATCAAGTTTCCGACAAAAGAAGCCTATGAGAGCCGGAAGGACACGCTGTTTGATATTTTGCGGGAGTCGGAAGGAAAAGACAATGTGGTGATTTATGTGGAGAATCCCAAAGCGATGAATCCCCTTCCGGCAAATTGGAACGTGTCGGCCCAGGGGCCTTTGATTGAGCGGCTGGAGGCGGCTTTCGGGGCGGGGAATGTGAAGGTGGTGTAAATTAGCTATAGCAATTCTATAAGAATAGATGGATCTTTTTCATATATACTTTGCTTTTCGACAGGAATGAGCGTATAATTTAAGGTATTACTGGAGAGACGCATGTGCGTAGAAGGAGGGTTCTATGGAAGAGAAGGGGACACAAAAGAACAACAAACGAAAGGGGATTCGAAGTCTGACGCTGACGCTGGTTTTAACGATCTGCCTTATGGTCTTTGTTCCGGTTGTTGCGCTGGTTTTTTTGGGGATTTATGAGATCAGCCAGTCGTCGGAGGAATCGGTGGAGCTGTATGAAACTTCTATGACGGAAGGTTATCAGACGGAAATCAAATCCCAGGTACAGGGAGCGATCGCGATCATACAGAACTATTATGATCTGAGTCAGAGCGGGGAGCTGACGGAAGAGGAAGCGCAGACGCGGGCGAGAAACGCGGTACGCGCCATGCGGTATCGTGATGATTCATCCGGGTATCTGTGGATAGACGGGGAGGATTATACCTTGATCGTGCACCCGATCCTGACAGAGCAGGAGGGGAATAACAGGTATGACATGACAGATCAGAACGGTGTCAAGGTGACACAGAATATTGTGGCGGCCGCACAGGCCGGCGGCGGTTACAACGAATTTTACTTTACGAAGGCGGACGGTGTGACAGTAGCGCCGAAGCTTGCGTACTCCCAATTGTTTAAGCCTTGGGGCTGGGCGGTTGCCACCGGAAATTATGTGGATGATATGAACGCGCAGATTGACGGGGTGAAAGCGGCCATCAATAATAAGTTTTCAAATATGCTGACGATATACGCCGTTGCGGCGGTTGTTATGCTGATTGTGGCGCTGATCATATCCGTCTTGACAGGCGTTCGGATCACCAAAGATATTAAAGTGCTGAATGCCAATTTGAGTCAGATTGCGGAGGGCGATTTAAATCTGAGCATCGATGCCGGACTTTTACAGCGCGCTGACGAGATCGGCGGGATGGCGCGGTCGCTCGAAAATGTCCACGGGGCGCTGACGGAGATGATCGGAAATGTGATTCATACGGGACGAAGCCTGAATGAGAGCAGCGAAAAATTCAATGAAAAGTTCGAGAATATTTCGGACAGCATCCGGGATACCAACCAGGCCATCGACGATCTGGCACAGGGAGCGACGAATCAGGCAAACGACACGGAGACGGTGAACGGAAAGATTACGGAACTTGACAAGGTGATAGAAACAGAGAAAAAGGATATCGATAAACTAGAGGAGACGGTATCTTCCATGACAAGTCATTCGAGGGGCGCTTCCGAGAGCATCGGCGAATTGGAACGGATCACGAGGACGACCATTGACACGATCAACATTGTATCTGAACAGACGAATCGAAATAACGACTCTGCGGTACATATCAATAAAGCGATAGAAATTATCAAAGGGCTTGCAAATCAGACTAATCTACTTTCACTTAATGCCAGCATAGAAGCTGCCAGAGCGGGGGAATCCGGAAGAGGATTTGCAGTGGTGGCGGAAGAGATCAGGAATCTTTCCGAAGAGTCCTCCAGCAACGCGCTGGAGATTGAACGGATTGTAAAAGACTTGGTCGGCAATATTGTCAGCTCTGTCAGCAAAATGAATGAAGTGATGACTAACGTGCAGAAACAGCAGGAATGTCTGCAGGATACAAGAGAAGCGTTCGACCGTTTGACGGAAGAAGTTTCGCTCGTGGGGGATGTGAGCGGAGAGATCAATGAACAGACCCAAATTCTGGACAGGCTGAAAGAGATTGTGACCGATTCGGTGAACAGTCTTGCCAGCGTGGTGGAAGAAAATGCGGCGTCCACCGAAGAGACAAGCGCAGGTATGACACTTTTGTCAGATACGATTGCGGAATGTACAGAGGACACCGTGCATCTGGTAGAATTGAGCCATCTGCTGAATGAACAGGCAAGCAAATTCCGACTGTAAGGCAGATAAAAAACGGGCAGATAAAAAACGTTGAAAATCCTTTGCTGATAATGTAAAATACTATTAGAATTTTAAGTTATCAAAACAGGAAAGGCATGGGTATCGGTATGGCGAAGCAGATTAAGACGATCGGTGTGCTGACCAGCGGGGGTGACGCGCCGGGTATGAATGCGGCGATCCGCGCGGTGGTCAGAAAAGGAATCGCTAACGGGGTCAAAGTGAAGGGGATTAAGAAGGGATATCAAGGCCTCCTGAATGAAGAAATTATCGACATGGAAAAATGGACGGTGTCGGACACGATCCAGCGCGGCGGTACGATTCTTGGCACGGCGCGCTGCCATGAGTTCCGCACGGAAGAGGGTCAGCAGAAGGGCGCGGATATCTGCCATAAGCACGGAATCGACGGTCTTGTGGTGATCGGCGGAGACGGCTCTTACCGGGGCGCACAGGCGCTTTCGAGACACGGCATCAATACAATCGGCATACCGGGAACGATTGACTTGGATATTGCGTGCACGGAGTATACCATCGGTTTTGACACGGCGATCAATACGGCTATGCAGGCCATTGATAAGGTCAGGGACACTTCATCCTCCCATGAGCGGTGCAGCATCATTGAGGTTATGGGCAGGAACGCAGGGTATATCGCCCTGTGGTGCGGTATTTCCAACGGCGCGGAGGACATTCTGCTTCCGGAAAAATACGATTACAATGAGCAGCAGATTATCAACAATATCATTGCCAACAGGAAAAAAGGAAAGACACACCATCTGATTATCAACGCGGAGGGCATCGGGCACTCCACTTCCATGGCGAGGCGAATCGAGGCGGCGACGGGCATAGAGACAAGAGCCACGATCCTCGGTTACATGCAGCGAGGCGGTTCGCCCACTTGTAAAGACCGCTATTATGCCTCGATCATGGGTTGCTATGCAGCAGATATCCTCTGTGAGGGAAAGACAAACCGGGTGGTCGGTTATCAGCACGGCGAATTTATGGATTTCGATATCGAGGAAGCGCTGAGCATGGAGAAGGGGATTCCGGATTACCCCTACGAGATGTCTAAAATATTATAACAGCAGAAGAGACAAATTGATAAGCAGATTTGAGATGCAGGGCATTTCGGATCTGCTTATTAGTGTGAGAAGTACTTCGAGAACTCAGCAGCAGAGGCTGCTTCGTTAAGAAGTACTAAGTCTCACACAGGAGAATGCCAAAAAACGGGCATTCTCCGCATTAATTTGAGTCACAGTGATGTGATATGAAGGGGAGTGGGGAAGGCGGCATATGATTACAAGTTTGCATAATAGATCGGTCAAAGAGGTAACGGCGCTGCTTGGGAAGAAAAAGGAGCGGGACAGGCAGGGACTCTTCGTGGTGGAAGGCGGGAAAATGTTTGGTGAGGCGCCGACGGAACGGATCAGCCGGGTCTATATTGCGAAGAGCGCCGAGAAGGAGATGTATGCACAGTATGGGGATAAGCTGCGCGGGCTTTCCTGCGAGATCGTGACGGACGAGGTGTTTGCCAGGATGTCTGATACGGTGACGCCCCAGGGCATTCTCTGCCTCGTGCGGCAGCAACATTATAATATAGAAGAAATACTGAATACCGGATATAAAAAACGAATGTTATTTATAATGCTGGAGGATATACAGGACCCGGGGAATCTGGGAACGATCTTTCGGACGGCGGAGGCGGCGGGTGCGGACGGCGTGATTATGAGCAGCCGGACGGCGGATATCTATAACCCCAAGACCATCCGCTCCACGATGGGCGCGGTTTATCGGGTGCCCTTTCTTTATGCGGAAGATCTTCTCTCTGTGATTAAGCTGCTGCAGGAAAAGGGGATAGCGGTTTACGCGGCGCATCTGGGAGCGGAGGAATTTTATGACGCATTTGACTACCGAAAATGCGCGGCATTTCTGATCGGGAATGAGGCCAACGGTCTGCGTGAGGAAACAGCGGGCTGCGCGGATGCGCTTATTGGGATTCCCATGGAGGGAAAGGTGGAGTCCCTGAATGCGGCAGTGGCATCCTCCGTGCTGCTCTACGAGGCTTACAGGCAGAGGAGAAAAAGTTAAAGATAGATTTAATTTATAAATAACGGTTGTTTTTATACGAAAGAAAAATGGGAAGGAAAGAGCGAAAACACTTGAGAATACGGGAAAGTATTCGGTGTTATTTTTAAGACGGAAACAATACGCGGGTTAAAAGAGCAGGAAACAGAGACGAGTCCCCAGCATGACCGGGAAGGGAAGGGGAAAAATCTGGGAATGGAGGGAAAGAATGAAAATAGGATTCATCGGGCTTGGAAATATGGCGCAGGCCATAATCGGCGGGATGCTGGAGCAGGGGATCGTGGCGGAGGCGGAGATCTGCGGCAGTGCGAAGACGCAGAAGACCCGGGATGCGGTGAGGGAAAAATTCCACATCGATGTGAAGGCGTCCAATGCGGCGGTGGCGGAGGAGGCGCAGACATTGGTACTGGCGGTGAAGCCGCAATTTCTGGGGGAAGTGATCGGAGAGATCAAATATGCCCTGCAGCCGGACACGCTGGTGATCAGCATTGCCGCGGGCAAAACGCTTGCTTGGCTGGAACAGGCTTTCGGCAGGCAGGTGAAGCTGGTTCGCTGTATGCCGAACACTCCGGCGCTTGTGGGTGAGGGTTGTACGGGCGTCTGCACAAGCAGCGCGGTATCGGCGGAGGAGACGAATTACAGCATCAGGCTGATGGAGAGCTTTGGGAAGGCAAGTCTGGTGGAGGAGCGGCTGATGGATGCCGTGGGAGCGGTGAGCGGTTCTTCACCGGCCTATGTGTTTCTTTTTATTGAGGCGATGGCTGATGCGGGTGTGGCGGCGGGTATGCCCAGAGCGCAGGCTTACGAGTTTGCGGCACAGGCGGTTTACGGCAGCGCGAAACTGGTACTGGAGACGGGGAAACATCCGGGCGAATTAAAAGATATGGTGTGTTCTCCGGGAGGTACGACGATAGAAGGCGTGCGCGTGCTGGAGGAGGCAGGTTTTCGCGGGGCGGTGATGGACGCACTCTTAGCGACGGTGGAGAAGTCAAAAAAAATGTAGGCGCGGCTTGGCAAAGAGGTGCGGCATGACTGCCGCAGAGAGTCGTATCCAGAAGCTGTGTCGGAACATCTTGTGTATTGTAAAAAATTAGTAACAAAATATAGAGATAAAACAGGGCCAAATTGTATAAACTTGACAAAGAATAGGTGTTTTGCTAAAATAATCCATACTTAACCAAATTGTAACAATTTTGTAACAATCTTTATCTTTTTTGGTTTATGGGAAATTATGATTTTCTGTATGGATGAAGATGGAGGGATGTTTATGCGGAAAGAGTATAGACTTCTGTTCGCCGGTTTGATCCTTTGGATAAGTTTATGCGGTCTGCCGTTGGATGTACAGGCTACCGGCAGGAGCGAGTGTCTGGACGCGATGAATGTGGGCGTGGCACAGATTGTTGATCCCACGGGAAGAGCGGCGAACGCGGAAGCAGTCAGGGAACTGGCAGAGGTGTCAGAGGCGAACGGCTCGGAGCGGGAAACGGATCTGGTCATGGCTAACGTACAGATAGCTATGAATGTACGGGCGGAAGCCGACGAGGAGTCGGATAAGGTCGGCCTGCTCTACAAGGACTGCGGCGGCAGAATATTGGAGAGAAAAGACGGCTGGACAAGACTGCGCAGCGGAGATCTTGTGGGCTGGGCAAGCGATGAATATCTGCTCTTCGGGGATGACGCCGAACTTTTGGCAAACGATGTGGGCAACCTCATTGTACAGATTGAGACGGATACGCTCTGCGTGAGGAAAGACCCGGAGGCGGAAGCGGAGGCGGTGGGATTTATTCCCCGTGACGAGGAGTTGGAAATTATCGAGGTGCTCGATGAGGAGTGGATCAGTGTGGATTACGAAGGCGAGACGGGCTATGTTTCGGCGGAGTATGTGGACATTGACTTCCACATCGACGAGGGCGAGACGCTGATCGCGATTCAGAAGAGAGAAGAGGAAGAGCGGAAAGCGAAGCTTACGGCCAACAGAGGAGCCGTGGTAGTGGGCGGTGACGATACGAGACTGCTGGCAGCGCTGATTTACTGTGAGGCAGGCATCGAGACTTACAACGGAAAGCTGGCGGTGGGCGCAGTGGTTATGAACCGTGTCAGAAGCGCGGCATATCCGAATACGATATCGGGCGTTATATTTGCGTCGGGACAGTTTACACCCGCGCTCAACGGCAAGGTGGCCAGAGTGTATGGCGGAGATATCCCGGAAAGCTGCTGGGAGGCGGCCAGAGCCGCGATTAACGGAGAGACGAACGTGGGTGACGCGACTCATTTTCGGCGCGCAGGAAACCATGACGGACTGCTCATTGACAGACAGGTGTTCTGGTAATAGTGTAAGAAGTACTTCTCACACGGGAGAATGCCGAAAAGCGGGCATTCTCCGCGCAGGCGTTGTGCGGAACTGAACGTGTGGCTGTTGAATGCCCGCAGGGTTAGCCCTTGCCACTTTGGGGATAATATGAGATAATAAGATATTATAAGTGTTGTAAATGTCCGGTGTAATCGGACACCACGCGTGTAAGCGCAGGTTTGCATGTGGTACACTGGCATCAGGGAGGGAACATGATGGAGATACAGGCGTTAAACATGACGGTGGTCTGGCTGGTCATCCTTGTGGCGCTGGTTGTGATAGAACTTCTGACGATGGGACTCACCACCGTCTGGTTCGCGGGCGGCGCGCTTGTGGCTACGCTGGCCTCCTTGCTGCATCTGCCGGTTGTTTTACAGATCATACTCTTTCTCGTGGTTTCGGCGCTGCTCTTGTATTTTACAAGACCCGTTGCGGTAAAGTATTTTAACAAAGACCGGGTGCGCACGAACGCGGAGAGTCTTGTGGGGCGGCAGGCCATAGTCATCAGCGAGATTGACAATTTGCAGGGTATCGGACAGGTGAATGTGGGTGGCATGGAATGGTCCGCGCGGGCGAAGACGGACGAGGAGAAGCTGCCGGTGGGAGCCGTTGTGGTCGTGCTTGCTATTAACGGCGTGAAACTAATTGTAGAGGAGAAGAAAGAACTGCTGTAGCCGTGGAGTAGGGAACGGTTACGGGTTTTGTGTCCTTTCGGAAACGGAGAAGAAAAATGGGTGGACTTGTAGCGTTACTTGTTGTATTGGTACTGATCGTACTGATTCTGGCATCTTGTATCAAGATTGTGCCGCAGGCGCAGGCATTCGTGGTGGAGCGCTTGGGCGCATACCAGCAGACATGGTCTGTGGGACTGCACATCAAGGTTCCTTTTATTGACAAGGTGGCGAAAAGAGTGATTTTGAAGGAGCAGGTGGTGGATTTTGCGCCCCAGCCCGTGATTACGAAGGATAATGTTACCATGCGGATCGACACGGTGGTCTTTTTCCAGATTACAGACCCGAAGCTCTTTGCTTACGGCGTGGAAAATCCGATTATGGCGATTGAGAACCTGACGGCGACGACCCTTCGTAACATCATCGGTGAGATGGAGCTCGATCAGACGCTGACCTCCAGAGAGGTGATTAACACGAAAATGCGCGCGTCCCTTGATATCGCGACAGACCCTTGGGGTATCAAGGTGAACCGTGTGGAGCTGAAAAATATCATTCCGCCGGCGGCGATTCAGGACGCCATGGAAAAACAGATGAAGGCGGAGCGCGAGCGCCGAGAAGCGATTCTGCGTGCGGAAGGTGAAAAGAAATCCACCATTCTTGTGGCGGAAGGTCAGAAAGAATCCGCGATTCTGGAGGCGGAGGCGGAGAAGCAGTCCGCGATCCTGCGTGCGGAGGCACAGAAGGAGAAAATGATCCGGGAGGCGGAAGGTGAAGCGGAGGCGATCCTCAAGGTGCAGAAGGCGACGGCGGATGGTATCCGTATGATCCGGGAGGCCGGTGCGGACGAAGCTGTCTTAAAGATCAAGAGTCTGGAAGCCTTCGAGAAGGCGGCGGACGGTCAGGCGACGAAGATTATCATTCCTTCGGAAATTCAGGGATTGGCGGGACTTGCGGCTTCGGCGGGAGAAATTTTAAAATAAAAATTGTTGCTATTTCTATAAAGCAAAACGACAGGGCGGCTCTGCGGAACCGTCCTATTTACGCGAATAAGCAGAGTCAGAAAGCGGCAGAGTCAGGATGAGTGCCAGCAGGCAAGACTGACTATGCCGATTTATGACGAGCAACGCGAAGGAGAAATGCGAGGCATTTCGAGTCTGCTTATTCAGCAGAGTCAGAAAGCGGACTACATAAGGAGGATATGGGATCATGGACTTGAAAGGGCGCAGTTTTTTAAAACTTCTGGATTTTACACCGGAGGAAATCTTGTACATGCTGGACGTGGCGGCGGATTTGAAGGATAAGAAAAAGAAGGGAATCCCGGTGGACACGCTGCGGGGGAAAAATGTGGCGCTGATCTTTGAGAAAACCAGTACCAGAACGAGATGCTCCTTCGAGGTGGCGGCCCATGATCTCGGTCTCGGAACGACCTATCTGGACCCGTCGGGGTCCCAGATCGGCAAGAAAGAGAGCATCGCGGACACGGCGCGGGTTCTGGGGCGCATGTACGAGGGAATCGAGTACCGCGGATACGGGCAGGAGATTGTGGAAGAGCTGGCGAAGTATGCGGGCGTGCCTGTATGGAACGGCCTGACCAACGAGTTTCACCCGACCCAGATGCTGGCAGATCTTTTGACCATAAGGGAGCATTTCGGCCGCGTGAAGGGCATTAAGCTGACTTACATGGGGGACGCCCGTTACAACATGGGTAATTCCCTGATGGTGGCCTGTGCCAAGATGGGGATGCACTTTACGGCCTGCACCGACAAAAAGTATTTCCCGGAGGAAGCGCTTGTGAAAACCTGTCGGGAGATCGCGAAAGAAAACGGCGGTTCCATCCGTCTGACGGAGGACGTGGCCGAGGGCGTGACGGGAGCCGACGTGGTGTACACGGATGTGTGGGTGTCCATGGGCGAGCCGGAACAGATCTGGGAGGAGAGGCTGCATGATCTTTCGCCTTATCAGGTCAACGCGAAGGCCATGGCTCTGGCAGGAAAAGATGCAGTGTTTATGCACTGTCTGCCTGCGTTTCACGACCACGAAACCAGTGTCGGCAAGGAGATCGGTGAAAAGTATGGCATGGCGGAGCTGGAAGTGACGGACGAGGTGTTTGAGTCGCCGCAGTCCATCGTGTTTGAAGAGGCGGAGAACCGGATGCATACCATCAAGGCGGTTATGGCTGTGACGCTCGCCCGCTGATTATGAGATTCCGCAGAGCGGAATCATGGGGGTAACAGATAAATCCATGAAAACAGATAAGTCCGATATTTTAACATGTCTGCGAAACAGTGCGGACTATGTGTCCGGGCAGCAGCTCTGCGACCGCCTCGGCGTTTCCCGCACGGCGGTCTGGAAAGTGATCAGCCAGTTGAGAGATGAGGGCTACCGGATCGAGTCGGTGCCAAGCCGCGGATACCGGTTGGTGGAGAGTCCGGCAGGCATGTATTCTGAGAGTGAGATTGCCAGCAGGCTTCACACGAAATGGGCGGGGAGACGGCTGCTCTTTTTTGAGTCTACCGGGTCTACGAACCCTGATGCCAAGCGGTTTGCGGAGGAAGGCGCGCCCCACGGTACGACGGTGGTGGCGGACAGACAGACCGCGGGCAGGGGACGCAGGGGCAGGTCGTGGGAATCGCCCGCGGGCAGCTCCATCTATTTTACGGTTGTGCTCAGACCAGCGTTTGCCCCGGATAAAGCATCTATGGTTACGCTGGTGACGGCGCTTTCCGTGGCGGAAGCGATTCATGAGGTGACGGGTCTGGACACGGGCATCAAATGGCCCAATGATATCGTGGTGAACGGGAAAAAGGTGGTCGGTATTCTGACGGAGATGAGCATGACGCCGGAGATGAACGAAATGCAATTTCTCGTGGCGGGTGTCGGCGTCAACGTGAATCAGGAGAGCACCGCGGAGTTTCCGGAGGAGATTCGCCAAACGGCCACTTCCCTGAAAATAGAGTCCGGCAAAGAATTTGACCGGGCGGAGCTGTTGGCACGGATTCTGGCGGGATTTGAGGCTGACTATGAGATTTTTGAGAAGGAACTTACGCTGTCCGCGTTGAAGGAGCGCTATGAGGCGCGCCTGGTCGGCAGAAACGCAGCCGTGCGCGTATTGGACCCGGCGGGAGAGTATACCGGCATTTCGCGGGGCATTACCGATACGGGGGAACTGGTCGTGGAGAAGGAGACGGGGGAAACTGTGTTTGTCTATGCGGGGGAAGTGTCAGTCAGGGGGCTTTACGGTTACGTTTAATGTCATGACATATGTGTCGTTTCCTAGCGGCAGAAGGGCAGTGGGAGCAGACGGATGGTAAAAGAGGATAAAAGAATCGTGCTCTGCGGCGCGAACGCTTACGAGCAGAAATATTATTTTAATGAGAAATTTGATAAGATTCCGCAGTCGATCAAGGACGAGCTGCATATTATCTGCGTGCTTTTCACGGAGGAGGTTGGCGGCATCTTCACGATAGTTTTTGAGGAGGACGGCAGCATTTCCCTAGAGACGGACGCGGAGGAGGACGATCTGCTCTACGACGAGATCAGCAGCGGCCTTCTGGTGGGAGAAATCCGCAGGAACAGGCAGGAGATGTTAGAGTCCCTGCAACTGTACTACCGGGTGTTTATCCTCCATGAGCCGATACCGGAATCGGACTGACGGCAAAACGGCCGTCTGTTTGTATCACGGTTTATGAATCAGACAGGAAAGATTGGTGTGAAAGGTATGGGGCATTTATTGAAACCGCTGGCAATCGGCGGCGTTACTCTGAAAAACAATCTCATACTGGCTCCCATGGCAGGCGTGACGGACCTGCCATTTCGTTTGTTGTGCAGCGAACAGGGGGCGGGACTTTGCGGGATGGAGATGGTGAGCGCAAAGGCGGTCATGTACAACAATAAAAATACGGAGGGCCTGCTTGCGATTCATCCGCAGGAAGGGCAGGTTTCCCTGCAGTTGTTCGGTTCGGACCCGAAGATCGTAAGCGAGATGGCGAAACGGCTCGAGGAGCGTCCCTTTGCCGTGCTGGATATCAACATGGGCTGTCCTGTGCCGAAGATCGTGAACAACGGGGAAGGGTCTGCGCTGATGCGGGAACCGGAGCTGGCGGGCAGGATCATAGCGGCCACGGCAAAGGCCATAAAGAAGCCTGTGACGGTGAAAATACGCAAAGGGTTTGACCCAGATCACGTCAACGCGGTAGAATTTGCGAAGATTGCGGAGGATGCGGGAGCGGCGGCGGTGGCCGTGCATGGCAGAACGAGAGAACAGTATTACAGCGGAGAAGCGGACTGGGAGATCATAGCCAAGGTGAAGGAGGCGGTTTCCATTCCCGTGATCGGAAACGGGGATGTGACGGACGAAAAGAGTGCAGCGCGACTGCTTTTGGAGACGGGATGCGACGGTGTGATGATCGGCCGCGCCGCCAGAGGCAACCCGTGGCTGTTCGGACAGACAGCCGCTTACCTGAAAGAAGGGCAAACGCTGCCCCCGCCCTCCATGGAAGAGAAGAAGGAAATGATTTTGCGCCATGCCGCCCTTCAAATGGAAACAAAGGGAGAGTATATCGGTGTCCGGGAAATGCGTAAGCATCTGTCATGGTATACGGCGGGACTGCCCGGTTCCGCCAGACTCAGAGGGATTGTGAATCAGGCGGAAACCTTTGAGGAGATAAAAAAGTTGGTGGAATCCATGTGAACGGGCGCAACGGCTGAGCGGCGGAAATTTATCTGCATGTCTGAAAGGCCAAAGACATATACTGTGTCAGAAAAGATACCGGCACAGGAGAAAATCAATGGAAACGGAGAGCATTGTCTACTTTCATCCCATGCAGGATATGCATAAAATAACCGCAGCCAAGAGACACTGGTGGGAGGACGCAGCGCTTCCGAGAAAGGTTTTGCGGGCGGAGGATGCGGGTGGTTTTTTTGTGCCCGTGGACTGTCAGGTTCCGTGTTTCTACTATAAAAAGAGAACCTGGCCCAAGGAGGTCTTGCAGGAAGCGATGGAGCATGTGATGCACGGCGCCCCGGGACTGGCGGACGCCTTTCTCCACCCACAAATAATGACACTGTTGTCAGAAGAATGGAGAGCGCGCTGGGAGCCCCGGCGGGAGACAGTGGAGAGACTGGCTGCCGGTATGCTTGCCGCCTGCGCCGCCGACTGCCTGTTTCGAAGGGGTATGGTAACTGTGCTTCTTGGCAGGCCGGAGGATACGGATTGGCAGATGGAAATGACGAGAAAACTTCTTACGCCCTATCTGCCGAGAATTAACAGCCTGATCTTCTACTATGAGGAGGTGGAAGGGACGGATATCTGGGAGGAGACGGCGGATGAGCTGGAGGCGTACGGATATGAATACGGGCTTGTACCCGGCATGAAGCCTTATATGGGTTCGGAGGAGGGATTTCGCTGCGGCAGGGAAAGGTGTGGCGGGGTGATCTTAGACTATGCGGATATGCCAAGATATCCCAGAGTGGAACGGGAGGGACAGACGGTCTACGCAGATTTGTATTCCCACCCGGAAAAGGAGCGAAACTGCGCCGGAAAAAACGGGCGGATTCTCTATATATCGCTTCTCAAATATCTTGACACTGTAGTGAAAAATGGGTATTATAAAAAAATATACGCGACAGCAATGAGCAGTACGCAGACGTAAGATGGAAAAATGGCAGTTTACTGACATTTTTTTCGGATTGCGGATGCACAGGGGTGCTAAGCGCCAGTGGGGCTTGTTCAGCACGGACCGAAGCGGAGCTGAGACAGCCCGCGAGCGAGATGAAGCGAAGCGGAATCGAGCTGCACTGTGATAGTAATATATTGTAGGAAAGGAAGAGTTTTACCATGCAGGAGAAAAAGAATATTTTAACTTATGAGGGCTTGCGCAGGTACGAGGAGGAGTTACATGACTTAAAGGTCGTAAAGCGTAAGGAAGTGGCCCAGAAAATCAAAGAGGCCAGAGAGCAGGGCGATCTCTCCGAGAACGCAGAGTACGACGCAGCCAAGGATGAGCAGCGCGACATCGAAGCGAGGATTGAAGAGCTTGAAAAAATCCTGAAAAATGCCGAGGTTGTGGTGGAGGATGAGGTAGATCTCGACAAGATCAATATTGGCTGTCAGGTGAAAATACTGGATGTGGAGTTCAATGAAGAATTAGAGTACAAGATCGTAGGCTCTACCGAGGCGAACAGCCTGAAGGGAAAAATTTCCAACGAGTCCCCCGTGGGCAGGGCGCTGATTGGAAGCAAGGTCGGTGATACGGTAGAGGTGGAAACACAGGCGGGTGTCATTCAGTATAAGGTGTTGGAGATACAGAGGTCTAATTAAACAAGCGCAGACACAGTCAGGTCTAGGAGAAAGGGCAGCATTATGGCGGATACACAGAATAAGCAGCAGGAACAGGATATCAACCAGCTTTTGAAGGTGCGCAGAGAGAAACTGGCGGCTCTGCAGGAGGCGGGCAAAGATCCTTTTCAGATTACAAAATATGACGCAACTCACCATAGTCAGGAAATCACGGATCATTTTGACACGATGGAAGGAAGTGACGTGTCCATCGCCGGGCGTGTTATGAGCAAGCGCGTTATGGGTAAGGCGTCCTTCTGCAACGTGCAGGACCTACAGGGGGACATTCAGGTCTATGTGGCGAGAGACAGCGTGGGCGAGGAATCTTACGCCGATTTCAAAAAATATGACGTGGGTGACATAGTTGGCGTTGAGGGCCAGGTATTTAAGACCAAAACCGGCGAGATTTCCGTACATGCGTCCAAAGTGACACTGCTGTCAAAAAGTTTACAGATTCTTCCGGAGAAGTATCATGGTCTGGTAAATACGGATATCCGTTACAGGCAGAGATACACGGATCTGATTATGAACGCGGACGTGAAAAAGACTTTCGTCATGCGCTCCAAGATCATCAGCGCCATCAGACGTTATCTGGACGGACAAGGATTTTTGGAGGTGGAGACGCCCATGCTCGTGTCCAATGCGGGCGGCGCGGCGGCAAGACCTTTCGAGACCCATTACAATGCCCTTGACGAGGATGTGAAACTGCGCATTTCTCTGGAATTATATTTGAAGCGGCTGATCGTGGGCGGCATGGAGAGAGTCTATGAGATCGGGCGGGTTTTCCGCAACGAGGGACTTGATGCCAGACATAACCCGGAGTTTACACTGATGGAGCTGTATCAGGCTTACACCGATTACAACGGGATGATGGATCTGACCGAGAACATGTTCCGCCATGTGGCAAAGGAAGTCTGCGGCACCACCACCGTGCCCTACGGGGACGTGGAGATTGATCTGGGCAAACCCTTTGAACGGATCACCATGGTGGAGGCCGTGAAGAAATATACGGGCGTCGATTTCGACGAAGTGCCTGACACCGCGGCGGCAAAGAAGATCGCGGAAGAGAAAGGCGTACACTATGAGGAACGCCATACGAAGGGCGATATCATCAATCTCTTTTTCGAGGAGTTCGTGGAGGAGCATCTGGTGCAGCCCACCTTCGTCATGGATCATCCCGTGGAGATTTCTCCCCTCACCAAGAGAAAGCCGGACAAGCCGGACTATGTGGAGCGGTTTGAGCTGTTTATCACGGCGAGGGAGATGTGCAATGCTTATTCCGAGTTAAACGATCCCATTGACCAGAGGGAACGTTTCAGAGCGCAGGAGGCAGCCCTTGCGGCGGGTGACGAGGAAGCGAACACGACGGACGAAGATTTCATGAACGCGCTGGAGATAGGTATGCCCCCCACGGGCGGCATCGGGTACGGCATCGACAGACTGGTGATGCTGCTGACCAATTCTCCCGCGATCCGTGACGTTCTGCTTTTCCCGACGATGAAAAGTTTGGACAAAAAGCCTTCCGATACGGCCAAGCCCGCGAAGAAGCAGGCGGCCGGAGAGGCGAAGAAGAGCCGTGTGACCCGCGACCAGGCGTTGGCGCTTTTGAGAGAATACAACAAGGAGCCGTTCCATATCCAGCACGCGCTGACCGTGGAAGGCGTGATGCGCTGGTACGCGAGAGAGCTGGGATACGGGGAGGAAGAAGAGTTCTGGGGCATTACCGGACTTTTGCACGATATCGATTTCGAGCTTTATCCCGACGAGCACTGCAAGAAAGCGCCGGAGCTTCTGCGTCAGGGCGGCGTGGGCGAGGACATGATCTATGCGGTCTGCTCCCACGGCTTTGGGCTTTGCAGCGAGGAGGAGCCGAAACTTGAGATGGAGAAGGTGCTCTTTGCGGCCGACGAGCTGACAGGGCTGATCTGGTCCTGCGCGCTGATGCGCCCGTCCAAGAGCACGACGGACATGGAAGTCAAGAGCCTGAAAAAGAAGTTTAAGGACAAGAAGTTTGCGGCGGGCTGTTCCAGAGAAGTCATTGCGCAGGGCGCGGAGATGCTAGGCTGGGAGCTGGACGACCTGTTCGATAAGACCATACAGGCCATGAGAAGCTGTGAGGCTGACGTGGCTGCAGCGATGGAAAAAATAGGATGATACAAGCGGCGGTGAACCCACGAAAGTGGATGTTGACCGCCGCTTTGCCGCTGTTGCAATTTTCGTTCTGCTGTTATATGATCACAGTATCAAAAAAGATCGACGGAGCAGAATTCATTTATGAAAAGAAGAAAGATAATCAGGTTTTTCCGACGCCTTGCTCTGGCTGTATTTGTGATATGCCTGTTTGTGATTGCCGGAACGCATGTCCGGTCTCTGCGGCACAGGGCGCAGCAGGACAATTTAAAAGCAATGACGGAAACCAAACAGGCGGGAGTCTCCGCGGAAAACAACGGCGTGCCGGATAAAAGGAAAGACAGCGCAAAGCAGACGGAAAACGCCGGGGATCAGGAGGAGACGCACTACAGTGTCAGTGCATCGGCGATTCCGAAGGAAGACATGGCGGAACCGGTTATGCTTGATAAATACACGGAACTGTACGAGGAAAACAATGACCTTGTGGGCTGGCTGTCTATTGCGGATATGAAAATTGATTATCCCGTCATGAAACACGAGGATGACGAGTATTATCTGCACCGTGATTTTCATGGAAAGGAGAGCAAGTATGGCTGCCTTTACGTGAGAGACAAGGCTGACCTAAATGACGGAACCAACTTTGTCATATACGGGCACAATATGAAGGACGGTTCCATGTTCGGGGATCTTGACTTGTATCTGGACGAGAGCTTTTACAGAGAGCACGCCGTCCTTTCCTTTGATACGCTCTATGACGAGCGCGTCTATGAGATCGTCGCTGTGTTCCGCTCGCAGGTTTATGAGGAGGAAGACGACGCATTCAAGTATTATCGGTTTTATCAGGCTGACACACCGGAAGAATTTGAAGATTTTTATGAGAATATCAAAGCGCTCTCACTGTACGACACGGGCGTGGAGGCACAGTTTGGCGATACGTTTCTGACCCTTTCTACCTGCGCCTATCACGTAAAGGACGGGCGGCTTGTGGTGGTGGCGAAGCGCGTGGAATGAGACGGCATAAAACAGCCATGTGACGCTGCTTTGTGCCGGGGATTTATACCGACAGCTCCTTTCGCTGCCTCTTATTTTCATACATCTTCTCATCCGCTTCTTTCATCTGTTTTTCGTAATCTGCTGACTGCCCGGTCAGGCTGTAGCCGTAAGAGAACCGGAGCGGAACCCGCACCTGCCCGCCTAAATCCGCAAAACTGCGGTTTTCGAGATCCGCCAGAAGGGCAATGGTGTCAGTCAATTCCTGTTCGCTGTCGTAATCGTATAAGAATAGTACAAACTCGTCGCCGCCGAGCCTTGCGGAAACGCAGCCTTTCGTCCCGAAATCCCGGAACAGTCCGGCGATTTCCTTTAGATAGATGTCTCCGGCATCGTGGCCGTAGGTGTCGTTGACCACTTTCAGATTATCCGCGTCGATCATGACGACCGCGCTGCAGCCGGGCGCGTTTGGCCCGCCAAACAGGGCGGACAGCCGGTTTTCCAGACCGCGGCGGTTGTACAGTCCGGTCAGCGGATCGTAGTCGCGTTCCGCTTCTATTTTTTTGCGCTTTTCGATTTCGTCGGTCACGTCGATAATGACACCGAAGATATCGTCGTTTTCACTGATCTCCTCCAATTTTACATAGCGGTTCCGGCAGGAAAATACGCAGGTTTCATCGTCAACGGGATTTTTGCGCAGATCGGCAATAAATTCCCGGAAAGCCCTGTAATCCGCAGAGAGACGTTCGGCATCCTGTTCTTCCAGAGCGAGGATTCGGGGAACATGTTCCGTGATGCGGACCCTTTTCATATGCCGGTTATATTCGTACACCCCGATGTACATATTGGTTTTGTCAAGGACATAGGACATCTTACGGCTGCTGTCCAGAATGCTCCTTTTCATTCGGTTGATATAACGGCTCAGCTGCGCCAGTTCAACGCTGCTTTCGATGTTTACGGTCTCATCCAGATTTCCCTGTGCAATGCTGTAGAGCTTTTCGTTTATGCTTTGTATGCCTTCCACCACATAGCGGTTCATGTAACGAGTGGCCACACAGGACAAAATCATCGCGATGATAATCAGGCAGGCGGCAAGGGCAGTTGTTGTGGACGGAATACGCCGGTATAGATCCTGACAGGAGAGGATGCGCCCGATATAATTTTCACCGATCTCCATAAACACGCAGTAGGAGCGTTCACCGTTCACATTTGCATGGAACCCCTTTTCATGGGCGGCGACTTCGGAAAGGCCCAATCCGATATCCGAAAGATCTTTTCCGACGCAGGATAAATCGGTGGAGCCGACGATGGTTCCGCTGTATTTGCGGACAGCGTAATAGTTGGCGTCCTGGTTGACGCGGAACAGGGAAAAGATATAGGAGAGTTCGTTTTTCTCGGTCGCTTTCAGGACGTTGACCGGCTCCATGCCGACCTGAACGATAAAGGCGCCGTTTTTGCTCCAGAGCGCAGAGTACTGCATCAGTTTCGCCTCCGCCGTGTTGGGCGTGATATCTTGAACGAGGCGCAGGGATTTATCCGTGAGCATAGGCTTGAAAAAGCGCATCTGATCGCCGGAATCAAAGGTAAAATCGTAATATTCAGGGTGGGTTCCGGCGTAAATACGGCCGGTGGTATCGAAGATATGGATTTCATCTACTTCCATGAGAACGGCGATTTCCTTGAGAGCCGCCACATTGGTTAAGACGGAAGGAGTGTTTTCAATCATGTTGGCGATTGCCTCTGCGTTGTGCAGACAGGTCTGCCGATAGTTCTCTCTGGTTTCGGTCAGCTCTTCCTGATTCTTTTCCAAAACCTGCTCGATCTGGAAAAAGGTCTGCGTGGCGGTCTCATAGGCCTGGCCCTGTTCGTTGACGATCTGGATGTAAATGATGAGAGTCAGAAGAACGATTACCAGAAAAAGTGTGGCAGAGCGCATATAGCGGCTGATTATATTTTTAAGAGTACGAGTCTGCATGGATTTCTCCTTTGCTGTGTGGCAGTGGAAACAAGGTTTACATAATGAATAACGGTATATGGTTAAATCTTACATAAGATACTATATATCATAAGGGAGTGTCAAGGTAAAAGGATAGAATGCAGAAAATACGGTATAAATTGCGAAGAAAAAGAAAGAGGGACTTGTCATGATCGGAGAGTCGGTGATAGACTGATAAGTGAGAATCCGGAAATTACGGCAGGGATAAGAGACATGGCAAGTATCAAGGATGTGGCGAAGGAAGCCGGAGTCGGAGTCGGGACAGTGTCCCGGGCGATCAACAATACCGGCTATGTTTCGCCTGAGACAAAAAAGAAAATAGATAAGGCGGTACAGAAGCTAAATTATACGCCGAATGAGCTGGCGCGGAATCTCTTTCGCAACAGAAGCGGCATTGTGGGGGTGATTGTGCCTGATCTGGATCATCCCTTTTTTTCCTGCCTGGTCAAAAACATAGAGATGGCGTTGTACAGACAGGGCTATAAGACGATGGTCTGCAACGCGGTGGGCGTCAGCGACAGGGAGCGGGAATATCTGGACATGCTGGAGCGCAATATTGTGGACGGGATTATCACTGGCTCGCATTGTCTTGACGGTGAGGAATATCTGCGGCATGAGAAGCCCATCGTATCCATTGACCGTGATTTTGGGCCGAAGATACCGATTGTGGGGAGCGATCATGCCATGGGGGGAAGAATGGCGGCGGAACTGATGATTCGCGACGGACGAAGCGACGTCATACAGATTGCCGGCGTGTCTCCGCATATTCTGGCAAATGAGAGACATACGGCATTTCAGAGGACGCTGGAGGAACATGGGGTGAAAGTAAGGACAGTGTCTATGGACTGGAATGTCTTTGGCTGGGAGGCTTTTTGTGAAGCGGCCGGCAGACTGATGGATGAATACCCGGATGTTGACGGAATATTTTCCGGGGATTTGGGCGTTGCCGCCTGTTTGAATATAGTCAGAAAAAGGGGGATTTGTATTCCCGAAGATATCAGTCTGATCGGATTCGACGCCACAAGCGTGACGCAGATGGTATATCCGCAGATCACTGCGATCCGGCAGAACACGCCGCTGTTGGCGGAAGTGTCTGTGGGCACGCTGCTCGACCAGATTGAACAGAGACGGGACATTCTTCACAGACAAATTCTGAATGTGGAGATCTGCCGCGGGGGAACGACAAAGTGTGCGGACTGACGGTGCCGTTTGGATGTAACATGGGGGAGGAACCGCCGGAATCGTGTGTCAATTAAGATAGGAAAGCAGGGATTGTGCAGTGTGTACAAAAACATCCCCTGCTTTTTTGTGTATAGGGTAAAAAATGAAGTATAATGATTGACAAAAGGATGCAGGAGAAATATAATCATAAATATGGAACGGGTTCCACCAAGAGGAAGAAATATAATAGATAAAAATGAAAAAAATACTATATAATAACGGGATAGAACGCATGGAAACGGTTCTATAAAATGGGAGAACGGAAAAAGGTGCCAATCTTAAGGGACGGATCGGAAAGGAGGAGAAATGAAAAAAGTAAATTCTACGAAATATACCTGTCTGGAGATATTTGCGAGGCAGACGGCTGACGGAGGCAGAGTCCGTGTTCTGTCCGGGAATGCAGACGGATCCCGGACGATCACGGAAAAACCGGCGGGCAAAAATTACTATGCATGGCTGAAAATTCCATTGCAGGAAAATACGGATTATGAAATCTGCAGCGAGGACTGCGAGGTGTCGCTTAGCTACTTAAGCGGCAGTGAGGACCTACTGGAGACGGGGGTGCGCTTCCTGGAGAAGGATCAGGCGGACGGCAGCTTCTACGCAGCCGATCAGGCGGCATGGTATGACGGGCCGACCCGTGAAACCTATCACTTTTCTCCGTGGAAAAACTGGATCAACGATCCAAACGGCCTTTGTTGGTTCCGGGGATATTACCATATGTTCTACCAGTGTAACCCCCACGGCCAGCAGTGGTCCGACATGTACTGGGGCCACACGGTCAGCCGGGATCTGGTGCACTGGACGCACCTCCCCATCGCGCTAGCCCCGCAGGAAGAAATTTTGGAAAATCAGGGGAAAGTAAAGGGCGGCGCCTTTTCCGGATGTGCGGTCGCCTCCGATGAGGAGGCAGCCTTCTACCTGACCAGACACAAGGGTCCCATGGAGGACGGTGAGGATACCGTGGAACGGCAGTGGATGATGCGAAGCCGTGATATGATCCGCTTTTCCGAGGAAACGTGCGTGATCGGACGGCCGCCGGAAGGGGCATCCTTCGATTTCAGAGACCCCAAAGTGCTGCGGGTCAAAGACCGCTGGTATATGGTGCTTGGAAGCGCCATGGCAGGGCAGGGCGCAATCCTTTTGTATGAGTCCGCGGACGGAGAAAAGTGGAAGTACGCGCATCCGCTGCTTGTGGAGGAACGGGAGAAGATCCGCTGCTTTGAGTGTCCTGACTTTATGGAACTGGACGGAAAATATGTGGCTGTAGGCGCATGGATGGAGCACCGCGATGCATGTGGCAGATACCAGATGTGCAGATATTACATAGGAACCTTTCAGGACGGGGAATTTGCGGTGGAAAACGACGGCTGGTTTGACTTTGGAAGCAACTGTTATGCGATGCAGAGTTTTGCGCATCAGGGCAGGCGGATCAGCATTGGCTGGATTTCCGATTTTTATGAGGAACACGTGCCTTGTGAGAATGGGGCATACGGCAGCATGACCATACCGAGAGAACTTCATGTCAGGGACGGAAAGCTGTATATGATGCCGGTGCGGGAAATCCGGATGCTTAAGGGGAAGATGCTCTATGAGGGAAAAGGAGAGAACATCAGCCTTTCCGGAATCGAAGGCAACGCGTACAGGGCCAGAATCGGGTTTTCTCAGAACACGTTCTTTTCCATCCTGCTCGGAGCGGACGGGGAAAAGTCCATTTCTCTCGTAAACGATGAAGAGGGGCTGCGTATTGTGACCAAAGGAGTCAAAAGCGAGGGCATCCGTTTTAAAGCGGATGTTTCACAAGTCAGAGACTTGGAAATTTATGTGGACAGACGGGTGGCGGAAGTCTATGTAAACGGAGGAGAGGCTGTGGGAACGAAGGTGTTTTATAGCAGTTCCGCGGAGGGGTGTTTTGCGCTTGCGGCCGAAACGCCGGAAAACGTTGTGCGGGCGGAAGTGGTCGGCATGAAGTCCATCTGGATATAGAAAAGCGGTGTGAGACAGAGAAGAAAGGAGCGGTCAAAATGAGGAAAAGAGTGACAGGGTTTGTGCTTGCGGCCATGACGGTCGTCTGCATGTGTGCGGGGTGCGGGCAGACGAAGGAGAGGGTTAATGAGGCGGGAGAGTCGGTTATCACGGTATGGAGCCCCACGGATGAGCCTGCCATCGAAGAGTGGTGGGTGGAAAAAATAGAAGCGTTCAATCAGGCGCATAAGGGTAAGATTCATCTGCGCAGAGAGGCCATTGTGCGGGCGGATTCCTACGCCTACGAGGATAAGATCAATGCGGCGATCACCTCCAACGACCTGCCGGACATTCTCTTCGTGGACGGCCCCACAGTGTCTGTCTATGCGGCGAATGAGATTACCCTGCCGCTGGACGATCTTTTTACGGAGGCGGAATGGGAAGATTTTCTGGATTCCTCCAAACAACAGAATACATATGACGGGAAAATTTATGCGGTGGGAGCGACGGAAAGCTCGGTAGCCCTGTTCTATAATGCGGATATGCTGGCGGAAGCCGGTATACGCATACCGCAGTCGAAGGAGGAGGCATGGACTTGGACAGAGTTTTATGAGGCGGCGAAAAAGCTGACGAAGGACGGCGTGGTCGGCACGAACATCATTATGGACAAGGGAGAGGGACTGCCCTATGTTCTGGAGCAGTTCTGGATATCTAACGGCACCGATCTGGTGAGCGCGGACGGCAGTCAGGCCGAAGGGTATATCAACAGCCCGGAGGGCATAGAGGCGGCGGAGTTTTTGAACAGTCTGATTCAGGGCGGCTACGCCAATATCGACCCGATCCAGAAGGAGTTTCACAATGAGAGGGCGGCCACAATGCTGGGCGGCTCATGGGAGGTGGCGACGCTTGAGAACGATTATCCCGATTTAAACTGGGGCATCACATATTTCCCGGTGGCGGATAACGGGATTCCTTCTTCCCCCACAGGGGACTGGGTGGCCTCCGTGACGAAAAACACGCAGGATATGGAGGCAGCCAGAGAGGTGCTGCGGTTTCTCTTTTCCGAGGAGAATGTGACCACATATGCGAAGGCGATCTCGAAACCGCCCACACGCATCTCAAGCTATGACGTGCTGACGGAGTACAATGAGTACCCGCGCTCCCTGATCAAAGAACAGCTCATGGAGACCGGGCACCCGAGACCGAGAACGCCTTCCTATAGCGTGCTGTCGGCGGAGTTTTCGGAGGCAATGTTAAATATCTTTACAGGCGTCGACGCAAAGGAAGCGCTGGATGCGGCGGCGGCAGCCACGGATAAGGATTACAACAAATATTATGCGCAGGAGTAAGGGCGCGGAAGGAAAACAAGGAGGGTTATCATGCAAGTATCGGTTGATAAAAAAAGTGAGAGAAAAGCGGCATATCTCTTTATCATTCCTGCGGTCGTTCTGCTGGCGGCGTTTCTGCTCTACCCGGCGCTGCAGACTGTCAGATATGCTTTTACGGACTATAACATTATGCGTCCCGACAGGATCAAATTCTGCGGACTGAATAATTTCATCGAGTTGTTTCAGGATAAAGATTTCTGGATTGCGGTGAAGAATACGCTGCATTTCACGGTATTGGTTGTGCCCTTTCAGACGGCTCTTGCACTGGCTCTGGCGCTTTTGATCTCCTCGAGGCGAAAAGGCGTTTCCATCTTCCGGGCCGCCTATTTCAGCCCGCAGGTCACCTCCATGGTTGTGGTGGCAATCCTCTGGACGGTTCTGTACAACTCCAATCCAAGCAGCGGCCTGCTGAACGCACTGCTGGTAAATCTGGGAATGGAGCCGTGCGGGTTCCTGAACGATCCGAAGACGGCGATGAACTCCATCACCTTCATGTCGGCGTGGCAGGGCGCGGGATACCAGATGATGATATTCCTCGCGGGACTGCAGGGCATTCCGAAGGATCAGTACGAGGCGGCCTCCATCGACGGCGCAGGAAAAATCAAAAGCTTCCTCTACGTGACGCTGCCGGGGCTTAAGAACGTGATTTCCTATGTCATTATGATTACGGTGATTCAGGCGATGAAACTCTTTACGCAGCCCTATGTCATGACCAAAGGCGGCCCCCAGAACGCTACCAGAACGCTTGTGTACTATGTGTATGAGCAGGGCTTCCAGAAGCGGAACTTCGGTTATGCCTGCGCGGTGGCAGCGGTATTCTTCGTCATAGTCATTTCCCTGTCAATCGGGATGAAAAAGATTATCAAGGCGTAGTGTGAGAAGTACTTCTAATCACTCGCAGCAAAAGCTGCTTCGCGAAGAAGTACTAAGTCTCACACAGGAGAATGCCCAAAATACGGGCATTCTCCCCATGGATATGGGCGTGCAGCCCTGTGAGAGGAAGGAAAGGAGCGTCATTATGACACAGAAACAAAGAAAGCAGATGGGCAGTCTTGCCTTTTATATCGGAAATACCATTATTGCGCTGATATTTGTCTCGCCGCTAATATGGATGATCTCGGCGTCGCTGAAGCCGGAGGCGGAAATTTTCAAAGGGCTTAATTCGATTTCGACGTTTATCCCGAAAGCCGCTTCGTTTGCTAATTATCAGGAAGTGTTCAGCCGGATCAATATGTGGAAATTTATCTTTAACAGCTTGTTTTATGTGATGGTTATCATTGTTTTGGATCTGTTTGTCAATTCCCTGTGCGGCTATGCGCTGGCAAAGTTTGAGTTTAAAGGGAAAAATGCGCTGCTCACGCTGGTGATCAGTCTGATGGTATTTCCGGCGGAAGCGATCATGCTGCCCATGTACCGGGAGATGGCGGATCTGGGGTGGATCAACACCTGGGCGTCCCTGATTGTCCCCTTCGTGGCAAAATGTTTCAGTATTTACATGTTCAGACAGTTCTTTCTGGATATTCCCAATGACTTGCTGGAGGCGGCAAAGATCGACGGGTGCGGGCCGGTCAAAACCTTTTTCCGGGTAGTCGTGCCGATTTCGGGAACTGTGTACGCGACCATCCTGATTTTGGATTTCGTGGCGCACTGGAATGATTTCATGTGGCCCCTGCTTGTCGTTACCGGGGAGGAGAAGAGAACGGTACAGCTTGCGATACAGACCTTTTTCGGCTCTAAGCCGATCAACTACGGTCCGATTATGGCGTCTCTGACCATTTCGGCGATTCCGATGCTTCTTATGTTTGTGTTCTTACAGAAATATTATGTGGAAGGAATTGCGTCGACGGGCATTAAGGGGTAAATCCGCTCATAAAAATTTACCATATTTTTAATTCGGGAGTTTGGCTGGACGAAGCGAAACTCCCGTTGACATTCCGCGCAAAAATATGTATAATTTGTGTATTGTTACGTTGATGTCATATATTACATAGAAAATCAGGGAAAAAGGAGGGAGAAGATCCGCCGTCAGCAGGCGGGTTGATCGGAGAATATGAGCGAAAACGCAACCAGAGAGCAAATATTGATCGTGGACGACGAGGAAGTGAACAGAACAATACTCAGTCTGATGTTCGATGCGGACTACGATATTGTGGAGGCAGCCAATGGAATGGAAGCGATCGAGGCGGTAGAGAAAAACAACGATATCGCATTGATTCTGCTCGATGTCATTATGCCTGTCATGGACGGCTTCGGTGTGCTCGATTATATGAAGGAGAAAGCCCTTCTAGAGAAAATTCCGGTCATCCTGATTACCAGCATGACTCCCCAGGAGAGCGAGGAGAAGGCATACGAGTACGGCATCGCGGACGTGATGCACAAGCCCTTTGAGTCGGCGATCATCAAGAGGCGTGCGAACAATATCATTGAGCTTTACCAGAACAAGAAAAATCTCGAAATTAAACTGAAAGAGCGGGAAGAGACGATCCGCGAGCAGGAGAAGGCGATCCGTGAAAACAACGAGTTCATGATCGACGCTCTCGGTTCTGTGGTCGAGTTCAGAAGTATTGAGACAGGAGATCATGTCAAGCGGATTAAATATCTGACGAGAATCCTCCTGAAGTATCTTGCAAAATATTTCCCGAAATACGGGCTTACGCCGTTGCAGATTGATCAGATTGCGCGCGCTTCCGCGCTTCATGACGTAGGCAAGATCGGTATACCGGACGCTATTTTGCTGAAACCGGGCAAATTGACAACAGAGGAGTTTGAGGTGATGAAGACTCACACCACCATCGGCTGTGAGATTCTGGACTCCTTTAAACCGCAGTATCCGGACGAGTTTTACCAGTACTGCTATGAGATCTGCCGCCATCACCATGAGAGGGCCGACGGCAGAGGATATCCGGATCATCTGGCAGGGGACGAGATTCCGATCAGTGCGCAGATCGTATCCATCGCCGATGTATACGAGGCGCTCGTCAGCGAAAGGGTATATAAAAGTGCATACAGCAATGATGAGGCATATCAGATGATCTTAAATGGGGAATGCGGACAGTTTTCGGAGGATGTATTAGAGTGCTTTAAGCTTGCTAAGGAAGATTTCTTCAACCTTGTTGAAGTGATCAATATGTTTAATTTTACTACTTAAGACAGATTAGGCGGCGAAGACTGTAAAACAATATAATCATGTTTTGCAGTCTTCTTATTTACTTTATAGGAAATATATCTTAATCATGATAACGGAAAGGAAAATGTGCTATGGACGACAAATTCAGACAACAGTTAGAGGAATGTGGTGCAGATGTGGAGACTACCCTGAAGCGTTTTATGAACAATGACGCGATTTACCAGAAGTTTCTTGGGAAATTTCCCAATGACCCGAATTACGCGAATCTGGGCACGAATCTGGAGGCCGGCGCTTTTGAGGAGGCGTATAAATGCGCGCATGCTTTGAAGGGCGTAGTGGGCAATCTGGGACTGACTCCGATTTATGAGAAAGTTTCCACGCTGGTGGAGGAGCTTAGAAATAAAGCGGCCGAGGACGTGGATACAGCCCGCGCGAACGAGCTGTGGCAGGATATCAAAACGATATACGAGAAGTTTATTGACGTTATCAAAGAGAATATTCCGACTCCGTAGGAGGTTGACATGGAATTTGAATGGTTAAATTCCCGGATTGCGGATGAGACGATGGAGCTGGTTCTGCTTTTCAATGAGGAAGGCAGCATACTTTACGGCAATCAGACGGCGGCGGCCAGACTGGAATATGACAGGGATAAACTGACCAGATGCAGTATGTCCCAGATATTCCGGCAGGATTTTCCCAACTCGCCGGACGGGTTTATCACCTTTGTAAAGACGAGCATGAAGGGCGTTAAGGAAATGACGATGTACAGAAGCAACAACTCCTGTTTCTCCGTCAACGTCCGTATTTTTCCGGAAGATGGGATGGATGCCTATCTGCTTCTTGCGGAGGATATTTCTGCGCAGAAAAATATGAATATGCGTATTCGTGAGCTGAAGGAGAAGGAGAGCGAAAATAACCGGGCCAGAAATGAATTTACGGCGAACGTCACTCATGAGCTGCGCACACCGGTGAACGGCATTAAAGGGCATGTGCTTGAGCTTGTGGAGGAGGTTGTAGATCCCGGGCAGAAAAAGACGCTTGATATTGTCCTTAGCTGCTGCGACAATATGCTGACGATCATCAATGATATTCTTGACTTTGCGAAACTGGAATCCGGAAAGTTTGTGATAGACGAAAAGCCCTTCGACTTTCAGGATATGATAGATAAGGTAGTCGCAACCCACAGTGCGGTAGTGAATAAAAAGGAACTGCACATGAGCGTGGATGTCGACGAAAAAATTCCGCAAAAGCTGATCGGCGACGAGCTTCGTCTCGTTCAGATTTTGAATAATCTGTTGTCCAACGCCATCAAGTTTACCATGGTGGGATATGTGAATCTGGTTGTCGGAATGACTAGGCGGGTCAATGATGAGGTAGAGCTGTTCTTTATGGTGAGGGACAGCGGCATCGGCATTTCCCAGAAGGAGCAGGACCGCCTGTTCCAGAGCTTCAGCCAGGTGGATGCCTCGATCACAAGACGCTTCGGCGGAACGGGATTGGGACTTGCCATCACGAAGCAGCTTGTGGAGCTGATGCATGGTGACATTCATGTGGAGAGCGAAAAGGGGAAGGGCAGTACCTTTTCTTTTTCTGTCAAGCTTAAGAGCGAGCAGATGCTCGACGACAAGCAGAGCCAGGTCTATGTAAACTGGTCTGAATATATGAAAGAGGGAGACGGGCAGAACGTCGACCGTCTCATGCAGTTCGGAGAGACGGAAAACAGGGAAGAATTAAAGAAGCGCATGGATAAGCTGGTGCTTTCCATTGAAATGGGCGCGTGGGATAAGGCGGAGCTTTTGGCTTCTACGCTTAAGGCGCTGCTCGAGTCGTCGGGAGACGAAGATCTGAAGCGGCAGGAGCTGCGCATGGAGATGGCGATCAGAAAAGCCAATTACGACAAGAGCATGGATATGTACGGCAGATTGAAGGATGCGATCACGGAGCGGATCGGAGATCTGTGGAACTCAGAATAAAGGAGGAAGGCGATGGAGACGGAACATGTTAAGAAAAACGCACCTGCCATTCTGATTGTGGATGATATCAGTGTGAATGTGACCATACTGGAAAATATTCTCACGCATGAGGGGTATGAGGCGTTGACCGCGTTGAGCGTGCGGGAAGCGCTTGAGCTGATGAAGCGGACCAGGCCGGATCTCATTCTGTCGGATTTGTCTATGCCGGAGATAGACGGGCTGGAGTTCTGCCGGATGTTAAAGAGCGATCAGGCCACCAGAGACATTCCTTTTATCTTTATCACCGTATTAAATACCAGCAAGGAGAAAGAGGAGGCGTTTTTGGCCGGCGCCGTGGACTTTATACCGAAGCCCTTTGACAATATCGAGGTTTTGATGCGGGTGAACAACCACTTAAGCAGCTACCGAATGCAGCAGGAGATGGCGGATTATAACCGTATGATGCACCGCCTTGTGGAGGATCAGAAGAACCAGCTCGAGAGAGAACATGCCAATGTGCTGCGGGCGCTTGCGCGGATTATGCGAAAGAAGGATGACGATAAAGGAACGCACCGGAGCAATGTGGGATATAACTGCAAACTTCTTGCACAAGGGCTGCAGTTTTCCCCGGTGTATGAGGATATCGTGACGGACGAGTTTGTGGATAATATCGGTATCGCGGCCAGACTTCACGACGTAGGAAGGTTTCTGATGTCGGGGGAAGAGATCGCGGACGACGGCGGACCGGACAGACAGAATTTGGAATATATAAAGAAATGTTCGGAATCCGGCAAGGAAGTAATCAGCGAATTTGCGGTGGATCAGGAGAGCAGCGGCGCGCTGGAAATGACGAGGCAGATCGCCGGATGCCATCATGCCCACTGGGACGGCTCGGGATATCCGGCGCTGTCCGGCAGTGAGATACCGCTGGAAGCGCGGATTGTGGCTGTGGCCAACGACTTTGACGAAATGACGGCGCCCGGATATGGAGAGGCCGCGTGTTCCGCGGAAGAAGGACAAAAGAGGATCAGCGAAAGGGGCGGCACATATTATGATCCCGATGTTATACAAGTCTTTGACAAGCTTTGGAACCGGATGAGAACAAATTGACTTTTATGTAATTGTATGCTTTAATTAAAGATGGTAATTTGGGGAGGTAAAAGAAATGATTACCGACGGCGAGTTCCAAAGGATAGTCACTTATGTGAAACAGCACTACGGCATCGATCTGAGTCAGAAGAGGGTGCTGGTGGGCGGGCGGCTGGAGAATTATCTGGCGCGCAACGGCTACGCGAATTACAACGAGCTTATGGCGAAGGTGGAACACAATCCGAAGGGCAGTGAAGCCACGGATCTGGTGAATATTCTCACCACAAACCATACATATTTTATGCGGGAAAGCGAACATTTTGATTTTATGAAAGATGTGGCGCTGCCATGGGCAAAATCCAAAACGATGGGGACGAAGGATCTGCGGGTCTGGTGCGGCGCTTCTTCCACGGGAGAAGAACCCTATACGCTGGCCATGATTATCAATGATTTCTTTGGCATCAATCACTCGGGATGGGATACCAGACTTCTGGCGACAGATATTTCCATGAAAGTTTTGTCGCATGCCTCCAAGGGCGTTTATTTGAAGGAAGATATCGATCCCTTGCCCGTAAACTGGAAGAGACATTACTTTAAGCAGATCAGTCAGGAAGAGTTCCAGGTGAAAGATGAGCTGAAAAAAGAAGTGATTTTCCGACAGTTTAACCTGATGGACCCCATCACATTTAAGAAGAAATTTCATATTGTATTTTTGCGGAACGTGATGATTTATTTTCAGGATGATATTAAATATCCGCTTATCAACCGGATTTATGATCACATGGAGCCGGGCGGTTATCTCTTTATCGGGTTAACGGAGAGATTGGATCGTCAAATGGTAAAATTTAATTATGTTCAACCATCAATTTACAGAAAGTAGGAGTGCAGGACATGAGACCGATTAGAGTGTTGGTTGTGGATGATTCGCTGATGTTCCGCAAACTGCTTGTGCAGGGATTGAACGCAGATCCCAACATCGAGGTTGTGGCTGACGTGGAGGATGTTTACGCGGCGAGAGACGCGATTCTCAAGTATAAGCCGGATGTCATGACGCTGGATGTGGAGATGCCGAAAATGAACGGCATAGAGTTTTTAAAGAGACTGATGCCGCAATATCCGCTGCCGGTAGTTATGATCAGTTCGTTAAACAATAAAGTATTCGATGCGCTTGAGGCTGGGGCGGTAGACTTCGTCAATAAACCGGCCAATCTGACGCGGGAACAGTTAAATGACTTTATGCGCCAGGAGTTGGCGGCAAAGGTCAAAATCGCCTCTACCGCGAAAGTCGGAAAGCTGAAGCGTGTGGATCATACGACCGTCATGAGCCATATCACTCCGGCTGGCGGAAAGGACCGCATCGTTGCGATCGGCGCCTCCACGGGAGGAACCGAAGCGATTTTTGAAGTGGTGAAAAGATTTAAGAGAGATATTCCGGGCGTTGTCATTGTACAGCATATGCCGCCCGGGTTTACACAGATGTATGCGGACCGCCTGAATAACCAGTGCGAGGTGGCCGTGAAGGAAGCCCAGACGGGTGACCGCGTGATGCAGGGACAGGTGCTGATTGCGCCGGGCGACAGGCAGATGCGGCTTGTTAAGGTGGGCGACAGTTATCAGGTGGAGTGCAGGGGTACGGAGAAGGTGAGCGGGCATTGCCCCTCCGTAGACGTACTGTTCAGCTCCGTGGCGAAGACTGCCGGAAGTAAGGCAGTGGGCGCGATTTTGACGGGAATGGGAGCCGACGGCGCAAAAGGGCTTTTGGAGATGCGCAAGGCAGGGGCGCTGACCGTCGGGCAGGACGAGGCGACCTGTGTCGTTTACGGTATGCCAAAAGTTGCTTTCGATATCGGTGCGGTGCAGCAGCAGGCCCCGATTACGGCAATTGCAGGGAAGATTTACAGCCTGTTGAGCAAATAGATACTACTTTGAAGAAAGGAGCTGAATGGATATGAAGATTTTGTTGGCAGAGGATGATTTCGCCAGCCGTAAGTTTATGGATAAGCAGCTCTCACGTTATGGAGAATGCGACGTGATGGTGGATGGCGAAGAGGCTGTGGACGCGTTTATGATGGCCTTGGAAGACGGTGAGCCTTATGATCTGGCGTGTCTGGATGTGATGATGCCGGTTATGGACGGTTATCAGGTGCTGAAGGCAATCCGCGATATCGAGGCGCAGAAAGGCATTCCCAAGAGCAAACGCGTGAAAGTCATTATGACGACAGCGCTGAATGACGAGCGCAATGTTAAGATGGCGTTCGAACTTGGATGTGAAGCCTATGCCGGGAAACCGATAGATGTGGAGAAGTTTGAAAAGGTATTGACAAAGCTTGGGCTGATTTAGAAAATCTGGGATATCCTTAAGATGAGGAGGAAATATGGCAGAAGAATTCAACACAGAAAGTATGCTTGACATGTTCTTGTATGAGAGCGGACAGCTTTTGGAGAAACTGGAAGGCATAATATTGGAAAAACAGGATGCTGATTGCTTCGATGATGCCGATATCAATGAGATTTTCCGCGTCATGCACACCATTAAAGGTTCCTCGGGTGTTCTGATGTATGAAAACATTACGAAAGTGACACATAAACTGGAGGACGTGTTTTACTACCTGAGAGAATCCCATCCGGACGATGTGCCGCATATGGAACTGGTGGAGAAGGTGCTTGCAGTGTCGGACTTTGTGACGGGCGAGCTCGATAAGCTGAAGAACGGCGATACACCGGACGGTGAAGAGAAAGAGCTTGTGGAAGATCTGGATGAGTTTCTCGGCCGATTAAAGGGCGAGATCAAGAAACAGGGCATTCAGATGCCGCAGGCGAATAAGCATGTAGAACCGACACAGTTCTACATCACGCCGGTGGCGGGTGACGACAGTCATTTTTATCGGATTTCGATTCATTACCGAAGCGATACGCAAATGAGTAATCTGCGGGCCTATTCGGCCACCTATGCGCTGAAAGAGGTGGCGGAGGATTTGCTCTATACGCCGGACGACATACTCTCAAATGAGGCCAGTGCCGACGTGATTGTAGCAGAAGGATTTCATATGCTGCTGCAGACGAAAAGCTCTAAGGAAGATGTGATCGCGTTGATTGACAGCTCCGAGGCGGAGGAGATCAATTTTGACGAGCTTTCCAAAGAGGAGTATGGCAGAGCGCTTGGCGAGTTTGGCAGAGAGGAAGCCGAGCCTGTGGCCGCTGCGCCTGCGGCCGCAAAGGACGATGGGAATAAAGGGAATAAAGAGGCGAAAAAGGAAGGGCCGAAACCCGGCGATTATGTGGTCAAGACCAAGGAAGCCGGCAAGGGCAAGACGCTGGCGAAGAACCAGCCCAAGCAGCAGAGCATTATCAGCGTGAATGTGGAGAAGATGGATGCGCTGATGGATCTGATCGGCGAGCTTGTTATCGCGGAGGCGGTGGTTTTGCAGAACCCGGATCTGAAAGTGCCGGGGCTGGAGCTTTCCAATTTCCAGAAGGCATCCGGACAGCTTTCTAAGATTACGACGGAGCTGCAGGAAGTCATTATGTCGATGCGCATGATGCCTCTTACCAATACATTCCAGAAGATGCGAAGAATCGTATTCGACGTGTCCAGAAAGCTGGGTAAGGATATCGAGCTTGAAGTGGTCGGTGAGAACACGGAAGTGGATAAGAACATCATCGAGCACATTACCGACCCGCTGATGCACCTTGTGAGAAATTCCGTGGATCACGGCATCGAGGAAGATCCGGCTGACAGAACGGCAGTGGGCAAATCCTCAAAAGGAAAGATCACACTGGAGGCAAAGAACGAGGGCGGTAAGGTTTATATCAGTGTTAAGGACGACGGCAAGGGTCTGAATAAAGAAAAGCTGTACCAGAAGGCGCTTGACAAAGGTCTTATTGAGAATAAGCCGATGAGCGAGTTTACGGATAAGGAGATTTTCCGGTTTATTACGCTGCCGGGCTTCTCCACCAAAGAGGAGGTAACCGAGTATTCCGGCAGAGGCGTGGGTATGGATGTGGTGGTGAAGAACATTCAGTCCATCAGCGGAAGGCTTGATATTTCCAGTGTAGAGTTTGAAGGGTCGGAAATGACGCTGGTCATACCGCTTACGCTTGCGATTATCAACGGTATTGTGGTACAGGTAGGTAATTCTCCGTTTGTGATTGAAACGGCGTCGATCAAGGAATTTGTGAGAGTGGGAGAAGATTCTCTCATCAGCGAGCCGAGCGGCGAGGAATACATTGTGCTGAGAGGGGAGTGTTATCCCTTTATCCGCCTGAATGAAAGGTATGATCTGCCCGATTCAAACGATAAGATTGAAGAGGGAATCATCGTTGTACTAGAACATGAAGGCAGTCAGGTATGTGTGCTGATTGACAAATTGCTGCAGGAACAGGAAATCGTGGTTAAGCCGATTCCTTCCTATGTCAGAAAAGTGAAAGGCCTTTCGGGCTGTACGCAGCTTGGCGACGGAAGCATTGCACTGATCCTGGATATTGCCGGATTGCTGATGCATGACGGAGAAAGGAGATAGTACATGGCGGAAGATTTATTGAAAAAAGTAGAAACGGATGATATGGAAGAGCTGTTGGAGGATGATTCCCAGAAAGGAATGTATATGACATTCCAGATTGGAAAAGAATTGTTTGGCATCAGCATCAGCTATGTGAATGAGATCATTGCGATGCAGCCGATTGCGGCAATCCCTGAGGTAGACGATTACATTAAGGGGTTGATCAATCTCCGAGGCAAGATTATTCCTGTGATTGATGTTCGTGTCAGGTTTAAAATGGAACCATGCGAATACACGGACAGAACGTGTATTATCGTCATCGATGTAAAATCTACCATGATCGGTCTGATCGTGGAGAGATTAGCGGATGTTGATACCATTGCAGAGGACAATATCGCACCACCGCCGTCACTGGGAAGGAAAGAACATGAGCATAATAAGTATGTTTTCGGTCTGGCCAGAACGGGAGATACGGTGACGCTTCTTCTTGATCCTGAGAAACTGATTAGGCAGGACGATATCGTGACAGCGATGGAAGAGGTTCGCAAGGAAGAACAATCATAAAAAGGAGAAACTACCATGAAGAAGAGATTTTCAATTGTTGACATGTCAGTCAAGAAAAAGATTACTTTATTCAGCGCCCTGATGCTGATTATGCTGATCCTTGTTTCGGCGGTGGGATTATGGTCCTCTAATATGGTAAACACGGCGCGTAAGAGCCAGTATGACAACTATGCTATGCCACAATATTATGTGACACAGGGATTTGCAAATTTCTGTAACATTAAAGTGCGTATTCGGAATATTCTGTTTTACTATAATCAAGATATGGAAGCGATAGCGAAACAGGAAGAGATGATTGACAGCTATAAAGCGGATGCTGCCAGCTATTTCGCCCTCTTTGAGGAAACCATGGACAATCTGACCCCGGAGATTCAGGATCAGTACCGTTTGGTGAGAGATAAAATTGACAGTTGGTATGCGTCCTCTGATGAGGATATCAACCTTGTCAAGGAAGGTAAGACAGAGGAAGCGATCAATGAACTTGTGACCAACAGTAAGTTTGTCGCTGATGAGGTGGAAGACAATCTGCGAGTATTGATCGAGATGATGGAGACCACATCTGATGAGAAGGATCTGGAGCTGAACACACAGTTGATGGCTCTGACAGTCCTGCAGGTGGTGGTAATGGTAGTCGCTATTCTTATTACTATCGGGTACTGTGCACTTCTGATCAAGGCGATCACACTTCCTATGGCGAAGCTGTCCGAGGCGGCTAAGAAGATGACCATGGGTGACATTGATGTGGATTGTAAGAAGGTGTACAATGATGATCTGGGTGAACTGCTTGACGAGTTTGCGCAGATGTCTGAGGCGATCCGGGTGCAGACCGATATTACCGAGGCTATTTCCAAGGGCGATCTGACTATGGAAGCAAATCCCCGCAGCGACAGGGATGTGCTGGGCAAGGCGATTGTCAGACTGCTTTCCGAGAACAATATGACCCTGAGCAACGTGAAGCAGGCAAGCGCTCAGATTACGGTAGGTTCCGAGCAGGTGGCAAATGCCAGCCAGGCTTTGGCACAGGGTTCTACCGAGCAGGCCAGCGCTATTGAACAGGTAACGGCGTCCATGGATGAGGTGACGCAGCGTACGAAGGCCAATGCGACACAGGCAGGTGAAGCGAACGTACTTGTACAGAACATTAAGGGTATGGCAACATCCGGTAATGACCAAATGAAGTCCATGATTCAGGCTATGGATGATATCAACGCATCCTCAGAGACGATATCCAAGATTATCAAGACAATCGACGATATTGCATTCCAGACCAATATTCTGGCGCTGAATGCGGCAGTTGAGGCAGCAAGAGCGGGCGTACACGGTAAAGGTTTTGCAGTAGTGGCTGAGGAAGTGAGAAATCTGGCAGCGAAGAGTGCATCCGCTGCAAGCGAGACGGCAGAAATGATTGACGATACCATACATAAAGTTGGTAACGGTACAAAGATCGCACAGGATACCGCGAAATCTCTGGATGAGATTGTAACTTCCATAGATGAGATTGTTGGTCTGATTAGTAACATTACGATTTCCTCGAATGATCAGGCAACAGCGATCTCTCAGATCGATCAGGCGATCTCTCAGGTATCTACCGTGGTACAGACCAATGCAGCTACCAGTCAGGAGTGTGCAGCGGCCAGCGAGGAACTTTCCAACCAGGCAGTTACCCTCAAGAACCTTATGTCGAGATACCAGCTCGCATCCGATAGAATGGGCGGCGGCGGTTTCGTAGACAATACGCCGGCATACAGCAGTGAGCCGACGATTTCCCTTGACGGCGATTACGACGACAAATATTAAGAGGCGGACGAACCGGAACAGGTTCGTACAGAATAGACAAAAGAGTCACTGCCTTAAGGTGGTGGCTCTTTTGTAAATACGAATTTGTGTGCGGCAACTAGCGAAAATGAAAATTGGGCGGATTTTAATGAAAAAATGGAACAAGCCTCTTGACATTTTCCTGAAAAATATATATAATTCATATGTTGTCAAAGTGTTCTGCCGATATGGCAGGGACGGCGGCAGAAAACAGGTGCGCTTAGCTCAGCTGGATAGAGCGTTTGGCTACGGACCAAAAGGTCGGGGGTTCGAATCCTCTAGCGCACGGTGATTTTTGAGAGGCGGAAATGCTGATAAAACGGGCATTTCTGCCTTTCTTCTTTTGATTTGGGGGGAGACTGTCTGAAAACCCAAGAGCTGTTATGCTGACTGAATGATAAATCCATCCGTTCTTATTGCGGATGATT